>NZ_KE137291.1:0-111885 GCF_000408805.1 Escherichia sp. KTE159
TTTAATTGACGGCGGTGCACTCATGGCACGCAGGCAGTGTTGAATAAACATCCGTTTTTGGGTGTTTTTTTAATCTTTTTAGGGTTTAAATTCCTGTCGATGAACGAGCGCCATCTGCCGTAAGGCCAGTGCTGTGGGATAGTCGATGGTCACTGGCAGGGCGGCCATTGAGCCCTGAGAAGTAGCTGAAGGTATGAGGCCAGTCATGATCGGTATCTCAGTATCATTAGTTGTTCAGGTAAGTCTGATGGATTTTTCGCGCCGTTTCTGGCTGTCAGAAGCTGTCCAGAATTTGATTCCATTCGGCCTTACAGTCCAGCAGGTACCGGAGGCCGTTGTCGACCCCGTCAAGTAAATCGGAAGCCTCTCCCATTTTTTCCCCAAAGCGGCGGGTGTTGACGTAATGAATTCCTTCAAGGCTCCGGGTGCCGTCATTTCTCTTGGCATATCGGAAATCTGTCGCCCGTTCATCCGCTTGGTGAAGAGCTTTAACCACCTCTTTGACGATTTTAAAATCGGAAGGCCGGTAGCTGTCATCAACTTCCAGGATCAGCTTTTGTGCCAGCGGCCATAGATTATTCAGGTTATGGTCATCTTTTTTGTACTGGTGTTTATCCGGGTCTTCTGCCAGTGCAAGGGCCAGTCCGATAATTTGTTTGATAAGGAGCTCCAAGTGATGTCGGTAGAGAAACAACACCGGATAAACCAGAAAATCCTGGTCCCGCCCGGATTCATCAATGTGGTTAATCAGAATATCAGCAGCTCGCCTGTAACCTTCAGTGTAAGCTGTACCATGATCCGGCATGTAATTCAGGCAGGCATTATTGTGCCAGTCGCTGTCGCTGGCCAGCAGCCCCGGTTCTAACGTTTTTCCCTTTTTCATTTCAGCTCCAGAATCTTTTAACAGCCCCGGTTCGGTACCTTATCCGGAAATCCCGCCTACTGTATGTATTCAGCGGTCAGCAGCCAGTTCTTCAGCCAGCTTCACAAACCCTTTGTGCTCAGTCTGCAGGTAATGACTGTAAATCCGGGCATCACGTTCTGTCAGTCCGGATGGATTACCGGTGAAGTAACGTTGTAGCACCGCAATACAGTGATTGTAGGTATCGAGATCATATTCCCAGTTTCCCAGCTCACCGGCCGCATCCAGCTCCCGGCGAAACTGCTCGTATTTACGGAGCAGAATGCCAAGACCTAATTCTGTTGCAGCATAAACATTATTTTCTCCTGGCGCGGAAATCGCATTACGGATTTTTTCAAAAGCATAACTGAAATCATTTCTCTCATAGAATGCAGTAAACATGTCATTTCCTCAGTTGAATAGTTAGCCGTGCAATTTTACCACACCTCAATCATCGCCAGATGAGTGCTACTCTGTTGAGAAAGTGACTTTCACAAAAATGAATTTCACATATTGAAATAATAATCAGGCATATAACCACTCCATTAAATTACCGAACAGTGGTTTTCAGATAATCCGATTTTCTGCGTATTTACAACTTTCCGGAAGTGAATCATGCACGCGGAATAAGCAAAGCGGTGTTTTCCGGTGTGCAGCGGCTGTATGTCCGGAACAGGATGTAACACAATATATGGGGTATCATCTCGCATGGAAAGGGACAATGACCACAAGATATGGAATGCGGTGACCGCTGCGCGCCGGCGGGGCTGAAGAAGATCCTGAACCGCCGGAAACCGGATCTGCGCGGAAGAAAAGACGCGAATGATATGATAATAAAAAACACACATAAAATCATATCAGAAATCAGGAGCACACAAATCATGCAGGATATTATTTTTACCTGTCAGAACATTATCAGATGGAGCGTGCAGGATGGATGAAGAAAGGGTGTTTTCACTCAGTTATGAACAACTGACCCGGTTTGCGGAACGACGCATCCGGGAATGCAATCTGGACAGCCAGGGCGCGATTTATCTCTGCGAGTCAGCCAAAGCCGGAGCCGTGCTGATCTTCTGGCATGAACTGGCCATAAATGGCTATGCCTCAATGAATGCCATAAAGAGACAGGAGATCATTGACGCCGACCATCAGCGCCTCAGAAAGCTCATCTGGCCGGAGGATGACTGGAAATGACTCAGAGCCGCCGACCGTCGCCACTGCAGCGGAGAGTGCTGATTGTGCTGGCTGCCCTTGATGAAAAACGGCCGGGCCCCGTGCTGACGCGGGACCTGGAACGGGTGCTGGAGCGAAGCGGGGAAGCCCCGGTCTACGGGCCAAACCTGCGCGCCTCCTGCCGTCGTCTGGAGGATGCCGGCTGGCTGCGTACCCTGCGCGCCCCGAATCTGCAGCTGGCTGTCGAGCTGACGGACGCCGGCTGGGCCGTGGCACAGCCTCTGCTGCTGGCAGAACAGGACCGCCTCCGGGCAGAACAGCGTGCGGCAGAAGTCGTCGTACTGCCGCTGGTCCCGGCAGCAGGTCTGCCCGCAGACGGCACTTCTGCCACTGATCTGGCGGTGGAGCTGAACGGCATGACGTATCAGGCCTGCCGTGGGGATTTTGTGGTGCGTCTCGACGGCAGCACCTGTCTGCAGTTATGGAATAAAGAAGGCAGGGTGGTACGCCTGGAGGGCGATCCGCTGGAAGTGGCGCAGTGGCTGCAGGCCTGTCACGATGCCGGAATGGAGGTTCGTGTACAGGTTAATGAAAGCGTCACCCCGTAAAAACATACCAGCACGGTTTACACGTTATCCCATGGTGGCAGCCGGTTAACTTTCCTGCGCCACCAGTGGAAAGAGGCCATGAGCAGTCCGAACCAAAAACCCCCCGTGATACTTATAATAATGGCCTCACCTGCCACCATTCCTGACGGCCCCCAGTAGATAAACCACATTGCACATCCCCAGGAAATGCCCCATAAGCCCCCCGTCAGCACCGTGACCTGCCAGAACGGCATAAAGGGTAATGGCGGAAGCCGGATACCCAGCCGCCAGAGAATACGCAGAAGAGGAGGGGCATAATTGCTCCGCCACATCTTTTTGCTGTCCATCAGGGCAATGGCCCGGGCTTTTTTCTGCTCAAAAGTCACAGGAGCACCTCCGTTCCATGATGTAAACGTGACACAGCTTATTGTTATTGATTATTATTATCATGCTGTGGTTATGTTGTCATGCATCAGTACACTGACAAAAGTGCAAAAGAAAGGAAAACAGGCAGATGAACAGAAAATATTATTTTAATAATATGTGGTGGGGATGGGTGACGGGGGGATATATGCTGTATATGTCATGGGATTATGATTTTAAATACAGATTACTGTTCTGGTGTATTTCTCTCTGCGGAATGGTTTTGTATCCGGTTGCAAAATGGTATATTGAGGATACAGCTCTGAAATTTACCCGGCCTGATTTCTGGAACAGCGGTTTTTTTGCTGATACACCTGGAAAAATGGGATTGCTTGCTGTTTATACGGGTACTGTTTTCATATTATCTCTTCCGTTAAGTATGATATATATTCTTTCTGTTATTATAAAAAGGCTGTCTGTAAGATAGACAGCCTGTCTTATATTTTATTTAAATACCCCAGAACTTATTCGCTTTTTCCACAAGCGATTCATCAATCAGCGCACCGGTGACAGCCATCAGTAAACCATACCCGATAATGCCTAAAGCGCTTCCGGTAAGAATACTGAAGACCAGTGCAACAAGAGCCGTTGCGGCATTGCCTGCTATAATGGCTTCTGTTTTAACAAAAAGAGGACGCCAGTTCTCTGTCCGGACAGCCTTACCAAACTCAGTGATCCAGTCAGCAAGACTTGTAAATTTTCCTGCATATCCCAGTCCCCGACTGAATCTGTTCAGATTAGACGATATATCAGACAGCTTCACAGACTCAAGGGCTGCGGCAATCGCTGCACGATCTTTTGCATTAATTTTTTTGTTAATGTCAGCCCGGTACTTTTCATACGTTTTTAATGCCTCTTCAACATTACGTATTTTCTTTCCTTTAGCCTGCCCGGCCATCTCTCTGGCTAACTGCTCAGCTTTTGCACCATATTTTTCTGAAACTGATTTCAGGAACTCTGTTGTGAAATTAATTGCGTCTTTCGTTGCCTTCAGTTCATCCTGTTTTCTTTTCTCTTCCGCTATCTTCTGATTGATGCCGGCAAGCTGGTTACGGATATTCTCTTTTTCCTTCAACAGGGCATTAAGAGCGTCATTTGCATGCTTTTGCTCATTTGTTCTGGCACTGAGGTTATTTCTCGCCGAATTTACCGCAGATTCAGCAGAGGTGATTTTATTTCTGGCATCAAGCAATCTTTGCCGTAACTTATCCCATTCAGCAACTTCAGCATTATAAATTTTCTTGTCACCTTCCACATCCTCTGTCACCACCGGATTCCGGTCATTCAGAATATTGCGTTTATAGTCCAGACCGGAATGGCTCAGAAGATAATTCAGGTTTGCACGGTTATCGATGACTGCGCTGGTTGTGATTTTTATCGTACCGGCAAATCTCGGATCACCGCTCACAACAATAGAATGATTTGTTGATGAACGCCCCGGGAATTTTTCAGGGGAAACTATCGTTTTGCCGTCAGGCGTGTTTTTCTGTTGCGTCAGCTGTTGTTCAGCTCTGGTTAATGCATTACGGGCCGTGTTAAGCGATTCCGTCACTGAACTGAGTTTATTCCGGGCCTCTGAAATGGCCCTGTCATTCCGTGTCTGCTGCCCGAGCAGACGGGCCTGTTGTGCATCAAGAACGGCAAGGGCTGCCCCGCCATTTTTTTCCAGCTCTGACAACCGCGTGTCCAGAATACCTTTTCTGCGCTCGTATTCAGCAAGCATATCAGCGGCCTTCTTGTCTGCGTTCTGCGCATCCTTCTGCCGTTTTTCAGCCTGTTCGATTAACGACCTGGCCTCCCGGGGAGATATACGAAGAGAATCAGCATCAGCAAACAGCATCCGGCTCTCTGTATGCAGCCGGAGGGCGTCATATCCGGCGATTTCAGTACGGAATCCGTATTCTCTCAGCTCTGCCTGCAGGAGTCTGAACTCCTGTCGTGTAATATCAGCGGCATCTGCGTTTCCGGCACGGAGTGTTTTCAGTGTGTTTTCATCTTTTTCCCTTGCAGCAATCGCCGCAGAGAGGCGTTTTCCGGCTTCAGTGCGCTTATTCTCATTTTCTTTCTGCTGCGCGCTGAGCGTGTTTTTGTACGCTGTGATTTCCTTGTCCCTTTTTTCGATATCACTTCGGGTTGGGGAATCATCGACCCACTCGTTTCCGCCCCAGATGGTTTTGTTCCCGAAGGAACTCCATGCAGGCGGGGTACCATGAAAGACATCGACACGTGGAGGGTTTACATAAATATCAACGGCCATAATTTCATGGCCATCTGAATCATACCCCAGCGATTCTGCACCGGGATTTGTAATACGTACAGGGTCAGACATTCGGTATCTCCTTCATCCTCTGAGGAAAACAAATGAAATAACTGCTTATATACATGGATACATATACAGTATTAATTTATTAAGGAGAAAATGGCATGTCAAGATTTAATGATAGTGATTATCATTAACATGAAGTGGTGTTAAACCGTTCAGAAAGCCGGCTGACGCTGTGGCAGCATCACAGTCTGAGTATTCTCAGGAGAAATACAAAAACCGGACTTTCCCCGTAACAACAGACAATGTTACGGGGAAAGTAACAGAACTGAGCCACGAAATATCTCAGTACCTGAGATGCATAAAAACACCGTACATATGTTTCTCAAAAGGGGGATGATCGTTATCCAGCCATTTCGGTGGATCGGTATGCAGAACACCAATCTGCTTCATGCCGGTATTTTGCCAGGATTTTCTCGCGCAGTAATCACTGTCTTCATATCCCATCATTTCGATTACCACTCTGACCGTCATTCCGTCAGGAGCCCTTGCTGTGACAATGAAATCCGGCAGGACATATTTCTTTTCACCATTAACATAAACCTCTGTATCAAACAGGGGCCTTTCCAGACTTAATTCCGGCGTACCAGGCTTTTTTTTAAGCCAGCTGGTCACATTCAGAAGAGCAGTGAGCGTGTTTCGTTCCAGTTTGCTGTCCACAGGCACCGGACATGTCAGTTGATAAAGAGCATGAGCATACCCTTCACTGCAGATGATTCTGCCATCGGCACTCCGGCAAAAAGCAAGAATAACCCAGTAAGGGGGACGTATTCCGCCCTGCGCTTCACCATTAATACTGTTCTCCCGCACAGGTCTGATGACCTGAATATTACCGTTCGCCCAGTGAATTTCCACAGCATCACGACAGACTCACGCATTTCCCGGAGAAGATCATTGGCCAGTGTATGTAGTGCCGTAGTTGCTGGCTTTTTCAGTCCACAGACCGTCTTTACTGCGGTCTCTTCCTCACTGCTAAGCTCCGAATCACTTTTCCCCGGGGATTCTTCTTTACAAGTATCATTGGCATAATGAAAGCACTCCTTATGTACACGAACAGTACAAAGGCAGAGATGAACTGTGCGCCCGATCTCTTCTTCTTATATTTTTTAAAAGGAATTGTTTTTATTTATATCATGGCAACATTAAAGTGAGAGAATATATCAACCATGTTTCCGTCAGGGGTCAGTCGCTTATCAATTTGACTATCACGCCATAACTGTTACTACTTCTAGTATAAATATTCAGAGAACGGACTTATTAACCATGAAAATCACCTGGCGGAAAATTTACTAATTTATGGAGTGTGATATCATTAAAGAGTAGAGCCAGCCAACCGAGGTATTTATGAAAAAAATCAGGAAGAAAGAAAAACCCCCGTCATTGTAGTGAAAAAACGTCGTACTTTTTCGCTACCTTCCTTATCCGAAAAAACAGATATTATAGAATCTGCATTTACTGAACAGGCAGCAGAATCAGCCCACACTGGAATCAATTCATCTGCCGTCGAAACACATATCCCCGAATCGCCAGCCAGGAAGAAGAAAAAACACCGTTTCCCACGTCCCTCCCACTGGACCCGTGAGTATACTCACGAGTGCGTGGAAAAAATAAAGGCCCTGTTTCCTCATCTTCGTGCTGAAGGTGGTGGATTTATTCCCCTGAAAATTGGCATAAGCAATGATATTTCGGCATTTCTGGCAGAACACCCGGAGACAGAACTGTCCATGGATGAATGGCTCTGTGCAGTATCCTGCATCACCTCCCGCCGCGTATATCTGCAGCGGACAGCTGTCGCCGGCGTCCCTCGTTATGGTCTGGATGGTCACCCTGAAGGGCAGGTATCACAATCTGAAGCACAGAGTGCCGGTCGCAGACTGGCGATATTGGAACAAAGGTGGTTCAGGATGAAGGCACAGCAGGAGAATATTTCTGAGCAATAAACACTCCCGATAACAGCAGGATATTACGTATCAGAAAAAATGGGAAGAGGATGTTATGTGTGATTCAGAAGCGGAGAAGATTTTATTCATCCTGAATAAACATGAACGGCCATACAGACTCCTGATCCCCGTATATATTTTTAGCTATAGTATTATGGATTTTACCTGTTCTCCTGATTGTATACTTGTATTTCTGTATAGTTGACAATGAGTTTCTCAGAATCGGTTTCTGTATTGCATGGACAGCATACTACTTTCTTTCGCTTTTCAAGTATTTTGTAAAATACTTCTTTCCTCTCAATCGTGAAGATTTGCTTAACCTGATGGAGCTCGCCAAAGATTCTCCTGATGCGAAACAGGAGCTTCTTGACCGTCTTTTGTCCGGAAAAAGAATGATCGGGCGGGATGAAATGGATATCAAGCGCATTCTAAAAACAAAAGAAGCACTTAATAACATCAGGAAGTTTCTTGATAAAAAGGGAAATAAATGAAAAAGAGGGGTATCCATACCCTCCTCTGATTATATCCGACAGACATTAATCATCTGAATCGTTCTGGTCAGTGAATTATGAGTACCGTAATGCCTCTGCAGGCGGTATGGATGCTGCTTTCCATGCCGGATACAGTGTGGACAATAAGGAGATGAGTATTGTTGCCAGAACGACGAAAATTACCTGCAATGGTTCTGTGGCTACGGGTAACTCGATATTTCCGGTCAGTAACCCCGTTACCGGCATCAGGTTATTTAACTGGCCTGCGAGTACTATACCTGATACTGCGCCAACCAGCGCACCGATGACACCTGTACTGACTCCCTGAACAATGAAAACCATCATTACCTGACGTGAAGTTAATCCCTGCGTCTGCAGTACCGCCACTTCGGCCTGTTTATCCATCACCATAAGTCCAAGAGAAGTGATGATATTAAATGCGGCAACAATCACGATAAGACTGAGTAAAAGCCCCATGATGTTTTTCTCCATCCGCTGGGCCTGGAATAACTCTCCTTTTCGCTCACGCCAGTCTGTCCATGTTATTCCGTCCGGCAGAGTCTGACGGCTGAGTTCTCCCACCTGCAATGGGGCTGTCAGCCACAGACGCCATCCGGAAAAACTCCCCGAAGGATAACGCATAAGGCGTGACGCATCCTGTATATTTACCAGTAGCTCACTCTTGTCAATGTCACTGCCGGCAGCAAAAATTCCTGCGACAGTAAACAGGCGCTGAGCAGGCAGACGACCGAGTGGAGTGAACTGACTGGCTGACGGAACCATAATGCGGACTTTATCACCGCGATTAACCCCCAACTGAGCCGCAATCTGTTCACCAAGAATGACATTATACTCACCCGGTTGTAATACGGACTGGCTCACATTGACCAGATAAGGTGACAGAGGGTCCTTTTCTGCCGGCCCGATACCCAGCATAATTCCGGCAGCCACATTGCCGGCACTTTGCAGCACAACCTCACCTGTTGTTAAGGGGGCAATTCGCTGAACACCGTCAAGCTTTATCCTGTCTGCAGGTAATATGTCGTCATTAATATAACCTTTTTCTGCAGAGAGAATGGCATGGGGCATAAGGTCCAGAATATTCTTCTGTAATTCACGTTCAAATCCGTTCATTACAGATAATACTGTTATCAGGGCCATAACGCCGAGAGTAATACCAATCGTTGAAAGCCAGGATACAAATCGGCTGAAGCGGTCTGCTGCGCTACCATATTTATAGCGAAGCCCTATAAAAACAGTTACAGGTTTGTACATATCTCTTTTTTAACAATGGTTACTAATCAGAATTGTTTATACGCCGGCCAGCAGGTTAATAACCGGCAGGATAATTGTCATCAGTTAACGAATTTCTGCTCCTGTATTGAGCTACCCTACTGGTTTATCGGGGCGAGTCAGACATTCGCAGTGATTCGACAATAATATTAAATGCCGCAGAGGATTTCAGGCGACTGGTATAATACAGATAATAGCCCGGGAAAGTGACTGAAAAATCGCCCAGGGCAGTCAACAGTGTTCCTGATGTGATGTCATTCTGCACCAGTTCCTGCGGAACATATGCCAGAGCGTAATCATCGGGACAGGTCTGTCGAATCTGGCTGATACTGTTAACCGACATTCTGTCCCTGAACCAGCATATTGGGGTCAGTTTGGATATCGAAAATTATTGTACGTTAAGGCTACTTTTTAATCAGTCATTGGTTCTCGATAAAGTGCCTGAATACGGCAAACCTGCGAAGTGCTGTAGCCCGTAGCATCTGCTGTTTCTCTAATGCTGAGTTTTTTTACTTGTCTGTAGTACAACACTTTCTGATGCCGTTCCTGATCGGCTTGTTTTCCCCGGTATTTACCCAACGTATGAGCTCGTTCAATTCCCTGTTTTTGGCGTTGGCGACGACTCAGCCAGTCCTTATGCGACATCGCGGCCATCAGGTCTATAAGCATATTATTTATTGCAGTTATCACTGCGCGGGTAATCGGATCTGATTGTGAAGGATCTTTATCTGAAAGGGCTTGCCATGATGTTGGAACATCTAGACTGACAATTCGCAATTCATGTTGTTCAATTTGCTTTTTCAGCGTTATCCAGTCGCTGTTGCTAAGACGGGTCAAGCGGTCTATCTGCTCAACCAGTAAAATATCATTACGGTGACTGTCCATCAGTAATCGCCCCAGTTCCGGACGGTCAAGCTTTGTACCGCTTATGTTCTCCCGATAATAACTGGCAATTTTATGCCCCCGTTCCTGGACGAACTGTTCCAGTATCTCTTTTGCCCGATCTGCAAACTGATCTTCTGTTGACCCCCTTAAATAAGCTCTGATGAACATTTTTTCACCGCATTATCGCATTTAGGTTGTTGCATATATTCTATCGCATATAGGTTATGTCATTAATTGTATGAGGTCACATTTTATATCTCGCATCAGGGTGTACCCTATCGCGATAGGTAAGCCTGTTCAAAAAACAGGCTTACCGTACAATAATTTCCAATATCCAAACTGACCCCTTGCTTTAGTGCGCTTGCCAGCCAGCGGGTAAAGAGGTTTTCCTGTGCCGACGAGAGAACGCCACCATCCTGCCTAGCCAGCGCAAGTGCCACCAAGGCACACCACGCCAGATGACCTGATTTTTCTGTCAGCGTCACGGCTTCTCCCGCAAGTCAGAAAGATGATGTAACGTCATTGTGCGAGCCATTAACTATCTGCCCATTTTTCATGGATCTTTTTAATATTTCGATGCTTTGATGCCTGCTGAAAATACGTTGGATTTTTTTCTACTGCATCGTTTATCACATGTCTATATTCAATTTTCATATCATCGTTATCGAAGTATTCTTTAATAATGCAAAAACATAAACGATCCAATCCGTTTAAATAATTTTCGATGCATTCATCTAAATACAAAGATGCAGAGTCTAGTTCATCTTGCCTTCCTTTGTCTTTCAATGTAAGAACATTTAAACTTGCTTTTGTTAACTCTCTTCGACTATTTTTTATTTGATTTTCAACCTCAAGAAAAGTTCCTAATTCACTAATTCTATTAGATTTTACAGCTTCCTGAACCTGGATTCTTAACTTACTTAATTGTGATATGGCAACACCGAGCATAATTAAAGCAATGACAGCAGATATAACATATACAATTAATGATCCTATATTGTAAGCCTCTTGTGTCATTCTATTTCTTTCCTTGCACTTTAGCAGCGACAGCAGCTTTTGCAGCGGCAATTAAATTCCATAGTTTCCTGGAGTCTTGGCTTTCAAAACAAGGTGTTAAATTTCCACCTAACTCATTATAGAGGTCGATCCAAAATTTTTCTTTCGACTCTACTTTAATATTTGATTTTTCGATTACATTTGTGGCCTTCGCTAAAATAGATTCATAGGATGAAGGTTCATCAAAAATTTCTTTCGCTATCTTCTTTACATATTCATCAACGGTCATTTAGTTTTCCTTGCTGTATTTGGTTGCTTTGGATTGGTCGAATTTCAACCGCTGCGGTTCGGGGTTCTGTGACACCCGAACTTTACCATGGTTTCCCAAGGTTTTCCCTTTTATATTATTGAAGCTATTTCCTTTTACCGAAATAAGATTGCGGTCCTGTGCTGAGCAAAATGAAAATTCGGCAATCGCCTGCGCACGTCTGGTGACCAGCTCATCATTATTCATGGTTCTTGCATCTCCGTCAGACGTTTTTATATCCGGACAGCCCCTCTATGGCCACTTCTGTGCAGTATGCAATACACGCAGGATATACACTTTTCCCCACTGGCTGTCGACCTCATAAACCAGAACAAAATGCGGGTGAATAACCAGTTCCCGGGTACCTTCCACACGACCATTGCGGCCTTTATACGGCTGCCCGGCCAGGCTGCTGGCTGAATAACCAATCCGTTCGTCCAGTTCAATGGCGGCCATCAGGTTCTGCTCTGCAATGTACTCACGAATGCGCTTCCTGTCCTGGCTGGCCAGCATGGTCCAGAATATCTCCATCATTTACCGGCGACCTTCCTGCTCATTTCATCCCGCCATGCAGCGGCAGAAGATTCGACCATGTCATGGGGAAGCACATCGCCGCGCTCGAGTTGCTGACGTCCTGCCGCAACCTGGTCACGGAACCAGGTATTATGCTGCCGTTCAACGGTCTGGCGCATAAAATCCCGGATTAACTGAGAGCCATTACGGTCCATGCTTTTTGCAGCGGCCATAAAAGCATCCTTCAGTTCAGCGTCGATTCTTAAACTCATATTAACCTGTGCCATTTATCACCTCGTCATTACTACGTATATACACAGTATATAACGATTCAGATATCGTCACTAGGATATGCCGCGCCAGCGGCATGGAAGGCGGCACGCTGTGGTTACATGTGATACCGGAGTAAAACCGCCGAAGCCCGGCGTAAGCCGGTACTAATTGATAGATTTCACCTTACCCATCCCCAGCCCTGCCAGACCATACCCGCTTTCAGCTATGACAGAGCTTCTGTGCGCGGTCGGAGTGGTCCCGACAAGGGTTTACCCGTAGTCGGGGCGTATCTCCGCGTTAGCGGGCCGTGAGGGCCGCTTACGAGCGTGTATTGAGGACTTCCAGCCAGAAGACTGACAGCGATGAGAATACTTAGTTACAACATTCATAATTAAAAGCGATGTTGTTCCCGCCCTTTGGGCGGGGGCGGCCTCGCTTTTCAGTTATGAGGGAGGGGCTTTGTGGTTTCAGTTCTGCGCTGGACCGGGGTTTTTCCGGGGTCTATGTTTGCATGTTGTAACTAAATTGACTCCGGTCGGGGCCCGCCGCTTGCGGTGGGAGGTGTATATTTGTCTGTCCACAGGACAGGCAGTGAATAGGTTTTCTTTTTAAATGAATGAAATTAAGTAGTTTAAAGGAGATATAAACAGGTGTTTAAAAGATACATTGCACCCTGTAGGGCTAACGGCTGGCGCTTTATGACATAAACGGTTGTAACCTTATGATGAAGTCCCTTGCAGTTTAATGTGGATAAGCAAAATTACCCGTCTGTGAGACGTGTTTTGTATTAAAAACAGGGGGTCGGATGCACCAGAAGGTGGATGGTGAGGTTGTTTTTTGTATGTAGTGCTGATTTTTTGTGCTCTGGTGGACTTCAGGCGTGCGAATGCCTCCGGCGCGGGCCGGATTATTCAGAAGAAGTCACTTTCAGGGGGAGGCTGTGGCCAGCCGGCTGTAATTACGGTTACGTGACAGAATCATGCGCTCCTTCACACGACGTTCCACTTCGCGTTTTACCGCCTCACGATTAGCTGTAAAGCGCCCTTCCGAGATTTCACGCGTCAGTTGTCGTTTCACCAGGGTGACGATATCCTGACGTTCCCTGTTCGCATCACGACGCGCCCGGGCACGTTTTATTCCCCGGGACTTAAGCTCTGTCTGGTAACTGCGGAAACGCTCACGGACAAAACGCCAGGCTTTCGCTATCAGTTCATCCATACCCAGGGTATCCAGTCCCTGCTTTTTACGCTGTCTGTTTTCCCATTCCACGCGGCTGCGGCGTGCGGAAGCCACAGCCTCTTCAGACACATCGAGAGCAGCAAACAGCGCCGGTGTGAACGTGATATCGGTCGGGATATAGCACCCGATAAGCGGGTCATATTCCGTCTGGTAGGTAATCAGCCCCAGCTCTGCCAGGGACGTCAGGGCCCGGGTGGCACGGGTGATGGAGAGTTTTCCGGCAGCAGACTCCGTCGCCAGCCCGCACTCAATGGCCAGTGTGGTGATGGAACACTGGACGCGGTTGGCCAGCGGGTCATAGTGGAAACACAGCCCCTGCAGCAGCGCATCAATAGCCCGCCGACGCAGCACCGGTGGCATGCGCCGACGCAGTCCCTTCGAACGGGCATGCGCCACATGAATAGCGAAATCAAAACGGGAGGTGAAGCCCACCGCCTTTTCCATCAGTTTTTCGCAGAACTTCAGCGTTCCGGCACCTTCACGGGGTGTGAACACCGGATTCGGGTTCTTTACCTGGCGGTAATACGTTTGTAGAAGATCAGTCACACCATCTTGCACTTATGTTGCACAGAAGGAGTGAGCACAGAAAGAAGTCTTGAACTTTTCCGGGCATATAACTATACTCCCCGCATAGAGCAACAGCTTCTATGCAGTTTCTTGTTAGCCCCGGTAATCTTTCTCACTCGCCAAAGTTAAAGAAGATTATCGGGGTTTTCGCTTTTCTGACTCCTGTAAATCCACATCAGAACCAGTTCCCTGCCACCTTACGGCGTGGCCAGCCACAAAATTCCTTAAACGATCAGCAATCTATCACTCACGCCTGAGATAAGCAAGAATGTGAATATTTACGAAGTCGCTCTGCGTTTCAGCTCTGATTCAATCAGTTTTTCAAGCATCTGCGCCTGGGTAATACCTTCCTCATCCGCCAGTTCACTCAGCCTGTCTTTTAACCGGGCCTGGATAACCGCATGAAAAGCCTTATGAGTGTTGCTTCTGCGAGCCAGAGAAGCTCTTTGCCTCTCTCTGTCCGGAACAGGGTTACCTTTCCGGTATGCACGCTTGGTGCCTGATGAGGAAGTCACTGCATTTTCTGTCTGCGACATCTCGTCTCCTCAATACTCAAACAGGGATCGTTTCGCAGAGGGTACTACAGTTTTTTGAAATCAGCGACTTGAAAGTTGTGACGATGATCAGTGTTGGCGCACAAATCATGTCTGATTACGACCGTTTAATGTGATTTTGATAATGAAATGACTGAAAAGCAGGAAATGCCTTAACCAGGATGCCGACCCCGGGCGGGACCGGCTGTTTCTGGCATTTCGGGTGTCTGCCCCTGAAATACCTCACACTTCCGGAAAGCGGGGACTTCCGTCCCCGCCCGGCAGCTTACTTCCGTGCTTCGTAGGCCAGAGTTACCTGCACCACTGTATTTCCCCTGTGAATATTCAGCTCACATAACCGTTCCCTGAATATCAGTGAAAAACACAACACCGTGGCGCACACGGCGAGCAACCCGATAAGGGCATATTTCGTCATAAACTTTGACCTCTCTGCAAGGAAGAGGCTACAATCAGTAGTGTCGAGATACTTCATGCAGACCTCACGAGTTAATGGATTAACGAGTGGGGTCTTCGCATTTCTGGCACCTGCGTCTTGCCTGAACCAGAAAGGCTCAGACACCCGCCGCGATAATACCACATTCCCTGTTGCTGACTATTACCCCCATTTACCTGTTTTTGTTACAGAAACGCCGGGGACGGGAAAAACTTGCTTTTTCCCGTCCCCGGCGTTGGACAACTGAGCAACGCGAAGGCGTCAGCCTGCCTGACTTGTATGTTCTTTGGTTTTCGCCAGGCATCCACTACCTCCTGAAGGGCGTGGTTGATGTCCGGCCTTACCCCTGCTGCGCCGCTGGCAGTATTCTGCTCTCTGCCACGCAAACTGCTGCCAGTCAGTACGGGGAGCAATATGAGCAGCCCGTCTCCATGCTTCAGCAGCCTCCATCCAACGTCCACTGACCTCCAGAATAACGGCCCGGCCTCCGGCACGCTGGTAACGCCAGACCTGACCGTTCCGTGAACTGTTTCTGAATCCATTCATTTTTCTGCTCCTCCCTTTTAGTCGTCAGTATTATTGTGGTAAATAATTCAGTGGACTGACTTCCTTTCGGGTACGGAAGTTATTTCCTTTTAAGCCTTATTGTTTCAGCCTCCTCACTCTTTCGGGGAGGCCTTTTTATTTCTCATCAAGCACAGCCTGAAGTTCTGCCTTTATCCGGTTCTGGCGACGGATTTTCTCCAGACGCGCTGCCGCATACGCTTCCTCCTCCTGAGAAATATACTCCGTCACATACCCTTCCGTGTCATACCGACAGGCACCGGCTTTCATGGCACACAGATAACTTTCTGAACGGGTGATGACCTTCAGCGCACGGCGCAGTTTTTTATGCGAGAGCGGGATATTCCGCTGCGCCACGTCTTCCAGTAACACGTCCCGGATACCGCAGGCCAGAAGCCGGGGGGTGTCACCGTCAAACAATCCCTGCCACCAGGGCTTCAGGGTATTCACGGCCTCATCCAGCGTGGGCAGGCTCAGATAAATGGACAGCGCCTGTCTGGCCTGCGCTTTTTTTGCCGCCAGCTCTGCTTCCCGGGCCGCTTTCTCGGCCAGCTTCTGCTTTTTCACCTTCCACTTTGGTGGCGTGGTGACATTGATTATGGTTTTCCGGCTGCGGACAGGTGTTGTTCCCTCTGTTTTCCGCTTCAGTGTCAGTACCGGTCGCTTCTGCTCTGTCATGCTGTATTCTGCCTCTGACGAATCGTCCTCTTGCGGCCAAAGATACCACACCCGTCACAGTGCCAGAACGCCCAGCACAGCCAGATGACAGGCATAGAACGTCGGGAAGAAATCTCCGGACCAGAAACGGGGTAAGGATTTCCCTGCACACGACACCAGACCAACAGTCAGCACTGTCATCACAAGGCCGGCTACAGCCGCCGCATTACTGGTGGCAAGGTTAAGCGCCGGAATCACGGCCAGCAGGCATGCAACCAGCGCCAGACGTTCCATTCTGTCTTCCGCCTGATACAACCGGTGGCTGACCGCCAGCATCAGCAGCCCGGCAATGCCGTAACTGGTACCGGACAAAGGCAGCCATACTGCCAGCAGCAACATGCACCCTGCGGAACGCCACCAGGTGCGCGTTTCACTCCACATCAGCACCTGTGCCACAACCGCAAAGGCAAACAGGATATTTCCTTCATACCAGGGAAAACCGGCCAGATAATACGCGAACTGGGCAATCACTCCCCATCCCCACAACCGGTTAATGGCCGGTTGCCGGATATGCGCATGACGGGACAGATTCAGCCCCCACACCAGAGCAAACAGCGGAAAGGCCCCGCGCCCGGCCAGAAACATCCACGACTGGTCCAGATGCAGAATGCGGTTTGCATGGTCCAGAACCATCAGCACCAGTGCCACCGTTTTGATGATATCCCGCTGGCCGGGTGACCAGACCAGCAACGACTGCAACCAGGTATCGGTCCGGGCAGCCAGTGAATCGTTACGTGTCGTGTTCGTGTTATCCGTTGTCATCAGCGTTTGTCTTCCTGTATCAGTCTCCACCCAGGGTTTTCTCTTTCTGCAGGTCACGAACCATATCCCGCTCCATCTGCTGCAGTCGCTCCTGCAGCAGGTTTTCCCGGGCAATCTCCCTGACAGCCTGCTCTGTTTTGCCATCCGGCAGGTCAGGTTTGTTCTCTGCCATTTTACGGACAATTTCATCCGCACGGCGTTCCGTTTCACGGCGGATAGCCTCTTCAGCCTGCCGCTGTGCCAGTACCTCTGCCGTGACCGGCTCACCGTTTCCGGCACCCGGCTGGACACTGTTGTCCGGGATATCCCCCCACACGCGACCGCCGGTGATGGCACCGGGATTCCACGGGCGACCTTCACCGACAATTCTCACCACCACACCGCTGTCAGGATTATCACGGGCAATCCGGACACCATCCTGCATATTATCAGCCAGCAGGCTCTCTCCGTTACGGCTGCCCTGCAGGGCCACGAACTGCGCATCTCCGCTGCCTTTCACCCGGCCTTCACCGCTGAATCCCCGCAGCCCGTTTCCGTCATCCGTGGTCAGCGGGTTCAGCCAGATACCTGCTGATTTGCCGTTACGGTCAAAAGCCGGCAGTGCCACATACGGCTGCGGATATTTGCGCCCTGGTGCAATAAACCGTGCAGGACTGTCTCCCCCGGCAAGTCCCGCCTGACGGAGAACGGCACGCCCTGCCGCCACGTCCCGCAGTTCCCGAGCCGTACTGAACAGCCGCTCTGCATTCATGACCTCCCGGTCAGCTTTCGGCTCCAGCACATCGTGGGCAGTCCCTTTCTGTACGGCATTGTTGATGGCATCCGTCCAGCCCTGACGGTCATCAGTGTACACCTGCACATGCTGCTTCATACGCGACAGGGCAACGTAGGCTGACTCAAAGCCGGCCATCTGTTTCCGGCCACCTTCCGTGCCTTCAAGCGCGATGGCAAAGGTTTCACTCGCCCCCTGTGCACCGTGGGCAGTGATGGCATAGGCCAAATCAATATGTTGTTCTGCCTGCTCCTGACCGGGGCGAATCACCCGGGTCTGCAGTCCGTCAGAAAGCGTGACACTGTCACCGGAAACCGCCGTCACCGTCCAGACGCTGTTGGCCACATAGCCGCGCTCCCGGTCACTCTTCGTGAAGCGCATCCGGTCACCGGTCCCCACCCGGATGGTGTCCGGGGTGTACAGTGTGACACCTTCAGCCACCGCCTCCCGGGGCGAAATCAGCCGCGTGTTACCTTCCGCATCCTGCAGGGTTATCAGCCCGTCACCCTTACTGATACCGGCAATCCGGTGATACACATTATCCACCAGGACAAGTGCGTCCCGATGTGTCTCCCAGGTGGAGAGACGACGCAACTCCCCGTCGCGTATATTCGCTGTGTTCAGGACAGGCACCATGACCTGCTCTTTTCCCAGCTCACCGGCCTTTTCCCGTGCATCATGAATCATGCTGTTCAGCACGCGCCTGTCTTCATTCAGGTGCGTAACAATCAGCGTCTGCTCCCGTGCTTCCGGTGTCCTGCCGGTATAGTCGCGGACAATGGCTTCATACAGTGTCATGGGGACATCCGGGAAAGCCTCGCCTTTCAGCATCGCCTTCTGCTGCGCTTCTGCCAGTTTCGCTTCCTGGCTGTGACTGAACTCCGTCACAGAGTGTTCCGGTGCCCATGCGCCCTCCTGACGTGGCACCTGAGACGGTTTCACACTCTCAAGCCCGGACAGTGCCCTTTCCACATCCCGGTTAATCAGGCTGTATACCGCCTCCCGCAGTTCCGGCGTCTGACGCACAATCTCCTTCATGATGGCCACATCGGCAGCACTGCGCGTCTGCTGGAGACGGAAAGACTGACCGGGCGCGATGGCCTGCAGCTGGTCCGTGTCACCGCTGGCCACGGCACGACCACCACCGGCCGCAATCAGGGCGTATGCCCGTGCCATGTCGGTATTGCCCACCATTGAGCTCTCATCGAGCAGGAACAGCGTGTTGCTGAAATCCGGCGTTTCTCCGCTGCGCTGCTGCAGCTGCGTGTCATGCAGAAAGGACGCCAGTGTCTGTGCATCCACGCCTGCGCTGCGCATCTCCCCGACCGCACGGTGCGTGGGACCCAGCCCAACGACACGGGGACGCTCACTCGCCGGCAGCATGTTCACGGCTGACATCACCGCCCGGAACTGTGTGGTCTTACCCACACCGGCATAGCCCTGCACCACCGTGAAACGGTCGGACGTTTCCAGTATCATGCGGGTGGCGGCGCGCTGTCCTGATGTCAGTTTCTCCATGAGTTCGCCAGGTACTCTCTCCATCAGCGGCGTGACCGCCTCCTTACCTTCGAGAATATGGCGAAGAATGCTTTTTTCAGCCTCATACGACGCACGGGAAACCAGCAGGTCTGTGCCATAACCTTTTGCCACATCCACATGCAGTAAATCGCCCCGTTTTATCTGCGCATTGATTTCCCGCCCCAGGTCAGCAAAACTGGTTCCTTCTGCAGCAAACGACTTTGCCTCTGTCAGTAGGTCCACATGGCTGAAGGCCAGGTTTTTACTTTCCACCACCGGAAGGGCAAGATGAATGGCCTGCTGTGCCGGCGTGTGAAGTGCGGACTTCTGATGACTGATAGCCGTTTCCAGCGATGCCTCACCGGCCCGCGTCTTTATCTGCTCAGAAACCACCGTAAAGGACGGATGGCGGGCAAGTTTTTCCGCAGTACGGGTTTCATCCAGTGAGGAATACAGCCGGACATCACGACCACTGCGGGCCAGACCGTTCAGGGTGGCATTGTCCATTGCCATCTGTGTGACGGAGGCAAAAACCGTCGCACTGTCACTGACGGAATGCCCGGGTGTTTCCACCCAGCCGTTCTCCAGCTTCAGTGCCGTGAACGGTGAATCCCCCACAGGCAGGGTGGCCGGTTCAGCCCGTCCCGGCACAACAACCGTCATCGCATCCTCACTGACGGATGCCACCTGCAGGCGGTCACCGCCGGAGACGCGGAGTCCGGGGATTTTTCCCGTCACCCTCAGACGCTCGCCGTCTGCCACCAGCATTTTTTCCAGCCGGAACAGCGACCAGCTGCTGTCCAGCGAGGAAATACGCACCACCTGCGTTTCACCCTGTGCATTCCGCAGGGTCAGGCTGTGACTCTGCGCCGTCACCCGGTCGATAACATAGCGGTCATGACTGCGTGTCTCCGGGTTCCACTGCTCCATCACCATCCCCGGGCGGTACATATCCCGCAGATAACGGCTCCGGCTGTCCAGCCAGACCGGTGACAGGGCGGTCATGGTTACTTCCGGGTGTCCGAGCACGCCCTGTGTTTTCAGCTCACTGCGAATGGCCTGTGTCAGAATGGCCTGTTCCCGTACCCCGCTGACCTGTGCCACGCTCTCTTCTCCGGCTTTCACGCTGGCCGCAAAATCCCCGGTCAGCCGGGCATAGCGGACATTACGGTCCGGTTCACTGATGATGGTTGCCGGTCGCTGCTCTCCGCCCTGCCAGCGATATATGTTCACCCCGGCATCCTTCATGGCCATCAGCGCACTGCCTGTACCGGTTCGCTGCCCGCTGTCGGTTATCAGGATCTGTACGTTATGACGTGCGGCACCGTCCAGCAGGGTTAACGTCTCTTTCAGGGAGAGTTTTTCACCCTGGTCGACAATAACTGTACTGCCTGGTGTGAAGGCCATGCCTTCCAGCAACTGACGACGCCCGGTTATCAGTTCACCGGACAGCCATTCATCCTGCTTCAGGTTCATCTGTGAGCGACGGTCAGCAGCGATAATCTGCACCTCCCGCCCCTGCTCCCGGGCCATCATTGCCAGTTCAGCCACCCGCTCACGCTGCCCGGCTGCGCCACCCTGCCCTGACACAATAGCCAGTGGCGGACGATCCTGTGCCAGAACACTGACCGCATCGCTGTAACCGGCAGTCCGGGAAACACTTTTCTCCGGATGTACGGTTACCCGGTTCTGTTTCATGATATCGCGACTGAGTGCCCGGACTGACAGTTCATCGAGCACATGAATCCAGGACGTGAACAGCCCCTTCTCACGGTCAAGGGGGATGAGTTGCTCACGGCTGATGGCCTCATCAATACCAGCGCATGCCCGCTCAATCACGCCCTCTTCCGGCGGCAGTATGCCGATTGTTCTGGCCAGCACGTCCGTATACGTGAACTGCACTTTTCGTTCACTTAATCCGGCAATGGCCTGTGTCACCGCCTGCTGCACATCCGGTCCCTTCAGTGAAACAGCCCCGGGCGCCTGCGTGCGGGTCTCTGCCCGTTGCTCCGCCGCGTCACGATATGCCCGGATATCGAACCCGGTTTCCTTCAGCGTCTGCATCCACTCGGTCATTTTGATTTCAGGATCGACGTGCTGTTTGGATTTTCGCGTATCCAGTGCTGCCACATCCCGGGATTTCAGCGAGGCGTCTTCCCCGACGGCCTCCCTGATAGCCTGCGAACGACTGGAAAAGGCCTCCACCGGTACGCCCGGCATCTCCCACATCCCGTGCTTACCGACCACTTCGGTTTCATAGCCCAGCGCCTCAACCTGCTCTTTCAGCTTTTCCCGGTAGAGTCTGCCAAAGGCAATCTGATTAGCGTACACATTCTCAATGAACCCTGTTTTTCCCACTTTGTCACTGCTCAGTGTCTTCCACTCGCCGTTATGCTGTGTAACATTGGCCACCACCGCATGCGTGTGTAACTGTGGTTCCTGATCGCGACTGGTGTCGTGATTAAAAAGCGCCATCACCAGATTACCGGTCAGCACCGTTTCTGACTGTCCGTCCGTCATAACCCGTGTGGAAGCCAGCGCCTCCACCTGACGGACAGCAAAATCCACGGCCTGGTTATGTGCATCAATAAGACGTTTATCACCGCCTAACATGGCCATCACGGAGACACTTTTGGGAGCGGAGAAGGTCAGGTCGTAGCCGGGACGATGCTTATTACTGCCATCCTGCATGCGGCTTAAATCCGCTCCGTCCGGCAGCTTCCCCTCCAGAAGACGGGTAAAAACATCCTTATCGACGCGGCCCTGCAGCCCCAGCTGTTCAGCCCCCCTGCCGGCCCAGCGTTCTCCCATGCTGCCCAGCACATAGTAATTATCCTTGTCGGTATAATAGTTAGCGGCACTTCCGGCCGATCTGACCTGCGCGATACTCATCATAAACGTATATCCCTTTGACATATCCCGGTATCAATCCCACAATGGATATACACAAGACATATCCACATAAGGAGGCAAATAATGGAAACCACCGTATTTCTCAGCAACCGCAGCCAGGCGGTCAGACTGCCAAAAGCGGTTGCATTGCCGGAAAACGTAAAACGCGTTGAAGTGATTGCTGTCGGACGAACCAGAATCATTACGCCAGCCGGAGAGACATGGGACGAATGGTTCGACGGAAACAGCGTCAGCGCCGATTTTATGGATAACAGGGAACAGCCCGGTATGCAGGAAAGGGAGTCATTCTGATGCTGAAGTTTATGCTCGATACCAACATCTGCATTTTTACGATAAAGAACAAACCCGCCCGTGTCAGGGACCGTTTTAACCTGAACCAGGGGAGAATGTGTATCAGTTCGGTCACCCTGATGGAGCTGATATATGGTGCAGAAAAAAGCCAGATGCCTGAACGTAATCTCGCTGTGATCGAGGGATTTGTTTCCCGCATTGATGTTCTGGATTACGACGCTGCTGCAGCCACACACACTGGCCAGATAAGAGCAGAACTTGCCCGTCAGGGACGCCCTGTCGGGCCATTTGATCAAATGATCGCAGGTCATGCCCGCAGTCGGGGGCTGATTATTGTGACTAATAACACCCGGGAATTTGAACGTGTGGGCGGCCTGAGAATTGAAGACTGGAGCTGACCTGTTCATCAGAAATCATCTCCCGGCTCAACATCCTCCCCGCGCTCCCGGTGCACATTGATGTTCACCTCTTCACGACGCTGCATCTGCTGCTGGGTGTCCGGATGATTTTCCTGTTGCCATGCCTCATAAGCGGCCATATCCACCACTTCACCGGTTTCACTGATCCCGGGTGGCAGTTGCTGTTCCATCTCTTCTTCCGGTTTCATTTTCAGCTCCTGCTCGATCCCCCCTGCCGGAACATTCATACCTGCATCTGACTTCTTATCATTGATGACCGAAGACACTGGCTGTTGTGGCTGTTCAACCTGAACCACGTCTTCTCCGGAAACAACCTCCGGGACATCCGGTTCGAAGAGGCTAGCCATCTGGCGACCTTCTGCTTCTCTTGCGGCAAGCACAGCACTCAGGCGATTCTCCATTTCCGGGTTGATGTCACGCGGAATAAACTCCGGAGCGACCTTCGGTCGTGTCTGATATTTCAGGGAGAGTTTTACTGCCGGATACGGTCCGGGTAGGGTGACATAGCAGGTCAGATCCGGCAGAGACTGAATGTCGGAATAACTGACCAGCGTCTGACGCTCCATATCCTTACCGGTCGATATCCCGTCACGCACGGGGTCAGCACCGTAGGAATACTGCAGACTGGCTTTCAGGTGCTCTTTCTCACCAATTTCACCGGCAGCAAACTCTGCAATCTGATGGCTCGGGGATCGGAAAAAAGCACGGGTATTCAGCACATCAAACAGCGTGGCTGCCGCTTTCTCACCGTAGATATCTTCCAGTTGGGCATAGGACTGGATACCAAACACATAACAGCCACCGAACTTACGGGCTTCCGGCAGGATCTCCACCAGGTCCGGCAGTTTGTGTAACGTGGGTAATTCATCACAGAAAAACCACACACGACGGTTACGGTTTTCTCCCATTGCCAGCAGACCACGAATGGCAATGGACAGCCACATGGAGATCACCGGCTTCAGGGAGGCATGGGTGTCGGCATTCGACGAGATAAACAGCCAGCCGTTTTTCTGATCTTCCCGGACACCACGCATCCAGTCACGGATGGTAAAAGGCTCACCGTTATGCTCAATCCCCTGCAGGTAACGGATGGCTTTCACGTAGTTGGTCAGCACAGCACGGATGGAAATCGCCGTTTTCTCGATTTTCTCTTCCACCAGGTTGGCCGCCGGTGAGTTACGCAGGAAGGTACGCAGTTTTTCAATTTTGATGGAAAGCAGTGTGTCCACCAGTTTGCTGTAGCTGCGGTTGGGGTCATTGCGCATCAGGTACGCCGCTTCCGCAAAAATGGTACGTCCTGAACCCTGCCAGAACGGGTCCTCTTTTGTACCCATCGGGATCAGGGTATTTGCCGTATTATCAAAATCCGGCTGTGTCAGGCACTCCTTCCACAAATCCCAGGCGGCACAGCGTGCATCCAGCGGATTCAGGATTTTATCGATGGAGGGATCATAGTAACTTTTAACAAATTCCCCTGAACGGTCATAAATCACCACCATATCACCACGCTGACGGGCGTAGTTGGCCAGACGACGGATAACCTCCGACTTACCGGCCCCAACCGTGCCGTGCAGACAGAAGTTCTGGATTTCGGAATCCCGGATAATCGGCAGGTCGCCAATCCGGATATCGGAGTCCTTGCCGTCTTTTTTCAGCATCCGGGCAACGTCTTTCGGATTGTCTGTCAGTTGACGACCACCTGTGACTTCATTTTCGCTCTGTTGTTTACCCTGACGCCCCAGAATCCAGGAGACAACAAAGAAGGTGATCAGGCAAATAACCAGTGCCACAACTGTAGCCAGAACGAATGCGGACCATAGCTGCTCTCCGCACCAGATCATATATTTATCATGCAGTACCTGAGCAGCGTTCATCCGGAAGGTTTTGCCGTAATACTGGATCTCATAGACCGGCTGGGACTTGATTAAATCCCGCATGCCTTCCAGCGTGGTACACCACCAGTAAATACAGCCGTTCACAAACGTCTGCCAGCTTATTTTTACCCATAAAAACAGACCTACGAGTATCCAGAAAAAAATAAACAGGCAGTAAAGCATGATATTGGCGATCTGGCTGAACATGCGGATACGCATGGACGCAATCTGACCGCCCTGGGTCATATCCTTTGCGTTAAAACTCATGATGATATTCCGAAGAAAAAAAGTCAGTCGGACTGATTATTAATGATGAAAAGATTAATAACCGTTAAATTCCGGCTTCGCCGGCAACACTTCACGGTCGCACAAAGAATTTGCACAACCGCTCAGTGTTTTCATATTTATTTCGGAAACGCCGGAAAGAAATAAAATTTATTTTATTTCTTTCCGGGGTTGGACAACGAGCAAAGCGAGGCGTCAGTCAGGAAGCCGGTCAGACCAGCCTCCGGAAGATAATCAGAGAATATTTGCAATTGATTTGGCCAACTGGTCTTCGAGAACAGGCTTCGCCTCTTCAAATTTCAGATTAACCTTGTTCGCATTTGAGACCACACGGGTCTGGTATTTATGCTGGTTACCTGTTTCAGTACTGGTCTGAATTTTCGCACCTGATGTGCCCTGACGCAGGGCGGCAACATTATCCGTTGTCACCGTTGCCTTAGTACGCTCTGCAATCTGCACATCCGTGATCATGGTATAGTTCACATCTTCCACCATCGCATCTGCAGCCATACCCACCAGACCGGCAGCAAGGCCCACACCGAGTGTGGCACCGGCAGAACTGGAATTATATCCGGTGATACCGGCACCTAACGCTGCACCAACTGCTGCGCCTTCATAACCACGGTTCAGCCATCCCTGAGACTCCCGCAGATCCATCTTATCGGCCTTCAGCACATTCGCCTGAATCCAGTAGTAGGCTTTATCCGGAGAAGTCACCACCTGATACCGCTTTCACAGCATCAGCAATTTTGCCCTGCAGCCCACTCATGTCTTTATCAGACGTGTTTTTGATCTGCAGAAATACCGTGCGTTCGCTGGCGGGTTCAAGCCAGATGGTCTCACTAATCTGAGTCTTCACCTCAAGGTTACGCTTCTTGATTGCTGTGCTCATCGCACCCTGAAAGGGTCAGAGTGGAACTGACCAGTGCAACCATCATCAATTTTTTTATTTTCATCCAAAATATCCTTTTAACTAACAGACTTTTTTTTGAACAGTCCTATTACTGAGGCTATAGCTGAGAGATTATAACGATTTATATCTATGGTATACACCAAGAAAAATAATATGAATGTAATCATTAGTGCAAAAACATATAAGATAGAATGCATAAACGAAACCATAGAAAAAACAATCAAAAACAACAAAATATATGTCTTACTCTTAGAATACATAAAATTTATTATTTTTGAATCTTTTCTGAAACTATCAGGAATAGCAAGGTATAACATCATTCCATTTGTAATAGCCACAAAAAGCAGGAACCCCATCATTCCACTAGCACATATATCAAAGCCAACATCCCTGACATCACTTTTAACCGATACTAAACGCAGAAAAGTTGGCCATAATAAAACCCATAAAAACACATAAGTTCCCGGCTTTATGACTTGTAATAATGATGGGATATTAACACCCTCTACAGAGAGGACCTCCTTTAGTTTTTGCATCTCCATTTTTATATCATAGTGAGTGATCATAATGGCCCCTTCAATCGTTCTTTCTTATCATCCACCATCTGTTTTAACGCATCTTCAGACGGTGTTGGCATTAATTTCTGTCGTTTATTTTCTTCATTATATCTGTTGTTTTGTTGAATTTCTTCCTGTTTGTGATTATTTTTTAACTCTGAATATTGTCTGTCTACAATATTTTCTTCGCCATGAATACTATTCTGAGTATCTCCGATATTCCCTTTATATTCTGTGACCATATTATCAACCTGATGTTTTACATCATTACGGATATTACTGTCCTGCGTTCTTTGATCAATAATGGCCTGATGCCCCTGATGGTCAGCAATAATATCCTGGCTGCCACCACCCGAAGGTACGCTCTCCATTCCTTTACCAATATCCCCACGGGATTCACGCCAGGCATTATCAACACCAGGCTGCACCTGTTCCTGAACAAAAGACCATGCCATCGCCCGACGGCGTTCTGCAATCTCCGGTGAACTGGTGTTTGTCAGAATAGCTTCTGCATCCTGCGGCGCGTGTTTCATCACATACTGTGCAAACTGTTGCGACAGATCTTCACTCATCTGCCCACTCATGCTTTCAGTACGGGATGCCATTTCAGCATATTCATGGCTGCGGGTCATATTCGTCGTGTACTGGTCGTAACTCTGTTTTGCTGAGTTCAGGGCTGCAGACAACTGGTCCACGCGGGAATCGGCATTATTGTCAGTATGGCTGCCGGATTCACTGACTTTGCGACTGGTAAAGTAATCGCTGGCCTCTTTAAAGTCCTTACTGGCTTTAGCATCGATATCATGGCGAGCATCATGGGTAGCCCTGCTGCCACTACTTGCTGAATGTGAGTCATCATCCGTTGCATCCAGGCTCCCCTTAAATCCACCTCTGATGCCTACCCCACCACCAACACCAAGAATTTTAGGTTTAACCCCCCATTCAGCATGAGCATCAGCATACATTCCACCAGATAGCCTGGTACTTGTTGATGCCAGTTCCTGAGTCGCCTGCTCATTACTGATATTATGCGCCTTCGCATAGCTTTCCACTGCACTGCGCATACGGCTGGCCATCATGGAGTCCTGAGCACTCATCGTGCTGTCAGCACCACCGGTGACAGAATCACTGCTCCCCCGGTTAGAACCAAACTGACTGAGCGTGTTCCAGGCACTGGCAATACTGCTGCTGAAACCATGCAGGGCGCTTTCGGCTCTGTTCGACGCCTCCCGGGCCATTTCCTGTTGCGCCGCCGCAATCTGACGCGTTGCATTGATACCAACCGGTAACCGGGACATCGCTCCGCTTGCATCCATCACCATATTACCGTCACGGGTCTGTGTGGCAGTTGCGCCACTGCCGGTCTGGTACATCATCTGACCAAACGACGTGGTGCTGTTGGTGCTCCAGCTGAAGCCGTTCACGTTTTCCGTCTGCATGTTGCCATAGGAGTAATTACCGTCAACCACACTGCCTGCCGCACTGGCAGTCGGGCTGATAGATGAAGAGGCGAAGTGGCTGTACACGCTGGAAAAACCTGCGCCAAGGCCTTTTACCATCATCCATGACAACGGAGGTATCATGGCAGAGATATATCCGGCAGTGGCAGCCAGGTCGGAGTATTTCAGCTGTATCTGAGAGAGTTCAGAGAGCACGACCGGAGCCCCATTCTGCTTCGCATAGAATGTCATGGCACTGTTCAGAATGGCATACAGCAACGGCCAGGTCTGGAACCACATCAGGGCAAACACATAGCCTCTCAGTACAGACAGCGTCAGTTTGTTGAAGACAGCTGCCAGTACCAGAAGCGGGAAGATACCGATGGTAATGCCCACCAGAATGGTCTGCACCATCGGCAGGTTTCGCATCAGCACATGACCAATGGCTACATGCGCCAGACGCTGTTTCTCCATCGATGAGGTGGTGGCCAGACTGACCAGGCTGGCGGTGTCACCATTGCGGGCCGCATTACTGGTGATCCCCTCTTTCAGGGCATTCATGGTGACGTTCTGGCGCATAATCTGGCTGGCAGACTGGCTGGAGCCGTAGAAATAACTGTAACTGTCACTCATCAGTTGTCTGAATAACAGGTCAGGGTCCGGTCTGCCGCCAAATATCTGCTGCACATAATAATGCCAGGTCTTGCCTCCGGTATTCGTATCAAAATTCAGCTTATCCTTCAGTCCGACGGAGGCGTCCTTACAGGACACAAACGGCTCTGAGCTGTGCAGAAAACTGTAATTATTATTCGGCACCTGACGTAAAGGGCTGGGCTGAGAAAAGATTATGGTGTACGGGTCAGAGGAGGCCATCAGGTCTTCCAGCGTGTATTTGTGGTTCAGGTAAATATCACCCAGCACGCAGTTCTGGACGTAGTCCTGAAACAGATTGATGATTTCCGGATTCCGGGACAGGAAATCGGTGCTTTTCACAATCAGGTTCGCCCCGAACAGCATACCTGTTTTGCTGTAGGTGGCGCTGTCCGGCTGAGCGAACACCATCTCATAGCCGGCCACCATTGCATGCCCGATACGGGTCGTCAGTGAAAGTGGCATCGCCAGTCCGACCGGCACATTATCCACCCGGTGAACCTGGACCAGGTCACTGTTATCAATAATCTGCACCGATGTGCGGACATTAACCAGCAGGCTGATAAGCACAAACACGGCCACCCAGCCCAGTAAATCCATCACGTTGTGCCGCTGTACCCACATCACGGCCACCGCGAGAACAGACAATGTGAGCGCAATTTTTTCAATGGAATCCCACGTCCTGGTTCCCATAAAGGCGGCAATGGCGTTCAGGTTATTCCGCAACCACTCACCACCGGCAATCACATAAACTTCATTCACAGCGTGCTCCCTCCGAAGTGATAGTTGTTCTGGTAACGACTGAGCATGCGGGCGGAAAGCTGCTGACGCATGTAGCTCATCTGACGATCGACAACCAGCAGCGCATCCTGCTGTACCTGCACCTGTGACTGAAACGCCGCAATCTGCCGGGTGGCATCATTCATGTTGTCGTTAATATGCCCGATAACCGCTTCGTCATAATTTCCCGTGGCCACCATCGCCCGGGCCTGCTGTATCAGCTCCTGAATGTACTGCAGCAGGATGTCGTAACCGATATAGTCCGTCAACTGGTAAATCATGCTGTTGGAAACACCGAGCATCTGCGGGTCAACCAGGTATTTGAAGACGGGGATGGTGGTACTGGAAATAAAGCCTTTTTCCTTGTCATCCAGAGGCGTGTCACTGACCGCCTTGTTCTGAATGCTGGCCAGAAGTTTAGTAATCTGAGATTTCAGTGCATTATCCCGGCTGATGGTCACCGGTGTGTCTGCCACCACTTTCAGGCATTTGTCAGAGTCGTTGCAGTGATAAATTTTTGCTGTGCCGCCTTCCATCATGGCCCGGATAATTGAGCGGTCAGTGGTTCTGGCCGACAGCGGTGTGATTTCGCCGTTGGGACCAAACACCAGTGAGCCGGTCAGCGTCATCACAAACTCTTTCAGCTCTTTGTTGCCGTCAAACATTCTGTTTTTGGAAAGGGCATTCCACATGATGTTGATGTTTTTGGTCACCCGCTCCTTATCCTTGTCGCTGGCTTTATCCCTGACGCTGTCAGATTTTCCGCCAACGGTACATCCCTGCCGGGAAGCCGCCCAGTCAGCAAAAATATTGCTCTCACCGGCAATGTCCTGACAGACTTTCTGCTGGGACACCTGCGTCCGGGGGAAAAGCCCGCCGATAATCCCCTGTGCAGCCTGGCAGGAACTGAGGTTCATACTGTTAATGTCGCTTGCCATTTTCTGCAGGAAGTCTTTTGCGGTTTTGATTTCCGGCACCGTTGTCTGCAGGGCAAGGTCAAAAAAGTAACCGGCAGCATTGCTCATAATCTGCTTAACAAAACGCTGCAACTGCTCGCCATTAATAAAACTGAACGAACCGAGGTAGGCGTCGATGCCGCCACATCCGGCATTGATATCCGGCAGCGTCATGGAAATCAGCTGAACATTTTTGACCTGAGTACGGGCATACAGGGAGCCGCCGTAAGCATAGCCGGCAGCCTGCCCCTGCCAGACGCCCGGCTGTGTGGTATTGGAGGCGAAGCCCAGCTTGTTAAAGAACTGATTCATGTCGCTGTTCACATCCGCTGACGCTGCAGGCGTCACCGTCAGTAAGGCGGCACAAAGAATAAAAAGAGGCTTAATGCGAAACATTATTGCTGCCCTCCCTTAATGTGTTCTCCCGGCGCATACGGCGTCTCAGCAGGAATATCATGATATTTCTGCCTGATAATGCACATAAAGGCAGCAGATAACCTGCAACAAAAAAACCGGATGCCAGCGCCCATAACGTACACGGAATGGCATACATCAGGATGTTCCACATATAACGTAAGTTATTTAACTCAGGGTCAGCTTTCCACGAATCAATACAGACATCGAAAATAACGTGCATAACTGCCCATAAAACAATTCCGGTAACAAGGAAAACAATAAACAAATCAAAATATCTGTCAGAACCTCTGAAACTATACTCAATATTCCGTCTAATTTTTCTGATTTTGAATTCCTGATTCTTTTTGTTTTCTGTCATTATAAGTTTCCTCTGATATTACTGATGATTCATTCAGACTGGTCATGCGGCTGTAATATATTTCAGACACCGAAATCCATCCCACAATTGCCCCCACAAAAAACACAACAGAAACAGAAAAGGTAAGGCACAGCGAAACGACAATTTCTACAGGGCTGGCGGGATAAAAAAGCCCCTGACGGATAAAGGGGATATTCAGGCTGACGATTATTCCCGTCGCGATGCCGGATATTCCGGCAATGAGTAACACCACCTGCTTATTTCGCACCTTTTTTCCCTCCGTACATCTGCAGAACGGTATCCATCCGCGCCATAAAACCGGCGGCATCCGTTGCCCCCTGTAAAAGCGGTAATGCCTCAAGCGTGTTGACGTTGACCAGGAAGGTGGTCGGTGTGGCCACCGGGATATTCGGGAAGAAGGTCTGCATCACGTCCGGTGGCACCGGTAATGCTTCCGGAAAGGCGGTATCCCCCTGACCATCCAGGGTGTAGGGAAAAACGGAAAAGCCGTACTGCTGCGCCAGCTGTTTCAGTACCGGGTCAAACTGGTGACAGTAAGGGCAATGCCCCTGCATAAACAGCACCACCTTCCAGTCGGCCAGGTTAACCTGCCTGCCGTTGCTGAGGCGGAACCAGCGGGGGGCCGGCTTTTCTGTCCTGGCTGGCGTGTCTGCTGCCGGTTGTGCAGGCTGCGCAGCCATACCCTGCGGATTCCAGAGTCGTTCAATTTCATCCCGGGTGGAGGCCTGCACACCTGTGGCCATCATCAACAGAATAACCGACAGTAATTTAGTGAGAGACATGTCCGCCCTCCTGCTGCCCTTCCATCATGACCTGTTGCCTGGCTTCCAGTGCCTCACGCTCTTCCCGGCTGACACGGGCAATCCATGCATCCAGCACCTGGTATGCGCCGAACAGCACAAGGATGGCCGCAATCAGCTCCGCCAGAAAAAAAGCCATCCAGGGTTTGCTGTGAACAAGACGGGCGACGATATGAAACCAGACACCCAGGGAAAATACCCACATACCCGTAATATCAAGCCGGGGTAAAGAGAATTTATATTTTCTCATATTTAAAACACCATTATTATTCAGTATATTGCTGATTTCATCAATCAGACACAGTTATGTTAATTATCACGGATTTAATACTATGAGTTTATTTTTTGACAGAAAAACACTGGAAGCTATCAGAGACATTATCCGGGAAACAATGTTAGGCAATGTTGCCATTGTCTTACTGATAAACATTTCACCGGACTATATGGTACAAAAGAACAGTCCATCAATTATCATGCTCTCTGTTTTTATATTAATAATAATATGCATTGAACTCTGGATGCTCCTCTCTGTAATAAATTACTTGTCCGCGTTACGAATAAGAAGGGCAAAACTCGCACTTATAATATTTATTCTCTGGATGTGTCTTATTCTCGCATTAACTATTCGTTATTTTATTATGTTTTCTGATGCATGGAGCAACCAGTAGAATATAATCATTCCCGCACCAGAAAACACTGCGGCAACAGCGAGCCACAAACGCTTATGCACTCCTTCTGATATGCCTGAAAAATATCCTGTATGGAGTAGCAGCAGCAACCATGACAACACTCCTGCCAGACCCAGCAGGGCAGGAGGGATATGCCACAGTTCATATTTCATAATAACAATACCTTCTGCCATCATCATGGACAGGGTGCAAACAACAAAACAGTCCCATGAAAAAAAACGCCTGTCAGCAGCAAGGAAAATCACTGTCAGTGACATGACTGTCACCTGGGCCAGCAATAAAGGCCATAAAGAAATAAAACTCATTTAAACGACCTCTTTAAAAATTCGGTTTAAAGTCTTCAGAAACGTTCAGGAACTGTTTTGCCAGGTCATCCTGCGAAATAAAGCCGTATGATAACGGACGAACACTGCCCTGTTTCGGGTCAACCAGCATCATGGCCGGGAAATATTTCACGCCGAGGCGCTGCGCCTGCCCCCGGTCAGTCCGGGAATCCGGCAACAGCGGATTAATTACGTCATCCACGGAAACGGGAATAACACTCAGACCATACGTATCCCTGAAGCCATTAATGACCTGCGCCAGCTGCCCGTCGATGGGGTCCTGACCCCGGTAAAAAAACATGATGCCGTAGTGTTCAGCCAGTTTCGCAATGGCCTGTCGCTGCTGCGCCTGGTCTGCCGCCAGCTGGTTCCGGACCGTGCCGTTGTAATGGCTGTACTGCAGGTTATAGTCCAGTTCGGGATGCGCCAGCATGGCTTTTTTGGCGCTCATGGTGAAAAGCCCGGCCTGCTGAGTCCAGTAATTCTGCAGCCGGAAATATTTCACAAAATTATCCACGCCGGGATACAGAATGGCTTCATACAGCGCCCGCTTTGTTGCCGTCTGCAGCACGGCCAGTTTCTGCATAATATCCGGTTCCTGACGGGGGGCTGCAGGTGCGGGTTGATTTTCTTTTTCCTTCGGATTTATTTTCTCGTTATACCACTGCCAGCCTGCATCTTTCCCTGACGCCGGAAAAATAAAGCAGCAGAGTAACAGTGGCAGTAATGCTTTATTCATCTTCATTCCTTTCATCACTTTTTCTTTCATCAGGTTTCTGCAGGTCAGTCAGGGCAGAACGGTTATTTTCCATACCTTACTGTCCTGCCTGTTTCAGCTGGTCAGCAATCTGTTCTTTCACTTTCTCCGTCAGAACGCCACTGTCCGGGATTTTCTGGTTATTCATCAGGTCTTCGTAAAAGTTAGTGAAATCCAGTCTGTCGAACTGAATTTTCTGCAGCTCATCAACCGTAATTCCCCGGCAGTCAGGATGCTTCGCACTGCCAAAACTGATACGCAACTGACCGTTGCGCCCCTGCTGCTGGACTATCTGCGCCAGTTTAGAATCAAACTGACAGTAGCTGCGTTTTTTCTCCAGACAGACTCCCAGCACTTTCTTCGAACAGAATTCTCCGACGCTGACGGTCAGTTTGTTTGATTTTGCTTTAGCCAGGGCTTTTTCATCACTGCTGCATTTAGCCAGCCCGATATCCTGTCCCCAGCCGCTGTCCTTACAGCAGTTGCTGTATCCGGCTGCAGCCTTCTTACAAAATTTCGCCTGACCGGTGAAAGCACGGACATCCACCCCGTTCAGCGCCGCAACATCCTTACCTGCAGCGGCCAGTGCTGCCAGTTGAGAAACAGCTTCGGCAAAATCATTACTCTGCCCGCTCTGAGCCTTATCGCATTCGCCATCGAGACAGAAGACGTCACCACCACAAATCATGACCTTTCCGGATGTTTTTGACTCGCAGGAGTACGTGGCATATTCATGCAGACAGGCACCTTCTTCGGAGTAAAAGGCACACTGGTGCGACGCCAGGATACAGGCAGGATTGTCGGTGTAGGTCTGACAGGTTCCCTTGTCTGCTGACTGCGTGACATACGTGTCCCGGTATGCCCAGCAGCTCTGGTACATGCTGTATGACTGACCGTCTTTCACCAGCGTCCTGTTCCCGCCAGCCTCCGTACATTCTGTTTTTGTCAGTTTCCCCAGCTCCTTGCTGAACGGGCAGCTTTCAGACCAGACAACATACGGGGTGTACGAGGCTTTTTTTACCCTGACAACCAGACGCAGCTTCATTGCCGTATGACGTTTGAATTTTGTATTCCCGACCCGGACGGGGTGAGATGACGTAAAAGCCACACCGGCAGTCAGTGTTTTCTGTACTGGTGTAAATGAGGCATCTGCTGAGTATTTGGCATTCCAGCTCAGTGGGGTTCCCAGTACTGTAATTGTCATAGGTACACTCTTCTGCAGGTAAGTACGACTCCAGCTGTAATGCGCATCGACAATTTCACCGGTAACGGGAGAGGTAATGGAGACAACATACTGACCATTCACTTCACGTGCAGGTAGCTGACTCATTTCATACTCCAGCGTCCGGGTTTCCCATGTGGTACTCCCCTGCAGCTCCATACGGGCAGTTCGTGTGCAGTACTGCTCCACCTGTAAATCCCGCTCACAGGTGTAATTCGTGTATTCACTCCGGCTAATCTCCTGCGCACTGCACTGCTGCCCGGTGTTTCCCACAATGCTGTCAGCCCGGTTCACCACATCCCTGCCGGTCTGGATAAACGGTGCATCCGGTGAAAGAATGTCTTTCGGCTTGTTCATGAATGACTCTGTAATGGTTTTTCCGGTTTCACCGGTCGCCCATTCCGTGGTGCCGTCATTTTTCAGGCCGCCATCCCCGCCGGCAGTCACGCCACCGTAATATTTTGTCTCGTCCGGATTCGCGTTATAGCCGGGGATACTCTCCTGTGGCTTAAAGCCCTGAATACTGCTGCTTCCCTGTCCTTTGATCTGGTGAGCAAAATCAGAGTCGGCCCGGTAATCACTGTTGCTGTCAGCCTGTGCCATGCCGGCAACCAGAGCCAGTATCAGAGGTAAAATACGTTTCATTTCCCGGAATCTCCTTTCCCTGCCAGTAAATCATGAGCCACCTGCCGGCAGTCACCCGTGGCGGCCACTTTCTCCAGCGCCTGGCCAACCCGCAGGTTTCCCCGGATGATGTCGTATCCCTGACGGCAGAACACCACCAGTGCCGGTACACTGCGAATGCCGTACTGTGAAAACAGCGTCGGGTCGATCTGAACACCATCTGTCGCGCCGTCTTTCACCAGGGACAACACGGCTTCAGCGGTGGTCTTCAGGTCATTATTCACCATGCCCCGCAGTGTGGCCGGAATACCGTAGTGCCGGGTTTCGCCCAGCATCCGTTTCAGCCCCTCTTCGGGAATGGAAAACGACACAAAATACAGGGCACCCTGCCGGGGTTTCCCGTCCTGTGAAGCCTGCTGTTTACGAACCAGCTCATCCAGGAAATGGTTATCTGAACGCTGAAGGGGGTTTTCCAGCACCTGTTGCTCCGCCCAGGCTTTCAGCTGATGGTCAGGTTTTTCACGCAGTTGTCTGCTTAAATTTTCCTGCTGCTTCAGGAACTGGCGGTTTTCAGGTGTGTTCACATTTTCTGAGGCATGAACAGTGATATGCATCCCTGCAGTCAGGGCAAAAAGCGCAAATATTTTCCAGTTCATGATATATCCTGATGGCATTATTACAATTTAATTACCCGTAGGGTTTTCTCTCAGTTTTTCTGCCAGTTTTAAAAAAGCATCAAATTCTTTCTGACCTGCACATATTTTACTGGCTGTAACCGATACGGTTATTCCTGATGTATTATTGGCAGAGTCTTTAACATCATTATTATGGACGGAGACATTATCGGGACTGAAAATATAAACCTTTTCTCTGGGATAATCCCTGTCCACCTCCTCCCGCCACTGAATCTGTTCTTTATCAAAACGGTGATACATTATTGAGGAAAACCGGCACAGCCAGTCGTCAATACATGACAGCTTATCCAGTAATTGTTGCGAATGACGGACCTCACAGGCAAGCTGCCGGCACTCCATAATGCACCGTGACACACCACCATTTGCATTCACAAGCGCTTTCATCTCCAGCAGAACACCCATATCAAGTATTCTGGAACCATATTTTATATTATTACTCATTACATCCTCCTCTGTTTTTGCTTACACACTTATCCTGAATGAATACGTTAAAATACAAATATTTTAAAAACACAACAGCAAAAACACATACAAAAGTAACCTCCAGATATAATCGAATGAGAAATATTTTCCCTGATATATCTGTTTTTTGCCATTCATGAATATTTTCACCGAGAATGCCATCAGGAGCAAAATAAAATAATATCACAGACACCATTACCAGATTAAAAGGAAACCATTTTAACGTTTCATTTATCAGATGGATAAGGACATAATATACATTTATAAAATTATGTATGTATTTATTTTTCATCATCTCAATTTTCATAGATATTCCTCTCATTTGTTAACTCGATTTACAGGAAGACACAGTTACGTTTACGCCACATCAGGTAGCCGAAGTTTTTCTTTGTGTTGGGCGGATTTTTCCCGGTTTCCCAGCGGGTCACGCTGCGCCCGAACGGGTGGCACTGTCCGCTGTCCGGATACATATTCACCATCTGATAACGCCAGCGTTCTTTGGGCAGGATTGGGGACGGATATTCATTACAGACGGCGTTATTTTTCCCGATGGTTTCCATAATCATGCCCTGACGGTGCAGCTTGAATGCCATGCGTTCACTGACCAGCAGGGAAGACTGCAACGGACTGGACTCATTACTCACCCAGCCATTAAACGGGTACATACTTCCCTGCGAACCGGCACACCAGAACAGAGCATCGATGGGCATATTAAAGGCGCTGGCAATGGCATCTGCAGCACAGGCCCCCTGGGCTATCGGATTGGCAAAGATGACGGCTTCCGGATTGAGAATGGTGGTCAGGCTGCTGTCCGTCCAGGTGGGGTCAATTTCAGAAAGATAAGCAATATCCAGGTCACCACCTTCCAGACAGCCCAGCGATGTGATGATGTTAAGCCAGTACGTCAGCGGGTATTTGTACCAGTGAACGTGATAGAACGCCCCGTTCACCTGCTTCTCATCCTTTTTCGCCGTTCCCTGTGCCGTTTTACCAAAAGCCGGCAGGCTGAAGCCCAGGTTCACCATGCATCCCGGTGATCGGGTGACGTCCGTCAGCGCCATCGGCTCCCAGTAACCAATGGCCAGCCCGATACGCCTGAACAGCGGCGGCGGTGCCGGACAAATCTGAATGGGCATCGACGGGTTCGCCGTGTCGGGGACCTTACCCTGACTGACTTTGATACTGCCCAGCGAGAGCGGGAAAATACAGCTCCAGCAGATATCCGTGATCGGGTTTACAAAACGCCCCTCACAGGCAGAATCCGCAGACGCTGCAGGGACATGACCGGCGAGAAGGAATAACATCAGCAGCCACAGGCTTCGCTTCATTTTCTGCCCTCCTCTGCCGGTATAAATTCCACCTTCAGGAAGCGATCGCCGGGAACGGCGCTCACCCGTGCCGGGACCTGATCGATGCCGAGACGCTGGCAGAGCACACCGTTCTGGTCAAAGTAAATACGGCTGTCCAGCGCTTTCTGCATCTCCGGGATACTTCCCTGCACCAGGATAATTTTGCTCTCCAGTGTGGGCGGCGTCTGGCGTTTCATCCAGGCCACCTGCGCCGGATCATCGCCATTGATGAAATACAGCGTCTGGTTAAAAGGAACATACTGCAGCGGATTCATCACTTCACCCTGACGGGCAAACACCCGCCCTTCGTTATCCCGGATATCCGCAGCCAGTCTGACGGACGGGTCAAACAACCGGCTGCCGTATTTCTCCGTGCGTCCGATACCGGGCACGGCAGGGGGCCGCAGGCTGTTACGGATCACCCGCTCCTTAAAGGCATCCATTTTCCGGCCCATCTCACCGGACTGCTCCAGTGCCGTCAGGCGCTGCATGATCACCGTCAGCATGTCCGGCTCCTTTACCGGCCACAGATCGCCCCAGGTGCCAAGATCGGCGGCGACCACACTCTGCCCCCATATCAGCAGGGCAATCAGCCCCCGGCATCTCATGGTTCCGCCCTCATTCGCCGGGCAATATCCTGCTGGATTTCCCGGGTGATATCCGGTGCTCCCTGTACCACGGCAGGCGACACCAGAATGACCGCGTGGTGTTTCTGCTGCCACGCCTGCAGGCTGGCTTCCAGTGCCGTGTTAAAACGCGCTGAAAGGGCTTTTGACTGTGCTTCTGACAGTTGTTTCTGACTGGCGCTGTCAAAAAACGCATCCACGGTCTGTTTCATGTTGAAGGCGACAGTCACCGGTGCGTTCAGTCTGACAATGCCGTAACTGACGGCTGCGTTCAGTAACACCATTGCCAGGCATCCCGGCAGCGTCCACCACCAGTGGCTGCGTCGGGGGGCTGTAACGTCAGTCGTTTTTTGCGTTGTGGTCATGCAACACTCCTGTATTTCTCATGTTCTTCCAGCCAGGCTTCCAGCGAAGCCATCTCCGGCCCTGACTTCTTCCACGCCAGCTGCCACACCGCCTCATGAATACTCAGCCCCTCTTTACGCTTCTGCTGCACAAACTCAAAATCCGGGCCGTCAGAGCTGTACATGGCGCGGCTTAACGGGTCCACAAACAGACGGTGCCAGGAGGAATGGTTTTCCACCTGCAGCAGGAAGGAACTGAACCACTGATCTCTGGCCGCACCGAACTTACCAATCATGTCACGCTGCAGTGGCAGGAACTGGTCCGGATACAGCTGGTTGTATTTCGCGAACTCCTTCGCACTCTGTTTGAGGATAATTTTGTAGGAGGAGTTACCCCATGCCGCGCGGGCAGCACTGGAGGCCTTGTCAGAGTCAAAGTCGACGATGTTCTGTGTGATGGTGATATAGGCACCGGTATGACGGCGGGCGGTACGGTAACCTTTCTCAATAAACTCACCGACCTTGTGATTTTTGAAGTCCAGCAGACGCCATCCCTCATCAATGACGTTCAGTTTTTTGAGGTTACGCGGCGTGCGGTACATCCTGTTCTCGATGTAAATAATGAGGCTGAACATCACCGCAACCAGCAGTGACGGACGGTCTTCCAGTCCGCCCAGCTCCAGCACCACCATTTTCGCATCATCCCGCAGGGACGGCTCATCGGAGTTAAAATACCGGCCGTAAGTGCCGCCGGCGGTATATTGATCCAGCAGGACAATCATTTCATCCAGACGGCTGCGGATGGTCGGTGACTCGACATACTGGTCGTTATCACGGGCGTTTTTCAGGAAATCCACCACATCATCGATGCGCGCTCTGTTCTTTTTAGCCAGCCAGGAGGCCCTGACCGCCTGCAGCAGCAGACCTTCATGCACTTCATCCAGGTTACCGTTGGGGCTGGCCATCACCGACAACTGGTCACGGACACGCTCCGCTGACTGGTCAATATCGGTGATGTTCGCAAACGGGTTAAAACGCAGGGTTTCACCGTCCAGATACACCCCGCCCATGTTCTCACACAGGGACTTGTAGCCATCCCCCATGTCGAACACCACGGCAAAGCCCCCGGAGTCCAGCACGCTGCGGATAAGGGGCTGTATCAGTCCGGTTTTACCGGCCCCGGAGGTGCCACAGACCGCCATGTTGTAGTTGGTGTTATTCATCCCCCGGAAGAAAATATCGATAAACGCCAGCTGGTTACGGTAGGTGGGTGCCAGCAGACCTGCCGGTGTCAGGGGGTTATCCGCCACTAATGGCATCAGGTTGGCCACATTAAAGCTCTCTGCGCGCTGAACCACACCGGCCTCTTTCAGCTGTTTAAACAGCCCTTTCCCGGCCATAAAGGGCAGGCAGGTCAGGAAATTGCGCATGTGGTTAAAGCGCGGTGAAATCAGCTCAAAACCGTTTTTTCGGAAGCTGTTCAGGATGTCCTGCTCCACTTCCAGCGCCGTTTCATTATTGTCCTTGCAGAAGGCTGTGATGTTGAGGAAGTAGGACACCACGGAGGACTGACCGGAGCCCAGCCGCTGACGCAGTTCCCCCCACTCCTTCGCCTCTTTCTCCACGGACGGAAACCATTTGGCATAGGAGGTCTTCGACTTTTTCTCCAGGTCCATGTACTTCAGGTTGGCTTCGCTGTGGGTTTTCACCTGGTCTTCCACCACCAGAGTCAGCGTCAGGATAAACGGACAGGAGATGGACAGTTCCGGGTTCAGCAGATTGCTGTAGTTGTCGGCCATGTTCCACAGGAAGGCGATTTCCGGGTTACGGGCCAGATGGAAATTCAGGATGCGGGCCGTGCTGTTCCTGCCGTTCTCACGCAGGCCCAGCGTCAGGTAATCAGCCCGGACTTTCAGGTCAAAACTGTCCTCCACACACTGATAATTCAGATCAGAATACGGGTCCAGCTGACGTCTTTTCGGATACAGGGAGTCCGGGTTATGGTTAATCATCTCCCCGACAATATCGATAAAGGCCTGTGCATCCACCGCCTGTGTGGTGATACTGGCCCCCTGTAACGACGCCCGGATGATTTTCACCAGGTTTTCCATTTCCAGAATGTCAGCCCGGCTTTTTTTCTTCGAGGGAGAACAGTACGAGAAGAATACCCGGTAATGGCGCAGGGTCAGGGGCAGATTCATCCCCTCCGGCAGCGGGAACTGTGTCGCTGCCGCGTTCATATAATAGGCACGGGTAATGGCGTTAAACTGTTCAGCCTGTTCACCGGACCAGGAGAACTCACGCAGCCCGTATTCAATTCTGTCACCAACAAGCTGGCTGGACATCAGATGGATGCAGAACGGCACTCCGCGCGGCAGTTTGGTGCGCAGCATGTGGTCGAGCGCCTCCACAATAGACTCATTCGCACCATTGATGGGAATGGCTTCCAGCATAAAGCCCATCGTGGTGTCATTCATGAACAGGCCGGACTCCTGGTTGTAATCACGATACGGCAGCAGACGGCTGAACTGCGGGAAGTTCATCTCACCGAGGATCTGATTAGCCTGAGCGGATTCATCCGGTAATTTAAGCGCAGTCAGCAGTGAATTAACCGCCTGAGTGACGGTCTCAAGTGGGTTATTACTCATATGAGTATTCCTTAGTGCGTTTAAAAAAGGAAAATATCAGTCTGTGGGCCGTGGATATATCACGCAGTGCCATTCTTAAAACCACAGCACAAATAAGAGATGGAGGCTTTTAACAGGAAAACAGGATTAACGTTCCTTTACTGAATGAGCATCATTTAATGCCTGAAGTTGTTTTTCGCGTATCTTATTGCGCTCGTTTTCTCTTACCCGTTTCACCTCTGCCATTTCGTTTCTTTCTCTACACGCTGATGCAAGCTCTTTTGCCTTACCAAGACTTAAAGGTTCAGGCTGATAATTAAGTGTTTCCTGAAATGCTTCTGCTGCACAGGGGGTATCCTGAGCAATCTCTGTCAGTTGTTCTGGTGTTGCAGGTTGTTGCTCAAGGTAATCATTGTAAAAAAGACCACATATCAACATAGCCATAACGCCAACAAATATAAAAGCCAGAGCAGATTTTAAATATATCGACTTCATTTCATTTTAGCCTTATATAATTCCCACTGTCGGATATACTCCTCATACTGAGCTACTGGCACATTAACGATGGCTCCGGCACACTCCAGTTTATTAACCGGTTCAGTAAATGCGCCTGTCGGTATATTCACTTCCAGAAGTTTACAGTCATTTTTCCAGTATCTCCCGACATCCAGTTCATCCATCGAGAATGACTGACTGGCGAACACAACAAGCGTAATAAAAGAAATACATCCAGTAAGCACACTACAAACTAATATTTTTCCTCTGCTGACCTGCAGACTGAATTTTTCAGGGATAACAAACATAGCCAGTGCGTTAACAACACAGATAACCACAAGAAAGAGGCACAGGCATATAAACCAGTCAATATTATTTTCTTCGAAGTAGTAAGCTCTCATTGTCCACTACCATTCAGTGTTTCCATCACGTTGTTCAAAGGTTCATTTGTTTTAACTTCAATACACTCCCCTGTATTTCCAAAGCCCCTGCCTCCACGCGCTTCTATTCTCCGAAGGATCTCTACACATACATCCGTATTTGGCATGGGTGTAATATTCCAGATACCACCACCGCCAACATTTTTCATCAGCACAAGAAAGATAAAGGTATGCATTCTTTATTACCTCCAGTTAAATATTAATCACTGAATATTCCTTCAGTTAACTTATGAGGTTATAAAACACAGCAGATTTTCATTCAGATTTACTCTCTTCAGCAAACTTCCGGATGGTATCCTGTTCACGCTGACGGGTGGCAGACTCCTGCATTGCATCCACTTTCTCCTGCCAGAGACGCCGGATATCCTTTTCATCCCGACCAGTCAGTTTTTTACCGGACAGCAGACGGTTAAGCAGTTCCTGTCTCGCATCCGGTACGTCTTCAGTCAGACGCATAAGCTGAAGCAGGCTCTGACGGCTGAGGACCATGAGTGATTCTGGCAGGAGGGTGAAGAAGCAAATAAAAAAGCATACCGCACCACTGCAGGCAAGGACCGCAAACAGGATTTTCAGATATATACCATCAACGCCGAACACAGCAATAACACAGGGAATCCATGCAATACACGCACAAAACGCCAGGATGTTATCTATTCGGTTATGTCTGCGATATATCTGTTGATGTTCATCCAGAATAGAATCTATTTTTTCAGTTTCTGATTTATGCATAGTGTTTCCTCTGCCTTTCCTGATACGCCTGACATTCAACACATAACGTCACACCGGGAAATATTTTCCGCCGGGCTTCCGGAATAGGATTTCCGCATGCTTCACAGAGATAAACAGGAATACCATGAGCATTTATTTTCTGGCGTATCCGGTTTATTCCTGTCATGGTCAGTTGTTCTGTCACTGAATATGCTTCATCGGCTTCATCACTCACGGAATATTCCTCCCGACATGTTCTGACACGCTACCGCCCATCCCTTTTCACGCACAGGGCACTCGTTTTACAGGCAGATTTTGAATACAGAAAGCCCGCCGGCATTGCCGGCTGATATACAACTTCAGGGCCAGTTAATTAATACGTGGTTTTCCCCACGCAGACGGTTTAATAACAAAAAACACACTGGATGGCTGATGATAAACATCCTGATTATCAATATAAGGCGCTATCCATAATGCTGCCGTCTGCTCACCCGTTCTTAGCGGACGGGGAGGTGTTACCGGCACAACTGAACTGACCGGAACAACCGTTTTCACTTCCCGGGCAGCGGTAAACAGCGGGCGTGGCGCCAGCAGTTTCTGCTCCGGAAGTGCCGTCACCGCAGGTCTGCTGCCGGACGGAGTGGTCGCGGTGACGGTCTGCACCGGCATTGTCCGGAAGTTCCCTTCAGCCAGGCGCGGCAGTGATGCCGCAACCGGCTTTGCTTCTGAGGACTGCTCCAGTTTTTTGGCCTTCTCATTGGCCTGCTCCATCGTCATACAGGTATCTGATGTGGTGGCGTTACACTCAAATTCCGTATTAGTTCCGGCACAGCCGGAAAGTAATAAGGTTCCCAGCAGAGGAATAAATAAAGAAATCTGTTTCATTGCCCTTCTCCTTTTTTATTACTCCCCACAACAGCAGAAATTAACTCTGCTGTCAGATTTATTTTTCCTGCACAGGGTTGTCCGGAGACTACTGTATTTCCCGGAGGAAAAAATAAACTCATCGCCATTCCCTTCTTCATCACACCGACAGCAGCCATATTAAAATTGTGTGGCAATGATTCAGAACTGAATTTCTCCGGTGCAGGAAGTACGATTCTTGTGGTGCAGTTACTGAGAACAGCATGCATAAAATCATCTGATATGGTATTACCTGGCACAGAGCGGGCAGTAATAACATGAATATTACGCATGTTCATTTTTATCTCCGTTGTTTCTGTTTGTTCTGGCATCAGGGAAATAAACAGGGCATTTCCTGATTTTTTTCCGGCAGGGAAGCATCTTCCGTAAGAACTTCCTTCAGACGTTCATCTGCGGTTGCAACACGAATACATGTTATTTTTTCCGGAGCTTTCTGAACTTTCCTGAACAGTGCCATCGCAGCATATACCAGTGCCAGCGTGCTCCAGAGCATCAAAACCAGACTTTCCAGCGAGTTGTTAGTGTCTTCGATATACCCCTCAGCATCCGTGAAAATCACGGTGCAACGTTGATTCAGCGGTTCAGTGTATTTACCGTCGACCACTGCAGAGCAGTCACGGACCGGGAATTGCCCGGCAGGAGCCACCTCCCTGACGAACTCAATTTCCTGCATCAGCAACTGACCAGGTGTGGTGTTATCCTTCCATAAAACAAATAACGTCATCAGGACCATTGTGGCCAGCGGCAGAATAACGGTGTACATCAGACACCAGGAAAACACTCGCAGAATTCGGGCAATAACATACCGGGTAACAGCCCACGTTTTACGGAAAAACGAATTATTAACCATTGAAACCTCCTTACTTACTACCAGACATAAATGTCTGCGGATTCAGGTTGCCCAGCTGCTTCAGCATCTGGTCAGTATTAAAGCCGTTAAGATGACTTTCAGCTGATGGCGGAACAGGAACCGGACTTTCCGGATTGTCTTCTTCTGCTCTGTTCTGCGTGCGCTCCAGCGCCATCTCTTCCACGGTTTTCAGCTGGAAGCCGTCCTGGAACACCACGGTCACTTCGTTGCCCGCACCAATCGGTATCACCGGGTGATACTGTTCGGCACGTTTGATGTAGTAGTCACTGAGCGTCTGTGCGGCTTTCGATGCGCCGCCACCGATACCCATTTTCAGGACATCGCCTGCCCCGTAAGCGGCAGTAGCCCCCAGCCCAACCGCCGGCTGGGAGGCGCGCTCCATTCCCTGACCGATACCATCAACAAATCCCGCGCCCCATGCCCAGCCGAGGATTTTGCCGTTACGCATCACCACTTCGCCCTTGATACCGTTTTTACCCCGGAAGCTGACATGCCCCTTAATCGGCATATCAATGGTTTTGCCGTCCTTCAGGCAGCTGATATTGCGGGTACGTACAATGGCACGCTCACTGGAGACATCCCCCCAGGCTTCCAGCCCCACAAAACATCCCGTTGCGTCATACGTTTTGCTGTTCGGCATTTCCACCAGGCCGGTGATACGCAGCTGCATCGGCACCGTGGATTCATTACCGGTGACTGAGGCATTGGCATCCGCCCCTTCAATCAGCATGGCTTTCGCAAAACTTCCTGACGGAATGTACGGCAGCGATGGTCCCTGTTTTCCCTCATTACGGGTAAACACCTTACGCTGTATCCGGCCAGGCACCGGCACAGACTGGTACGTCACCTGTGGTGGTGGCGTGACACCATTCCCGGGATAAAACGCCGTCGGCGGTGGAACAGCAACGCTGCCCTGCGGCGGGAAGGATACGGGAGTGTTTCCTGGCTGTGGTTCGCCTTCCGGCCCGGGCGGTGAGGCTGGCGTCTGCGGTACTGGCTCTCCGGTCGCGGTGACGGGATTTGCACCCAGGGCTTTCACCTGCTCTGCCAGGGCAGCATTGTCCTGTCCCAGCTTTTCAATACGACGCTGGTCATCACCGCGCTGTTTGTTCAGAACATCCAGCTCTCGACGGATTTCCTCATACTGCTTCTGCATCTGCGCTGCCGTCACCTGCATCTCTGTGGTGGCATGCTGACGCACCTTGTCATCAAAGGTCGTATCCACCACACCGGTCATATCCGGCACAGGCTCCTGTTCAGCCACCGCCTCACCGTTACCGGACATGTCCACATCAGACAGATACAGTGCCCCACCAATCGCGGAGGCTGCACCGACAACCACAATCCCCAGCCACAGGTACTGTTTGCGTTTCACAATAGTGTTGATACTGGCCATCAGTTGCCCTCCCCGTCACGGATGACATACACATCCATGCGCCCACCTGCCAGTAACTGGCTGGCAGGCTGGCTGAACATCACGGCACGGGTTCCCGGCTGCCAGAAGTCACTTTCCCGAATATTCAGGGCAGACAGCGTTTTATTTTCCACGGCAAAGCGGACCATCTTCAGGTGATTCCCCGTCCATACTGCATCCGCCACTGAAGACAACCCCGCCGGAGCCTGCAGGGTTTCTTTTGTCACAGGCACCTGATACCAGCCTGCAGGTAATTTTCCGCCACGAACGGCCTGGCTGATGGTCACAAGCAGGGATTCGTAAGGCGTGGACGTTTCCCACGCACCGGCTTCTTCTCCGGTTCCGCGCAGGTCACTGACCAGCTGAATGGTACGCCCCGCGCCTTCACGGGGAACGGCCTGAATGGAAAGGTTCAGACCACGTTCTGTTTCCAGAATGAACGTAAAGGGCTTTTTGTTGACGGTGGCCACCACCACACCGCCGGAGGCGGTCTGCTCATTATTGGTCAGGGCACCATCCAGACTGTTCACGGCGATAATCCGGTCACCGGGAACGGTAAACAGATTCGGGCTGGTATTGCTGATGGCAATACTGGCCTGCCCACCGTTCACCATTGGCACCACGGTGGGGGCCAGCGTACCGGCTCCGGCCATCACGCTGCAGGAAAAAAACAGGCCGCCGAATATTATTGCTGTATTATTTTTTCTCATCGTCTGTTTCCCCGAAATTATCCAGCCATGTCACCCCGTTTTCCCGCTTCAGAATAAGGATGTAATGTTTGATATCAGTGAAAGGTTTTGAATCACCAATCCAGGTTTTAAGCACACCACGAATTTCCACACGGCCATACTGAGGCCAGACACGAACACTGGTCTGGAAAAATGCTGAGTTCACGTTATCGTTTTTAATACGCTTCGCTTCTTCAGCTAGAATAACTTTCATCTGGTTCTGTGCGCCCGGACGGATATATTGCAGAAGCGCCTGATGTGAGGCATCGACAGTTTCTGATGAAACATTCAGACGGAGGGCAATAAATGACAGCGCCATCTGCTGTAAATAAGAGGCGTCGGCACTGTTCTGTGACACGGCAAAGGGGGCATTAAATGCCATTGGCGTCACAGCAGTGCGTTGCTCATTCTGAAGACGGTAATTATTCACCCCCTGAATGACGTTAACAGAGAGGCTGAGAACAATAAGTACTGACATAAATATAAAGGCGATGGCCATTACACGACTGGTACTTAAACGGGCACCGTGTTCCATATAACAATCCTGGTATCAGTTCTATTTAATCCACTGCCGGAAACACGAATCGGGAACATTATGAAAAATACCGCGCAGCAGGGCTGTTGGCATATACCAGTAAATCAGGTCACGTAACCAGGAGCTGCCCCGCCCTTTCTTCAGTTTTTTAATCCCGAAATAAACCAGAACCGCTGCACCAATACCGAACAGATATTTTGATGTCATCATTCCCCATCCAATACAGATTACTGCGGGGATGAGTTCATCCAGCGGCAGGCCAAACCAGCGGCTCTGGTTGGTCAGTGTTTCCGGGAAACGATATTTCTTAAGTTTATTCTCGTCTCCCGACATCGTTTTATTTCCTGTCAGAGGCCAACGACGGCCATACCCACAGCAATAAATACAGAGATGATGGCAAAACCGGCCAGGAACTTGACGTTTTTGGTCATCATGTACATGACCGCACCGACCAGGACTTCAGCCAGAACAACCCATTTAACAACACTGGAGTCCTTACCGAAGGTCGCCTTAACCGTGGAGTTACCACTCTGCATCAGGTCCTGACCACTGCTGCCAGCGGCCATCGCCAGTTGCGGGAAGAACATCATCAGAACAGCAGCCGGGATCACAGCGCGAACCAGGCGAAGCATATTCAGACGAGTGAATTTAGAAAAAAACGACTTCTTTTTGACGGGCGCAGAAGCACCCTGAACACTTAAAATGGCGTCCATATGATTCCTCTGTTTAATATTGATAGATAAAAACTAAAGTTCTTTAAATGTTGACTCGCTCTCTTCTGTCACCTCCCTGAATATTTCTTCGTTATAGAAATCAGGAAACCGTTTCAGATGATCTCTGAGACGGATCTGGACTTCTATCGTTTTACTTCTTCCACTACGATCTTTGGCCTTAATAAGTCGGTTATTTGTATCTTCATCGAGATACACCGAGACCGTTCTGCTTATACCGCCTCTCGCGTTACGCCTCCTCACTAAATTCACCTCTGTTTCCCGACTAATAAAATTATGATTGCACAGAAACCGGCGAAAAAAAACACGCCAAAATTGGCGTGTCTTATTCAACATTTATTTAACGCCATAAAATTCACGAATTATACTTAATAGCGAATCTATTTCTCCTTTATAGATACATGACACCCTGAATAAATCAAAGCATTCAAAAAATTCTTTTATTTTCCGTTTAACTGGTTTAATTCGATCCTCAGATGCTCTGTCTGTAATACCCAACTCTCTGGCAATTGTTGCGTGACCAACACCCAGCATATAAAAAGAGAAAACAACCAATGTTCCTGGAGAAAGATCATTCCATATCGTTAATTGACCAGAAGTATTTGTATTACTTACGCTCTGATTTAACGCAAAAAATGGATAATCAGGAAACGGATTAATTTGCCATAAAACAACAGATTCGTCATTATAAAAAGAAACATTCTCCATCCTTATCTGATAGATTTCGCCATGAAAATTAAAACGACGACAAAATGCAGAGCCATGTCCAAGAGCCTGGCATTCCAGTTCAAGTGATGAAAGAAAAATTTCAACCTGCAGACGTATATAACTCTCTCCGGATAAAGGTTTATCTTCTCTGGAAAAGAGTTCAATAAAAGCCCCATTGGCATAAAGGATTTTCCGGTTTTTGTTACGGACACAAACCGGAACGGGAGAATTTCTGTAGATATTCTGAACGTTAAGGATGTATTTATTTACAGATTGACTGTTAAGTGGCCTTTCTCTACGATCCAGCGCACACATAGGAACCTCCGTTAAGGATTCTATGGACAGTCGATGCAGGGAGGTCTGAACTCCCTGCATCGGCGATTTTCAGTTTCAATTTTTAACGTGGCATTAACCACGTAATTAATATACTAATTATCTGACGTATTGTCATCTTTTTGAATCATAAAAATTCTTATATTTGAACCAACTCAAACTTCATTTTCATTTATTCATCATCATTTTTTGGAAAAAAACGGTCCATCTCAACAGACACTTTCTCTCTGATATCGTCAACCATACTGGCATATTCAAACTTCGGGTTTCCGGAGACATGAGGACTGAGAGACTCAATACCTAAAATCTTTGCCACCGTTGACTGTGTTTTTACAACACATTCAAGAAGAAGTTTATTAAACTCTGTCTGGTTAAACGCAGACTCTTTACGCTCCATCTGTGCATCATATACGCGAAGCCCCAATTCAAGAAGCATTGAAGCAGTTCCTGAAAGGCTTATATCTTTATCTCTTGCTCCCTCCTGACGACGCTTTTCAACAATCATGTTAATTTTTTCATGAACCTCATTACTGATATACAGATTTACTCTGGCCATAAGACAGTACCTTTTATATTCTGAAATAAGTGTTTTATTCCATTTACTCATAGTTTGGTCTGAAAAAAGAAGAGCACCCCTAGCAGCGCCCCTAGGGTCATACTATAAAAAAACGCACGGCGCTGCTAGGGGCGGCCCTAATATATCCAAATGTTTTTCATAAAATTTGTCAGTACTGACCCTAACAAGGGTCGCCATAGGGTCGCTATAGGGTCGCTATAGGGTCGTCAACGACCCTATTTAATAATGTAAAATAAATTAAAATACATTATTTAAAACATAAGCCAATGATTCAAAAAGCAAATCAGCAAAAACTTGTTTTTGCGTGGGGTGTGGTGCTTTTGGTGGTGAGAACCACCAACCTGTTGAGCCTTTTTGTGGAGTGGGTTAAATTATTTACGGATAAAGTCACCAGAGGTGGAAAAATGAAAAAATGGATGTTAGCCATCTGCCTGATGTTTATAAATGAGATCTGCCATGCCACTGATTGCTTTGATCTTGCAGGCCGGGATTACAAAATAGATCCTGATTTACTGAGAGCAATATCATGGAAAGAATCCCGTTACCGGGTTAATGCCATCGGTATTAATCCGGTAACGGGATATGGCAGCGGACTGATGCAGGTAGATTCCCAGCATTTTAATGAACTGGCCCGCTATGGAATTAAGCCGGAACATCTGACAACAGATCCCTGCATGAACATTTATACCGGTGCTTATTATCTGGCAATAGCCTTTAAAAAATGGGGCGTCTCCTGGGAGGCCGTTGGTGCATACAATGCCGGATTCAGGAAGACCGAACGCCAGAACCAGAGACGTCTTGCCTACGCATCAGATGTTTACCGGATTTATACCGGGATAAAAAACAGTAAAGGTATCCGGATTCCGGCCACGAAGAAATCACTTTCGGAAATTAACAGCGTGCAGAACAATTAATCTTACAGACATTGTCAGATACCGGTTATGCCGCAAAAGCGGCATGGAAGGCCACACACAAAAATATTATATGAGTGACAATACTGACTGGCCGAAGCCCCGCGAAGCGGGAACCCATCTTATATATACCCGGTAACTGCGCAGCCTCCTGCCAGACCATTTTTCGCGGGCACAATATTTACAGACAACCGGAAAGCCGGTTGATGAAATTGAGGTATATCAGACGACACAGCGATGCCGAAGAATGATAATATAAGTAAAGCCCCGAAAATTTTTCGGGGCTTTACTTATATTATCATGACTTCCACTTTCTGAACTGTTCGGCAATCACCCATAACGCCTTGTTGATTCTTATATCACCATCAATACCTGTAATGGCTCTTGTCCTGGTATTTTTCCCGGAGGCACTTCGCCCCGATAATCCACCTTTTATCATATTCTCCTGAACCCGCTGCCAGGTTGTCCAGAGATCGTTCTGTTTATCCTCCCGACGACGGGGAGTAATTATCTGTTCAGGCGTCACTGGCGTTTTATTTTCATCTTCATACCTGACCATCAGTGCAGCTCTGCCAAATAAATGTTGCTCGTCACTGTTAAGATGAATTTCTTTCATCGCCTCCATATTATCAGTGACCTTATCAAAGACATCGAGCACTTCATATGCTCCCTCGATAACCTGCCCGACAATATCGCCTTTATGCGGAATGCGGATTTCACCAAAATTATTCCCGCACACCAGGCCATTTGTGCAGACAAAACGAAAAATTCCGGGGATCATCTGATAACTGGATGAACCATCATGTGAATTAAGCAGGATAATTTCAGGAACTTCCTGCCCGTTAATATGCCCTTCCCTGCGAAGACGTAACATATGTTTACTGTATTCGCGACGCCCCAAATCACGAACCCGACTCTGACAGGCAAAGAACGGCTGGAAACCTTCATCACGTAACTTATTGATGATATTGATGGTTGGGATATATGTATAACGCTCACTCCGGGATTCATGTTTATCACCAGAAAAAACAGACGGCACAAACTGTATTAATTCGTCATCCGTTAACGGGCGCTCACGGCGAATGGAATTATATCGGCCAAAACGGGAAGCCAGTCGCATAATATTCACTCCTCGCTGAAAGAAAAAATAAGTCAAAAATTTTTTCGCTTAATTTCCTCCCCCTGATTATTGTTAACAAATCGACAACAACCAGGGGGAAAATCATCACACCGGACTGGTCATGGCTGACCGGCCTGTTGGCTGAAAAGCATCATCAGTGCACTCAAATCACTGGCTTTTTTTCTGATAACTGGCGTGTGATTTTCCACGCTGTCCAACAACGCCCCCAGTTCATCATTGATTTGCCCTAACTGTTTCATCAGCGTTTCCGCATCCAGGCTGCTCTGGTATGCAAGATTTGCCTGAACAGCACGATTCTGCATGATGTCGATTTGTGCGATTGCGTCCTTCTGCTGATCGCCGGTTGGCTGATAAGCGGTGTCAAAAGAAAATGCGCTCATGTTTCCTCCCGTATCTGATGTTTTCAGCCCCCATCATCTTTTGAGTTTCGGGAGCCGCGGTTTTGACGTTTTGCGGGGACCTGCCTTTTGTTCCCTCCGGTATTAACCATCACCTTTTTGAGAACCTTCGCCGCAAGGGGCATCACTGCCACGGCCGGAAACGACTGTCCGGGGGCAGACCGCAAAAGTTTTTGCCTGCTTTTGGGCAAAAAGTTTTGCGGGATGTGCATTTCACCCCTGGACTGGCGGAGACGGTTGTGGCTGTCTTTGCCCCCGGCGACAGGGGCTTAAACAGGTGAATGGCACCGGACACAACAACGGGCAGGGTCCCGCCGCAACGACGTGAAGCGCGGTTTGCGAAACGGCGTTGCCCCTCACATCCCGGCGGCCTTTTGCCGGGATGCCGGGAGCGCAGGCCACGGCGCGACAAGGGTGGCGCGACCGTTCCGGTCGCTGCAAACCCGGGGTTTCGCGTCAGGGATGGAAGCCCGTCAGGGCGGAGACAGCTTCGCTGGCTCCGTTCACGACAGCCCGCCCCGCCAGGGGGACGCCCGGGGAAGCCATAAACAGGAGAAGAACGGAAAGAACAGGAAGAACAACAACAGTAACAAGCACAGTAACCACAGAAATATAACATCAGGAAAAAACATTCCTGACACATCACAAACGGGAAGGGTAACGGGCGACGCGTCAGCGTGGCCCGCTTCCCTTCCGGCAGGCGTCAGCCTGCCAGGGGTTTTCGCGCGGGCTGACAGGCGGCCTCCACCGCCTGCCCCTGTATCACCTGTTTCTGCTGCCCTGAAGGATGTAGTGACCGCCGAGGAAAACAGCCTGCTGATTCGCCACAAAATCGCAGATTTCATCAACAATCTGCGCAGTGGTGAGCGGTTTCTGCCCCATTTCACGACGCCGCGCATTAATCACGGCTTTGTAATTGCGCAGAATTTCGCGGGTTTCTGTGCTGATATTCATGACATGTGCTCCCCGTCCAGCGCCTGTAACACAACGTCCATTGCTTCGCGTTCTTCCCTGACGAATGCGTCACCGTCGCCCCCGTTCTCATTCCCGACGGCATACAGGCGCTTCATTTCACTGCCTGCCAGCGCCATCACTTTTTCCAGCATCACCGCCGGAACTGTCACCTGACGGCTGGCGCGCTTTTCTTCCATCAGCTCACGAACAACGTCGTGAACAATGCTGACATCCGCACCATGCTCAAAGGCATCGTCCAGTCGCTGCATGACGGTTTCCAGCTCATCGTCTGTCAGACTCCAGTCCTGGGCTATGTGGCGCCCCCCCCACGGGTCAGCACCACGGCAAAAACGCATTCACTGTCCGGCACGTCTGTATCCAGTACATCGCGGATAATTTCTTTAACAGTGCAGTACATGTTCTCGTCTCCTTTACAGGGGCGGCATTGCCGCCCCGTCCGTTAATCAGTCCAGTGCCGCGTAAATCGCGTTGCATTCGGGGTGAAATTCGATGTGACGCCACAACTGCGCATCGCGCATCCGGTAAAGCTGAGTCAGTCCTGCATCCCCGCTGTCGTGGTACAGCCACAACTGGCGGTTAATCACAAGGGAAGTCAGAATGATGCCTGCGGCATCAGCACTCACGGTACGGTCAAACCAGTTTGCACCGTTCACCATGTGGAAACGGTCACCGTCCGGCATCATGTAACCGCCACCGTCCGGCAGGCGGATGAAGTGCCAGAAGCCTCCCTGATATTCCGGCATCATTTTTTGCGCCAGCGCGTACACATACGCCTCGGCATACAGAAAATCGTTGCCAAACAGATACGGCAGAAAGGAGAGACGGTCGCACTCTTCAACATTCAGAGTGACAGGTTTCGCATATTGCATGATGTTTTCCTCCGTTGTTCACATATTCCGCGACACCGGGCGGTGCCGTGCCTCCATAAAAGCCGGGCGATAAGGCGGGGATGCACAGGGCGCAAGGGAAGCCGCAGCCTGACGCACACGGCTGGCGGGAGTTGGAGGGTGAGACCGCGAAATCTGAGCGAGTGAACGACCGGAAAATCACGGCAGACGGGAAGGAGGGACCGGGTGACCGCAGCGGCGAAGCGTACCCTTGCATCCCTGCCAGCCCGGCTAAGATGGAGGCACGGCACAGCCCGCACACGACACGGCGGCCACATAACTGAAAACCCACAAGGCCATGCCCCGCATGGCCGGGTAAAGCGGAGCCGGCGGCAACTTCCTTTGTGCTCTGTCCGGGGACCGGCAGGAAAAAGGCGGGGATTTACCCCGCCAACGTCATCATTTCCGGATTTTTGCCAGGGCATCCGCCATGCTGCGGATTTCGGTCCGGGCTTCCCGGACCATCTCCCGCAGAACACCACGGTCAAACCAGCGGCGGGGCGGTTCATCCGGTATACGCAGCACATCGCAGGCCAGCCCACTGGACAGGATATGCTCCACACACTCACTGACCAGATACATTTCCACCGAAGTAAAACGTGCGCCCCGGTTCAGGATGGCATCGAGCACCACAGGCAGGTTTTTGTCGTCTTCATCGAGCCAGCAGGAGTGATCGCTTTCCTTCACCACCAGGCGAAAGCGGCGGGTCTGGCGGGTCAGCAACGTCTGCCCGGTTGTGGTCAGCGCCGCCCGGATACGCCGTGCATCTTCTGCCACCCGGCAACTGACACTGCGTACCGCATCGCGCACCGCCGCAAGTACAGCCCTGATTTCGTCTTCGGTCAGCCATTCGCCGGCATACGGGAAAGACACCTGCGTTCCGTCTGCCGGAAGTACCGGCAGCGACTGCCACTGACTGCCGGACAGTACCAGTTCCGCCCCGGTTCCGGTCAGTTTGTGAATGGCGGAGGCCAGGAGCGGCGGCAGTACGCCGCCGTGACGGTTGATAAGTAACGTCGCCAGCCGGGGCGCATCCAGCCGCACGTAAATGCTGATCCAGCCCGGATAGTTCTGTGGATCTCGCTGATCAACATCCGTCTCCTCCGGCCAGCCCTGCGCCAGCAGCAGGTTGCGGGCGTGACGACAAATCAGTGCGTTCAGCGTGCAGTTTTCGTTCATGATTAAGCGTTCTCCCTGTATCGCCGCCCGCAGGGCAGGCGGCGATAACATCAGTCGTTTTCGTGTGTGTTGTTTTTCAGCAGGGTGCGGGCCTGATTAATCACCGCCTGACGGCGGGTGACGCATTCCGGGACGGCGAGGCCATGATCCCGGGCGGCCCATTCACGTTTCCACAGTGCCTGTTCAGCGGTCTGAATCAGGGACGCCAGCAGTTCAGCAGAGACGGTCACCTGGCGGTTTTCGCTCACGTTGCTGATAATCTCCATCGCAGCGGCGGAAGAAATACCGGACTCAATCCGCTGGTCTTCCGGGATGTCCTCCAGGCGCGCCAGGACAGTCCTGATTTCATGATCGGACAGGGAAATATCCATTCCGTCAGCGAGGGCCTGAATCTCTTCCGGGGACCAGATAAGCAGCATCAGCGGCGTGTCTCCCGGATACTTTGCTGCCAGCTCACGGCAGAGCGTTTCGCATGTTCCGTACATTTCGTCTCCCCCTTAATCTTTGAAGCACGCATCCAGTTCAAGAATTTCGGTATATGCCTCCATGAACAGGCGATTGGCGCGATACAGCGTCTGGCGTGCCAGGCGTTCAACGAGCACATCGGAATCAAAGCGACAGCGATGCTCCATATCGTTCAGCCTGGCCCGAAGGTCACACATGGCATTGGCCACCTCCGCCACTTCAGCACGAAGGTTTTCGTGTCCGGCATAGTTCATTTACGCAGCCTCCGGTTCAAACCAGTTATCATTCGCGGCCCCCTGCTGCATGGCCCGTTGCACGGCGGCCAGTCGTTGCTGTCCGGCACGGTGATACTGTTCAAGCAGCTCGATACCGATATACCGGCGTCCGGACTGAAGGGCGGCCACACAGGTTGAGCCGCTGCCTGCAAACGGGTCCAGCACAATCGCGTTCGGGTGTGTGAAGCTCTCAATCAGTGGTTGCAGGCTGGTAACAGGCTTTTCCGTCGGGTGATGACGATTGCCTGAATATTTCCAGCCCAGCACATCCGGCAAGGGTTTCTGAGGCAGCGCCGGACGCCCTTTTGCCAGGATGTAGGCGCATTCGTGGCGATAGCCCACATATGCGGCCTTCGATGTGTAGGTTTTGGTAAACACCAGGTGGCCAACCACGCTGAATCCCACATTTTTCCAGGCGGCCATAAAGCGATCGACGCGGTTCCAGCCATAGAAGCTCACCATCAGCGCATCTTTTTTCAGCACGCGGTACATTTCATTACAGGCCGGTTGCAGCCATTCATCGGTTTTATCGCCGGCGATGGTACGCCCCTGACGGTCACGGAAACCGACGAGATATGGCGGGTCGGTGAGGATGAAATCGACAGCATTGCCCGGAAACGTGGCCATAACACGCACGCAGTCACCCTGGATAAAACGGGACATAACAGCACTCCTTCTCTTACAGAGGGCACCGGGAGGGCGCCCCTGTGGCGCCCGTTCCCCGCTGCCTGTGGGCTGTTCACCGCGTCCGGTAACGGGTCAGGCCGACCGTGGAATACCGCAGCCGTCGTCTTTTTGACGGCGAGGATATGCCGCGAAAGCGGCTTGAAGGGCGTTCATCAGAAAAGGGCGACGGGCTGGCGTACACTGTCACCAACGCCAGCCGGGAGCGGTAAAAGCGCCCGTCCCGTGCCCGGCCGGACGCGGGACACTGACCACAGGCAGCGTTCCTGCCGCGCCGCGTCAGCCAGCGCAGTAAAAAGAGGAGCCCGGCGACATCTTTTGTTACCCGCCCAAAAAACCCAAATACACCCAAATACACACCAAAAAAACACCATAAGGAGTTTTATAAATGTTGGTATTCATTGATGACGGTTCAACAAACATCAAACTACAGTGGCAGGAAAGCGACGGAACAATTAAACAGCACATTAGCCCGAACAGCTTCAAACGCGAGTGGGCAGTCTCTTTTGGTGATAAAAAGGTCTTTAACTACACACTGAACGGCGAACAGTATTCATTTGATCCAATCAGCCCGGATGCTGTAGTCACAACCAATATCGCATGGCAATACAGCGACGTTAATGTCGTTGCGGTGCATCACGCCTTACTGACCAGTGGTCTGCCGGTAAGCGAAGTGGATATTGTTTGCACACTTCCTCTGACAGAGTATTACGACAGGAATAACCAACCCAATACGGAAAATATTGAGCGTAAGAAAGCAAACTTCCGGAAAAAAATTACATTAAATGGTGGGGATACATTCACAATAAAAGATGTAAAAGTCATGCCTGAATCTATACCAGCAGGTTATGAAGTTCTACAAGAACTGGATGAGTTAGATTCTTTATTAATTATAGACCTCGGGGGCACCACATTAGATATTTCTCAGGTAATGGGGAAATTATCAGGGATCAGTAAAATATACGGAGACTCATCTCTTGGTGTATCTCTGGTCACATCTGCAGTAAAAGATGCACTTTCTCTTGCGAGAACAAAAGGAAGTAGCTATCTTGCTGACGATATAATTATTCACAGAAAAGACAACAACTATCTGAAGCAACGAATTAATGATGAGAACAAAATATCAATAGTCACCGAAGCAATGAATGAAGCATTTCGTAAACTTGAGCAACGTGTATTAAATACGCTCAATGAATTTTCTGGTTATACGCATGTTATGGTTATAGGCGGTGGCGCAGAATTAATATGCGATGCAGTAAAAAAACACACACAGATTCGTGATGAACGTTTTTTCAAAACCAATAACTCTCAATATGATTTAGTTAACGGTATGTATCTCATAGGTAATTAATAATGGACAAGCGCAGAACCATTGCCTTCAAACTAAATCCAGATGTAAATCAAACAGATAAAATTGTTTGTGATACACTGGACAGTATCCCGCAAGGGGAACGCAGCCGCCTTAACCGGGCCGCACTGACGGCAGGTCTGGCCTTATACAGACAAGATCCCAGGGCCCCTTTCCTTTTATGTGAACTGCTGACGAAAGAAACCACATTTTCAGATATCGTGAATATATTGAGATCGCTATTTCCAAAAGAGATGGCTGATTTTAATTCTTCAACAATCACTCAACCCTCTTCACAACAGGAGCAAAGAAGTGATGAAGAGACAAAAAAAAACGCGATGAAGTTAATAAACTGATTAAATTTTTATTGATACCTTTACCCCCATAAACGGGGTAAAGGTATCAATAAACCTATTTTTTAGCTATGTACAGATTACATCTGACAAGTTATTTCTACGTAACAAATCACAGTCTAAAAATCAGTATAGCTTTACCCTTTGCACTGTTCAGCTTATTCCTTTCAGAAAAAAAACGGGAACATCAGTTACTTTATAAATCTGCATAATAAGTAGTATTCTATGCCTGCCATCTATAATTACTTTCCCGTCTTCTGACATTTGTGGATATTCAATCGTTCCTTGACTTAAATAGGTTTTAATTTTGTGCCATCGGCGTGGATCGATATTGAAAGCCTGAACGCCAAGCGACCTTAACAGGGTTAACCCATTAATCATCGTGACCACAGGCTTTTGTCTCATTCTCTCAGGAAGTTGATGGCAATTAGCAGCCAGGGCCGCCGGGGGAAAATAAAACTCCAGTTCCTGTAGTGAAGGGTATTGCAACCCACTGTTGTCCAGAGGAATATCATCAAAGGATTTGAAAGGATACTTGGACATATACGCATTGATTTTTTCAGGCGGTAAATGTGCAAACCAGTTAGGAGCAGGCCTGTTCGCTTCTTCTTCTTCTTTAATTCGTTGAAATGACTCCGGAAACAAATCTTCCACACTTATGTTCATCACAATATCCTCCCTTGAGAACATTGCTCATCGCCACCGATAAGGATTTCATTATAAAACACGCCAGTACAGAACAACTCACTGGTTTCAAACTCCCGTCGTCCGTCCTGACCGGTACGGTAACTAACAAGGCCTGTACACATATCACGATGTGTACCATGCCATAAAGTGACAGTATCCCCCCAGGTGTCTCATATCATAGTTTCATTAAAACATGCTGAGGCCAGAGAACAGTTATGCCTGTGCCGTTTTTTGTGGTATCAGGCGAGAATAGCACGTGGTGTGAATGCCTGTTTTTTGATCGTTTTCACAAAAATTGAAATCCACAGTCTTGACAGAGAAAACACAGCGGCGTAATTTTTGATCTGTACATAAAACCAGTAATTATATGTACAGTATTTAATTTTAATTGATTGTTTTTAAAGTCAAAGAGGTTTTCTATGAGTGATAATGAAGGTAGTGTACCGACAGAAGGTATTGATTACGGGGACACAATGGTTGTGTGGCCGTCAACAGGACGAATTCCGGGCGGTGATGTGAAACCCGGAGGCTCATCAGGTCTCGCTCCATCCATGCCTCCGGGATGGGGGGATTACAGCCCACAAGGTATCGCACTTGTACAAAGTGTTCTTTTTCCTGGAATTATTCGCCGGATTATTCTTGATAAGGAACTTGAAGAGGGAGACTGGTCGGGATGGTCTGTCAGTGTGCATAGCCCCTGGGGAAACGAGAAAGTTTCCGCTGCACGAACAGTTCTTGAAAATGGTTTACGTGGTGGTTTGCCAGAACCGTCTCGCCCGGCTGCTGTTTCTTTTGCCCGTCTGGAGCCAGCTTCCGGAAATGAGCAAAAAATTATTCGTCTTATGGTTACACAGCAACTGGAGCAGGTAACGGATATCCCTGCCAGCCAGTTACCAGCAGCGGGTAATAATGTACCGGTAAAATATCGTCTGACGGACCTTATGCAGAATGGTACACAATATATGGCTATTATCGGAGGTATTCCGATGACAGTGCCAGTAGTGGATGCCGTTCCAGTTCCGGACCGGAGTCGTCCGGGAACCAATATTAAAGATGTTTACAGTGCCCCTGTATCACCAAATCTACCGGACCTGGTATTAAGTGTGGGTCAGATGAATACTCCAGTTCGGTCTAATCCCGAAATCCAGGAAGATGGCGTTATTTCTGAGACAGGGAATTATGTTGAGGCTGGTTATACGATGTCCAGTAATAATCATGATGTCATTGTCCGTTTTCCTGAAGGCAGTGGAGTTTCTCCGCTATATATTTCAGCCGTGGAGATTCTGGACAGTAATAGTTTAAGCCAACGCCAGGAAGCCGAAAATAACGCAAAGGATGACTTCAGAGTCAAGAAAGAACAAGAAAATGACGAGAAGACGGTCCTGACAAAAACCAGCGAGGTCATCATTAGTGTCGGTGACAAAGTCGGGGAATATCTTGGAGATAAATACAAGGCGCTTTCCCGTGAAATTGCAGAGAATATAAATAATTTTCAGGGAAAAACGATTCGTAGTTATGATGATGCAATGTCTTCCATTAATAAGTTAATGGCTAACCCCAGCCTTAAAATAAATGCAACGGACAAAGAAGCCATTGTGAATGCGTGGAAAGCATTTAATGCTGAGGATATGGGGAATAAATTTGCTGCGTTGGGTAAAACGTTCAAAGCAGCAGATTATGCAATAAAGGCAAACAACATCAGGGAGAAGAGTATTGAGGGTTACCAGACTGGTAACTGGGGGCCATTAATGCTGGAAGTCGAGTCCTGGGTTATCAGTGGGATGGCATCTGCTGTATCTCTTAGTTTGTTTTCTTTGACATTAGGCTCGGCCCTTATAGCCTTTGGTCTTTCGGCCACAGTTGTTGGTTTTGTTGGCGTAGTTATTGCAGGTGCTATTGGTGCATTTATCGATGATAAATTTGTTGATGAGTTGAATCACAAGATCATAAAATAATTAAAAGGAAGGCAGTGTTACTGCCTCCCTTTAAAATATTTAATGACAAGCAATGGCATCAGTAAAATCGCATATGTCATGGTTAAAACAGTAAAGTAAATGGAGCAATATAAAATAAACAGAGTGATGACATTATGAGATAATAATTTAAAAAAACCACCTGCTGTTGTTAGTTCCAGATTATAGAACAGTGTGATATAAATCAGAATGGCATAAAAAACGGGCCCCCAGAAACAGGATTGCACAACAAGTTTTCTTGTTACTGGCTTTATGATTTCTCTTGTCTTATATGTGCAAAGAAAAACGAGAATACCCATAACTGGTGCTGTCTTGTTGTAGTTTGACATAAGTGTTGTCATGACGGGATCATGCAATGATGTAATAGAAGGGAGAAATGCCACCTTATTATATAAGTAGTACAGCACTTGAGAATATGGATTATTTATTCGAAGTATTAATATAGCCATTAATGGAATAATCCCGATTATGGAAAATGCATATAATATTTCGTTTGCTTTCTTGTTCTTATCTTTATTGCTGGTCATATATATACCTTTTTGTATTTTTATATATAGATTATATATCAGAGTTCTCAATATATTTCCAGTATTTAATGGAGTGTACAGATATATATCTTATATATGGTAGTTCAGGAGCTGCCCTACCATTTTTAACGGCATATCAGGCAAACAATGTTATGGGGAGCCTCCCTCATGGGTTTTGTTCGCCGGCGGAGGCGTTAGCCAGCGGCGAACTCTGTTATCTTGTTAACTTATAAGGAGTTATGTATGGAAACCTTAACTGTTCATGCACCATCACCATCAACTAACTTACCAAGTTATGGCAATGGTGCATTTTCTCTTTCAGCACCACATGTGCCTGGTGCTGGCCCTCTTTTAGTCCAGGTTGTTTATAGTTTTTTCCAGAGTCCAAACATGTGTCTTCAGGCTTTAACTCAACTTGAGGATTACATCAAAAAACATGGGGCCAGCAACCCTCTCACATTGCAGATCATATCGACAAATATTGGTTACTTCTGTAACGCCGACCGAAATCTGGTTCTCCACCCTGGAATAAGCGTTTATGACGCTTACCACTTCGCAAAACCAGCGCCAAGTCAATATGACTATCGCTCAATGAATATGAAACAAATGAGCGGTAATGTCACTACACCAATTGTGGCGCTTGCTCACTATTTATGGGGTAATGGCGCTGAAAGGAGCGTTAATATCGCCAACATTGGTCTTAAAATTTCCCCTATGAAAATTAATCAGATAAAAGACATTATAAAATCTGGTGTAGTAGGTATATTCCCTGTTTCTACAAAGTTCACACATGCCACTGGTGATTATAATGTTATTACCGGTGCATATCTTGGTAATATCACACTGAAAACAGAAGGTACTTTAACTATCTCTGCCAATGGCTCCTGGACTTACAATGGCGTTGTTCGTTCATATGATGATAAATACGATTTTAACGCCAGCACTCACCGTGGCATTATCGGAGAGTCGCTCACAAGGCTCGGGGCGATGTTTTCTGGTAAAGAGTACCAGATACTGCTTCCTGGTGAAATTCACATTAAAGAAAGTGGTAAGCGATAATATAAGGGCCGGGGTTCCGGCCTTTTTATGCAGCCTTTATAACAGTGTATTAGTCATTCGCATATTCAACATATCCCTCCTCACAATGGTACATGCCATAATACATTCTCTTACCCTCCGGGCCTTCAGCTTTAAATGGGACAAGAAGTGTTTTTTCATCTTCAACATCTGTTAAACTTCTCTCAATCTTTTCCCATGTAATTTTCGGGATTTCTGTACCAAGAAGTTGTACATCGTTGTCCCAGCGTTTCATTCTTTGCAGGTAATCATTTTTTACAAACGTTCTGGCCTGTTCATCGCTGACCTGATAGCATGCCGGACCTTTATCTTCAGACCAGAAAAAAACAGCAGCAAGAGCAATAATCGTTAAAATAAAAATAAATTTCATGCTAATTACTTTCATAAAATCTCCACAACTTCTGTCGTTCATTCTATATAAAAAACATTACGAATATATCCGTACAATGTGAGCATACTGTGAAGTGGCTTTAACAATTATGAAATAATACAAGAGATCACATATTGCAGTGGTCTCTTTTTTATAGAAGAAATCACAATTCATAATTGTGACTTATTATGCATGTCTGTTTTTCAGCATTGTGACCGCATCGGACTCAGGCATCGAAAACTGCACCCGGTGCCGTGCAGCCACATCCAGTGCAAACACCTTCGTATAGACCTCTGTTGAGCTGATGGACTTATGCCCCATCAGGCTCTGCAGGACCTTCAGCGGTATACCGGCATACAGCATGTACATCGCATAGGAATGGCGGAACGTATGTGGCGTGACCGGGACAGAGAACGTCACACCATCAGCGGCAGCGGCGGCAACCGCTTCTCCAATCCAGGTCCTGACCGTTCTGTCCGTCACTTCCCAGATCCGCGCTTTCTCTGTCCTGCCTGTTCGTTTATTACGCCGTTCCATGGGGATTTTCAGTGTGGCCACCATCGTCTGCAGCTGGCTGACGTACCAGGCGTCGGAAAGCGGAACCAGCCGGTGAGTCTGCTGACCGGCGGGCATTCTTCCTGCCGTCCTGGCTGCTTTTTCTGTCCGCTGCTTCAGAGTGGCCAGCTGCACAAACGGATACGGAGGCGCAAGCGAAAAATCCCCCCGCGTCAGCGCCAGTGCTTCATTAATGCGCGCACCGGTGTTCCACTGTGTGGCCAGCAGCATCTTGCGGCGCAGATCCGGGACGTAATGGAGCAGGGCGCTCACTTCAGGGGCCAGCAGGTATTTTGGCAGTTCATCATGAACCATCGACATCTGGCGGAGTGCCAGCGCTGCCGGATAATCGATGGCAACAGGAAGCTGAGCGACATCCCGGGCATGGTGGATCGGTGCCGGCAGGTGCTGCATATCAGTGTTCACTCCACGGGGAAACGTCGGGCAGGTTTTCCACAACCCGGTACTTTCCCGGATAACGGAGCTGGTTACCGCCACGCGTCCAGACGGTGACAACAAAACCCCCTCCCTGGTTGTTTTCGGGGAGCAGGCGATCGCACTGCTCACTCAGCATGTGGATCACGAACGGCGCATCGCTGCCGTCTTCAAATACCAGTTCCAGCGCATCGCGGCCATGCAGCGTTCCCTTACTGATGATGACGTACTCAGCCCCCCGCATCTCCCTGAGTAAATGTTTTGCCGCATCCGGGACAAGCAGCCTGGCTGCGCCGGCATTCCAGCTGAGGTAGACATATCCGGCCTGCGCCTGTACAGACTGCCAGTAATCCGTTCTGGCGACAGCCTGACCTTCATTCTCAATAAAAAACATGGGTGACTCCTTTTTTCTTTTCCGGGCAGGGACGGTCATGCGATAACGTCATCCATCATCACTGCCCTTACCGTCACGCCGTCTGATAACATCATGCCGTTATCATCATCACCATGATAACAAGCATCCATATAACCACGCCGTTAAATTACCGGAGAGCCGTTTCCGTCAGATCCGACTTTCCGGAATATCACAACTTTCCGGAAGTGTACCACGCTGAGGAAATCATCATATCGCTGTTTTCCGCCCCTGCGTGGCGCATCACAGGTCAGGGAAATAACACAACATATAGTGTCATAAGCAGCTGAATGAAGCACTACATGTTGTACTTACAGGAGGTGGCGTTGTGTGGGGGAGAGGAAGATCCGTGACCAGGGGTTTTCGGATCTTCCTGAAGGAAAAGAAAGATTAATGCTTCTGTGGCATTAATAAAAACGGATTACTACCAAAAACACATTAATGCTTTTTTGATTACAATGTCCGGATACTGTTGCAGAAAAGACAGAAATCGCTCATGGCACTCAGACGTGATTAAACATAGCTATGACAGGATCTGTCATCTCTGCATCCAGCTCCCAGAGGTGGGTTATAATACTTTTAAGTGGATCATCTGCATCTTCCCTGCAGAACGTGCAGAACATCGTATCATCAGGGTAACGGAACAGACGTAAACGACCAAAAGATGAATTCCGGATCAGTAATGAGTAATTATCCAGACAGTCCGGAACGAAATATATTGTACAGTTTCCAATCATATATGGAAGAACATGTGGCTGATACCCCTTTTCTGGTTTACTTACCCTTTTTATGCCAAGCTCATTATGTTTATCAGTGCAATACTCAAGTTCGTATAACTTCCTGGAAAAACAATCACCATACACAATGAGTGTGCAATCTTCTTCCTTTTCCATCAGGATTTTTACTTTATGAAAGAGTTCATCCAGATCGCTTACATCCTCACTCAACTGACCACGATTAATACAGAGATTTCGGTGGACTGCATTAAGTATGTAGTCTGAAATTGTTGTTGAGTAAAAAAATGCTGGATCAATTGTGCGTCCAAGTTTCTTTGACACACTTTCCCTATCAATACCAATATTAATCCATTGTTTTTCCCAGCGCTCTGAAATTCCAGTATCAGGTATAAACTCAAACAGAGAAAGAAGATGATCTTTCTTAATATCATCAATGACATTCTGAGAGATGTTCATATCAATCCTTCTGAAAAGATCGATATCTGCTTCTGCCTTTATAATATCTGACTTAATACTTTCTTCAAAAGCGGATATGTACATGTCCAGCGTTCTGTTAAAAAATACAACTCGCGTAGCGTACTCCTCAGGTGTCATCAGAAAATTGCCTGCTACGTCTGTCGTGTTTTTCATCAGAGATTTCAGAGTATCGACAATATCTTTTTTATCAGAAAATGAGAAAATCCCTTCACTGATTGCAGCAATCACTTTTGGACTGACACTTTGTTCAGTAACAGACAGCATTACTGCTATATCAGCAAATGCAGGGTATAGTGTTTTTAAATCATCAACCCAGCCCATATAAATCCGCCCGGAAATAACCGGCCCGTTGTTGTTTCTGGTGAGTCTCTCCACCATATGAGACAAGCGTGAAAACCAGTTACTGCGCTCGTCTGCATGGCAGAAAGTAAGACGTAATATAACATCAATAATATCAGTCTGACCTACTATTTTCGGAGGTAGTGTATTATATGCACCAGTTGGAGCGACCAGTGAAGGAGACAGTAACCGTTTAATAATATTATATAAATTAACATTTTTTTGTTGTTCCAGATATCTCACTATATAAGCTGCCAGGAACAGGCGGAGATCTGTCATCACATTATACATTGTCAGGGATAGTGCGGCTTTTTCGTTATACGATGCCCCCCTCAATATGCAGGACTGACAGTTGTCTGAAACAGAGTGCAATAAAAAATCTGGCGTAAGAAAAAGGCTGTGCCACAAATATTCTTCGTGATAATGATTATGAAACTGCCCCTGATTAAGCCACAGCATAAACATATCAGTACTCAGATCAGTGGCATCAATATCATCAGATGTTATTGCTGTAATAAGCATTTCCATAGAGCGAAACAAATGTGATACAAGGGCCTCAGTATAGCCAGCAGTATCAACATTATTCTTAAACGTCAGACGCAACCACATATGCCAGCTTTCCCACTCGCCGATAAAATTTTGCAGCATTGCAACATAACGTTGCTTCTGGTTCACTGATAACGCCTTGTTTCCAGCATTCCAGTCAATCAGTATCTGCCAGATATCACACTGGGACTGAAGAGCCTGTTGCAACTCTCCGGTTCTGCCTTCTCCCCGATACCGGTAAAAAGAGTGAGGAAGATGTATGATCTTTCGAAAATACATAGATGTGGTATCCAGTGTTTTCACCACTTCTTCTGCAAGACGGTAGAAATCATTATGAAAAGACTGGCTTAAACTTTGTGGAAAAAATGAAACGGACACGTCATCAATATAATTTTTATCACCATACTGAAAACATCTTTTCAGTGTAATAAAGGTCGAAACAAGTCGATCTGCAGCTTCCTCAAACGCCCCCAGATTTCGTTCATCCAGAGCATCATAAATTTCCCCATAAAAACCTCTGGTGAAATTTAAAAAATTTGTTTTTTCCCATTTGCTTCCACGGATAAAACAGAGCTTAAACAATTTCGCCCAGAGAGAATTATATCTGATACCAATTGTAGCCAGAATAACCACTTCGCCATTATGTATCCCCCATCCGGGTAAGACACAGACTCGTTCAGCTCCCGTTCCGACAGTTTTTAATCTCCTGAAAAGAAATAATAATGGAAGTGTATAGACATCTCTCACACATTCATCCAATCCAAGTTTTAGTTTCAGAAGCTCTGATTTTTCTTTTTTCGGAGGGTTATAAACATCAACTAAAAAATTCAGCCGTCCTTTCCTGTTAATATAATCACCTGGAGAAATTAACCAGTTTCTTACAATAGCAGTTTTTATATGCGGTGTCACAACTTTTGAAACAAAATACTTAAGCATGATTCGATCACGCCGGTGATTATCCAGTACATTCAGACTCTGAATAAAAAACCAGATCGACAAACCAATATTCAAGAGCATCCAAATCAGAGCAACAACAACAAGGCAGATATCAAGATACTTATCACCCCAGGAAGATAAAAGCTCACTCACCAGGATAAATGCCGCAAGGGAAAGACCGCTCAGACCAGCAAACATGTATCCTGAGTAAAGCTGATAGGCTGACTGGATATGTTCGCGGGTCGATTTTTTCTGAAAAAGGACGCTGATTAGACCAACAACTAATGGAAAAACAATACCAATGATGGTTAATTGTCCACCCAGCAGATCTGAAAGACCATCTGGAAGATTTTCAACTCCCTTAAAATACTGCCTGCCAAATGGAGCCAGGACCGGCCTCAGATACAAACCAGCAAGTACAATCATTATTGCACCAACCCAGAGAATCAGCATGGCCCATCCATAATATGTAGAGCACCAGGCCAGCAGGCGTTCAAAAATATTCCAGCGATATTTTCGATACTCAGAATTCATACGTAAATTATATCTGAACTCACTATCAACCAGATAGTTCACGCTTTTAAACAGTTTACTCAACATAAGTAACCTTCATAACCGGATTTATCCTCTGATTTCACTGCCAGAATGATACGTTGATTTACCTATTTTTATAACTGTGAATCAGGCTCAGCTCAGTTCCAGACTCCGACAAGCCAGACAGATACCGATTCCAAACGTTGTTATCAGATATTGACCAGCTCACTCTTAAGAACTGTTTTTAAATATTTTTTGATAACATCTTTCAGCTACTCTGGTTTTCTGGAGCCAGACCAGCAACGTCAGCCCCCACAGCTCCTATAGTTGATTAATATGAGCGAAGCTGTCGAACCAGCGTTACCGGACGAAGACGTTCTTCTGTTCAGGACCGCAAAGGCATGGAAACGATGTAAGGGCTCTTATTGTGTTAACCACGAAGTTAATCCGGCATCGTTGTCCGGCGACCTCAGTTCCAACTTTGCCCAGTCATGCTGGATCTAGTGCCTTCGCTGAGTTTCGAAGCGAACCCTTTTTGTCGATGAGCGAATCTTACATTGGGGGGGATGTAGTAATGCAACATGGAGCGTTCACCTGTATAGCCTATTGCCTTAATCTCCTCGAAGATAACCTCGCTATTCCAGACATTCTCTGCCAGGCGTATGTCGATGTAATCCATAAACGGTTTCAGCTTAACCATTTTATGGCGGGTCTTTCTAGCTGGCGGTTCAGGGTATTTGAGGTAGCGTCTGACGGCCCGTTCAGAGCAACCAATCTGAGTCTCGACAATGTACGCGCTCTGCTGGCGCATTTGCTTTATCATGTAAAATTCCTCTCTGCTCAGCATGTTGATGTCCTTTCTGGTGTGAGAACCTTAAGGAAACAACATGTTGGGTGGAGCGGATAATCCAAATGGTGAATTACCGTCTTATATAACTGGCGCTGACAACTGCGAGGATTCCCCCGACAATTCCAGACATTTTCAGTCAGATACATGTCGATATAGTTCATGGGCAGAATCATGCATGCCGGAAGGAGAAAGGAGTGTAAAAAACGCTGAAGGTGCGGTGCTTATCGATGAACTGGACAACCATCTTCATTCAGAATGGTAACTAACCATCCGAAACGGTATCTCTGCGCTACTCCCTAAATCGCAGTTTATTGTAAAGACGCACTCACCGCACCTCTTGGTTTGTGCAAAGAAAAATGAAATCATTCTTCTTTCTCCGTCCTATGAAAAAGAAAAATATGATATATACCCACAGAGTAAAGCCTATTCAGGGTGGGCTACCGATTTAATCCTTACAGGGTTAATGGGCGTTCTCAGCCTCGACAACAAAGAATATGAAAAACTAGCCAATATCTGCTATAAAAATATTGAATAAAACGATCTTGATGAACTGAAACGTAATTATTCTCGCCTTGAATCAATCAGTCATCCAGATGAAAGTATTTTGATTGCACTCAAAACACGAATTGCAGGTATGGAGTCTATCAGATGATTAAGCTGAATCGATTATCAACGCCAGCTATTCTTAGGGAAAACGGTCCAATCTGGACAAAAAACTTAATGGATCTGGTTAATAAATATGGCGGATATAAAAAACCTCTGCCATGGAAAAGGAGTCCGCACTCCGGTTCTATACGCATGAGGATATCCAACAGCCCCTGAAAAACAGTACACATGGAAAATGCGCTTTTTGCGAAGGTATACCTGATGAAACCGGTTATGCTGAAGCAGAACATTTGAATGGAAAAATCTTCTATACTGTTGCAAACAGTGCAACAATAAAAAACTCAATTATGACACCTATCAGTTTCCTATTGTTAATCCGTATGATGATAATCCAGATGATTATTTCACTGACATGGGTATAATGATCAAACCTAAAGAAGGTTCTCTCCATTAAATTGCTAACAGAACCATTAGGGTCTGTGAATTGAGCTCTTCCAGGCTGATTTCTGAAAGGAGTCAAATTCTTGCCAGTTTTCGTATTTTCGAACAGGAACTGTCTGAAGCTTTAGATGAATTCCGTAATGCCAGAACAGAAAAAAGCACGAAAGACAGAGCAAGAAAGATCATTATATCATTAGATACAATTGAAGATATGATTAAACCTAACGCAAAATTATCACATTTTTATATTTTTTTGCTGAAATCTTCGGAAGTTTATCGGCAGGCAAAAAAATGAACTGGAGAAGTATATCAGTGATGTGTTGTAATAAACGAACCTAAGAGGAACAATACAATATTCATTCCGGTTCTATAGATGAGTTAACCGGAATTACCCATTCCTATAAAAACGATAACAATTATTCCCAAAAAAAAGATAATCATCGCATAAAAAACTCTTAAATACATTTACACGACATAACAACACAAATAAAAAGTAATTTTTATATTTCATTAAAGCTTACATCGGATACACACTGACAGGTTTCACCTGTCTCATTTCAGTTCTGGCTCCGGAAACGCTCGCACTTAGTTGGACTAAAGCCAGGTCGATAAACGTCATCTGAATGGCAGCGATATCAATGAACAGTGACCACGCAGAAGCCTCAGATAATGGTAGAATATCACAAAATCAAATATCAGTGGGAATTACGAAAAAAATCATATAATAATGCATAGCTATTTATTTTTCATGATTATTACCACTGGATTCGGCATATCCATCTGACATTCCATGCCAGATAGCGTATTTCGCCCCCCTTCTTTCACATTTGCGGAGGCCTTCCCAAACATTAATAGCAAAAGAGAATAAACAATAACAAACAAAACATCAACAATAATATTTCTACGCATATCCATCCTTACTCAACTCACCGATAAAATATATTTACTATTAATGTATAATTTTTCCATGTCACTTTCTCCAGTACTCCCAAAACGAGTTCTGTTGTATATCAATGTATTAGTTATTGCCTGCTCATTTCTTAGCCTCACTTTTCCGGGACTCTCTATATTGATCCAATACAAAAATCTCCCGCATCATATTTCCTACCAATGCCCCGGAGGAATAATCAGAACTAGTACTGGACAATCCTCCTGCTTACTGGTATTCAATACTTACCGGCAGTGACACCCGCCAGCGTTCAGGCATCGCGCCATTCAGACGTAATTCACCACTGCCTGCCACAGTCTGTGCACCATACGCACCTTCTACCTGACGCAGGGTGGCATCACTGAAATGACTCACTCCCGAATAACCACTGATTGTCATTGTCTGCAGCCAGACGGGACCTTCGCCACTGAACATCTTCTGCAGAACCCCCGGAATATCAGCCCCCTTCATGGCTGTGCTTTCACCAGGCAGGCCATTCACATCCAGGTCGTCATACACGCCGGCATACACCGACTGTCCGCCTTTCACATGGCGCAATACCCCCGCAGCCTGCATTCTGAAAACAAATGTGCCTGCCCGGACGTTATTATCTCCGGTGACAGGCAGCATCACTTCCGCGACGCCTGGTGCTATCCAGACAAGTGAAAAACCCTCAGCCTCCTTTCCGTAACTGACCCGGGGAGAAAGTCCCTCACGTCCTGCCGGTGTGGTCAGGGTGGTTTTTCCCAGTAAAACGGTCATCGCCGGCAGTGCAACCGGAATTCCCTGCTCACCGTCACGAACACTACGGCTCTGCTTAACCTCCAGGCTTTCATTTCCATGTCCGACTTTCCACACCCACGGATTACGTGTGCTGGTCACCCCCCCTTCCAGCTTAAGCTCTCCGCTGAAATCTTCTCCCGGCGTGTTCCAGGCCAGTACAGTGGAGGGCAGGAGGCTGACAGCAAACAGAAACAACGTCATCTTCTTCATTTCTATTTCTCCTTATATCCTTGCGACCATCACTGTACTGTGACCGTCACATTCAGCCCTGCCTGCCAGCGGGCCGGTGTGCCCTCTGCCGGCAACCGCAGTTCAAAATCCGACACCACAGAGGCATATGCCGCAGCCAGATTCATCACTCGACCGTCAGCCAGTACCCCCTGACTGATAACCTGTCCGTTATCCATCGCACTCATGCCATTTCCAAAATTCTGATTCATCAGTAATAAGGCAGACAGGCGGCTCTTCAGCCCCTGCGGAAGACTACCTGGCTGTACATCCGTCACACTTTGTCCACTGACCAGTGACACACCCGAAGGCGTGGAGGCTCCCTCTTCCTGCTTACCTGTACTGACCGCCATCCCCTGATTCAGAGTAAAAGAAAGCTGTCCCGACACGTTCCCCGTCTCCGGGTCACGCACCGGGACAGAGGCGCGAAAACGTTGCGCTGAAGTGTCACGGCCTTCCTTTACGGCGAAAGGCCGTCCGTTACTGCTGAAAGTAATAAAGGGCGTGAATCCGGGCCCACCACGCTCAGCCACCTCATACAAATGCCCCTCAAGAAAAGGCAGAGGCCCTTTGTCGCTCAAATCAAAAACCAGTTGCCCGTTCTCTGTACGTGCATCAGCGGTATCCACAGACCAAGTCTGGTCCGGTGAACTTATCTGCCAGGTCCATTTCGGAGCTTCGTCAGTGACAAAACCATTAAACTGAATTTCGCCACCATCAAGAATATCTGCCTGAAGAATTGCAGAATAAAGCAAGGCCATTGTCGTCAGAGCGGAGATAAATAATTTATAATGATGAGTTATTTTCATTGCCATTCACTCTGCGCATTTATTGGACAATAATAAAATAGAGAAAACCCGCATACATCCTAAAAAAACATTACGTTGATGCATTATTTTTAACCAGCAGTAAATAAAAGACATTTACTGCTGGTAATTATTTAATTACGCGTAAGTAACAACAATTGGCAGGGAAGCACGCCACTCGATATCCTGGCTTGCAGCAGGAGTGTCAAGCTTGATATTCAGCGATTCATTTGCCAGGACACCAGAACCATAGGCCCCACTATACTTTCCACCCTCAGATTCAAATGAAGTTCTATTTAAGATATCTACATCCGAACCCTTCTGGTCATCAAAATTAGCTAAAAAAGAAGAGTCAATTTCATTGAACTTCGAAACTACTTCCGCATATTTTAAAGCACCATTCTGATTCTTGGGCAAACCGCCATAAAACCCGTCGCCAGCCTGACTGGCCAACATACCAAACACTGAACTATATGCATTACCGACTGCATCGCTCAAAGAATATACTGCGCCAGCAAAAAGCTCGGTCGTCATAGTACCGATTTTATTACTTGAAGATGCATCAGTAACATCCAGTACCAATTGGGTTTTCCCACTGGAAAAAGAGTCCAGATTAATTTTTCCACCATAGTTAATCTGCGGACTAATTCCGGGTTTTCCTATAAATGCCTGATTAGAGTGAGTACGAATACCCAGCACAGGAACAGCATTAGCAACAGTGATTTTAACTTCGCTGTCTCCTTGATTAATCTTTCCATCCAAATTAGTTACATTCGGACCAACTTTCACTTCCCACGGATTTGTACTTGTTCCTGTAACAACTAAAGTACCACTCATCTCGAATGAGCCACCTTCACTCCCTGGCGTCCATTCTCCTACAGCTGCCATTGAGGAACCGGATACTACAGCAGAGGCAGCCACACTCAGTGCAATCAGAGTCTTTTTCATAAAACAAACTCCTTGATATTTCATAAATAACAAACTGAAATCAGTAATCCTTATTTACCGGAATTACCGCAAAACTATCCCCTGCGGGTTTATTTGAGTAACCGCATTTCATTAAACGCATTGTTTAACTCAGAATAGTTTTACGTTATTCCCGTATTAAAAATACGGTAAGTCCCTTTACCAATCTGACCCGTTCCGGAGTCACGGATGTTTTGCTTTGATAAAGGAGAAGAATCCTCAGTCCTCCACCTCCAGCGCAATCTGCAGATTTCCCCGGTAACTGACCGGCACTTCCAGCTCTGTCGGTGTGCGGGTTACCTTCACCACACTGTTACCTGACACCTGACCATTCACCACGCCCAGATACTGCGTTTTCTCGCTGTATTCAGCGGCCAGTGCTGACTGAATGCTGAGTGCACTCAGAGCCAGGGCGACTGCCATCATTGTTTTCTTCATTTATTACCCCTCTGTTCCGTGTTCCGGAGGGCGGTTATTTTTTATCTGCCTTATCAGACGGATTAACCGGCGAATCAGATGCCTTCTGCCCGGAAGGGGCCGCAGCCTTTTTCTGGTTAATTGTCCAGGTCTGCAGGCTTCCCCAGTCATTCAGGGAGTCCACTTTCACCACATTTCCCTTCACCTGTACTTCATCACCCGGCATGAACATCAGCAGTTTCTGTGCCGTCTCATTATCCGTGGCAATTTTCTTCCCGTTTCCGTCCAGCAGGCTGCCAATCGCAAAAATGTACGGCGTGGTGTTCACCAGCATGGTCCTGCCATCCGGGCGGCTCTGCAGGCTGAGCCCTTCCTCTGCCCCCTTGCGGCCTTCAAGCAGTGCCTTCGGTCGGTAGAACAGTTTCAGCTTCGTGCGCAGCGCCACTGCAATACCGCTGCCCTCCAGAGCCGGCGGAATATCCTGCAGGTTCAGCCAGTACACCGACTCTTTATCCTTCGGCAGATGGTCCGAGGCCATGATGATACGCAGTGTCTGCTGACCATTCGGCTTCACCTTGAAGAAGGATGGCGTCACAACAAAGGTCGGACGGGTGTCCTTCTCCACGATATTGTCCACCCAGGCCTGACCACCAAAGGTACGCTCCTTGTCATTGTTGGTGACCGTGATGGTCAGCGCATCCTTGTCCCCGCGAAAGATATAGCGGGTCTGGTCTGCCGCCAGGGAAGCCATCGCACTCTGACAGGTCATCATCAGCGCCAGAGTCATTCCCAGTGCTTTTGTCACCCGGTTAGTGAAAAACGTCGTTACTGCGTTACGCTTACTCACACGTAATCTCCTGTAGTTTCTCAGTATCCTGCAGTTTCGCCGCAGGTATCCGGCACTGCCCCAGGGTGATATCACCCGGCGCATCCACCGTGTTAATCATCAGCACACCATTGTTAGCCACAAAGCCCAGTGGTGTGTTCTTACTGTCACGTGCCCAGGTTCCCCCCGGCACAAACTCACCGTCACGCTGCTTCACCTGCAGCAGGTAACGCTTAACTTTCAGGGCATCAAACGGCATCCACACCACCGCCTTGTCCGTCGGCACCACCTTCTGACTGGTGTTCGTCAGTTCGGTGCTCAGCGGCAGTGTGCCCGCATCAATCGTCACCGTGTTCCAGTCATAGCTGTTCAGCGGTACCACCAGGTTGCCGTCGCTGTCAGTCTGTCCGTCACCGGACGTCACCTTCACTCCGGGCGTATCCTTCACGTTCACTACCGCCACGGTGTCCCCGGTCGTGCGGCTGAACATAATGTCTTTCGCCGCCGGAACGGCCAGTACCGAACCGCTGACCGAGACAGAACCACTGGTTCCGCCGGACTGCGAGTGATTCAGGGCACCATTCAGATAAGCCCGGTCACCACTGTACGACGCATTCAGATAACTGCTCACACCACCACCGCTGTCACGCCCACCGCCCAGACCATAGCTGAAGCGGTCATTCAGTGAGCCGGACAGCCCCGTACTGAAGCCCGTACCGCCGTCCTTACTCGTACTCACCGACGTACTGCTGCTGTAGCGACGGTCAAACAGTGTGAACGGTACCGACACTGACGCCGATGCAGACCAGTTGTTTTCTCCCCGGGTGTTCCGTGAACCAGCCCAGCCCAGGTTAAGACTGACACCCTTAATCTGTGTGCTCAGAGTGCCGGTAATACCTGTGTCCTTACCGTTGTCATCGCTGTAACGGTAACTCCCGGTCATGGATGCGGGGTAATAGCTCCGCTGCCAGCCGGACACCGACAGACTGAACAGTCTACCCACCGGTTGGCTGACACCGGCATTCCATTCATTCTTCGTCCGGCGACCATGATTTAACTGCGACCACAGCTCTGTCGGGTCAAAGGAGGACATGTCCTCATATTCCTCACTCTGCCGTGACCAGCTCACCCGCAATCCGGTGTTCGTCATCTCCAGTTGTTTACTCCAGGATAACAGCACCTTATTTCCGCTGCGGCTGCCGTCGCGGTATTTTGCCGTGGCATAAGCACCGTCAGCAGACACCGCCCCCAGGTAACCCAGCCCGGCAACCACACCGACACTGGCCCCCTGCCAGTCCTGGTTGAACACCCCGCCGGCTCGCAGCGTCAGTCCGTCCAGACCGTAACCGTATGACGCCGCAAACACGCCGCCTTTCAGGTCACTGTCATCGTCAGGCAAACCGGCTGCCACACTGAACTCATGTTGCCCCGGGCTTAACTGCCCGGCCATCACCGACAACGGGAAGTTCTGTACCTGCTCGCGCCCGTCTTCACCGGTGATTTTCATGGTCACATCACCACTGGTGTACAGCGGCACATCCGTGATGGAGAACGGACCTGCCGGCACCATCTCCGAATGCAGCAACCGCCCGTTCTGTGTCAGCGTCACCCTCGACGGCCCGTTCGCAATGCCGCTGAACACCGGGGTATACCCCAGATTGCCCGGCTTCATGCTGTTGTTCCGGCTCAGCGACACGCCGTACGTTCCCGTGCTGCCCAGCAGACTGTCCCCGGTGGATGTTTTCCCGACCGCCAGGTCCGCACTCAGTGCCCGGATAGCCCGGGTGGCCGTAAACATGTTTATCGTGGTGGAGTTATCCCCGCTGTCACCGCCGCTGGCCGTGGCAGAAGAACTCACCACCCAGCGCCCGATATTGGCTTTCAGGTCCGCAGAACCAAAGGCCGAGGTGTTATTACGGCCGGTGTTGGCGTTCGCGTTATAGTTCACGCGAAATGCACTGGTCCCGTAATCCCAGTCCACATTCTCCGGCATCTTCACCAGCCCCTTCTGGGGAATGAACAGCGCCAGACTCTGGGTGGAAACATCAAAATCCACCTTCACTGACGGGGCTTTTGTCAGCACATAGCACTGTCGTGTGGCGTCATATCCCTCACGAAAGTAATCTGTACTGACGTAAATCCCGGCCTTCGTCAGCCATGCCTCTGTCAGACACAGTTCATTACTGTCCTGTGGTGCCACATCCAGTATCTGTTTCCCGGCCTCCTTCCCGTTCAGGGACAGGTCAACCAGATAACGCCCCGGCGCATAGCTGCCGTTCAGGGCTGCCCAGACTTCCGGATTAACCCCGGCACCACCCTGGATAAAGGACATATCCAGTTTTTCACCTGCAACACCTGTGGCACTGGCGAAAACAATTGATACAGCAATCGCAACTACGGCCCGACAGAAAAACACGGATGAAACCGGCTCTGCGATTTCCTTCTTTCCTGCACACACAATCCTTTTCTCCGTTACTGATACGTGACCACACTGGTACTGCCCGCATCCACCACATGACAGGCTGAAGCAACTATGTCTGCACAAAAAACAATTCTCTGTATGGAATCCACCCCACACAAAGAAAATAAAAAAATGCATATGTGCGCTCGTATACATCTCAGGACAATCATTTAATCGCTAACCACAATGTGGTTGCCTTCTCTGCGATTAATTATCGCCTCTTCAACCCTAAAAAAAACACACAACACGAAAAAACAGGAAACAAAACATGAAATACATAAGAATAATTCACATGGCCACATGAAATAAACCTCAATACAGAATATTGGACGTTTAATGAAATGCATTACCACTTTACACAAAGATAATAATACCCTTCAGTCCACAGCTCTCTGGCCATCCTAAAACAATGTCACAATCATAAAATACTCCTCCTCAATAGAAATTGATTAATAAGCAGAAAGTGAATCGCTATGTATAGTTTTGATGCTTCCAGTTTGTGCGTATTACCGTGAATGAGATCGGTTCTCCCTGCGTCAGAATAGTTATCACCTTGATTTTTTTACATATAAAAGAGACTATGCCTGCACATGCGGTACCAATTTATATAAAAGAACAAGGTGTTACCTAGTTATTAGTACCTTATAGCATGATCCATACAGAATATTTTCTGTAAACCAGATCTGAGTCCTTCAGTAATACAAGATGGAGACTTGAGCTCGTGCAACAAGGCCTATTACCGGAAAAAAATATCTTCTGTCGATGGAAATGAATGGACACCGGAGCAACGGTTTTCTGTTGTTGACAGTTGTAATCGAAACCGCAATTTTATCTGAAATGGAACTGGCTGATTATTTCCAGAGAATGGAGTTTTTTGTTGAGCAAGTTAAAGAATGGAACTATATTCATTCAGGATCATGAAAAGAAAATGACAGAAAGTCGCCGTGCTGATAAATAATTACGCGAAGCAAAGACTCAGTTACGGGAACTGGAAAAAGAACGTATCCGTAAAGATAAAGCTCTGGCGGAATGGACTGCACCCCACCCCGTTAGACGATCCTGCCCTATAGTTTGAGCATAGGGGGAGCATATGGGCACACCACGATTTACACCAGAATTTAAGGAAGAAGCCGTCCGTCAGATCACGGAACGCGGCTATTCCGTTGCCAAAGTATTTGACCGTCTGGGCGTTTCTGCACACAGCCTCTACAAGTGGCGACGGGCTATCAAACCAGGTAACAGCGAGCAGCATGCCCGGGATTTACTAGAAGCCAAAAGCGAGATACTGAAACTACGGGCGCAGCTAAAACGTACCGAAGAAGAACGGGATATCCTGAAAAAGGCCGCGCGGTACTTTGCAAGGGAGCCCGACTGAAGTACCGCTTTATCAATGAACACCACACTGTATGGGGTGTGATGACGATGTGTCGGGTACTGAATGCCGCCCGGGCCGGGTTCTATGCATGGTTGCACAACCCGGTCTCGGCGCGTGATAAAGATAACCAGCGTCTGCTGACGCTTATCCGTGACTCATATTTACTGAGCTGAGGCGTATACGGTTACCGGCGGGTTTATGGCGATCTGAACGAAATCGGGGAAGCCTGCGGTAAAAACCGGGTGGGCCGCATCATGCAACTGAACCGGATTAAAGCTGTACGCGGCTATAAAGCGCCGCGTCGTATCGCTGGCAGACCTTCAGTGGTAGCGCCTAATCGTGTGCAGCGGCAGTTTACTGTTGTCCGGGCCAATCAGGTCTGGGTCACCGACATTACTTATAGTGTGCCCGGAGTTCAGGGCGAGCATGGAGGCTCAAATGAACCATGAGTCTGTCTGGAATATTGAAACGGTAACTCATGACGAGAAACCCAACAATCCCACCGGGTGTGATGGTGGAGAACCTGAGCGGCAGTGACCTGCGGCATGCCTGCAGGGTGATGTAACCCGCTGACAACGGGGATTGAGGCGAGATCACTAAGCCGAGATGACCCCCAAAGTTGAGTGCTGAAAGGCTGAAGAACATGAACCCGTTAATTCGCCTCTGTGGGTTGAAAACGTCACCACGGCCAATGTGATCTGACAGGCCGTGCAGAAGGAACTGGCAGTGATATGTATGCACTGCCGGTCAAAGGTGTTTTGACAAGTATGCAAAACACCGGGACAGCAGTGCCCATCACGCTCGGGTTGCTGACTTCTGCCAACTTGCGGCAAGCAAGGGTAAAGAGTGCGACGGGCAGCCTCCTCAGTATGTCTGAGTCCAGACAGGTGAACCGGGGAAGGTCAGCGACGGATGTTAAGGGGGCATGGCCCGATGACGCGCTGACTGGCGGAGCTTCCGTAGTAGTCTGCGATGGGGAAAGCCCATTACATGGCGAAGGGAAGAAGTTTACATGTGTTTGCGACGAGAATTAACTGACCTAACGAGGTGAAGACCTTTGATAATCAGCGAAATGAAACGCAAGCTTGCCACATGGGCAGCCACCGAACCGTCCCGACGGATTGAACGACTGCTGCGTCTGATAACACACCCAGAATGGCTGGCTGAAGCGGCGCGCATCACGCTTTCATCAACGGGGGCTCATCCCCCCGGCGTTGATGGTGTGAACAAAGCAACGCTACAGGCCAGACTGGCTGCTGAGCTGCAAATCCTCAGGGATGAATTACTCTCAGGTCACTACCAGCCCTTGCCCGCCAGACGGGTTTACATCCCTAAAAGCAACGGCAAGCTGCGACCTCTGGGTATCCCGGCGATGCGTGATCGTATTGTTCAGCGGGCTATGCTGATGGCGATGGAGCAGATATGGGAAAGTGATTTTCATACACTCTCATATGGCTTCCGGCCTGAACGCAGTGTCCACCATGCGATCCGCACGGTGAAATTGCAGCTCACCGACTGCGGTGAAACACGGGGCCGCTGGGTAATTGAAGGCGACCTGTCCAGCTACTTCGACACTGTACACCATCGGTTGCAGATGAAGGCAGTACGCCGCAGGATCAGCGACACTCGTTTCATGGCTCTGCTGTGGAAAACCATCAAGGCCGGGCATATTGATGTCGGTCTCTTTCGGGCGGCAAGTGAAGGCGTACCGCAGGGTGGCGTAATATCGCCGTTGCTGTCGAATATCATGCTCAATGAGTTCGATCAGTATCTGCATAAACGCTACCTGAGCGGGAAAGCCCGAAAGGATCGCTGGTACTGGAATCACAGTATCCAGCGAGGCCTAAGTACCGCTGTCAGAGAAAACTGGCAATGGAAACCTGCTGTGGCATACTGCCGGTATGCCGATGACTTCGTGCTTATCGTCAAGGGTACCAAAGCACAAGCCGAAGCCATCAGGGAAGAGTGTCGTAGTGTGCTTGAAGACAGCCTGAAACTCAGGCTGAACATGGACAAGACCAGAATCACCCATGTTAACGACGGCTTTATCTTTCTGGGTCACCGGATCATCCGCAAACGCAGTCGTTATGGCGATATGCGGGTGGTCTCGATGATCCCGCAGGAGAAAGCCAGAAACTTCGCTGCATCGCTGACGGCTTTGTTATCAGGTAATTACAGTGAAAGTAAAATCGATATGGTTGAGATACTCAACCGGAAACTGAAAGGCTGGGCCGCGTTCTATCAATTCGTTGATTTTAAGGCCAAAGTATTCAGTTATATCGACCGCGTAGTGTTCTGGAAGCTGGCTCACTGGCTGGCCCGCAAGTATCGTACAGGTATCACTTCCCTGATGAAGTGGTGGTGTAAATCACCGAAACCGGGTCAGAGCAAAACATGGGTTTTATTTGGAAAAACCAACCACGGTAAGCTCAGCGGTGAAATCCTGTACCGGCTGGTCGGGCAAGGCAAGAAGCTGTTCCGCTGGCGTCTGCCTGAAGGTAACCCTTATCTGAGGACGAAAGCCAGAAACACGTATACATCGCGCTACACTGAGGTGTCAATGGCGTTCGCCAGCGTTTAAACGGAGAGCCGGATGCGCTGAAAGGTGCACGTCCGGTTCGGGGAGGAGAGGCAGGGAAATAGTCCAACTACGCCCTGCCTCTTACTCTACTCCGTACCTGGCAGGGCTGGCTGTATCTGGCGGTGGTTATCGATCTCTTTGCCCGTAACGTGGTGGGCTGGTCGATGAAGCCCACTCTCTCACGCGAACTGGCGCTGGATGCACTGATGATGGCGGTCTGGCGACGTAAACCTGACGGAGAGGTCATCGTGCACTCAGACCAAGGTAGCCAGTACGGCAGTGACGACTGGCAGCGTTTCTGCCAGGCCAATAACCTGGCCCCGAGCATGAGCCGGCGTGGCAACTGCTGAGATAATGCAGTGGCCGAGCCGTTCTTCAGTTCACTGAAAAAAGAACGGCTCAGAAAACGTATCTATAAAACCCGGGATCTGGCCCGCACCGATATCTTCGATTACATTGAAGTGTTCTATAACCGGGCCCGGCGCCACAGTCATCTCGGTGGCGTCAGTCCGGAGGCCTTTGAACAGGCCTCGTCGTGAGGACAGGATATGTCCACGGTTGTGGGGACAGTCCAAGGACTGTAGCGTTGCTTTGCTCAGGGAGGGATACGCCCCTTTTGACAAGGTACTACTCGTGGCAATCCAAGAGGCCCATTTAACATATAATTGATATCGAACTCTATTTATATCCCTTGCTATTGATGGCGAACTATAATTGCTATAAAATAATATCCTGTTGTTTTGCATACATTATATGACTCTCATGAAGAAACATTCAAACACAGAAAATAACAATATTTTTCTTCCCGATGAATGGTCAAGGGCGATAAAAAATAAATTGAATTTTTCCAGTGTAAAAATAATCCCTTCATTACAAAAAAAAGAAGGTTTATTTGATGGGCGCATGTATATTGACGAATTAAATGGAGATATATTTAAAACCTTAGTAAAGTCTTCCGCTGTTACTGTATCCCTTACACATAAAGATGTAATAAATTCTACTTTTAAAAAAGTATTTTTTATATATTCATGTGGCAATGTACTTGTGAGAAATAAAGAGCGCCGAGAAATTATTTCGCCAGGAGATGCTTTAATTGTTCCCTCACATGACGAGTTAATCATAGATTCTCCTTCGAAAAGAAATACTATTTCTCTTATCGTGGATGTTAAAAACATAACCGAAGAATCTGAAGAAACGTTAAAAAACTTAGCATGGAAAAAAACTTCAGAATTAATGTATGGTGATGATATTAACAAGTTACTTTTAAACTATCACTCTAATTATTCAGATAGATTTTGTGAGAAGAACACCAAAGCGTTGATTAGTCTGTTATCATTAGAGCTTGAATCTCATGATAAAGCCTACCTAGGAAAAATCAATAGCGATGACAAACTCACACCATTGATCTATTTTATTAAATCCAATATAAAAAACAGTGAACTATGTCTATCATCTGTAGCGAATTCATTTAATATTTCCGAGAGGATGATTCAGTATATTCTTTCAGAGAACAATATAAAATTCAGTGAATTTATTGCAAATGAACGCTGTCGACTTCTGGCAAAGAAAATAATGGACGATCCCTATATGAATGTTGATGTTCATATATATGAATCAGGTTTTAACTCAATCGCCACAGCTAATAGACAATTTAAAAAAAGATTAAATGAAACACCCAAAAAATATCAAGAACGGCAAAAGAAAAATTTACACAAACAACAAAAAAACAATTCTTTCTTTTCCTAACTGTTGGTTGGCGTGTAAAGGAATTACATATTCCCGTCGTTATATGATGATATCCATCTGATATATTAGATCACCCCCTAGGTTGACAGGTGTCGATTATTTATATAGACATCTGTCACATTAAATCTTGTTTAAATTTTTTCTCAATCCAGATGTATTTTGATCAAGTAATGTTTCCATCGGTACCCGCCACAGCACATTTATCCCTGATAGTAATACCGGACTTCACCAAGTTCTTTGCAGCAGTCTGGAGTATACAGTGAATAGAAAACCTAGTTGCGCCATAGACCGCTAGGTTAGAGTTACCGAACTTAGCAGCATGAAATGAAGCGTTAATTATTTTCCCTACAATCTCCTCCTTTCTTTGCGGTGTCCTTTTTTATGCGTTTCGGGATAGTTTGATTTCTCCTGTTAACATCAGTGGCGGATGATAATTAACCATGATGTCAACGAAACAAATTCCCTGTCATCGTTAGTAATAATGACGTTCTTTCTGTAACCAGAATAATTTTCCCACTCAATAGAATTGCTATCTTTAACCATAAGCATGTCTATATCTTGATTATTTCGTAAATTGCACTTTTTTTTTCACATATAGCAAAAATATTTCACTTTTTTTTGTTATTAATTTATATCCTTGGTAGTGTAAATAAACTAGGAGCAAACCAAACAATATGCAAACATATAGCTTTCATTTATTAGCATTTAGCCAACAAAAAGCAAACAACATGCAGCAATATTAATTTTAATTGTTATTGTGTTATCTATAGATTAATTATTATTGTTAGGATGAAATATGAGCAAATACACACACCTGTCAGGGGTTTCGTTAATTAATAATGCTCTGTTAAATAAAGGTACGGCATTTTCAGTATCTGAGCGGGGTGAGTTCAATCTGAATGGGTTGCTCCCGAACAAAATTGAATCGCTGGAAGAACAGGTTCAACGGGTAAAAATTCAGCTTGATCGCTTTGCTACTGATGAGGCGCGACATGTGTTTTTACGCAATCTTCAGGACACAAACGAAACGCTGTTCTACAGATTCATCACTTCCCATCTGGAAGACACGCTGCCGCTAATCTATACCCCCACCGTCGGTTATGCCTGCCAGCATTATTCTGAGATATGGCGAAAACCCCGGGGTATATGCATTGCCTGGGAAGACAGGGACAATATCGATGCTTTGTTGAGGAACGTTCCGTCAGATAATATCAGGATCATCGTTGTGACTGACGGGGAACGTATTCTTGGACTGGGAGACCAGGGCATTGGCGGTATGGGGATACCGGTTGGAAAACTCTCTCTGTATTCTGCCTGCGGGGGTATTGATCCTCAGATGTGCCTGCCGATGGTTCTGGATGTGGGGACCAACAATACGTCATTACTGGAGAGTCCCGTATACATGGGTGCCCGGCATCCTCGTATTCCTGACAGTGACTATTACCCGTTTCTGGAACGGTTTATTGTTGCCGTGGAAAAACGCTGGCCCGGCGTGTTGCTGCAGTTTGAAGACTTTGCACTGAAACATGCCACGCCGTTACTGGAAAAATACCAGGATCGCCTGTGTTGTTTTAATGATGACATTCAGGGAACGGCCGCTGTGACCCTGGGGACGCTGCAGGCAGCCTGCAGACATAAAAGGCAGACACTATCTTCACAGACCCTGCTTTTTGTCGGTGCGGGCTCAGCAGGATGTGGGATTGCGGATTTGATTGTGTCAGCAATGATGGCCGAAGGGCTGAATGAGCAAGAAGCGCGTCGCCGTATTTATATGGTGGATAAAGACGGTCTCCTGCTGAAAGACAATCCGTCATTAACAGACTTTCAGTCACCCTTTGCCTGGCCTGCAGAACAGCTTGGTTTCTCTCCTGAAAACAAAGGTCTTGATGCATTAATCGCGGAAATCAAACCTTCCGTGCTGATTGGCGTGTCCGGTGTAGCGGGGCTGTTTACAGAACAGGCCATCAGACAGATGTATGCGCATTGTGAAAAACCGATCATTTTTCCGCTGTCCAATCCCACCTCAAGGGCAGAAGCGGTACCGGCAGATCTGCTGTCCTGGACCAAAGGCAATGCGATTGTGGCCACAGGCAGCCCGTTCTTTCCTGTGGAATATAACGGGGAGCAGAGGGTGATTTCTCAGTGCAACAATGCCTATATTTTCCCGGGTATCGGACTTGGAGTGCTGATTTCCGGTGCCACACGAGTCACCCGGAATATGTTTCTGGCATCCGCCCGGGCACTGGCATCATTTGAATGTAAAAACACAGGACTGTTACCGGATATCCGGCACATACATGACATATCCCGGATGATAGCATTTGCGGTTGCGCAGTCTGCGATAGCAGACAATGTGGCTCCCCCGCAGACACTGCCGGCACTGACAGAAAAGCTGGAAAACACATTCTGGCGTCCTGAATACAGCGATTACCATCGCATTTCTCTTTAATCCGTTGATAACAGGAGGCTGAGCCTCCTGTATATGTTTTTTCGAACATGAGTTATGCATGTCTGATGAATAAAAAATTTCTTATATTAGCACCAGTATTATTAACGTTGATTATCTCTCAACTCCCGGTGCCGCTGGGACTGTTACCGTATTCGTGGTATTATTTTTCCTTGTTTGTTGGAGTCATTGTCGCATTAATTATTGAGCCATTGCCGGGGGCTGTAATTGGATTATTGGGTATTGTTATTGGCGCAGTTTTCTCTCCGATATTTTTATTTTCTCCGGAACAGCTTCATTCTCCGGGAGTTAACACAACATTAATGGCGTTTCACTGGGCTGTATCCGGGTTCTCCAACGATACGGTATGGCTTATATTCAGTGCTTTTATGTTTGCACAGGGATATGAAAAAACAGGCCTAGGAAAACGCATATCGTTGTGGCTGGTCAGGTTGATGGGGGCAAGAACGCTGACGTTAGGATATGCAATTTCATTTGCAGATTTACTCTTGGCGCCATTCACACCATCCAATACGGCACGCAGTGCAGGAACAATTTATCCGGTGATCCGTAATCTGCCAGCTCTGTATGGCTCCTGCCCACATGATGAAAGCGCCCGGAAAATAGGTGCTTACTTAATGTGGACTGCGGTGAGTACCACATGTGTAACCAGTTCATTATTTCTGTCAGGTCTGGCGCCAAACCTTCTTTCTGTTGCATTAATTGAGCAACAAACCGGGATATTAATAGGATGGACTGACTGGTTTGTTTCTTTATTGCCGGCTGGCATAATATTATGGTGTGTTACCCCATTACTCGGATATTATCTTTATCCGCCGACAGAAAAGAAAAATGCCCAGGTTCCAGTCTGGGCTAAAGAACAACTTTCTCAGATGGGACGACTGACGACAAAAGAAGTCATGCTTATTCTTCTGATCGTTGGTGCGTTAATTCTCTGGATTGGGTGCTCCGGATTTATTGATCCTGCAATAGCGTCTTTAGTTATCATCTCTCTGATGATTCTGACGGATATCATTTCCTGGGATGATATCGTCAACAATAAAAATGCCTGGAATACTTTCTTCTGGTTTGCCACGCTGGTTGCCCTAGCTTCTGGTTTATCGGAAGTGGGGTTTGTTCGCTGGGCAGGAGACCAGATTGCGGGCACGCTGTCAGGGTTTGACAAAGTATTTACAATACTGGCTCTGGTTGTACTGTATTTTTTCCTTCACTATTTTTTTGCCAGTGGCACGGCACATGTCACGGCACTGCTACCTTTAATGATTGCAGTGGTATCCCTGATGGATGGTGTTAATGTTTTCGCATTTTCATTATTAGTATGCGGAACTCAGGGGATCATGGGGGTTATAACTCCCTATGCGACAGGCCCTTCACCAATATATTATGGCAGTGGTTATATTCAGTCGTCTGAATACTGGCGACTGGGTTTTGTATTTGGTGCAATCTATTTTCTTGTATACATTGCCATCGAATACCCATGGTTGAAATATCTCTGGGGCGGGATATAACAAAAACGCTGGAATATCATTTAATATGCGTGCAGCTTCTTGTTTCAGGAGGCTGCATGAATGTGAAGGATGCTAACAAGCATTAATATTTTAAAAAAGATTGCTGGCATTCATTATATCTATGGGTGACTCAGAAATATCATTCTGGACTTTTATTATTTTATTTTTCGCAGCAGAATTTATCCTGTTACTCTGGATGGCAAAAATAATATATTGGTCACCAGATAAATATTATAAAAACAAAAGACAGGCAATAGCGTAGCTGCCCGGAATGCCATATGTAAAGAAGCAGCTGGCTTCCCCAGTTGACGCCCGGGAAGATTACAAACTGGCCATTACACTGCTTAACGAGCATTATATCTGGCTGTGTATGCAGAATTCCATGGTAAGGGATGTCAACCTTCCCTAAGCCTGCATCCGTCACCAGAATGATCAGGAAAGCATGGCAGGCTCCTCACTCACTATCACTGAGCTAATAACGTCACTGGAGCCGGCAGTTATGGGTTACGTGACTTTTCTGCATTTGCAGATCGATTCCAGGCTACCGTGTTACATCTACGCAAGGGGATGTAACTACTCGTTCAACTCAATACTCTTAGCGTGGGAAAACTTCCTTTTTCAAGCAACTCCCAAACCGTAATTCCTAGCAAGCCCGGTAAGCTGAGCAGCAAGCCGGGCTCAAAGATTCTGACGTTGGCCTACAACCGCCAGGATATTGACACGACTGGCCTCATCATTCACTTCATAAAGAACGTGCTGTCCGAGTAGGCAGCCTGGCGGCTGCGGCTTGTCATGGCCTGTAATTACCGTTATAAAAACAGACAATATCATTGTCTTTCAGGTGGTTATATAGCCCGTTCAGCTAAACCTCGCAAACAAAAATCCAGCAGACAATCTTCCCGCTCAGCCCCCCCCTTGTTGCGATGGCGGGTGGTCCCCTGCGCCGGAGGAACAGATAATGAAGCCGGGCTGTTTTTTCCCGACTTCGCCAGCGCTGCCGATTACTGTATGGAGAAAGATATTCCATACCTGTTTGAAGAAGATGCCACCGGCAATTATGAAACAACTGTATGGATAGTTGGTGAGCCCGACGGTAATGTCACCATGCTCCCCATGTCCTGGAAAAATTTTCTGTCCGTGTGCACGATACATCCCTTTATCTGTCCGCAGTGCGGCACCTCACATCCTCCCCCTGCGTAATTCATGCTTCCCCGTTTTGCCGATATTTTCCAGCAGGGAAACCGCTGGCTTAACTGGCTGGAGAAGCAGCCGGAAGATTCAGTGCGTCCGGTGGTGATTGAGTCAGTGACAAAAATCATGGCCTGCGGGACCACGCTGATGGGTTACACACAGTGGTGCTGTTCATCACCGGACTGTTGCCACACAAAAAAGGTCTGCTTCCGGTGTAAAAGCCGCTCCTGCCCGCACTGCGGAGTGAAGGCTGGCGCACAGTGGATACAGTATCTGCTGAGTCTGGTCCCCGATTGCCCGTGGCAGCATATTGTGTTCACACTTCCCTGCCAGTTCTGGTCCCTGGTGTTCCACAACCGGTGGTTACTGGCAGAGATGAGCCGTATTGCAGCGGATGTGATACTGGAAATCTGCCGCCAGGCGGATGTGGAACCGGGGGGATTCACGGTAATCCACACATGGGGCCGTGACCAGCAATGGCATCCACATATTCATCTGTCGACCACTGCCGGTGGTGTGACGTCAGGTCATACCTGGAAAAACCTTCATTTTTACGCCCGTAAGGTGATGAGCATGTGGCGTTACCGGATAACGCGGTTGCTGTCACGGAAATATCCGGACCTGGTGATACCGGATGCGCTGGCAGCAGAAGGAAGCAGTAAACGGGAGTGGAATCGCTTCCTGAACACGCATTACCGCCGTGGCTGGAATGTCAACGTATCCCAGGAGATGGATAACGCCACACATGTGGCGGTGTACTTCGGCTCTTACCTGAAAAAGCCACAGGTGCCGATGAGTCGTCTGGAGCATTATGCCGGTCAGGATGAAGTCGGTCTGCGTTATAACAGCCACCGCACACGGCGGGAAGAGTACCTTGTGATGAGCGGTGATGAGTTTATGGAAAGGTTCTCGTGGCATATGGCAGATAAGGGGTTCCGTATGGTGAGGTACTACGGGTTCCTGAGTCCGGTGAAGCGGCGCTTACTGGAAGAGGTGGTATACACCATAACGGAGACAGTGAGAAAAACAGCAAGGCAAATAACATGGAGGGGGATGTATCAGCGGTTACTGAAGGTTGACCCGCTGAAATGCGTGCTGTGCGGAAGTCAGATGCGTTTTACGGGGCTGAAGCGGGGATACCGTCTGGCAGAGCTGGTTATGATGCATGAGCCACTGGCCAGGATGCGGTGGTGCGGCTGAGAGCCGCATTGGGGAAGTTGCATCCATTGTCCGGGAAATCGAGCAAAAAACCATCACTGATACCCGGTATCAATCAATGCAGTCCATTTAATTGACGGCGGTGCACTCATGGCACGCAGGCAGTGTTGAATAAACATCCGTTTTTGGGTGTTTTTTTAATCTTTTTAGGGTTTAAATTCCTATCGATCAAGGTCTTTCAGTGACTGTTGCAATGGCGGTGAGGGAGAATCTTTAATCCATTGTGTTTCATGGGCATTTTTCCACTCAACCAGCCACGAGGTCATTTTCGTGTAGGCAATATATTTATTTCCGGCCTCATGATTCTCATTCTGACGTGCCAGAGCACGATTGAAAACGAAACGACACGCGCCCGCGAAGCACCTCATTTCACGTTCCTGTTGACCATCTGCTCTTAACCGGCATTTGAGTGCCTGTAGTCATTTCATCCCGCTATTTTAAACAAAAGAAAGTTAGGAGGAAAACCGCGCCTTATATCCCTGACCAGAAGGACGGGGCTTTACGGCGCACCGAGTAAACGATTTGGAGAGTCAGAAATGAATGTAAACCAGCAAAGTTATGCTGCAAAAAATCAAGTACTTCTCATTGATATTCAAGAAATTGTCTTCTTGATTCATCATCATCAAGGTACTCAAAAGAAAGAAGCCGAATTTTGGTAAGTTTATAAAACCACTCACAATCGTTTCGTTGAATAATTTCGCCAGGTTTGAAACATATGCCTAATGCTTCCCGGATAATTGCATATTTGCCATTACTAAAACCGACCCTGTGGATACAGAAAGGCTGACCGGCCTGCCCATGACAGCTGTTCGACAGGATATGTCCTTCAATAAAAACTGACTTTTTAGATTTCATTATCATACCCTCGACAACTGCAGTACAGGAGAAATGTTGTCATTTCCCGACATCACTTACGTTAAGTGGCAGAAGCTGATCAGCTGCCGATACACCAGCATTCTGAAGATCTGAACAACAGTCCGCAGGCAGGGCACATCTTTTCTTAATTTACCTGCTTTCTGATCAGCTCTGTGTGCGCATACTAGGCAGGCAACATGAACAGGTCTTTCTTTAAAGTGCCTGAGTCCTTTTGTGTAAGACATAATTAAAGCTCTCTGAGGAATACAATAATTATTATACGCTTTAATATAATAATAACTGGTTTAAGTTCTGTTAATTTATTACTGAACCAGAAGAAGAGATATTGAAAATTAAACGTCTGATTTATGATACACTACCCTTCCGTTAGAAATTTATGATGAAATCAGATGACACCCTCGACTGGTATCCGGCACAACTACCGCCAGTGAAAATTATTCTTGGCGAAGCCGTGCTGGCTGTGGGTAAACAGGGCCGACCGATTAATACCCGCACCTTGCTGGAATACCTTCAGGTCATGCAGGACAAACAAAAAAGGCGGGATGACAAAATCGCCATGCAGACTGCGATTGATGTTCTCAGGGATAATCAGCGCATTAACGGCAGACGTTAATGCACTTCCGGGATCAGTGTCAGTTCTGAATGATCTCAACCGTATGGTTTTGTCCATCATCCTTCAGCGGTATTCTGTCATCAGGGAGGAGAACACCATCCAGCGTCACGCAATATTCTGCATCGCCACGTGAAACACTAATCTGATAATGGCTGTCACCATATTGATATGCCATAGAAAAAGACGACCACTCATCCGGAAACCGGGCATGAACACTAAAGTCAGTGCCGGAACGTTTTATCCCCAGTAATTCCTCGGTAAGTAAACGCCAGGCCCAGCCTGCGGAACCGGTATACCAGCTCCACCCTGCACGTCCGGTATGGGGAGCGACGCTGTAGACATCAGCACTCATAACATAAGGCTCAGCTTTATAAATCCCGACCAGACCCGCATTCAGGGTATGATTTACAGGGTTGAGCATTGACCAGAGTTGCCAGGCTCGTTCGGCATTCCCCATTCGGGCAAAGGCCATCACTGCCCAGATGGCGCCATGCGTATACTGCCCTCCATTTTCCCGCACACCGGGCAGGTACCCCTGTATGTAGCCCGGATTTGGACCGTGTCCGTCAAAAGGAGGCGTTAACAGTTTGATCAGCCCTCCTTCGTTATCCACAAGGTGCTTATCCAGCGCCTGCATGGCCTTTGCGCACCGCCCCGGGCTCGCGGCGCCGGACAATACAGACCAGCTCTGCGCAATCGCATCAATCCGGCAGTCCTGTGAGGTTTTCGATCCCAGGGGAGTACCATCGTCAAAATACCCACGCCGGTACCATTCCCCATCCCAGGCGTGGGCTTCGAGATTACTTTGCAGGCGCAGAGCCTGTGAACGGCACATCGCGGCGACGCTTTCATCCAGCCTGCGATCCGCCAGCGCTGCAAACCGCTGCAAAATGTCGTACAGGAAGAAGCCCAGCCAGACGCTTTCACCTTTGCCTTCGATACCCACCCGGTTCATCCCGTCATTCCAGTCACCAGCCCCCATCAGCGGCAGGCCATGCTCCCCGAAGCGAAGTCCATAGTGAATAGCTTTGACGCAGTGTAACCAGAGTGTCTCTTCGGTGCCGCTGATGACCGGCGTGTCATAGACAGACTCTTCACCAGGCTGAAGCGGGCATCCCTCCAGATAAGGAATGCGTATTTCCAGTGCATCCATATCCCCCGTCGTTTCAACATAGTGGCAAACAGCAAGCGGAAGCCAAAGATAGTCATCGGAACAGCGGGTACGCACACCGTTGCCGTGTGGAGGGTGCCACCAGTGCTGCACATCCCCCTCGATAAACTGCCGTGATGCACAGAGTATTATCTGTTCACGCATCCGGTCCGGAGCAGCGTGGTTCAGTGCCAGCGTATCCTGCAGCTGATCGCGAAAACCAAATGCACCGCCAGACTGATAGTAACCACTCCGTGCCATAAGACGACAGGCTACCGTCTGATACAACAGCCAGCCGTTAACCAGTAAATTTACGGACGTGTCGGGGGTATTAACTACGATTTTATCGAGCACATTGTGCCAGTGATTATGAATCCGGTTCAGCTCCTGGCGGACCGTATCCTCATTCATGTAGCGGGCCAGCGTCTCCTGTGCACAAACATCATTCTCCTCTGCGCCGAGGATAAAAATAAACGTCCTCTGGTCCCCGTCAATTAATGTAACCGCCGATTGCACCGCTCCGCAGGGATCCAGAGCGGCCCCCGTCTTACCAGAAAGCTTTTGCAGTTTCATGGCCGACGGGGCGTGAAGGGAACCATTACGGCCAATAAACTCCCGGCGGTCCCCTGTCAGAGAACAGCCATTACCGCTGACGGCAAAAAATGCAGTTCGGCCGCCACCATTATCACCATAAAAGTTATTCGCAAGCACCCCGCAGCCGCCGGGCGTTCTGGCCACATGTGTCACAATGTGAGGGGCTGAGCGCGTTCGTGTTTCTCCGAGCGTCCACTCTACATAGCCTGTGACGGATAGTTGACGTGTCCGCCCCGAAGAGTTACTGAGCGTCAGGAGCACCAGTTTAACTGGCTCTTCTTCAGCAACCAGGACCGTCAACTCGCTGTCTATACCACTCTCACGATGGGCAAAAACGCTGTAGCCAAAACCATGGCGGGTCAGGTAATCACCGTGTCCGCGAACAGGTAAAGCCGTCGGCGACCAGCACTCCCCGCTCTCTTCATCGCGCAGGTAAAATGCCTCGCCGCTGCGATCGCTCACCGGATCGTTCTCCCACGGCGTCAACCGGTATTCATGGGCATTCTCATACCAGGTATAGGCCTGCCCTGCCTCTGAAATCACGCTGCCAAAACGGGAATTTGCCAGTATGTTCGACCAGGGAGCCGGTGTAAGCGCATTTTCCCGAAGGACGATCTGATACTCCCGCCCATCCTGAGAAAATCCACCGTATCCATTGAAATGGCATAGCTGACTGGTATCAGGGCTCCAGTCCGTATGTTGATTACGCTCGCGCACAGCACGCGGAATGAATGCCCTTGCCAGCGATTTCAGGGTATGAATACGCTGGTTAAGCTGCTCATTAATCCCCCCTGCGCGATCATCAAAATAAAGACAGGCCACGCTCATCAAAAGCAACTTATCCTCAGCGGAGAGATGCTCACCGTTGCGGACAAAAAGCCCACCCTTTTTATCCAGCAGACTGGCTTCAGACCCGGCATAAATTAACTCCATAATCTGATTTTGTAATCCCTGCTGGTAGCCGCCAGGACTGTTATTCAGGATAACCAAATCAACATCCAGCCCTTTCTGCCTCCAGTAACGGTGTGCCTGAATCAGTGTGGTCACTAAGGTGATACTTTCCTCGCTGGTTATACTCAGCAGCACTATCGGCAGATCCCCTGAAATTGCCCAGCCCCACAGTCCGGACTGGCCACGCCGGTTGCGGACGATCGCCTGGCCTTCGGCGCGCAGCTCCTGGACAGGGTAAAGCACAGCGCTGGCGAGACTATTGAACAACGTGGCATCATCTTCACTGGCGTTCATCTGGCGCAATACCACCAGACTGTGAGACCAAGCCAGTTCAAAGACGCGATCGGCGATAGGGTAATCGCGATATTTCTCCAGCAACGCCAGGCTCTGCTGACGGGTCTCGCTGATGCCATAAATGATATCAATCGTAACCGGCTGCCCCGGCTGCAGAATGATGGCGTTGCGAATTGCCTGTATCGGATCCAGCACCGAGCCCGACGTGTTGCCTAGCATCCCTCCCGCCTCTATTGCCTGTGCATTCGCAGGGTTTCTGCCACGTCCAATAAACCTTGCCCTGTCCGTTTCAAACGACACGTTATGTCGGTTATCGCCGTGCACCACCATCATGTGAAACAGGCAAGGGGCCGGTTCATCCGGTGAGCACGGGCGCCGGTGGCAAAGAATAGCGTCACGCTCAGGAGCCAGCTCAGTCTGAATAAACAAATTGCTGAATGCCGGGTGTGCCAGATCGCTGGCATCAGGTGCCAGTACCACTTCAGCATAGGTTGTCAGCTCCAGAGAGCGAGGCTTGCGACCACGATGGATCAGCGTGAGCCGTCGCAATTCAACATCATCCTCCGGAGAGATCACCACCTGAGTTTTGAGGCTGAGTCCCCCGAAGCTGCGTCTGAATTCTGCCCCCGCATCGATGAACAACACTTCCTCGTCTTGTCCGCTGGTGTAGCCTGTTGGTTGCCAGGTATTGCTCCACACATCACCCGTCTGGGTATCGCGGATGTAGCAGAATGCTCCCCAGTTATCACGGGTGGCATCACTGCGCCAGCGCGTCAGTGCGATATCATTCCAGCGACTGTAACCACCGCCGCCCGCGGTCAACATCAGATGATAATGGCCGTTGGACAGGAGTTGAATATCCGGGGCGGGGGTATCCACGCTATAGAAAATACGGGGTTCATAGCGAACGGGTTTGACCCTGCCCTCATGAGATTCAAAATGACGGCGCGGACTGTACAGATCGACCGCATCCGGCACGCGCTCCTGTAACAGCAGACTCGCTGACCGGAATACCGTGCTGGACATAAAGCGTTCAGTCATGGGAGCGTCAAGCAGTACATGAGCCAACGCCTGAAATGCCATACCCTGGTGATGCGCCATCCAAGACTGTACCACCGCATAGAGCTGACCGGTTGCAAGACGTGAGGGGGTATAGTCCAGCGCTTCATAAAAACCGTATTCTCCGCGTGCACCATTTTTTTGCATCCTGAACAGGTTCTCACAGGCTCTCTGTGGGGAAACCATCAGCGCCAGCAGCGTGGCGTAAGGAGCAACAACCATGTCATCGGCAAGTCCCCTGCGCAGACCGAGCCCCGGTACGCCAAATGCCTGATACTGATAATTATGCTGAACATCAAAAGCATGATAGCCAGACTCTGAAACACCCCATGGTACCCCGCGTTCTTTCCCCCAGTGAATCTGGCGCATAACCGCCGACTGACTCATTTCATCGAGCAGGCTGCCGGGCCAGGTGGGCATCACCAGATTTGGCATCAGATATTCAAACATGGATCCGCTCCATGACATCAGGGCAGTTTCATTATCAATCGTGGTAAACAATCGACCCAGCGCGTACCAGCTTTTAAGAGGCAACTGATTAGTCGCAATGGCAAGAAAACTGGTCAGGCGGATTTCAGACGGCAGGAGATCGTAGTGGCTCTTGTCAGGCGTATTCGTGTCACAGTTATAACCGACGCTGAGCAGACTGGTGGCTTCACTGTACAGAAAGGCGAAATCCATCCGGGCATGCTCATCCAAGCGCTGTTCCAGCTCGGTGATAATATTGAGTCGCATTCGGGCCTGCTCCGCCACTGACGCCGGAGGCGTTTCTGTATCGGTTAATGTCAGACGGGCAAGCTCGCTCAGCGTCGGCAGCGTCTGTTCATTCCAGGATACAGGTAACCAGCCAAGCAACAGAGACCACTCATGGCAAAGCTGAACCAGTTGATGCTCCAGATGTCCAGCCCAGCGCATCTGAAGAGAAGCTCCCTGATGACATGCGCTGGTCAGATGGTTGCACTGGGTGCGCATGCTTTTCAGTTCGCTGATAAACGCCTGCGGAGAGAGCGACACCGCATTCAGGCAATGCTTACGCAGCAGTCTCAGGCTGTCAGGTGGGTTCTTAGCCCACTGTTTTTCCAGAATATCCAGCGTATCGTTCAGTCCTGCCAGTATCTGTTGGCTGCTTAAAACAGGCTGATGACGCATGGCAGACAGGCCTGCACGCAGGGTCAACAAATGCCCGGCCATGTTGCCGCTGTCAACGCTGGAGATATAGCGTGGACTGAGGGGAACCAGCGTACGGGTGTCATACCAGTTGTAGAGATGGCCCCGGTAGTGCTCCAATTTATCCAGCGTGTCGAGTGTGAGCGACACGCGCCGGAGCACCTCTCCGCCAGGAAGGTAGCCAAAGTCCCATGCCGTCAGGTTAGCCATAAGTGAAAGGCCAATATTAGTAGGAGAAGTTCGGTGTGCCACCGTCGGTTGTGGTATTTCCTGATAATTATCAGGCGGAAGCCAGTTCTCTTTTGCTGTGGCAAATGTTTCAAAAAAAGCCCAGATTTCACGGCTTGTCTGGCGTAACAGCTGTTTTTGTTCCTGAGTTGGCGAAAAAACCTTACGCACGGGCTGGTGACTCAGCCAGCGCAGCAGCAGCGGGGCCACACACCATACCAAACCGATCGGTAACGCAATCCACAGCAGTTGGGGGGCAAATTGTCCGGTCAGTATTGTCAGCGACACGCCACTGGCAACGTTCAGCCACATCGCCTGATAAAAACATGCAACGGTGGATCTGGCCTGACTGCTGTCCTGGCTGTGGCTGACCCACTGGCTGAGGTGACGCCTGCTTATCCCCAGTCGCCATAGCGTCACGGCGATCGCTTTCAACGAATATCCGGCTTCGTGCGGCAGTATCGCAAAATTAAGGCTGATACCTGACAGACGCTTTATCGCGCCCGCCCCCACCAGTAACAGATGCGGTTTCACGCGGCGACGCAGAGGTTTATGCAGAAGGTCATGGCTAATGCAGAGGATGGTTGGCAACAGCCATATCAGCAACAGTATGCCCAGCCAGTAAAACGGATTGGGTACCCAAAGCAGAGTGAAGAACAGCAATACCAGTAAGGAGGGGGCGACCAGACTGCGACGTAGATTATCGAGTAATTTCCAGTAAGAAAGCGCGGTCAGCGGATTCCTGACCCGGGTTCCATCGGCTTTTCTTACGCGTGGTTTTAGCCAGTTAAGCAGTTGCCAGTCACCCCGGATCCAGCGTGAACGTCGTGCAACATCCGACAGATAATAATTAGGGTACTGTTCGTACAGTAACACCTCGCTCAGCAGACCCGAACGTGCATAGCATCCTTCAAGCAGATCGTGGCTGAGTACCAGATTTTCCGGGCAGATGTTGGTAGTGGCCTGCATAAAAATATCAACATCGTAAATCCCTTTACCCACAAACGAGCCTTCCCCAAAGAGATCCTGATAGATATCCGAAGACATCATCGAATAAGGGTTATTGCCCGGTACGCTGCTGCGCAGGGCTGCGTAACGCCCCTGACCGTTGCGTGGTATCTCCTCCGCAAGACCGGGCTGTAAAATACCGAATCCTTTGACAACCCTCTGGCGTACCGGATCATACTCAGGCGTATTCAGCGGATGCGCCATCGTCGCGACGAGTTTGTGTGCCGTATCGCGCGGTAGCACCGTATCGCTGTCCAGGGTAATGACGTATTTTATGTGGCCCGGTAAAAGATGGGCAGGCATGTCTGCAACGCTGACGAATTGCATTCCGGGATGTCGCAACCAGCTGTTCAATAACGCCAGTTTTCCCCGCTTGCGTTCATAGCCCATCCACGCTCCTTCCGAGGGGTTCCATTCAGGCTGACGATGTAACAGATAAAAACGTGGTCGGCCGGAGGGGTAGCGGCGATTAAGCGCCTGCGTATCGGCGATAGCCTTTCTGAGCAGCGCGTGACTTTCCGGCGAGGGTTCATTTTCAGAATCAGCGAAGTCTGTGAGCAGCGCGAACCTAAGATTTTCGTTTTCATTCCCCAACCAGCAAACTTCAAGACTGGTGAGGAGCTGGCTGAAACTTTCGTGGCTGGTCAGCATGCAGGGAATGACTAACATGGTGGCACTGTCAGCGGGAATACCGGCTGAAAAATCCATCCCCGGCAAGGGGCGAGGTACGCGAAAACGGGTGGTTGCATCACTGAGCAAATCGCTCATTAACTGAGTTAATGCGATAATCAGAGGTAATATCACCGCGATCAATAGCCAGTCTGCGCCCTGCATGGCGGTTTCGTGCAATATTGCTGCGGTCGCTGCGGTTGTCAGCAACGCCAGGCTGCCAAGCCATGACAGCAGGGTTATTCTGTTGAAACTGTGCCGCAAGCGTATGAGCCTTGAGGCGTCTGCCAGGAGATGAATATCCAGCGCCTGTCGACCTTCGCCCGCAAGATAATAACCAACATGATGTTCCGGTTTATCGGGCACTTTTTCCTCTGAAAGCGCAAGCACCCTCTCAGCAACCTCAAGCTCGCTGAGACCGTTGTCTCTGGCCAGAACCTCAACTACGTGCCGGTAATGATCCCGGGTATTGAAGTGCATCCGGGGATAGATGCCAGCAGGATCATTACGTAATGCCTGTTCGACAACGCTTATCGTTTCGGCGAAATCAGCCCAGTCCGTTTCACTCAATAAACGCAGGCCCGCGACGCTGTTACTGACGGACAGCTGGCTGGCGGCAAGCTGCTGATTGAAACTATGTATGAGAACGTCAGTGGTGATCCCCTGTTCCCGAAGGCACTGATCAACCCAGGTCAGAGGTAACGACAGCGCGTTGCCATGCCCCTGCAGGCGCCGCACCAGTTCTGCGACAAACGCACTGGTTAACGGAGGTCGGGAGCGCGCCATATCGGCAACCACCATGATTAAATCACCAGGCGCACTCTCTGCGCATTCGACAATCCTTGTTATCCACGTATCAGCAAGGTTTCTGTCCCGCTGCGCTTTTATCACTTCCATACTGATACGACGAAGATTTTCAATCAGCGCAAGGCGCAGCATTCCCGGCAACGCCCAGACTTCACCCAGCGTCAGCGGTGTCACCTTTTGATAGGCAGTGAGATAGCTGGTCAGGCTCGCGGCATCCCAGCGACCATCACCGTGAGCAACTGCCTCTGATGCGATATGATAAATTCGTGGACAATTCAGTGGCGATACCAGCGACGGGAGACCTTTTCCAAAGCTTTTCGGCAAGTGCTGGCGGACTGTGCGGATTTGTTCCTCAATCAGATAATAATTGTCCAGCAACCATTCACCCGCGGGCATGATACTGGTCTTTTTACCCGCGTTAAGCTCATAGCAGTTTTGGGTAATGACGGCCTCATTGTCGCCAAGCCGTTTCAGAAGATAATAAGGATGCTTATCCGGTGATACTTTATGAGTCCGCGCCAGCTTCTGGCCGTAGCGTTCCATCTGGACGGTCGAAAAGAGTTCAGACCGCGGAATGCTTTCGCTTGCGGGGTCATTCACCGAAAACGTTATGTATTCGGAAGCATTCATTGGGATACGGGAGCGGTTAAACCACGCTCTGGGGTTCATTTTCATAGCATTGCTCTGATGCAACGTTAGCGCGCAGGAGCAGTTGCAAAATCAGTTCAGAAACGTTCTCTCAGGATGGGCGTCAGGCATCAGGGATTTAGCAGTTGCCGGAATTTAACTTAAGTATAGAGTATGGGCTCTGAGTGCTGTTTTGGTTGGGACTAGCGTCGGGAGATAAACAGAGCCTTACATCCGGGGCAAGGCATGGTTTGGTTGAGCCGGATTTTGACAACAGTTGTACTGATTTTAAGCCACAAACAGAGCCGGTGGCGGTAGACGCACCACTGAAAAATTTCATTGCGTGATTGATTATAGACATAACCATTACCCCGGCAATGAAAGTGCTTCACATATCACATGCGGTTAAGTTTTAATCTGTTTATTTTGATGCATTAAAACTCAGGAAAGTGACCTGCCTCCAGTATCAGATACAATGGGAAGTACATGCCAGCCTGGTTCATCGATTCACCGCTGGCGCGCAGAAAGAAGGTGGCTGCAGGTCTGCTGATGCAATAGCTGTTCCGCTCCAGTTCCTGCTCAGCATAATCGGTGGCAGGGACAGAAAAACTGTCAGACAGCAATCGGTAAATAACTGTCGTATGTAACCGCCGTCGCCTGAAGTGTCTGCCAGGCAGTGATAAACGGCGCTTATGCAGCAGGCAGCCAACTGTCATCCTGCCAGATTTCCCCCTGCAGCGACAGTTTTCGCCTTCACATTTAGAATATATGCCACCCCCAAAAGATAAATTGTTGTCATAAATTAATATTTTTGTGGTAAGGCGATTCGAAATACATTATTTTCATTTATATAGTGATATGTGGCGCTTCCCCCATGCAATTCGGCAATCGCTTTGACTAAAGAAAGACCAAGTCCCTGACCTGCGGAATGACGCGAGTTATCTCCCCGCCAAAACCTGCGGAAGATTTTTTCCGACTCATTAATTTTCTTTCCTGGACTGGCGATATCAATATTAAGATATCCGTTGAAATCAAGAAAACTGGTTATATGAATGAGCGATTTTTCCGGTGAATATCGAATAGCGTTAACAATAAGATTCGATAACATTCGTTGTAGTAAAATTTTATCCGCAAAGATTTGCTGATTGCACTCGACCTTAAAACGAATCTCTTTCTCGTCTGAGAGATATTCAAGATAGTCTAACAAATTTCCAACTTCCTTATTGAGAGAAAGCAAATCCAGTTTCACCAAAACATTGTTTTTATCTGCTCTGGCAAGAAAAAGTATATTCTCTGTTAATCGCGAAATATTTTCCAGCTCTTCAATGTTTCCAGCGATTGTTTTTTGATATTCAGCGATACTTCTTGTTTGACTGAGCGTGACCTGATTCTGACCAAGTAATGCATTAATTGGCGTTCTAAGTTCATGAGCGAGATCGTCAGCAAATTGACTAAGGCGTTCAAAATCTTTTACTAAAGCATGATGCATTTTATTCAGCGCCTGTCCAAGAGGTTTTAGTTCACTCGGTAGTGCGCTAACCTCAACAGGTTCACGGGTATCGTTATAATTCAATGCTTCAGTTACACCACTTAACTTTTTGATCTCTCGTAATCCCGTTCTGATTAACAGCGGGCTAAGTACCGAGCACAATATAATGGCGACAATGCAAATTATAATGCTATTGATTTTATACTGTTCAAGCATGTTATGTCTTGCTGAAGCCAATTTAGCCACAGTAACCGTTAATACTGGCGAAATTTCATTAATATTAATTTGCAAAGCATCTATCTCTGTATCATTAATAATACTTCTGTAAATGCCAGGTGCGCTGATTGTCTCAGTCGCAGGTATGTTATTTAACATGTCATCACTGACATTTGTTCGGTTAACAATTTTATTGATGCCATCACCATGAATAATCAAGATATCCTGGCTAACATCCATCATCCGGTTAAAGTACACTGGTAAAGTGTCTGGATTTACTCCATCAATTAGCAACTGCTTGATCTGCGCTGTCCGGTTAATGAGCGTTGTATCATCGCGCCATTTCAACTCACTTGCCAAGCCATTATAGAGAGTCCATACAATTCCAGCGCCAGCTACAGACAGCAGTAATATAAAAAGCAAGGTTAAACGGATGGTTATAGATAATCTTTTCATTATTTTTTTACCACTACGAATGAATACCCCATCCCCCGGATTGTGGTGATTAGTTTTTCAGGAAAAGGATCATCAACTTTTGCGCGGAGCCTGCGAATGGCAACATCCACCGTATTGGTATCACTATCGAAATTGATTCCCCAAATTTCACTCGCAATAACCGTTCTGGGTATAATTTCGCCAGCTCTGGAGGCCAGTAGCCAAAGTAACTGAAACTCCTTGCGCGTCAGAGTAATACTGATATTGTTTCTACTTACACTTTGGTTGACAGAGTCCATCCTTAACCCGCTGATTTCTAATGTTGAATTCAGGGCGTGATGTTGCCTTAATTGTGCCCGAACCCTTGCCAGCAACTCAGAAAATGAAAAGGGTTTTACCAGATAATCATTTGCCCCACTGTCCAGCCCTCTGACTCTGTCATCGACAGAATCCCGTGCTGTAAGGCAAATAACGGGGGTTTGCTTTGCCGTTCGTAACGTTTGTAAGATCTTCCAGCCATCCATACCAGGAAGCATAATATCCAGAATGATCAATGCATAATCATCCTTCAGCGCAAAATAAAGCCCATCTCTGCCATCAGAAACGGCATCAATGACATAACCCGCTTCTGAAAGCCCTTGCGTTACCCATTCCTGGGTTCTTTGATTATCTTCAATAAGTAGAATCTTCATGAAAATAATATGCCATAAATCATATATTTTAGAAACAGCCTGGTTCATTACAAAATTGTAATTCTGCTGTAAGGTTACCCAGACGTTTTTTCGCTATCCTCAAAGCTCATTCACATGATAAGGATATAAAAATGTTAAAGCGTTATTTACTACTCTCGGTGGCAACGGCTACATTCTCATTACCGTCTTTGGTTTATGCCACACAACAAAACATTCTTAGCGTGCATATTTTGAACCAGCAAACAGGAAAACCTGCTGCCGATGTGACAGTCACTCTTGAAAAGAAAACGGATAATAATTGGTTACAAATTAATACCGCTAAAACAGATAAAGATGGACGAATTAAGGCGCTGTGGCCCGAACAAACTGCGACCACGGGCGATTATCGTGTCATATTTAAAACCGGGGACTATTTCAAGCAACAAAATCTTGAAAGTTTCTTTCCTGAGATCCCCGTTGAATTTCATATTAATAAACTGAATGAACATTATCATGTGCCTTTATTGCTCAGTCAATATGGATATTCAACATATCGTGGAAGTTAATTCATAAATATATAGATGCATATCTCTGCTTCTGTCAGGAAAGGCTTTTCCTGACAGGTTAGCTCTTGCTGATAAATAACAAAAAATCGTGATGAATTATGAAATTAAAAGAATCTGATATTACCGCCGAGTCGGCTTTTTTTATGCAACGTCGGCAAGTTCTGAAAGCATTAGGTATCAGCGCTGCAGCCCTCTCTTTACCAAACGCCGCCCATGCGGATGTGCTTAGCTGGTTTAAAGGGAACGATCGCCCATCCGCACCAACCGGAAAGCCATTAGAATTCAGCAAGCCTGCCGCCTGGCAAAATAACCTGCCACTGACGCCGGAAGATAAAGTTTCTGGCTATAACAACTTCTATGAGTTCGGACTGGATAAAGCCGATCCAGCGGCCAATGCCGGCAGTCTGAAAACTGATCCGTGGACGTTGAAAATCAGCGGTGAAGTCGCTAAACCGTTAACCCTCGATCATGATGCACTGACTCGTCGTTTCCCGCTGGAAGAACGGATTTATCGTATGCGTTGTGTAGAAGCATGGTCGATGGTGGTGCCGTGGATTGGTTTTCCGCTGCACAAATTGCTGGCACTGGCAGAACCGACCAGTAACGCGAAATACGTCGCCTTCGAAACCATTTATGCGCCGGAACAGATGCCAGGCCAGCAGGACCGGTTTATTGGCGGCGGCCTGAAATATCCTTATATAGAAGGATTACGTCTCGACGAAGCGATGCATCCGCTCACACTGATGACCGTTGGTGTTTATGGCAAGGCGTTACCGCCGCAAAATGGCGCACCGGTACGGCTGATTGTGCCGTGGAAATATGGCTTTAAAGGGATTAAATCGATAGTCAGTATTAAGCTGACCCGGGAGCGTCCGCCAACCACCTGGAATCTGGCTGCGCCCGATGAATACGGCTTTTATGCCAACGTCAATCCACATGTTGATCATCCCCGTTGGTCGCAGGCTACCGAACGGTTTATCGGTTCAGGTGGCATTCTTGATGTACAACGTCAGCCAACGCTGTTGTTTAACGGATACGCCGATCAAGTGGCGTCGCTTTATCGTGGACTGGATTTACGGGAGAATTTCTAAGTGCGACTGACAGCAAAACAAGTGACATGGCTGAAAGTTTGCCTGCATCTTGCCGGATTTTTGCCGTTTGTCTGGCTGATGTGGGCAATTAACCACGGTGGATTAAGTGCCGATCCGGTGAAAGATATTCAGCATTTTACCGGTCGGACTGCGCTGAAATTCTTGCTGGCGACCTTGTTGGTTACACCGCTGGCGCGCTACGCTAAACAACCATTATTGATTCGCACTCGCCGCCTGTTGGGTTTATGGTGTTTCGCCTGGGCAACGCTGCACTTAACCAGTTATGCCTTGCTGGAGCTGGGAGTGAATAATCTGACGTTATTGGGTCAGGAATTAATCACCCGACCTTATTTAACGCTCGGAATTATCAGTTGGCTGATTTTACTGGCTTTAACATTCACTTCCACGCAGGCGATGCAGCGAAGCTTAGGCAAACGCTGGCAACAATTGCATAACTTCGTCTATCTTATCGCGATCCTGGCCCCCATACATTATCTGTGGTCATTAAAGATTATCTCAATGCAATCAGTAAATTACGCTGTCCTAGTGTTGCTACTTTTAGGCTTGCGTCATAATAAATGGTTTTCTCTGTTCAAAAAGTTACAGAAGTTGTTTCACCACAAAATTACAACATAATCTGTGCGTCTCCTGCAGACACTTAGGTTACGTGAGCTGGCAGTAAATATTTAATGGTGTTGTCCAACTGGATAACCTAAACAATGTGCGTCAATGGCATGTAAGACGGTATGCTGTGATTTCATATGGCGCAGGAGAAAACCGCCGAAGCCCGACGTAAGTCTGTGCGGTCGTCCTTCCGTCCTGCAATGCCATGCGCCCAATCAGCGATGATAATGCTTCTTTGCGTAGTCGGAGTTGCCAGCGTCAGTGATATAAGACAATAATCACCATTGTTAGTATGAAGAAATAACCAAGTCTGTCTCCCATCCTAGGGGAGACTTGAGACATTTCCCATATACAGGCCAGAGTATTTATTCTCAGGATAATTGTTTCAGCATCGAAACCGCATCAGATTCCGGCATCGAAAACTGCACCCGGTGCCGTGCAGCCACATCGAGCGCAAACACCTTCGTGTAGACCTCCGTTGAGCTGATGGACTTATGCCCCATCAGGCTCTGCAGGACCTTCAGCGGTATACCGGCATACAGCATGTGCATCGCATAGGAATGGCGGAACGTATGTGGCGTGACCGGGACAGAGAACGTCACACCATCAGCGGCAGCGGCGGCAACCGCTTCCCCAATCCAGGTCCTGACCGTTCTGTCCGTCACTTCCCAGATCCGCGCTTTCTCTGTCCTTCCTGTGCGACGGTTACGCCGCTCCATGGGTATTTTCAGTGTTGCCACCATCGTCTGCAGCTGGCTGACGTACCAGGAGTCAGAGAGCGGAACCAGCCGGTGAGTCTGCTGACCGGCGGGCATTATTCCTGCCGTCCTGGCAGCTTTTTCGGTCCGTTGTTTCAGGGTCGCAAGCTGCACAAACGAATACGGAGGCGCAAGCGAAAAATCTCCCCGCGTCAGCGCCAGTGCTTCATTAATGCGTGCTCCGGTGTTCCACAGTGTGGCCAGCAGCATCTTGCGGCGCAGATCCGGGACGTAATGGAGCAGGGCACTCACTTCTGGAGCCAGCAGATATTTTGGCAGTTCATCATGTACCATCGACATCTGGCGGAGTGCCAGAGCTGCAGGATAATCAATGGCAACAGGCAGCGATGCAGGCTGTCCGGCAGAATACACTGCCGGTACCATGACTGCAGACTGGCTGTGTATAACGGAGCCTGACATTTATATTCCCCAGAACATCAGGTTAATGGCGTTTTTGATGTCACTTTCGCGGTGGCTGAGATCAGCCACTTCTTCCCCGATAACGGAGACCGGCACACTGGCCATATCGGTGGTCATCATGCGCCAGCTTTCATCCCCGACATGCACCACCGGATAAAGTTCACGGGAGACTTTATCTGACAGCAGACGTGCACTGGCCAGGGGGATCACCATCCGTCGCCCGGGCGTGTCAATAATATCACTCTGTACATCCACAAACAGACGATAACGGCTCTCTCTTTTATAGGTGTAAACTTTAAACTGCATTTCACCAGTCCCTGTTCTCATCGGCAAAAGAGCCGTTCATTTCAATAAACCTGGCGACCTCTGCCATCCCTTCCTGATTTTCAGCCTGCCAGCGTTCTGCGCGCAGTCGCCGGGCTTCGTTCTGCATAGTCGTACTGACCAGACCGGAGATATTCACGTCATACGCCTTGAGCAGCTGATAGCTGTCGCTGTCAACTGTCACTGTAATACGCTGCTTCATAGCACACCTCTTTTTGACATACTTCGGGTATGCATGTCAGTATATATTCTTATTCCGCAAAAATCAGCGCGTAAATACACATACTGTTATCTGGCTTTTAGTAAGCCTTATGTATTTTACCTTTCATTATGTTAACAAATAAAAATTAAAACCTGACTTATAAAAACAAAGCGTAATTACCGCATTCCCGTTTCATATAGATCCGACTTTATTTGAATAAACGACTTTCCGGAAGTGTACCACGCTGAGGAAATAATCATATCGCTGTTTTCCGCCCCTGCGCGACGCATCACAGGTCAGGGAGATGACACAACATATCGTGTCATCAGCAGCTGAATCCGGCACCACATGTTGTGCTTACAGGTGGTGGCGTTGTGTGGGGGAGAGGAAGATCCTGAACATAAAATCCCGGCTCCGGCACAGGAACCAGAGCAGATAAATACACCGTCTGACAGTCTGTGCTGTGAGCTGGTTCTGCCGGTCGGAACTCTCAGGCTGAAAGGTGAACTGACACCGGCGTTATTACAGACACTTATCCGCGAAATGAAAGGGAGCAGCCACTGATGATATCTCTCCCTGCCGGTTCGCGTATCTGGCTGGTTGCCGGTATCACCGACATGCGAAATGGCTTTAACGGCCTGGCCTCAAAAGTTCAGAACGTCCTGAAGGATGACCCGTTCTCCGGACACCTGTTTATCTTCCGCGGACGCCGGGGTGACCAGATAAAAGTGCTGTGGGCTGACAGTGACGGACTGTGCCTCTTCACCAAACGCCTGGAGCGGGGCCGCTTCGTCTGGCCGGTCACCCGCGATGGAAAGGTTCACCTTACTCCGGCTCAGTTGTCCATGCTTCTTGAGGGCATCAACTGGAAGCACCCGAAACGAACGGAACGCGCTGGAATCCGTATATAACCCGTTGTAAAGTGAGGATATGGACACCTCACTTGCTCATGAGAATGCCCGCCTGCGGGCACTGTTGCAGACGCAACAGGACACCATCCGCCAGATGGCCGAATACAACTGCCTGCTCTCACAGCGGGTGGCGGCTTATGCTTCTGAAATCAACCGGCTGAAGGCGCTGGTTGCAAAACTGCAGCGCATGCAGTTCGGTAAAAGCTCAGAAAAACTTCGCGCAAAAACCGAACGACAGATACAGGAAGCACAGGAGCGAATCAGCGCACTTCAGGAAGAAATGGCGGAAACGCTGGGTGAGCAGTATGATCCGGTACTGCCATCCGCCCTGCGCCAGTCTTCAGCCCGTAAACCGTTACCGACCTCACTTCCCCGTGAACCCCGGGTTATCCGGCCGGAAGAGGAATGCTGTCCTGCCTGTGGTGGCGAACTCAGTTCTCTGGGATGTGATGTGTCAGAGCAACTGGAGCTTATCAGCAGCGCCTTTAAGGTTATCGAAACACAACGTCCGAAACTGGCCTGTTGTCGGTGCGACCATATCGTGCAGGCTCCGGTGCCTTCAAAACCCATTGCACGCAGTTATGCCGGAGCGGGGCTTCTGGCCCATGTTGTCGCTGGAAAATATGCAGACCATCTGCCGTTATACCGCCAGTCAGAAATATATCGTCGTCAGGGAGTGGAGCTGAGCCGTGCCACACTGGGGCGCTGGACAGGTGCTGTTGCTGAACTGCTGGAGCCGTTGTATGACGTCCTGCGCCAGTATGTGCTGATGCCCGGTAAAGTCCATGCCGATGATATCCCCGTTCCGGTCCAGGAGCCGGGCAGTGGTAAAACAAGGACTGCCCGGCTGTGGGCCTACGTCCGTGATGACCGTAATGCCGGTTCACAGATGCCCCCGGCGGTCTGGTTCGCGTACTCACCGGACCGGAAAGGTATCCATCCACAAAATCATCTGGCCGGTTACAGCGGTGTGCTTCAGGCCGATGCTTACGGTGGTTACCGGGTGTTATACGAATCCGGCAGAATAACGGAAGCCGCGTGTATGGCTCATGCCCGGAGAAAAATCCACGATGTGCATGCAAGAGTGCCAACCGACATCACCACGGAAGCCCTGCAGCGTATCGGTGAACTGTATGTCATCGAGGCAGAAGTCCGGGGATGTTCAGCAGAACAGCGTCTGGCGACAAGAAAAGCCAGAGCTGCGCCACTGATGCAGTCACTGTATGACTGGATACAGACTCAGATGAAAACACTGTCGCGTCACTCGGATACGGCAAAAGCGTTCGCATACCTGCTGAAACAGTGGGAGGCCCTGAACGTGTACTGCAGTAATGGCTGGGTGGAAATCGACAACAACATTGCAGAGAATGCCTTACGGGGAGTGGCCGTAGGCCGGAAAAACTGGCTCTTCGCGGGTTCCGACAGCGGTGGCGAACATGCGGCGGTGTTGTACTCGCTGATCGGCACATGCCATCTGAACAATGTAGAGCCAGAAAAATGGCTGCGTTACGTTATTGAGCATATCCAGGACTGGCCGGCAAACCGGGTACGCGATCTGTTGCCCTGGAAAGTTGATCTGACCTCTCAGTAAATATCAATACGGTTCTGGCGAGCCGCTTACGTCGTTTTCGTGTGTGTTGTTTTTCAGCAGGGCGCGGGCCTGATTAACCACCGCCTGACGGCGGGTAACACATCCGAGACGGCAAGGCCGTTATCACGGGCGGCCCATTCACGCTTCACAATGCCTGTTCATCGGTCTGAATCAGGGACGCCAGCAGTTCAGCAGGGACGGTCACCTGGCGGTTTTCTCTCACGTTATTGATGATCTCCATCGCCGCGCCGGAAGAAATACCGGACTCAATCCGCTGGTCTTCCGGGATCTTCTCCAGGCGCGCCAGGACAGTCCTGATTTCAGGATCGGACAGGGAAATATCCATTCCGTCAGCGAGGGTCTGAATCTCTTCCGGGGACCAGACAACCAGCATCAGCGGCGTGTCTCCCGGATACTGCGCTGCCAGCTCCCGGCAGAGTGTTTCGCATGTTCCGTACATACTCGTCTCCTTCTCAATCTTTGAAGCAGGAATCCAGTTCCAGAATGTCGGTATATGCCTCCATCAGGAGGCGGTTTGTGCGAAACAACGTCTGGCGCACCAGACGTTCCGGCAGGGTGTCAGCATTAAAGCTGTACCGCCGCTCCATCTCATTCATGGATGTACGCAGGTCGCACATGGCATTGGCCACCTCCGCCACTTCGGCGCGAAGTTTTTCATGTCCGGCATAGTTCATTTACGCAGCCTCCGGCATAAACCAGTCATCATTTGCGGCCCCCTGCTGCATGGCCCGCTGCACGGCGGCAAGGCGTTGCTGTCCGGCACGGTGATACTGCTCAAGCAGTTCGATACCGATATACCGGCGTCCGGACTGGAGGGCGGCGACGCAGGTTGAGCCGCTGCCTGCAAACGGGTCCAGCACAATCGCGTTCGGGTGTGTGAAGCTCTCAATCAGCGGTTGCAGGCTGGTAACGGGCTTTTCCGTCGGGTGATGGCGGTTGCCTGAATATTTCCAGCCCAGCACGTCGGGCAATGGCTTCTGAGGCAGCGCCGGACGTCCTTTTGCCAGGATGTAAGCGCATTCGTGACGGTACGCGACATACGCAGATTTGGATGTGTAGTTTTTGGTGAAGACCAGGTGGCCAACCACGCTGAATCCCGAATTTTTCCAGGCGGACACAAAGCGATCGACGCGGTTCCAGCCATAGAAGCTCACCATCAGCGCATCTTTTTTGAGTACGCGATACATTTCATTACAGGCCGGTTGCAGCCATTTATCGGTTTTATCGCCAGCGATGGTGCGTCCGGAACGGTCACGGAAATCGACGAGATACGGCGGGTCAGTGAGGATGAAATCAATGGCGTTATCAGGGATACGCGCCATAACATCGATGCAGTTGCCGAGGATAAAACGGGACATAACAGCACACCTTCTCTTACAGAGGGCACAGGGAGGTCCCCCCTGTGGTGCCCGTTCCCCGCTGCCTGTGGGCTGTTCACCGCGTCCGGTAACAGGTCAGGCCGACCGTGGAATACCGCAGCCGTCGTCTTTTTGACGGCGAGAATATGCCGCGAAAGCGGCTTGAAGGGCGTTCATCAGAAAAGGGCGACAGGCTGGCGTACTCTGTCACCGACACCAGACGGGAGCGGTAAAAGCGCCCGTCTCGTGCCCGCCGGACGCGGGACACTGACCACAGGCAGCTTTCCTGCCGCGCCGCGTCAGCCGGCGCAGTAAAAAGAGGAGCCCGGCGACATCCTTTACAGGAAAAGAAACGGGTGGTTGCCCGCCCGTCTCCGTCATACTTCATCCGCCATAATGCGCCACATTGTCGACTATCCACGCAGGTCCGGTGACTTCCGACAGCTCATCGTCATCTGTCGGGGAAGACCATTCAAGTTTCCCCCACAGCACATCAACGAGCTCTCCGCGCTAATACAACTGCCAGCCACAGAAATCACAGCCCTGTTCTGCATACCAGTGATATGCAGAGGGGACATCTTTCAGAACACCACCGTTAAAGCCGTTCACTTCAACATCCAGGCGGGTGGGCAAAACCGTCAACAAGTAAAACGGCATAGTTTTTCCGCCAGTACGTTGTCACATAGACGGTTCCACCACACCGATACATTCTCGTTAGTCCAGAAGCCACACCAGTCACCTCTTTTTGCGGTGAAATGCACGGTGATGGTTTCCCTGGCATCATCCGGTAATCCTTCCCAGCGACACTGTCCAGTACCACTCTGCAGCCAGAGTTCATGCAGCATTAGGCAGTTTTGCTCATCCAGTAGCACACCGTTCTGCAGGTGCATCAGCCAGCGGGTGAACGCGATATTCTCCGGCGATACAACGCCACGTCCGGCAGCCTTCACTCCGTGGCACTGTTCAGAGCGGATATCTTCAGTGGTCAGCAGAAGTCCGGCACTTCCGACCACAAACAGCTGAATACCTTCATCTGTGGCGCGGCGATAAAACGGTGTGACTGCACCACTGGCCTGTCGTTTAATCTCAGCAATCTTTGCCAGTTCGGCAGAAAAATACATTCGGTGGCGCACCAGTTTTGCATGGGAATTCTCCTCTTACATTCGGCCTGGGTAACCAGGTATTTTGTCCACAGAACCGTGCGAAAAATGCTGTGGATAAGCTGGACACAGTGGCCATACAGCCGCACGCCGAGACTACTCCGTTCTACGGGTTGAAACGATATGTCAATAGTTGTTCTTGACAGGCATTAATGGAATTGTAGTCTCACGCTGATAACCTGCCCGACAATACAAGTGGGACCATGGTCCCAGACTGATTATCCGACCAACAATACGGGTGGGACCGTGGTCCCAGACTGATTATCCGACCGACGATACGAGTGGGACCGTGGTCCCAG
>NZ_KE137291.1:111974-171997 GCF_000408805.1 Escherichia sp. KTE159
GTGGGACCGTGGTCCCAGACTGATTATCAGATCAACAATATGAATGGGACCGTGGTCCCATATATAATATTCAGACCAGTTAGTTATGTTTTCTAGCCTGTGCTAAAGGAAATTAAGTAAAGACAGATAAATGTAGACTAAAACGTGCCGCATCAAAGTGCCGTTTTTTCAAGTTCCTTAAGAATGGCTTCAATTTTCTCTATACACTCAGTTGGAACACGAGATCTATCCAGGTTTAGCACCATTTTATCGCCCTTGTACAACACTGTCGCTCCAGGAGCAAACTGATGTCGTGAGCTTAAGCTAATTCTTGAGGCAGATGACGTTTTAAGCACAGACGTTAAAAGAGTGATGACTTCTTCAGCTTCAAATATCACCCCTGCTTTTTTCTGCTCGTGAAGGTTAGATGCCTGCTGCTTAAGTAATTCTTCTTTATCTGTAAAAGCTCTTTGAAGTGCATCACCTGACCGGGCAGATAGTTCACCGGGATGAGAAAAAAGAGCAACAACTGATTTAGGCAGTTTAGCTGTGTTGATACAGCGGGTAATAATCTTACGTGAAATATTTTCCGCATCTGCCAGCGCAGAAATATTTCCAGCAAATTCATTCTGCAATCGGCTTGCATAACGCTGCCCACGTTCATAAGCACTTGTTGGGCGATAATCATTACCCAATCTGGACAATGCAGCCATCTGCTCATCATCCAGCTCGCCAACCAGAACTCGATAATCACTTTCTGTAAGTGCAGCAGCTTTACGACGGCGGCTCCCATCGGCAATTTCTATGACCCCAGACACTCTTCGACCAAATGCTGGTGTCTGCTGACCTGTCAGTAGAAAAGAAGGGATAAGATCATCCAGGGCGTCTTCGGTAAGCAGTTCCTGGTCACGTTCATTACCTGACCATACCCGAGAGGTCTTCTCAACACTATCTCCCCGGAGCACCTCAAGGGTAAATTTCACGTCCCGACCACATACAGGTAAAGTAATAGCATTACCACGAGCCATAGCTCCAACGCGCGCAATTAACGAATCCACCATCGGTGCAGCTGGTGCCGATGACGAAGTATCCTCAAGCGGTTGAGTCTTAAGCGTATGTTTTGGAATTACAGGCGCACGCTTCATTATCTAATCTCCCAGCGTGGTTTAATCAAACGATCGAAAATTTCATTGCAGACAGGTTCCCAGATAGAAAGAGCATTTCTCCAGGCACCTGTTGAAGAGCGTTGATCAATAGCCTGTTCAAAAACAGTTCTCATCCGGATCTGACCTTTACCAACTTCATCCGTTTCACGTACAACATTTTTTAGAACCATGCTTCCCCAGGCATCCCTAATTTGCTCCTCCATCCACGGGGACTGAGAACCATTACTATTACTGTATTTGGTAAGCAAAATACGTACATCAGGCTCGAACCCTTTAAGATCTACGTTCTTGAGCAGATCACGAAGCATATCGAAAAACTGAAGAGCGGAAGTGTAGTCGAACAACTCAGCAGGCGTGGGGACAATCAACACATCAGCAGCACATACGACATTAATCGTGCCGATACCCAGGTTAGGCGCGCTGTCAATGACAATGACATCATAGTCATGAGCGACGGTTTCAATGGCCAGTCGGAGCATTAGGTGTGGATCGGTGGGCAATTTACCTTCATCAAATTTGCCCATTAACTCAGTTTCAATGCGGTGCAGAGCTAAACAAGAAGGAATAATGTCAAGCCCAGGCCAGCAAGTCGGCTTTATTGCATAAGTGACATCGTCCTTTTCCCCAAGATAGAAGGGAAGGAGAGTATCCTCTGCATGAATATGAAGATCTGGCACCCAGCCGTGATACATCGATGCTGTTCCCTGGGGGTCGTTACCTTCCACGAGCAGAACACGTAGTCCCTTCAGAGCCAGATCCTGAGCAAGATGAACAGAAACAGAGGTTTTGTAAACGCCCCCTTTATGAGCAGCAACTCCGATCACCGGCGGAAATACGTCTTCAGCGCGTCGCAGTCGCGTACCAAACACGTCACGCATATGATTAATTTGTTCAATTGTATAACCAACACGTTGCTCAACCCGTCCTCGTATTTCCATATCCGGGTGCGGTAGCCGGCCTGCTTTCTCAGCATCCCTGATAGCCTGAGGAGAAACCCCAACTAAATCCGCTGCTTCGCCTATTCTCCAGCGTCGGGTGATTTTTCTCGCTTCCGGACTGTCATCATTAAACTGAGCAATGGCGATAGCCTTCGTCATTTCATGACCAGCGTTTATGCACTGGTTAAGTGTTTCCATGAGTCTCATTCTGAACATCCTTTAATCATAACTTTGCAAGTTTTCATTAAATCTTGCATTTTATTGCAAAGCAACAAAAAAATTGCAAAGCCATCAAAAAACCGCAAAGTTCTTTAAAATGAGAGCAACAAAACAAAAAATATAAGAAGAACATACTTTATCGATTGGCATAGGGGGCAGCCCTGCCACACCACCCGGTATGCGGGTTCGCACCGGGCGGTTCGAGAATTTGAGGTTATGCGAGTCCAGGGAAGCCTAAAGCATCAAAGTAGTAGACTGTAAGTATACGGTTCAGTCCAGCTTCGCTGTGTTTCCACCAGTGCCCCTCGCCTCCTGCCATAAGTCCTGCGGCCTGCTCATAGATAGCCCCGAGATTGCGGAGGTGATTATAGACAGTCGTTCCCGTGCGCCAGTGCTTAAGCCGGAAAGCCCGGAGTAGGTGACGTATCCACGAGTCCAGATCTTTGAATATCTTCGGAGTTTGTGCCAGCCGGAAGTAGGACTTCCAGCCTCAAAGATATATCCGCATCTGTTCGGCAATCTGGCTCATGCCCTGGCCTCCAACGCATCTGGTGATGAGCCGGTGTCGAGCGCCTTTGTCAATGCCACGATGTTTGAGCGTTTTATATCACTGGAGCTGACAAACACGACAGAGTTATCAGGCATGGTGTCAATCAGTTCATAATTTTTCCATCGGAGCAGCCTACCACCGGTGATAACCTAACTTTGCCTGTAGTTTGTATACACAATCCCTGGCATTGAAACACACATATGAAGTGTACTTCGGATATGACCGTACGCTCAGGAAGTACTGCAGATTCCGTCAAAAATTACCTGTAAAGACAGACTTCAGAAAAAACGGTGCTCGCCGCAGACCGGTGACCGGGCGAAGCCCGCGAACCGGCGAGGAAGCGCAATGGATCTGTAATCACAGTGAGCAGGTACGCCCTGAAGCCTTCATAATCGGTAGTGTATGCTGTTTTTCCTGAATGATTTATCCACATATCCGGCGGCCCGATCCAGTAAACAGATCCATAAATGATCAACAAAGGATCCATTAAAGATCCCCATATCGCTGCAAACCTTGTCACTCATGGGCCGGGACCACGATCACATAAGCTGTGGCATGTTACTGATAAACTGTAACATGCTAATGATAAGCTGTATTCAGTAATCCATATACTGAAGTAAGTTAATGACATAAACTATGGTCAGTACGCCAGACTCAGTTGTTAAATACAGGCTGCAGGTTTTTCTTCAGTCAGTTAGCGGAGTTCTGACACACGATTTTCTGTTTATTCTTTTACTGTCCACAGGCTGGAGGCTTTCTGGAAAACGAAAATTCAGACATCAAAAAACTGTTCGGCGAGGTGGATAAGTCGTCCGGTGAGCTGGTGACACTGACACCAAACAATAACAACACCGTACAACCTGTGGCGCTGATGCGTCTGGGCGTCTTTGTACCAACCCTTAAATCACTGAAGAACAGTAAAAAAAATACACTGTCACGTACTGATGCCACGGAAGAGCTGACACGTCTTTCCCTGGCCCGTGCTGAGGGATTCGATAAGGTTGAGATCACCGGCCCCCGCCTGGATATGGATAACGATTTCAAGACCTGGGTGGGGATCATTCATTCCTTTGCCCGCCATAACGTGATTGGTGACAAAGTTGAACTGCCTTTTGTCGAGTTTGCAAAACTGTGTGGTATACCTTCAAGCCAGTCATCCCGCAGGCTGCGTGAGCGTATCAGCCCTTCCCTGAAGCGCATTGCCGGTACCGTGATTTCGTTTTCCCGTACCGATGAGAAGCACACCCGGGAATATATCACCCATCTGGTACAGTCAGCTTACTACGATACTGAGCGGGATATTGTGCAGTTACAGGCCGATCCCCGCCTGTTTGAACTGTACCAGTTTGACAGAAAAGTCCTTCTCCAGCTTAAGGCGATTAATGCCCTGAAGCGACGGGAGTCCGCCCAGGCACTCTACACCTTTATAGAGAGCCTGCCCCGGGATCCGGCACCGATATCGCTGGCGCGGCTGCGTGCACGCCTCAATCTGAAGTCTCCTGTATTTTCCCAGAACCAGACAGTCAGACGGGCAATGGAGCAGTTGCGCGAGATTGGATATCTTGATTACACAGAGATCCAGCGGGGGCGGACAAAATTCTTCTGTATTCACTACCGGCGTCCCCGGTTAAAAGCGCCGAATGATGAGAGTAAGGAAAATCCGTTGCAACCTTCACCTGCGGAAAAAGTCAGTCCGGAGATGGCGGAGAAGCTTGCCCTGCTTGAGAAACTGGGCATCACGCTGGATGACCTGGAAAAACTCTTCAAATCCCGCTGAACATAAACTGTAATCAGTGAAGAGCGCTCCTTTACTGACTACAGCTTATATTAACCGGTGCAGTGAGTGGTCTGCTCACTGCAGTTTATATTCTGTTTCCTGCAGTGCTGTCTGTAGCTGAGCTGCCATCCGCCTGCCCCTTACGTAAGTGATCCCGTAACCTGATGCTGAGGCATTGCTCCCTTCATAAAACATGACTTACTCACTACAGCTTATATACATTCTCCAGCTTATGTTATGTCTGTTCTGCTGACCACAGCTTATATAAGGAAGCGCGTATGCCGTCACCTCAGGGGAGGCAGTGTACGCAGGATCTCCGCAGCATCCCGCCCGTCACCTGTGAAAGGCACTGCCAGCGTGGCAGCCATATCCAGTGCAAACACTCTGGTATAAACCTCCATCGAACGTGGATCCCTGTGACCAACCAGTGCCTGGATGACTTTCCGGGGCTGGCGGTGATAGAGCATGTGCATGATATAGCTGTGCCGGAAGGTGTGTGGTGTGACCGGAATCGAAAAGTGTACACCGTCAGCTTCGGCCCGTCTGACAGCCTGCTTCAGCCAGTTGCGCATGGTTTCGTCGGTCACGGCCCATAATGGTTCTCGACGACGGGGCCGGGTGGTGATCATCCAGCTTTCCATCTGCCTGACATAGCTTATATCTGTCAGCGGAACCAGGCGCACTTCATCTTTTGGCGGGCGTCCGCGTCGCGCACGCACTTTTTCGGACAGGATCCGCACAAACGGTCTTACTCCATTCAGATCAAATGATTCCGGCGTCAGCATCCGGGCTTCGCCAATACGCATTCCGGTATTCCAGAGGGTGGCGAACAGCATATGGTGACGCTGATCCGGCATATAGAAAAGAAGGGCACTCACTTCCGGGGCCAGCAGGTAGGCCGGTGTGGCCCCCGTGGAAGTGGCCATTCTTCTCAGGGAGAGCGCTGTTGCAAAATCCACCCCCGGCGCAATGGGTAACAGGGAGACGCGTTCTGGTGAATTCTGCAGGGGAATGACATTGTTCATGAGTTATTTTTCACGTAGCACACGCACTGTTTATGGATACAGGTATTCTGACCTGAACGTCCGGATCCTTCCACGACAATAAATCGCAGCGCGCGGATCCTTTTGTTTGCTTATCACGCATTATTGCGGGTAAAACAAAATACGTAAAGGCATGTTTTGCAGCAGGGATCCCGTCTTAAGCCAGTCATAGCGCGGCCTGAGAGCTGGTTTGCCGTTTTTGGGAGAATTGGGGTAATGCCAGGGCGAACGAGATCTGAAAACAGAAAGCAAGGGAGAGGTAACAGGGAGGGAGGGAGGGCGTGAATTCTGTCTTACTTGTGCCCCTTTCATCCTGTCATTTTTCACGTAGCACAAGCTCAATCTTGCTGGTAATTGCTTCACACACATCTCTGATGTAATGTCGCTCTGCCCTCTGAGGAGCAAGAGTTTTCCTGCTATTTTTAAGTATTCTTCGGAGATCAGGACACTGATTATTTTTTGTTATTCAATGAGAATTGAATAACAACGTCTTTTCATAAGCGTTTAATAGTGTTTTTTATCCCCAATAATCTTCCACTAATTACTCGAGAGCCTATTGATAAAATGTTTAACGTGAAAAAAACAAAGTTAATTTGAACAAGGGACCTTTCGCATGTATTCATTTTATAGATTTAAATTAACGATAAAACATAATCTGAACTCTGAATATTGATGGTTATAGAGCCAAGACTGAAAAAATATTGTTGTTTCTCTTAACCTCTGGGGCCTAAAAACATGGGGAGGGAAAGGAATCTCGGCGCTTAAATGTGCATGTAAAATATATATTTCATATATCGATATATTCTATTGTTTTGTCATAAAATTACCAGTCTTAGTAATATAGGAAAATTTCTTAGATTTTACTCTTTTAGAGGTATTATTTAGTAAATTGCGTAATTTATTGAGTGGCAATAAATGCCAAAAAATAAGCAATTTACTATTTTTAATTAAAACTCGCTTTGTCTATGTTATTGATTATTAATGGTATTGATATTTTTCCCTTTAACAAAAAAAAGATATCAACACTAAAAAAAACACCATTTTCCAGTGTTTTATGCTGTTACTTATTTCTTAATCATTCTTTTTCACTGTTTTATGCTTTGTGATGGGTTTAATGTGTTGTGCTGTTCTGTTTTGTCGTTTTCTTTTTTCTTGTATAAATAAAAAAACTTATTTTTTCTGATATTGATGTCTCCTTGGAAAAGCAGGAGGGGATGTGTTTTTTCATAAAAAAAACTTTGATTTTTTATCGGGAGAACATTATAGACAAGCTGGTAGTATGTCCGTTGAGCACTTTCGACATCTGGTTGAAATTTCTTCTATAAACAGTCGAAAAGTTATTTGTGCGTTGGAAGATTTTTTTGTCCACGGCATGACAAGAAAAGAAGCCTGTGACAAACACAAGGTCGCTCAGGGCTATTTCTCAATAAGCATGAGAAAATTCATTAAAGTAAATAATACCGTGTCACATTTGACCCGGTATTATGTAAGGTAAATCCATCAGTAATAACTGACAGGATATTTTAACTATAATCAGGAGGTTATTTCCATGATGAAATCGGTTCTTGGCATAGCTGTTGCAATTGCTTTCTGTTCAGTAGCAAATGCGGCGGATCAGGGACAAGGTAAAGTAAATTTTAAAGGAACCGTAATTGATGCACCCTGCGGGATTGCTCCGGAATCTGCCGATCAGTCCATTGATTTTGGCCAGATTTCCAAAGCTCATCTGGCTGCTGATGGTATTTCAGTGAAAAAAGACCTAGATATTAAACTAGTAAACTGTACTTTTGAAAACGATAAGCTTAAGACAGTAAAAGTGGCTTTTTCTGGAACGACTGTTAATGGACAGCCCAGTGAGCTAGGGACTGCGGGTAACACCGGCACAGCGATTGTTGTTTCAAATAGCGATGGCACTCTGGTTACCTTTGATGGTGCAAGCCCCAGTGGCGCAACAAAATTAAAAGCGGGTGATAACACTCTGCATTATAACTCATGGGTTAAAAAGGCCACAAATGGCACCCTGAAAGAAGGTGAGTTTACTGCAGTTACTAACTTCAATCTGACTTACGAGTAATTGACTCATTTTGATTTTAGTGTCAGATACGCAGGGGGAAATCCCCCTGCTATTTCTGGTGAGAATTAAAGATATACCGCATGTGCAGATGGTTGCTGTCAGTAATTTTTTATGTGGGTACTGCTTTTCAGGCTACAGCATCACCGGCATTTCCTCCTCCCGGTATGACTCTCCCTGAATACTGGGGAGAAGGACTTGTCTGGTGGCATGGACGGACGAGTTTTAAGGGGCAGGTCATCGCTCCGGCCTGCACGCTGGCCATGGAAGACACCTGGCAGGTAATTGATATGGGAGAGACTCCGGTTCGTGATTTACAGGACAGTGCTGCGGTGCCTGAAAAGAAATTCCGTCTGCGGTTGCGTAACTGTGAGCTGGCGGGAACAGGTAAACGGATTTATACGGCGAGCCGTGTCAGGATGACATTTGATGGTCTGCGGGGTGAAACGCCAGATAAATTCTCACTACTCGGTGAAGCAGAAGGTATCAGTCTGCAGATACTGGACAATCAAGGGTATCCGGCTCGTGTTGGAAAAGTTATGCCGCCGCTATTACTGAACGGAAATGAAGACGAACTGAAGTATATGCTGCGGATTGTCCGGAATGGTTATCCGCTGAAGGCAGGAAATTATTATACCATATTACGGTTTATAGTGAATTATGAGTAATTGATATATTTATATATTGGCAAATAAAAACAGTATTTTTGATATTGTCATTATTAGCTGAAAATAAAATTATTTCCTGAACGCAGGGAGGTGGTTTATATGCCATTCCTGTGGCATGTTTTCCGTATTGCATACTGCTTCAGATAATGAAGAAAAAAAGACGCACTTTCATAATCAACAGGATTGCATATGCTCTGATGCTTGCTTTATCAGGTATTCCAGTGTATGCCGTCGATTTTAATACGGATGTTCTGGATGCAGCAGACAGACAGAATATTGATATTTCCCGGTTCTCCCGGGCCGGCTATATTATGCCCGGTCAGTACCAGATGGAAATAAAGGTGAATGGTCAGGATATTTCACCATCGGCATTTCAGATTGCGTTTCTTGAACCACCTTTTTCGGATTCGGATAACGAGAAACCGTTACCGCAGCCCTGTCTGACACCGGAGATGGTTGGTCATATGGGACTGACTGAGGCGTCACAAGAAAAAGTTACATACTGGAATAACGGGCAGTGTGCGGACCTCAGTCAGCTGCCGGGGGTGGAGATACGCCCGAATCCGGCTGAAGGGATGCTGTACATCAATATGCCGCAGGCCTGGCTGGAGTATTCCGACGCCTCCTGGCTGCCGCCGTCCCGCTGGGATAACGGTATTCCGGGGCTGTTGTTTGACTACAACATCAACGGGACAGTGAATAAGCCACATCAGGGAAAGCAGTCCCAGTCGCTGAACTATAACGGGACTGCGGGGGCTAACTTCGGTGCCTGGCGTCTGCGTGCGGATTATCAGGGCAACCTGAATCACACCACCGGCAGTGCGCAGGGGACGGACAGCCAGTTCACCTGGAGCCGTTTCTACATGTACCGCGCCATCCCGCGCTGGCGCGCAAATCTCACACTGGGTGAGAACTACATCAATTCTGAGATTTTCAGCTCCTGGCGCTATACCGGTGCCAGCCTGGAAAGTGATGACCGCATGCTGCCGCCAAAACTGCGCGGTTATGCACCGCAGGTCTCAGGGATTGCGGACACGAATGCGCGCGTCGTGATTTCGCAGCAGGGACGCATCCTCTATGACTCCACCGTGCCGGCAGGTCCGTTCACCATTCAGGACCTGGACAGCTCCGTGCGTGGTCGGCTGGATGTTGAGGTTATCGAGCAGGACGGGCGGAAAAAAACGTTCCAGGTGGACACGGCATATGTGCCGTATCTGACCCGTCCGGGTCAGATTCGTTACAAGCTGGTTTCCGGTCGTTCGCGTAACTACGAGCACACCACGGAAGGCCCGGTCTTTGCTGCCGGTGAGGCATCCTGGGGTATCAGTAACAAGTGGTCACTTTACGGTGGCGGTATCGTTGCCGGGGATTACAACGCCCTGGCAGTGGGTCTGGGTCGTGACCTGAATGAGTTCGGTACGGTATCTGCTGACGTGACCCAGTCCGTGGCCCGCATTCCGGGAGAAGATACAAAGCAGGGTAAATCCTGGCGTCTGAGCTACTCCAAACGTTTTGATGACGTGAATGCGGATATCACCTTTGCGGGCTACCGCTTCTCTGAACGCAATTACATGACGATGGACCAGTACCTCAATGCCCGTTACCGGAATGACTTCACGGGACGTGAGAAGGAGCTGTACACCGTCACGCTCAACAAGAACTTCGAGGACTGGAAGACCTCGGTCAACCTGCAGTACAGCCATCAGACCTACTGGGACCGCCGGACATCTGACTATTACACGCTGTCGGTGAACCGTTACTTCGATGCCTTCGGGTTTAAGAACATTTCCCTGGGGCTGTCCGCATCCCGTTCGAAATACCAGAACCGGGATAACGATTCGGCATTTGTACGTCTGTCCGTGCCGTGGGGAACCGGTACGGCCAGCTACAGCGGCAGCATGAGCAATGACCGTTACACCAACACCGTGGGGTACAGCGACACGCTGAACAAAGGGCTGAGCAGTTACAGCCTGAACGCCGGTGTGAGCAGTGGCGGTGGTCAGCCATCGCAGAGTCAGATGAGCGCGTACTACAACCACAGCAGTCCGCTGGCCAACCTGTCAGCGAATTTCTCTGCCGTGGAGAACGGTTACACGTCATTCGGTATGAGCGCATCCGGTGGTGCAACGATAACCGCGAAAGGCGCGGCCCTGCATGCAGGGGGCATGAACGGAGGAACCCGGCTGTTGGTGGACACCGATGGTGTCGGAGGCGTGCCTGTCGACGGCGGCCGGGTCTCCACCAACCGGTGGGGAATTGGTGTGGTGACGGATGTGAGCAGCTATTACCGCAACATCACCTCAGTGGACCTGAACAAGCTGCCGGAAGACATGGAAGCCACCCGCTCGGTGGTGGAATCGGTCCTGACGGAAGGGGCCATTGGTTACAGGGAGTTTGAAGTCCTGAAAGGAAGTCGTCTGTTTGCCGTGCTGCGTCTGGCAGACAACAGTCATCCGCCGTTTGGTGCCAGCGTGACTAACGCGAAAGGCCGAGAGCTGGGGATGGTGGCAGACAGCGGTCTGGCCTGGCTGAGCGGGGTGAATCCGGGTGAAACCCTGAATGTCGGCTGGGACGGCCGGACACAGTGTGTGGTGGATATCCCGGCAAAACTGGACCCGGCACAGCAACTGCTGCTGCCCTGCCGTAAGGCGAACTGACGGAACGAGGGGCTGACTGCCGGTCATCTTCACTGGCCGGCAGTCAGTAACCCCATACAGGCATAAATCGATAAGTGGACGGTGTTGCACCACAGACGACACCGGAACCAGAACTGAGAGAAGAAAAGATGCTGAAAATGAAACCGGCGCTGAAAAAAACGCTGATGGCGGTAGCGTGCCTGAGCGCAGTACCGGCAGCCCAGGCTGCCATCTCCCTGGACCGTACGCGTGCGATTTTTAATGGTGGTGAGAAATCGATGACGCTGAATGTGGCCAATGACAACAAACAGCTTCCGTACCTGGCGCAGGCATGGATAGAGAATGAGAAGCAGGAAAAAATCACCACCGGACCTATTGTGGTCACGCCGCCGGTGCAGCGTCTTGAGCCGGGAGCCAAAAGTATGGTCCGTCTGGCCAGCACCCCGGATATCAGCAAACTGCCACAGGACCGGGAATCCCTGTTCTACTTCAACCTTCGTGAAATTCCTCCGAAGAGTGATAAGGCGAATGTACTGCAGATAGCTCTGCAGACCAAAATCAAGCTGTTTTACCGCCCGAAAGCCATTGAGGCGACCCCCAATGCAGTCTGGCAGGACCAGCTGGTGCTGAACAAAACCAGCGGAGGTTACCGGATTGAAAACCCGACACCGTATTACGTGACGGTGATTGGCCTTGGCGGCAGTGAAAAACAGGCGAAGGAAGGCGAGTTTGAGGCCGTGATGCTGGCACCGAAGTCCACGCAGACGGTGAAATCAGGAACATACAGCACGCCGTACCTGAGCTACATCAACGACTACGGCGGACGTCCGGTTCTGCAGTTCAGCTGCAGCGGAGACCGTTGTACGGCGGTGAAGAAATAAGCGCGCAGTGACAGGATTAACCGGAGGTGCCGGAGATGAACAGGACAACAACAGGACTCTGTCTGGCTGCGCTGCTGGTGAGCTGCAGCATGAACAGTGTGCTGCGGGCAGATGAGCTGGTCATGCGGGATAACTTTTTTGTGGCAGATGAGACCCGTCACCAGTGGGTGAGTGAGCACAATGGCCGTACCGGGATGCTGACAGTCAGTGGTGCGCTGCTGTCATCCCCGTGCACGCTGGAGACGAATGAAGTGGAGCTGCCATTGCCGGAGCAGAAGGAGGGCATCATGACGCGTTATGTGCTGAAGCTGAATCTGCTGGGGTGTGGTGACGGTGGTGCAGTGACATCAGCCGGTTCGGTGGCAGGGCGTGACAGCATGATGGTGATGCAGAGTGCCCTGCTGACGGGAGTGGAGGATGGCGTGCTGCTGCCGGAACAGCGGATGGTCAGCACAGGACGTGCTGTTGTGTATGGTGGTGCGAATCAGTTCACTTACTGGCTGAGTGAGGCTCAGCAGCAGGCACTGGCGGGTCTGCAGGCGACAGACCGTGCGCAGGGGAAACCGTGCATGAACCCGCGGGGTAACACAGCTCTGTTGCGTCTGCAACTGGATTATGAATAAGGAGGAGAAGGGTGAATAAAAACAGAATGCACGGAGCATTATTCAGCGTTCTGTTATCAGTGGTGTTCCTGCCTGTCTCCGTTTGTGCCTCGGAACTGGGATTTAAGGGTAATTTGCTGGACAGACCCTGCCAGATTGACCCGTCTTCAGCTGTACAGGATGTGACGTTTATGGATACGGCTACGCATCTTTATCATGCCTGGCCCGGCAAAAGTTATGAAGAGAAATTTCAGATAAAGCTGGCTAACTGCCATGCCACCACAATGGGGAAGGTGGTACGACTGACATTCAAAGGTGCAGAAGAGAAGGGCTTACCCGGATATCTACAGGTCAGTGGTGTGAACAGCGGGAAACTGGGGATAGGGATTATTGATACTGACGGCAGCAGCCTTCTGAAGCTGAATCAAGTCCATAACGGTGGACAGGGCAGTAAGGTGGAAAAGGACAGCGTGACGCTGAATTTTAAAGCGTTTGTGCAGGCCACATCAGAAGCCATTGCAAACAAGGCCGTTCAGCCGGGAATTTACAACTCTGTTGCAACATTTGAACTTTTGTATAATTGATGAATTGGGTGTTGTAAATATGAAAAGAATCACGAGCATTATGTTATCTGCAACGTTATTTTCTGCAGTATCTGCGCAGGCCACAGATAATCTTCAGTTTAGAGGAAATCTGATTATTCCAGGTTGTACTATCAATAATGACAGCCCAATTGAAACAGACTGGGGACAGGTAGAGATCCAGACGTTAGGAAATCCTAATACTCCTTCACATGAAAAACAATTGAGTATTCCTGTAAAATGCCCATATTCTCTCGGTACACCAAAAATGAAAATTACTGGGGCTGCGCATACAGCATCCGTTCCAAAAGGACTACAGACTTCGAAATATAATGAAGGACTGCTCATTTATTTGCGTACTAAAAATGCTAGTGACTGGGTTTCTTATAACACCGAGCAAAACATCCCTGCTGACAGCATTAGCGGGGCTGGGATTGATAAAACTCTGACTATGTATGCCTCACTTGGATATTATAAAAGAATGGAAGATTTGAAACCCGGTCCATTTACTGCAGCGGCTTCATTGACGTTAAGTTATGAATAATAATTATTTGAGGTTAGAAACTATGATTATTGAGAGAATAGAATGTGAGAAAAGTAAACGCAGATTGAGAGCCTTGTTTTTTGTGGGCTTATTATTGATATCAATAAAAGTTGCAGCTATGGATGTTCCTATTCAAATTACAGGTGAGATATTGGTGCCACCTTGTCAAATCAATAAAGGGAAAATTATTGAAGTTGATTTTGGGAATATATCAGTAGCCAGTATTTCAAGTGCTCATAATTGGAGAAAAATAGATGTTCCTGTTAGTTGTGAATATGCCAATGGCAGCGCATATGTGAAAATAATTGGCCCTCAAATGAACAATAACAGAAATGTATTGCAAACTAACATTAAAAACTTTGGTATAGCTCTTTATCAAGGAGATGGTAATACTACAGAATTGATTTTAGGTGATGGTGAATATCGCGAAGGCGAGTCAATAGGATACCCTGTCCAAACGGGGTTGGTTGGTAAAGAGAATGGTGTTTTTACATTTACAGCAATTCCTTTTAAGGACGCAGAGAAAAATATATCAATCGGCTCATTTATATCCTCAGCAAGAATTGAAATCACTTACACTTAATTTAATAGATATCGTTCAGGTATATTTACAAACAATGCATGATATATCGATGGTGTATTATTAAGTCCTGTAATATAAGAGATGTTTAAATGAAAAGAGTTATCCTTTTGCTATTGTTTTTATCTATGGAAGTATATGCATCCGATGATGCATATTGTGCTTTAATTTGGAGAATTAATAACTTCAAGGCTGAATCATTCAAACGAGTTGGTAATAAAACATATGATTTGACAATAGTAACAGACCCCAACATGACTCTGGTGTCTAAGGTAACCAAAAATGTTTCAGAGTACTATTACACTCCTCTTGAAGGCGTTGCTTCATACTGGGGGCTGTTTACCTCACAAAGTGTTCCATTTGAAGTAGGGAACAATTTCAAAATAATTTCCATAAATGGTAGAAAAGATAAATATGAGATGGCTCTGAGTTTTGTTAATAACACCTGGACCAATGGATGTACGGTTATATCTCCAGGGCAAAATCTTAACTGGGGGGGGAGCACTCGTATTGTTTTACGCGTAGAGTTTGATAAAGAATTGTCATACGGTTATTACAATTTTTCTAATTTTAAAATTCCAGTCAGATTATTTTATGAAGAGAATAAAGGTTTTTATGGTGGGAACAGAGCATTAGTGGCCAAGTATTCTCAAGAGGCTCCGTTTATATCAGTTGATTCATGGAACCTCCAAATAAAAGCACCTACATGTAAATACTCTGACATTTCTATCGATTTTGGAAAAATAACATCGAGTCAAGTAAGAACCGGAGTTAGTAAAACCCAGAATCTATCGATGTATTGTGAGAATGATCCTGTATCTGTAAAAATATACTTTGCTGATACAAAAAAAACAATGACGGAAAAAAAGTGTGGAAGCACATCAAAAGAAATGAATTGTAAAATATCTATGGGGGATAATAAGAACCAGCGTTTTTTGGAGTTTGGTTATAATTATTTTCAACCATCAGGCAGTGGAGAAATTAAGATTCCAATAAATGTTGTGTTGAAATCGGAAAGTCCAACACCAGGGGTGTTTAAAGATAGCGCTGTTTTAAAGGTTGATATTAATTGACATATATGTCATTAAAATAGTTTTATAGCTTCGATTTGATATTAACCAAGAGAGAAAGTAAAGAGCATGAGATGGCACGTAGCAAAATAAAACCGGAAAAATAATATTAAAGAGATTCATGATAAAAGTTTTGAAAAAGGTATAGATAAATATCACCTGATGCTATGGTGATTATTTTAAGTATGCATCATATATTTGAATCATCTACTTTATTGTGCATAGGGGTGATTTCAAATTATTATTTGAAAAATATCATGTTGAATGTAAAACATCTTCCTGTTCTTATGTATCATCACATCAGTCGTTGTCCGAGACTTGTTACTCTTTCACCGAAAATATTTTGTGAACAGATAAAATGGCTCGCAAAAAATAACTGGCGAACGGTGACATCTGCAGAACTCGAGTCTTTTTATCAGGGAGAAAAGCTCCCCAGAAAAAGCGTCATGATAACATTTGATGACGGTTATCTTGATAACTGGCTCCAGGCCTGGCCGATTCTTAAGGAATATAATCTGCATGCACATATTTTTTTTATAAGCGGATTGATTGGTGAAGGTAAAGTGTGCCATACACAGGTGAAAGAATATTCTCATCTTGAGTGTGAGCAACTGATTGCGGATAACCGTCCTGATGAGGTTATGCTTCGCTGGTCTGAAATCAGAAAAATGCGTGATTCCGGGCTGGTTGAATTTCATGTATATACTCATTCATATAAACGCTGGGACAGGCTTTCTGCATCAAGGACAGAGCGGTGCAGGTATGTGAGAGAAGATACACTGGAAGGAAAACGATGTCTTACAGAAAAACTTGGTTCCTGCAGCTCTCATCTGTGCTGGCCAGAAGGATATTATAATAAAGACTATATTAATCTTGCCAGAGAACTTGGTTTCTCTTATTTATATACAACAGAAAGAAGAATGAACTTTCCCGAAAATGGCTCATTGAAAATTGGACGAATCAGTACTAAGGAACGTGAGCACTCCGGATGGCTGAAACGACGCTTTTTTATTGCACCACTTTCTTTTTCTATTCCTTACTGGCTCTTCACAAAGGCCCCAGACTACCCAATAATTAATTATGAAAACTTTATTTACAGAATCTTCACCAAATATTGGTGGGTAAGAGTTGCAGGCTCTTGAGCAAATGCTGGCTCTCAGAGGGTTGAGACACTCTGTTTTGCTTGCCTGCAGAGAAAAAAGTAAAATTGCTCAGGAGGTTATAAAAAGAGGAATTGATATACGTTTATCCCTTTCAGGAATAGTCTTCATGTCCCTTCCATCCTTAAACTGAGTCGACTGATTAGAAAAATAAAGGAGAATAATTTTATCGCTTTTGAGATATCAGAAAATCATCCTAACCTTGATATGGATGATAGTGTGATAGATTTCTTGTTCTGTTTGTCTGGATACATCTGACTTGATGATTTTGGAAGTAGTAATGCAACAATGTCTGCAGTTATCAAGAGACCTTATCATGCTATAAAATTAGATAAATGCTTCCTGCAGCATAACATAGAAAATCACACCATATCAGAAGCAATTAAACGAATAAAATAATTTACCCCTCATGTTATAGCTGAGAAAATTGAAAATGAAGTGTATCATAAGATGTCTGTTGAACTGGATTTGTGGGGAGGGCAGGGATATTATTTTTTAAATACAAACATGTGCGCCCATTGTGAAATGGATTCCAATTCTTTATCTTTTGATTTTTTTAAAAGTGTAAGAACATAGTCAGTGTTTGACTTTCTCTAATATTATACTCCTTATATTTTTCACTATCTATTGAACTATAAGCGTGTTAATGAATCATGAACTTAATATATTCTCTTCGTTACAGTAAAGTTGCTGGCTGTTTAATCGCGGTTTCTGAACTCACAAAAAAGAAGAATAAAAAAAAGGTTAAGGTACTTCTTCTTTCTTCTTTAATATCTATTCTTTTATATACAGGGCATAGTTTTGCAGGAACGGTAAACAGCGAAATATCATATCAGTTATTTCGAGATTTTGCTGAAAATAAAGGCCTCTTTAAACCAGGTTCCACCAACATTCCAGTTCATAACAAGAGTGGTGAGTTGGTGGGAAAATTAGATAAAGCCCCGATGCCAGATTTTAGTTCTGTAGATTCAGGTATTGGTGTAGCAACATTAATTGACCCTCAATATGTTGTGAGTGTTAAGCATAATGGGGGCTATAAAGGAGTTAGTTTTGGTGATGGCGATAACTACTATAGTATTGTAGATCGTAATAACGCACCTGACCTTGACTTTCATATACCAAGACTAAATAAACTCGTTACTGAAGTTACTCCAACTTCTATAACTTCCCAGGGAGCTGTTAGTGGCGCGTACTTAGATAAAGTACGATACCCTGTTTTTTATCGCCTGGGCTCCGGTAATCAGTACATTAAAGACCGTAATAACGCCCTTGATCACCTTTCCAGTGCCTATAACTGGCTTACTGGCGGTACAGTGGGTAATCCTTCTTCGTATCAGAACGGAGAGATGTTATCAAGTTCCTCTGGATTAGTTTTTGACTACACGAGGAATGACGTATTACCGATCTATGGTGAGGCTGGTGATAGCGGTTCTCCGCTCTTTGCCTGGGACACAACCCTACAAAAATGGGTTTTAGTTGGCGTTCTCACAGCAGGCAATGGTCCGGGCGGTAGAGCAAACAACTGGGCTATTACACCACTGAATTTTGTTCATCAAAAAATGACTGAAGATGATGGTCCGTTTGTTCTTTTCGACTCTTCTGATGATGCGCCTTTGACATGGAGTTTCGACCCGCAAACTGGGACTGGTAATCTTACACAGGGCAATGTCACCTATAAAATGCAAGGTAAACAAGGCTCCGATCTTAATGCAGGAAAAAATATTCATTTCTCCGGAAAAGGAGGGGAAGTAAAGCTTGTTGATGATGTGTTCCAGGGGGCTGGTTATTTAAGATTCTTAGACAACTATACAGTCACAGCCATAAACAATAGCGTTTGGACTGGTGCTGGCATCATCGTTGACAAGCTTTCAACGGTAAACTGGCAGCTCAACGGATTAAAAGGAGATAATCTTCATAAGATCGGCGAAGGTACGCTCATCGTTGAGGGTACTGGAATCAACGAGGGGGGATTAAAAGTCGGTGCCGGTACTGTTGTTCTTAATCAACAGTCCAATGAAGAAGGGTCAACGCAAGCCTTTAGTAGCGTTAACATCGCAGGGGGCACATCGTCTGTTATTCTCGGTAATGAAAGACAAATTAACCCAGATAGTGTCTCATGGGGATATCGGGGCGGTAAACTTGACCTCAATGGTACAAGTGCGACTTTCCACAAGTTAAAGGCCGCCGATTACGGTGCAGTGCTTGCTAACGATGATAATGAAAATATTTCAACCATCACACTTGACTATCAGCTTAAGCCGAGAGATATCACTACCCATGAATGGGATTCCTCTAATAGAGGGACAGTAGGCGATCTATACGAATACAATAACACCTACACAAGAACAACCGACTACTTCATTCTCAAAAAGAGCAAGTATGGGTATTTTCCTACTACTCAAATCAGTGATGATAATTGGGAATACTTAGGCCATGAACTCGATGCAGCTCAAAAACTAATAGCTAAGAGAACGAATGATAAGAGTTACGTGTTTCACGGCAGGTTGGAAGGCAACATGAACGTGGAGAACCGAGTTTCCTCAGAATATGGAGGCGCTTTGGTTCTCGATGGGTCCGCGAATATCAAAGGGACTTTCACCCAAGACAACGGGCACCTGGTTTTACAGGGACATCCTGTCATCCATGCATTTAATTCCCAGCAAACAGCTGAACATTTATCAGCGAAAGGCGACGATTCTGTACACACACAGCCAACGTCTTTCGAGCAGAAAGATTGGGAAAACAGAGACTTTACGTTTGGTCAACTCGTTTTGAACAACGCGTACCTCCGGCTTGCCCGCAATGCTACCTTGAGCACTAATCTCGATGCCAATAACTCTGTTATTGCGCTTGGAGATAACAAAGTATTCATTGATACAAAAGATGGTAAAGGTACTGCATTCTCACTGGAAGAAGGTAGTTCTGTGGCCGAAAAAGAATCTGACAAGAGCGTCTTCAATGGCCATGCGATGCTTAAAGACTATACTGAGTTAAATATTCTTCATGCTGTATTCAATGGCACTATCACTGGCGACGACTCTTCAAGTGTGCAATTAGATCGGCGCGGCAAATGGAACATAGCCGGAGATTCCTCATTAGGTAAGTTTGTAAGTCATGGCGGATCTCTGTCAATGCTAGGCTCAGACTGGAATCCTAAGACATTACGCATCAGTGAAATGGACGCCACCGATATGCATATTTCTTTAGGCGCAGATGTAAGCAAAGGGATTGGCGACCGAATTGAAATTATTGAACGTGCGCAAGGGCAAAATAACATCCTGGATGTTTCTCTGTTCTTTGATGAGAATGCGCGCCTCAAAAATGATCTGACAGTCGTTTCTGCGCCAGCAGGTACAGCACATAACATGTTTTCTTTTGGCAGCTTTACACGCGGTTTTTCAGATTTCACACCTGAAACCCAAGTACAAGAAGCTGACGGAAAAGTAATGTGGCAGCTTGCTAAAGTTGTGTCCAGCAGTGAAGAGGAAAACACGCCAGAACCAGAGAAAGTGGTTACTGACGACGGTTCGGAATCTACGGCCCCCCCTGTGGAGAAAGAAACCGAGAGTGGAACGGAAGATGCGAAACCAGATTCGCAGAATGAGGAACTGACATTTTCGGGATCTGACAGTTCTACTAAAAAAAATAGTGAGAAAACTCAAGAAACTACGGTAGATAGGGCTTTAACAAGACACTCGAATACGGCCCTGTTAAATAAGGCCAGAGATACCTTTATCTCTCATGAGTACATCCTGAGTGATAGAGCAGACCGTTGGCAACAGGTTGTGGATGGGACTGCAGCAAACGGAGCGTGGGCGTTGACGGAGCAAAGCTACGGCAAACATGGCGACTTCACGCTTAGTCAGAGCGGCCTGAACATCGGCTTCAAGAAGTCGAATGATTCCGGTTCATGGTGGGGCGTTGGCGCAGATCTTAATCGTGGACAAGCCAAAGCCGATTATTACCGAAACGGCTATAACCTGTGGGGTGTGAACGTCTACGTCAGGCAGCAACTCATGGAAGGCTTGTTTGTTGATGGGGCCGCAGGATTTGGCCAGTTAACCGAGGACTTTAAAGTTCATGGCGAATTGCGCGATCTGTCAGGAAAGGTGAAAAGTCATGTGTTCACAGGTGGTCTGCGAGCTGGCTACAAATTCAATTTTGAAAACGCAGACTTCTCAATCACGCCTACTGTCTCGCTTAATGGCGTCAAGGTGAGTGACAGCCGTTTAAAAGGCAAAGGCCGCAGTGCAGAGCTTCGCGGGGGTAATGCTCTTTGGCTTAAAACCGGAGTTGAGGCTGAGAAGAAAATTAAGGACGTTAAGCTTAAAGCAGGTGTGTGGAGTAATAACAACCTTAACGAGATGTCCGGAATTTCTCTGAGCGATAATTGGTCACAGCACCAATACAAGTCGAAGAACCTGGAGCGAATCACATCTTCTGTAGAAGTCGAAGGTAAAGCAACTGAAAATTTACACATTAAAGCAGGTGTTAATGCGAAATTTGACGGTTACTTCAAAAACAATTATGAAGGTATTGTCGGTATTCGATATGAGTTCTGATTATACTTATATTCGGGATTGATTTGTTTACGCTGAATGCAAATAACAAAATAACAACTTTGATATAATTCTGCGCCTTGCCATCCTGTCACTCTGAATTTCTCAAGTGAGAAGGATGGCAGGCTAGGCTGCATGTTGAAAAATAAAATTATTTAAATTTTACGTATATGGACAGATACGACATTGATTTTGAAATTGTTGGTAAAGCCGCCTGGCTTTGGGGATGTTCTTCACTTCATAAAAGCTGGCCTATATCTATATTCCATAACAACATACTCCCGGCAATCATTCACAAGCAGTATGTTCTTTTGATGAAGAACGATTATCCGGTGGCATGGTGTAGCTGGGCTAATTTGAGTATTGAATGTGAAGTTAAATATATCATGGATACCAACTCACTGACGACTGATGAGTGGGTATCGGGTGACAGAAAATGGTTTATTGACTGGATAGCACCATTTGGTCATACACATGAATTATATCAGTATATGAGAAAACACTTTTCCTATTCTCTTTTCAGAGCAATAAGAGTTTCTCAAAATTCACCAACAAGTAAAGTCACAGAGTTTCATGGAGGTAAGGTCGATAAAATAGTAGCTAAAAAACAGTTTATTCAATATCACTATGAACTATCAGAAGCATTAAGAAATATCCGAGGTGAATATGTCGACGAATGAATCCCCCAGTCTTGTTTTGAATGTGGCTTCAACAACAGGACTTGTTGGAAGTATGAAAGATTTGGCGCTCGCAGCGAGAAAGCTGGGAATCTCAGTTGAAAAGTCATCAGATCTAACTATAGCAAAAGATGCTATCGCCGTGGCTGGCGGAGTCCTTACTGTTACCAGTAAGGGGGTTGCGATTTCTGCTGAATACTTAGACTCGCTTTTAAAAAAACATACAACAACGGAAAACATCACAACTGGCGATATCAATAATCGCGTTGGCCAGTTTACTTCCCTGCTATTAACCGTTCAGTCTGTTCTTTCTACCTCTTTAGCTGGAGTGAATCTTAATGCTCTGGTTAACTCGGGGAATACTGACAGCTTTACCATTGCCAAAAGTGCCCTGAACGTAGCCAGTGAAACGCTGAAAATGGCGGTCAGTTCGGTAGGGTCAATCAGTAAGTTCGCTGACTCATTTTCTAATCTGGGGGAAAAACTCCAGGGAGTTAGTGGGCTTCAGAGTGTTTCGTCTGTCCTGCAGGGCATCAAAGGCCTCGATTTTAAAACGGGTACAGCTGTTCTTAGTGGTGTTGCCGGTGTGCTAGGGGGAATCAGCGCCGGTATGGTCTTAGGCTCGCCAACGGCCAGTACGGAGCAGAAGGCTGCGGCAGGCGTGGAGATGACCTCAAAAATTCTTGGGAACGTCGCTAAAACGGTAACTCAAATCATGGTGGCGCAGAGGCTGGCAGCCGGGCTGTCCGTCACCGCGCCGGTGATCGGTTTTATCGCTTCGTCAGTTTCTCTCGCTATCAGCCCTCTGGCTTTTTATAACGTAGCGAAGAAATTCGAGTACGCAGATGAAATTCTGAAAGTCGCGGAAAAGTACAAAAAATACGGCTATAGCGGCGATGAACTGCTTGCCAATTTTAACAAGGAATATGGCGCAGTTGAAGCATCCACGACCGCGGTATCTACAGCGCTCGGTGCCGTATCGGCCGGACTTGGTGCTGCGGCAGCCGGTTCTGTCGTCGCAGCCCCTGTAGCTTTGGTTATCGGTACTGTAGCAGGCGTTGTTGCGGCCATCCTTGAAGCATCGAAGCAAGGGATGATCAACAACATCGCCAACAAATATCACCAAAAAATCATCGAGTGGCAGGAAATCCATCCGGGGCAGAATTATTTCGAATACGGATACGATTCCCGTTATGCAGCCTTCATGGAAGAAAACCTCGGAAAGCTGAATGAGCTGGCTAAGGATATGGGGGTTAAGTCTCTTGTAACCATTACCCAGCAAGGCTGGGATTCCATGCTGGGCGAACTGGCCGCTGTTACCCGTATGGGAGATAATATCTCCAGTGGCAAGGTATACGCATCCATCCTAAAGGACGGAAAGCTTAGCACAGACAAAAAAGAAGTTAGGCTCGACGACGTAGAGGGCAGCATCACTCTGAACTCCAAGTCGCCGTCTCAGGCACTAACTTTCCTGACGCCTCTGATGACGCCCACTTCAGAATCACGTATTCGAGTGCAGACAGGTAAAAACTCATGGCTGTCGCTTTCATTAGGGAAAACTAAAGATTGGGAAATTACCGATAAAGGTAATACCAGCACGATTGCCGATTTCTCGAACGTTGTGCAAAGAATAGTTTTCCGTGACAAAAACATCCATGACGTAGGTATAACCGCGTATATGGGCGGTGGTGATGATACTATTTATGTCGGTCAGGGCAAGTCTGTTATTGAAGGCGGTGAGGGTTTTGATACTGTCAGCTATGCACGTTCACCAGTGCTATGGTCACAGATAGAGGCTGTTAACGGACGACCGGGCGACTATGACGTTAAACGTGGCGTCAACAGTGACGTCTATCATGAGGTTATCTCAACTCAGAATAATAATGTCGGCAAAAATACCGAAAGCATTGAATACCGCGATGTTCTGGTCGCAAAAGGCATCTATAACGTAGAGGATAAACTGCGTTCGGTAGAGCAGATTATTGGAACCAATGGTCGTGATATGTTCAAGGGAGGAGAACATACCGATTACTTCTACGGCGGTGAAGGTCAAGATGTTATTTATGGTAATGGTGGGAACGACTTGCTGTATGGCGGCGACGGCCTCGATGTTATCTGGGGCGGTGACGGTGACGATCTGCTAAGTGGTGGAGCCGGAAATGATTCTCTGTATGGTGGCGAAGGGAACGATGTCTATCTCTTCAGTAAAGGCGATGGACACGACCACATTCATGAGGGAAAAGGAACCAACGATATTCTGTTCCTTAATGGCATAAAGGCCGAAGATCTCTCGTTCCGACGCAACACTGATGGCGATAACTTGGAATTGACCGTTCAGGGTAGTACAGACGCTATTACCTTCGACAACTGGTTCCTTTATGATCGACTGAAAGATAACGTCATTTCTGAACATAGAGATATGAAGGTTGAATCCATTATCACTGGTGATGGTTTGGTAATCTCATCTAAGAAAATTGATGCACTTATCGAGAAGATGTCTGAAGTCGGCTTCAAAGTATCCGAAGTCGACAAGCCCCAGATAATCGAAGAGGACATAGGCAAGTTCTTTGCTGTTAACCCTGTCTTCTAACTTTAATATGGCAGTCCCTTTATGGGCTGCCACTTCCTAAAATCTATTCCTGTTTATTTATGACTAACGATTTCGCACTTTCTGCGCTGGTCATGCTTGCGCAGTATCACGGTATTGCTGTTTCTCCAAAAGATATAGAGCATCAGTTTGATCCTGAAAAAAATGGAATAAGTGTAAATGCCTGGGTTCTGGCAGCTCGCCAGGTAGGGCTGAAAAGCCGACTGGACAATAAGCCTATCTCTCGTCTCCCCTACCTCACTCTCCCCCTTCTCGTTTGGCGCGATGATGGAGAGCACTTTATTCTTGCTGCCATCGATAAAGCCACGAACCGATATCTTATTCATGATTTCCATGAAGATCGGCCAATTACACTCTCTAAAGAAGAGTTTGAAGAACGTTACAGCAGTAAAGTCATTTCCATCGCTTCCCGTAGTTCTGTTTTAGGTAAGCTGGCGCGCTTTGATTTCAGTTGGTTTATACCTGTCGTAATAAAATATCGACGTATCTTTATTGAGGTAATTGTCGCTTCCATTGCATTGCAGCTGCTGGCACTCATGACGCCCTTATTCTTTCAGGTTGTCATGGATAAGGTACTTGTTCATAGAGGTTTCTCTACCCTCAATGTCATTGTTATTGCTTTGGTCGTCGTTGTTTTGTGCGAGGTCATACTCGGTGGATTGAGAACCTATATTTTCGCGCATACAACCAGCAGGATAGACGTTGAGCTGGGCGCGCGCTTATTCCGACACATGTTAGCTCTGCCTCTCTCTTATTTTTCAATGCGGAGAGTTGGTGACACCGTTGCCAGAGTCCGGGAGCTTGAGCAGATCCGCAACTTCCTGACCGGCCAGGCTTTAACGTCGGTTCTGGATATGCTTTTCTCGTTTATCTTTCTGGCTGTAATGTGGACTTACAGCTACAAACTCACGCTGGTCGTATTCCTGTCACTACCTGTTTATATCGTCTGGTCTCTACTCATCAGCCCGCCTCTCAAAAAGCGCCTAGACACCAAATTTGCGCGCAATGCGGAAAACCAATCTTTCCTTGTCGAAACAGTAACTGCCATAGGCACGATTAAGGCAATGGCGGTAACGCCCCAGATTACCCACAAATGGAACAAGCTGCTTGCCAGCTATGTTTCTGCCGGTTTCTCGGTGACTCATCTCGCTACTGTAGGGCAGCAAGGTATACAGCTCATCCAGAAGGCCGTGATGATCATTACGTTATGGTTAGGTGCCCATCTTGTCATTGAGGGGCAGCTGACCATTGGTCAGCTAATTGCCTTTAATATGCTTTCAGGGCAAGTGACGGCACCCGTTTTACGCCTGGCCCAACTCTGGCAAGACTTCCAGCAGGTGGGCATTTCCGTCGCGCGCCTGGGGGATATCCTCAACTACCCGACAGAGGTGTCAGGGAACGGTATTAATCTGCCGCCACTCAAAGGGGATATCGAGTTCAAGAACATCAGTTTCCGTTACAAGCCGGAGATCCCGCGCGTTCTTGAGAACGTTAGTTTTAATATAGCTGCCGGTGAGATTATTGGTGTAGTTGGTCGTTCAGGATCGGGTAAGAGCACGCTTACTCGCCTTCTTCAGAGGCTCTACGTACCCGAACAGGGGCAGATATTGATTGATGGCCATGATATTTCCCTGGTTAACCCAGCTTCCCTGCGCCGCCAGATTGGCGTCGTGCAGCAGGAAAACATTCTGCTTAACCGCTGCATCCGAGAAAACATTGCGCTGGCCTGTCCGGGCATCGCAATGGAGAGAATCATTGCTGCCTCCCGCCTGGCTGGCGCTCATGACTTCATAAGCGAACTTCCAGAGGGTTACGACACCGTGGTTGGCGAGCAGGGTTCTGGCCTGTCTGGTGGCCAACGACAGCGTATAGCTATCGCTCGTGCGCTGATTACTGACCCTAGAATCCTGATTCTGGACGAGGCTACCAGTGCTTTGGATTACGAATCTGAAAACGCCATCATGCGGAATATGCACAACATCTGTAAAAACAGAACTGTGATCATTATTGCCCATCGGCTCTCAACCGTGAGGATGGCTGACCGGATTATGGTGATGGATAAAGGGAACGTAGCCGAGTCCGGAACCCATCAGGAATTGCTGGCTCGCCCTGACGGCATTTACCACTACCTTCATCAGTTGCAATCTGCTTAACAAGGGAATGAACATGAAATTATGGATGCAGGGTATTTCAGACCTGGTGAAGAAGTATTTTGTAGTTTTCCGCGAAGCCTGGTCAATAAGGAAGTCGTTAGACGCTCCCAAACGGCTACGGGATGAGTATGATTTTTTGCCGGCACATCTTGAACTGACCGAAAAACCGGTATCACCTCTTCCTCGGATTGTAGCGCGCACAATTATGATCTTTCTGGTCTTGGCGATATTAATTTCCGTCTTCTATAAAGTTGAGATCGTTGCTGTAGCGCCAGGCCAGCTGATATTGAATGGCCGTAGTAAAGTCATTCAGCCACTGGAAACTTCGCGTGTGAATAAAGTCTATGTGAGAAATGGCGAGAAGGTCAAAAAGGGGCAGTTGTTGATCTCTCTTTCTGCGATAGGTGCGGAAGCTGAGAATGCCCAAAATAAAAGCGTTCTGGCGCAATCACGCCTTGATGAACAAAGGCTGGAGGCCCTCCTTAACGCAACGGAGAATGATTTGCCTCCATTAATGACATCCCCTACCGGACCAGATTCCGAGAGAGCCAATCAGTTGATGCAAGCGCAATTTGTCGCATGGACTACATCCCGTGAGCAGCAGCAGGTCATTATTCGCCAGAAGACGGCTGAACAGGCAGCTATAAAATCCCGGATAGCTAAACTGGAGCAACAGAAACGTATAATCCAGATAAAACTAAGCGATATGCGCTCTCTTTATAAAAAACAGGCCATATCTAAACATCAGTTACTGGACCAGGAAAATCAGTATGTGGAAATAATAAATGAACTTGAGGTGTTAAAGAGTCAAATAAGAGAGGCCAGTGAGGCTGTTGCTCACGCTCATAATGAGTACAGGCTTCTTAAACAAACATTCCGTAGGGACCTGATGGAGCAACTTAATCAATTACGGGACACTATCCAACAAGTAACCTATGAGCTGGATAAGAACCGAGAACGGCTGGATGCATTACAAATTACATCGCCAGTCGATGGTGTTGTACAACAACTGGCCACCTTTACACAAGGTGGTGTTGTTACAACGGCACAGACACTGATGGTTATTGTTCCGGAACACGATCACCTTGATGCAAAAATTAAAATTAGTAATAAGGATATCGGCTTTGTTTCGCCCGGACAGGACGTCGTTATAAAAGTCGAGTCATTCCCTTATACTCGTCACGGTTACTTGCATGGTATCGTCAAAACGGTAAGTAGTGAAGCTATCGAGGATAACCAGAAAGGATTATATTTTGATGGGGAAATCATGTTACTTGATTCGGTCATGATGGTTGAGGGAAAAGAAGTAAGGATGACATCAGGTATGAACATTACAGCAGAAATAATCACAGGTTATCGTCGGGTAATTGATTTTGTTCTTAGTCCTATAAAGGGAACAATTCATGAGAGCATGACTGAACGTTAATTCTTGCTATGTCAGGAGTAGCCAACAAAAACTGGTCTCAATTCTAGATTTTCAAGTATCTACCTTCCGATTCGTTCGGTATTAATCCATCATAATATTAATGATGGTCTGAATGCATGAATATTCAACTATATGGCCATGTCATTACATGGCGGACTGGTAGAGGCTGCAACAACTAGTGTAAACCCCAGACATGTGGCAGAGAATGACTACAGGATAAAGCACACTGAGCGTCCTGATTATCAGGAACTTTTCAGGGAGTCCTGACATCAAGAGCGTATAATATTCCTTTTTCATTTCTATCCTTTGTGGTTTTTTCTTTAGCTAACGAATTTCGATTTGTTCCAGAGTTATCGGGGGAGGCCTTTGACGCTTTGCCATGACGTTCATCTCACGATTGTTTGAACTGTCATAGAGGAGCGCTCGACATCCATAGCTGTGTTGGCAGCTGCTACTACCAAACTGGCTAAATCCTTCTATCTGAGAAGGAGCGTATGATTATTGTTGATAACAGAAATGTTATGTTATAACATTTGTCGGTACTACATGTTATTGATACAACAGCAGGGCGGATATCGAATAACTTTATGAAAGTGTTATTTTTTTGTGTGCTGTTATCAGTCGCAAGTATAAAGCAAAGTGTTACCAATTTAGTTCATGATGCATTCACTCAACAATATTATATTTCTTTATTCTATGAGTCAGAGGTTACAACAGATAATAAATATTCAATGAGTTATTTTATGGAACACTCTTTATTTGTTACTTCTGATTCAATTTATTCATCTTTTTCAGAGGTTGTAAAATACATTAGGAGATTAATAAAGAAACTTTATTCCGAATAAGCAAGAATAACTATCGCCTTTTTTAAGTAGAGGTTTTATATTTCAAACCAGACAATGTTCATTAATAATGATGGAGCAGTAATGAAAAAACTTTACCTAATTAAATTAATGTTTATCGCTGCAATTTTTTTTGCAACATCTAAAGCATTAGCAGGCAGTTATTCAGTTATCAATCTGATTAATGAACGTTTGTCATATATGAAAGATGTAGCCGGGTATAAGGCTCAACACCATCAGGCGATAGAAGATTTGCTTCAAGAAAAAAAAGTATTACAAAATGCTATTGCTGATGCAGGAAAACTAGGAATAAAAGAGGATACCGCAATACCTTTTATCCAGGCCCAAATGGATGTTGCGAAAGCAATCCAGTACCGATATCGTGCTGACTGGCTATCGGTTCCTGAAACTGACTGGAAACCTCGTCCACTTAAGGATGTTCGAGAACAAATCGCTCAGTTAAACTATAGAATTCTGCAGGATTTGGCTAAACGGTTGAAGTCAGAGGGATCGCTGACTGAATGGGAAAAAGTGCACTTTATGCAGAATATCCAACAGCAAAATTTAAATGAGATGGATAAATTGTTGATTTGGAATGCATTGAGAAAAGTATCTTTGAAATAAGGGGAATACAGAGAATGAATCGTATGAAGATAAAAATAAACTGATAATACACAGGGCTTCTGATACATAAAAGTAGTGTTTATTTCTATTTTTATGTCGAAGCCAGGATGACTCAGTTACACCAGATTTATCTATCAGGAGCTCTGTTTAATTGACACAACTCAGCGATATAATGGTTTATTTATAGATATTTGTGTCTCTGTGAACTGAACGTATGCATATTCTAATACGCTTTAACCCAATAAAAAATAAATGATATCCAATAAACATTCAAGAGGGTTATGCCAAAATTTGCGCATCGGTAATAGGAGGTTGTTGCCATGATTACAGATTGTTTACTTAAAAAAGATCCTTTTTTGTCCGACTCAATTGTTGGGTGGGGGGTAATAAGGTGTTCTCCATGGTGTTTATTTGGTGTATTTTGCAATTATGAGCAAGCATTAGAGTTTGCTGCAATTCTTGGTAAAGACTATGAGGTGTTTTGGGGGACACATCGATTAGGGACCTCTGAGTTTTGGTGCGGTTTTGAGTGATAACAGGTTTACTCACTAATTAACAATTCAAACAACCTACATATGAAATATTTTTTAGCTCCTCTACAAAGCAGAGGAGCATTTAGTTAATGTAAATCCGTAAATTAATATAGCACTGTTAACAGCAATTTATCCTAACACAGATTTATCAGCACAAACATTTTCCAAGTTTAAAGGGGGCTGACCACAGAAGTTTATACTTCCATTCAGGCCTGAAAGCTCCTATAGAATATATCATTTTTTTATTATTTTCATGACAGTATTTTCTGGCTCTATTAATATTTGACCACATAAGGACACTTCCAGGACTGAGTTTCATACAGCCATCATCATTCAGTATCGCACCATTTGGGACATCATAATAAACATTACATGAACTTTCAGATTTCAAAACAATGTCAATAGCACAAGGCTTATTATTCCAAAATAGCACGTGCCCAAATATCATTTTCCGCAGATAAGAAACAAATCTCAATAAATCATCATATTTATAGCAAGGTAACATATTTCCAAATCGAGACTGGAAAAGTGATATGTATAATCTGGCTATTTCACTATCTGATAACTCCTCTATGCATTTAATCTCTCCACCGTTTCTGATAAATCTCTGGACTTCATTTCGTCGTGTTTTTTCAAATTTCGTGGAAAATTCTTCTTTTATTATGCAGTTTTGCTTTTTTCTGGCTATACTCCATGTTGCATTTATTATGTTAGGTTTATTTATCATGGATAATTTATTCGTTTTGTCCGGAAAAAAGCATTTCGTATGAGAATCAAAAGGAATTAAAATCTCATCAGATGACAAAGGATAACGCCTTCGAGCCATTATGCCAACTTGCGTTCCATTGCACAGGAAGTATGCGCCTTTAATATCACCATTTTTTTCATAGTGAAAAAAATCAATCTTCCATGCATGATTCTTCATAAAAAATGAAACAACATCCGGGTGCATGTTTACGCTCCCGCCGTATTTTTCAAAAGCCAACTTATATATTTCGAATGTAGATGTTTTCCAGGATGTAATGGTTCGCTTAAAATTTTTTATAAGCACAGTATCCTCCAGATTTTTCCGTTTCCATTTTAGCTTTCTGTTAGATATTGATTGTTCATAACGACGGCCGTTTATAAAAAGTATAAAATTTATTTAAAATCCACTACCATTTGTTGTGGGATCGACAGATGTTTAGTCGTTTCTATACAAGTTTTAATATAGTCAGTAAATTTTGGTGGTTTGGGCATTCCGATACCCAGTAATTTCTCATTGCTGAAAGTGACATTAAGCATGCTGAACGCGCCGTACAAACGAATGGCTTTTAGCATAAGACGTTCATTACAGGGACCAAAAATATTCTTTAATTCATGTCTCTCCATGACCAGCACGTCATAGCTAACTTTAGTATATTTATCACCAACGGGAGTTCCATTCAGGGCACAGGCTATAGATTTGTCAATATCTGCAAATGTTACACTGCCTTCTTTACCTGCAGATATATGAATAACTTCTCCCTTAGATAACGAGCTTTCCAGTAGCATTAACAATGCATCAGCACAATAGTCCACAGGAATGACATCTATTCTATCATCCAGTGAACACATAAATTTTTGTAACATTAATCCCATTCTGAACACCCAGAAAATACTGGTTGAAGGTAAGCACCCTAAATGGGTGTGGCCGACAATAATGGATGGACGGGCAATCAATAAGGGCAAGTTGGGACATTCTTTGCGCATCAAAAGTTCTATTGTTGCTTTTGAGCGCGTATATTCTACCAAATGCTCTCCTGTATCTAATGCTGCAGCATCTTCCGTTACTAACGAATTTGCATTCGGAGTACATGACATAGCAGTTCCAACATGAATAAAGCGTTTTAACCCTGTAACTTTTGTCATTCTTTTGGCAAAAGCAAGCGTACCTGTAACATTTACACTCCATATAAGAGGGTTATTGCCAAAAGAAGCAACTGCTGCACAATTAATAACATATGTGACTTTATCAAGACGAGGGTCATAGAGGAAGGTCTCCGGGTTATTTAAATCCCCGAGCAATATATTATCAATTGTTAAAGAATGTAATCTATCCTCGCAAATATTAAATTTGCGACCATTGTCTTTAACCCTCTCAAGTCCTGTATGTTGCGAATCGGCTCGAACTAAAAGTAGCAATTCTATATTTTTTTGATTGTTCATCAGTTTATCTAGCACAGCACCGCCGAGAAATCCAGTGGCCCCAGTGAGTAATAATAAGTCCATGTTCAACCTCTTTTACTTATAAAAATAACATTATGAAAATAACTTGATTAGCATAAACCAATCATAAACAAAATAATTATTTGCATGGAGTTAAATTATGCATAGCCATTAATGAATAATAACCATAAAGAATAAAAAACCTAAGTTTATATGTTAAAAATAGATAAGGCGCGACATCTTCATGAAGCACTATTCCTCTTTTCATTCAGTTGGTTGTTTTATTTTGGTTAATCTTATCTGGAGATACAGCTACTGTCCGGTGTTTCTGTGGGCTACATCACTCCTTTAAAATTGCAGATTAACACAAGCACCGTTTTTACATTTCTGATGATAAAAATATTTATATATTACTTAAATGACTTAATATTATTAACATGCTAATTATCAATCATACAACAAATTGAGCATCTTAATTTCTGAGACCTGACAGCAATAATCTTAAACAAAAAATAAACAAAACAATGTTTCACGATTGACGTGGAAACAAAGACTCAACGAATATTTATCTGATTAATCAGACTTAAAGGAATCACATTATTATGCGGTTAAAGTTTCTGGCAATGGTATTATCTGTTCCCATTACATTCAATGCCCTTGCTACTACTGAATTTCTCACTTTTACCCCTGAGAAAATCAGTACGGAACTGAATCTTGGTACACTGAGTGGTAAAACAAAAGAGCGTGTTTACGCACCTGAAGAGGGTGGACGAAAAGCCAGTCAGCTGGACTGGAAATACAGCAACGCCGCTATTATTAAAGGTGCTATTAACTGGGATCTACTCCCCCGTTTGTCCTTCAATGCATCAGGCTGGACAACCATCGGTCAGAAAGGGGGAAATATGGTTGACCGTGACTGGTTGGACTCAGATAAACCTGGCATCTGGACTGATGAGAGCAGGCATCCCGATACCCGACTTAATTTTGCCAATGAATTTGACCTGAATATCAAAGGATGGCTCTTAAATGAACCAGATTATCGCCTGGGGCTCATGGCGGGATATCAGGAAAACCGTTACAGTTTCACCGCCAGAGGCGGCTCTTATATCTATTCTTATGAAGGGTTTAGGGATGCTATTGGCACATTCCCGGATGGCGAAAGAGCCATAGGTTACAAGCAGCGTTTTAAGATGCCTTATATTGGCCTGACTGGAAGTTACCGCTATGACAACTTTGAACTGGGCGGCACATTTAAATACAGTGACTGGGTTGAGTCATCTGATAACGATGAACATTATGACCTGGAGAAAAGAGTCACATATCGTGACAAAGTAAAAAGTCAGAATTATTATTCTGTGGCCGTCAATGCTGGCTATTATATAACATCTAATGCCAAGGTGTATGTTGAGGGTACGTGGAATCGGATCACTAACAAGAAAGGTGATACATCTCGTTATAATAGAAACAGCAGCGTTTCTGAATTCGACAAAAACAGTGCCGGTATTGAAAACTACAATTTCATAACTACAGCGGGTCTTAAATATTATTTCTGATTCTCTGAGTGGGTTGCAGGACTGACCTTTTAAAATTAGCTCCAGTAGATACTGGAGCATTTACTATAGGGAACTGGAATACCACTTTCATCGTCATGGAAAACTTAGACTATGATAACGAAATGTCTCTTTCGCCGCACCGAGTTCTTTATCGCAGCGCTGTTCATTATTCTTATCTGCGTTTTGCTCTTCTTTCTGAGAAGTCCTGATATACCAGAATTTGTTACGGCCCCAGTGCGTAAAGGTGATATAGAAAATTCCGTTCTGGCAACTGGCCGCATTGATGCGATTGAACGCGTTAACGTAGGGGCACAGGTATCAGGCCAGGTGAAATCACTGAAAGTAAAACAGGGCGACTACGTGACTAAAGGGCAGCTGATTGCCGAAATTGACGACTTGCCTCAGCGTAATGATTTGCGCAATGCTGAGGCTGCGCTCAGCGAGGTTAAAGCCGAACTTCAGTCGAAGCAGGCGCTCCTGAAACAGGCTGAATTGCGTTTTAAGCGCCAGCAGCAAATGTTAAGAGAAGATGCCAGCTCCCGTGAAGATTTTGAGTCTGCAGAGACAATGCTTGCCACCACTCACGCCGAATTACTGTCTCTGAATGCCAAGCTTGTCCAGGCACAGATAGAAGTGGATAAGAAAAAGCTAGCTCTTGGCTATACACGAGTTGTAGCGCCGATGGACGGTATTGTTATCGCCGTCGTCACTCAGCAGGGACAGACCGTTAACTCAAACCAGAGTGCGCCAACGATCATTAAGCTTGCACGTCTGGATGTTATGACCATTAAAGCGCAGATCTCCGAAGCCGATATCACCCGTATTTCCGCTGGGCAAAAAGCCCGTTTCACTATCTTTTCCGAACCGGACACGCACTATAATGCGACGCTGCGAGCAGTTGAGCTGGCACCGGAGTCAGTGATGAAAGATGATTCTCTTGCCAGCAACAGTTCGGTTTCAGGAGCCAGTTCTTCAAATGCTTCTGTTTATTACAATGCCTTGCTCGATGTGCCTAACCCAGAAAACCGACTCCGTATTGCCATGACAGCGCAGGTTACACTCCTTATTGAAGAAGCCAAAAACACATTGCTGGTGCCCCTTCAGGCCGTGCGCAGAACCGGGGAAAACAAGCAACAGGTCCAGGTGCTGGCGGCTGACGGTAAGCTGGAAACCAGGAATGTGACAACTGGCATAACCAACGGATTGGATATTCAGATCCTCGAAGGCTTAAAGATTGGAGAGAATGTTGTGTTGTCGTTGCCGGAAGAGAAAGCAACCGAAGAAGAGATTGTGCTGTGAGAAAGATTATTGAGCTAAAAGGGATTAGCCGAACTTATGGCAATGGTAGTCAGGCACGAACCGTCCTTAAAAACGTCGATTTGACTATCGCGGCCGGAGAAATGGTGGCAATCATCGGTGCCTCAGGCTCAGGCAAATCAACCTTAATGAACATAATGGGTTGCCTTGACGTACCAGATAAAGGCGATTACTTCATCAACGGGCAAAACGCCGCCCACCTTTCGCCCGATGAGCTGGCCAGAACGCGCCGGGAACATATTGGCTTTATCTTCCAGCGATACCATTTGATTCCTGATCTTAGCGCACTTGGTAACGTGGAGATCCCGGCCATTTACGCCAACAGCGAACGAGGCAGCCGTCGGATGTACGCAACCGCGCTGCTTGGTAGACTTGGGCTGAAAGGACGTGAGCATCATAAACCTAGCGAACTTTCAGGTGGTCAGCAGCAACGCGTCAGTATTGCCCGGGCACTGATCAACGGTGGAGAGATAATCCTGGCGGACGAGCCAACTGGCGCTCTGGATTCGCAATCCGGGCTAGAAGTGTTAGCCATCCTGAGTGAGCTTAATCGGCATGGTCATACCGTAGTAATGGTGACCCACGATATGACGGTTGCCCGGCAGGCGAAGCGCATTATCGAACTGCGTGATGGCGAAATTATCTCTGATAGCGGCAGTTGCGTATCTGTAACAAAAACGTGGCGACAAACCAACAGTATCCGGCAAAGCTATTGGCAAACACTGTTCGATCGTACGCGTGAATCGCTGCAAATGGCGCTAAAAGCGATGAATGCGCATCGTTTACGCACCACACTTACCATGATTGGGATTATTTTTGGTATCGCTGCCGTTGTTACTGTAGTGGCATTGGGTGAAGGTGCCAAGCAGAAGACACTGGAGGAGATTAAAAGTCTGGGTACAAATGTGGTCCGCATTTATCCTGGGCGAGATTTTTTTGATGACAGCGTTGAGAGTATTCGAACACTAATACCTGCGGACGCTGATGCACTAGCGAAACAAGGATTTGTCGACAGCGTAAGTCCGGAAGTTAGCACATCAGATAATATTCGTTTTCTTGGTAAATCGGCAATGGCTTCCATCAACGGCGTAGGGCGGGAGCATTTTCGGGTAAAAGGTATTGAGTTGTTACAGGGGACAACTTTCAGGGATGATCGTAATGCCCTACAGGAAGTCATTATTGATGAGAACACCCGCAAGGCTATTTTCGACGATGCGGGGCTACAGGCTCTGGGGCAAATAATCCTCCTTGGTTCCGTGCCTGCACGAGTGGTTGGCATTGCCAGAAGCAGCGACTATAGCGATATGCCAAACCGCATTACCGTGTGGATGCCTTACCGCACAGTGATGTACCGTATGGTGGGCAAACCGGTTCTGAGCAGTATTAGCGTCAGGCTAAAAGACAATGTGAATAACGAGGCAGCGATTAGTGCAATCTCCCAACTGTTAACCCGGCGTCATGGTGTAAAAGACTTCCAAGTCTACAACTTTGAACAAATCAAAAAATCTGTCGAACGTACCTCAATGACCTTCAGCATTCTAATTCTGATGGTCGCCAGTATCTCACTAATGATCGGCAGTATCGGGGTGATGAACATCATGCTGGTCTCTGTAACGGAACGAACTCATGAAATTGGCGTACGCATGGCTGTCGGCGCGAGATACGGCGACATCATGCAGCAGTTTATTATTGAGGCCGTATTAGTTTGCCTGATTGGTGGCGCATTGGGTATTGCATTGTCATATGCCACAGGCATGCTCTTTACCGCCCTGGGGGACGAAATGTTCACGGTGATATATTCGTGGCAGGCTGCTGTCACCGCGTTTTTCTGCTCAACCTTAATCGGTATGATTTTCGGTTATCTCCCCGCCCGCAAGGCAGCAAGGATGGATCCGATCATTTCACTGGTCAGCGAATAATCTATGAAAATTTTATCACCTTTGGCTTTATGCCTTACCACCGCACTCTGTGCAAGTTGCACAAGCGTGCTGAAAAGTGACTATCACGCTCCCGAAGTGGGCTATCCCATCAGTTGGGTCCAGAGTGATATGGACGGAAATACAGCCCCGTTTGACTGGAAAGAATTTAACGATCCTCATCTCGATAGCTGGCTTCGCCTGGTGATGACAAGTAATAACGACATGGCTATAGCTGCACTGCGAGTGCATCGGGTGCGGCTGGATGCGGAAAGAACAGGCATCACCAATTCTCCTGCATTAAAAGGTTCACTGGGTGAGGACGGGAAAAAACAGCTGAATAACTCGTCCGGTTGGACAAAAAGCGGTTATGCCAGTCTCAGCACCAGCTATGAGCTGGATCTCTGGGGCAAAATTGCCCGTCAGCGTGACGTTGCTGAGTGGGCAGTCCATGCCAGTGAAGAAGATTTTCGTTTCGCGCGCCTGATGTTGCTTTCAGAAGCCAGCAATAATTACTGGCGCATCGGTTTTGTAAATCAACAAATTGCCATCCTCCAGCAGAGTATCGACTATGCAAAAGAGACGTTGCGTCTGGCCGAGGTTCGATATCGAGCAGGAAGCACCTCGTCGCTGGATGTGATCGACGCGCAGCAAAACCTGCTCACGCAAGAGAACCAGCTCACAGGGCTACAACGAGAACGTTTACAGATACTCAATCAGCAGGCAGTTCTGCTCGGCATTGTTCCGGGGGGGCAGATAGTCGAGCCAACAACGCTGCCAAAAGGAAGCCTGCCTAAGGTCAATGCGAATATTCCTGCCAGCGTTCTGATGCGTCGGCCTGACATCAGCGCTAAAGAATGGCAGTTGCGTGAGGCGCTGGCTACGGTTGATATAAAGCGTAGTGAATATTACCCCACCTTCAACCTGACTGGCGCTTTGGGTACCAGCAGCACTTCGCTACTGGCATTACTGCATAATCCGGTCGGTTCTGTAGGCGCTAACCTAACTCTACCGTTTCTGGAGTGGCGGCAGCGGGACATCGAGGTAAAAATTGCCCGTAACGATTATGAACAGCGAGTGCTGGAGTTTAAACAGCTACTTTATAAGGCAATGAGCAGCATAGAAGACGCGCTTTCATTACGTAACCAGCTGCAGGTTCAGGAGACAAGACTCAGGGAAGAACTGGAACTTGCACGTAAGTCAGAGAGATTAAACGAAGTGCGTTACCGGCATGGTGCAATACGTATTTCATTCTGGCTTGATGCTCAGGAAAAACGCCGTCAGGCGGAATTTCGGCTGGATGAAAATCGCTTCAATCAGTTGCAGAACTTAGCAAAAATTTATCTTGAGTTTGGTGGGGCTCCAGCATTTCCTTAGATCTTACTAATCGGTACTGCCTGAAATTTGAAAAACAAGCCACACTAAGGCTATTATTTAGCTAGGCATATGAAGAGACTCTTGGCAATAGTCAGTATTATGAAGATTCAGTGCCCAAAATGAAGTCAATGTTCAGCAAGAATAGCGATCATATTCTGATGTGTCTGAAAAAGAGGTTCTCACCAGATAAGTAGTCGGAACTAAAGAGATATGCAGGAAAATGTAGCTCCCGAAAAGCATAAGGGCAGCCCTGATTATTTTCCTGAGTTCGCGCTGCTGTTCGTTGTTATCTCTAACTGGAATATCTCCCTTGAAAACTTGCCCTTTAAAAGGGCATTTACACCAATTTTTCCCCACTGTTACTTTCTTGTATTTTGGTATTGTATGTCATGTTCCTGATAGGTGTAATTATCATGGATAACGTATGGCATTATGCGATTTGATTTTTCCGTACTGACCGCAAATATTGTCACACTGTTTCTGGCTGCATCAGTGCTTGTAATAACACTTTTCAGCCATAGGAAAAAATACGTATGAATATAGCCTCGGATGGCTTCAAAATAGGTGAAAGTAGACTCGGAATTAACAAATAGAAGTTGCATCATCAACGTAAATGAGAAGTGTGCAGGCCGGGCCTTGCTCCTCGAACCAACGAATGCTCACAGCCATCAATCTGGATCAGCTCTCTGGTACAGGCACGTAGCGGATGTGGCTGATGTACACGCGGTTGCCGTAATATACGGGGGATCTATAAACCAGTCTGTATCATCAGATTCCGTACCGTTTCTATGGTCAGATATAGACTATGGAGCTCGGCGAGATTCTCACAGGCTAACGTCGGACCAAAATCAGCGTAGTGTTCATGGATAATAAGCAGTGCACGCTCAGCGAGGCCCGGCATCAGTTGCGGATTACCTGGCTGTCCACGGCGATTTACCAGCAAAAGAGGTCCGTGTTCGCGGTAACATTCATGCAGACGGCGGTAGTGTTTGTCAGACATCTCCAGCCGGCTGGCTGCGAGACGAGTAGTGAGGCATCGGTCGGTGACGTCCTAGAGGCTCCTGAATCGGTTTACATCGTTCCTTGAGATAAACTCCGTTCCGTATGCTGTCATGAGTCCCATCCTTTGAAAGCAGTGATCGCTATGGTGAGACTGTAGCGCGGACATGTTTTCTTCATCTCAATTTAGCTACTACAATATCTGTTATTGCAAGATTAAAAAGTCACCTCTTTCACCGTAGCTTACGACCCTGACCCGGATTTAACGCCGCTTACTGTTAAGCGACTGTGCAATGCGCTTTTCGGCCGAACGGGTAGCCAGTGGTTGATTGTGGAGGTTTTCGGGGAGAAGGGGCGACAGCGCCGAAGCACGGACAGTAACCCGAAGTACGTGGAAAAAGTGGCAGCAAGATATCGTCATGCCGCCGCGAGGCACTGGCAGGCAACGCTTGCTGAGATTGAACGGGTAAAGCGTATCTATCAGACAGGAGTAAAGGCATCAAGAGAACACGAGGACTGATTAACCTAATAATTAATGCTAATGTACGCATACATTAGCATTAATTATTAACATACAAAAAGCCGTAGCATGGAAATAAATAGTGTCATACCTGTCAGAGTAACTACTGACGTGTTAAAGCGGGTGGGGGGCATTAACGTTTAAGGCTGGCTCTGAATTCCTCAGGGTTAGCCTGCAGGGGATTGATAGCCCTCAATTGCTTGAGTGCGTCGTTTGGGCATCTTTTTACTTCGGGCACGTTTACCATCACGTTCAAGTTCATCCATTTTACACTGTGCCAGTTTAAGCACGGCCCCAAGACGTTTGTTATCAACGATTTGCCCCTGATCGACACATTCCAGTTTGTCGAACACCTAATATTTGAGTGAACGGTAACCGTGTTTGAATGCCAGTGTATAGTCATAGACTGTGAGTTTGTCGCCAGCGATACGAGAGTTTTTTTCTGTAGTTTCAACAAGATATATCATTTTGTCATAGCGGAATGTCAGCGTTTTAGACAGCTTACGCTGTTCCTGCCAGGCAAAAATATCATCGAGCTCTTCGTTGATTTCAGCCTCAAATCTTTGGGGTATTTTTCTGGTCTTGCGAAGCGACGATTGAAGTCAGCGATGAAGGTATCCAGCCAAGCATTGGCTGCTTCGATACTGCTGATTCCCTCGAGACGCATCTCCTTGATAAGCCGGTCCTGAAGTGTCTGATTTGCTTGCTCCACATGGCCTTTAGCCTGTGGACTGTTGGCACAAATCAACTCGATCCCCAGTTCAGAAAGCATACGGCCAAACTGGGTTACTCCGGTCGTAGTGGAGCCACCCTTATTTACCCTGAAAATGCCGTGCTTATCGCTGTAAAACGCAAGTGGTTTGCCATGTTGTTCAAGATACTCTCGGGTAGCCATCATGTAATCAAAGGCTGATTCAGTTTCGCCGAAGCGGAGGTGCATCAGGCAGCTAGTAGCATCATCAATGAAGACAAGCAGGCAGCATTTGGGGCGCGTCCTTCAAACCAGTCATGTGGAGAACCATCAATCTGAACAAATTCTCCGAGGCAGTCACGCCGGTATCTGGGTTGATGAACACGGGGTCTGCGACGTGAGTATGGAACCCAGAGTCCATCGGCAGTCATCCATTTTCTGAGCGTTTCAACAGACACCGTGATGTTATGGCGTTCGCGCAATTTTTCTGCGGCAAGCGTTGGTCCAAAGTCGCTGTAGTGATCGTGAAGTAAAGAAAGTACACGCAGCTTCAGTGACTCAGGGAGTCTGTGATTACCAGGGCGTCCACGTCGAAGGTTTACCAGGCCAGCGGCACCTGATTCACGAAAGCGGTTCATCAGACGTTGCGTCTGACGTTCGGTCAGAGCAAGTTGGTGCGCAGCATCACGACGGCGCATACGCTTTTCGACAACTGACTGAATGACGTTGATCCGGCTGAGCTCTTTATCTAACATAGTCACAAGCATCCTGATGTCTCCATAGACTGAGGATTGGATCCTTTATGCCAGAAAAAGTGACATCACTTAAATGGGTTAAAAGTGACATTAGAATATTGCAGTTACAATATCGGTGCGCATAATCTATCTTATGTTAAATAACATTGAATGTTAACTTACTTCATGAAGCTTACTGCTTCTATTTCCACTTCTTTTTCTTATTAATCGCTCCCCTAATCCACGCATTCATCTGCTCTACAGGCTCTAAAATATTTTTTCTGAGTACTGAGCACAAACTGCTCCATAAAAAACAGACCACAAGTTTGGGCATGATACTGATGTAGTCACGTTTTATTGTTTTCATGAAGCTCTCTGCTATTCCATTACTCACCGGACTCCGCACCGCCGTGTTCTTCGATTTAAGTCCCAACATCCGAGCGAACTGGCGTGTTTCATTAACCCGGTAGTCAGAGTCAGCGGTCGAAAGACCTCCCTGGTAGCTACTCTGCATACCCACTATAATGCAACTATTCTCGTGACGTGTGTTTCAGCTCTCCCCCGGCTATGATACGAGATGGTATGGAGAGCCCTTCTGGGGCCACTGCCTGCACCAGATGCAACAGGAAGCCTGATATGAATGCAATTTCTGTCAGGACAGGCGGGTAACTTTCTGTGGCCATGGATCAGGGAATACTCCGCCCGACATCCACCACTGAATTTCTTCTTCAGTCAACAAGCAAAGGGATAAGGCATGTGTAAAATCATTAACTTCAGTGGCATTGCCAATGATAGTCAACTGACAGCAGCGATCGCCAAATCGCCCAGAGGCTGTGTCGATGTGTCGCTGTAGCGCTGAACGTTCTTCACGAGTTAAATTATTGTCAGTATGTTCCAGTACTCCAGCTTTCCAGTAGCCAATGAGCGCCAGACTGATGCTTCCTGCTGACTGATTCCAGAGCAGGGCAAGATCATCTCTCCCGGGGAGCCAAAAAAAACCTTTACTGCGATAAACGCCCATGCCCATAAAGCGGTGACAGGTATCCCATAATCTTTGCGGATGGAATGGCCTGTCGTCCCTGATGACGCGCCATATAAGTTCCTCATTGTTGCACGGAGTATCCATGTTTCCTGCAAGTGCTTCCAGTTCACTGATGAGTAACTCAACACGGTCAAAATTGTAGTCCGGGATCGCCAGTAATGTGCTCAGTTCAATATTTCCCCATGATACCGCGAGCACATCCACGGAGGGGTTAAGTGGGTGTATGGCTTTTGCCACAGCGGAGATAATGTCAAAGGGCAGGCGGTCATTTCTGGTCAGCAGCAGCCTGTTGCAGAACATGATTTGCTCGGCCAGCAAATTCTCCAGGCCGCGTTTGTTATGCCGGAGATTTTCCTGAAGAGTGGGGATCAGTTTTTTCCCATCATTGTAATCTTCATGGAGCATGACAGTATCAACGAGTGTTAAAAACGCCTTCAGGCGTACACGTGAATGGCGACGCAGGTATTTGACCAGAGGAAGCGGATGACTGCTTCCGGAGGTTTCAATCAGCATCACATCCGGCTTGTTGTGATCAAGCAGGTGGTTAATTGCGAGATCCATCTTTTTGAGGCCTGCGGGGCTGCTGATGCTGTCTGCGGTGATACTTACGAAATTATTGTCTTTTGCATCTACAATATCTGTGTTGGCGATCAGCACGCCGTCCACATCCAGTTCGCTCATGTCATTGACTATGACAGAGACTGAAAGCTGTTTTTCGTGTGCCTGTATGAGCAGGTTTTTCAGCAGAGTGGTTTTCCCTGCGCCGAGGAAGCCATTGAGAATGATGACAGATGTTGTTTCCATATCAGCAGTACACCAGTTAGTTAGCGAGGAAGGCGCTTGGTGGTACAAAGAGCATCCGGATTGAATCGCATAACGTCGACGGGAGTTGTTGTCGTTTTTCCTGTGAGGTCTCAACCTGCCACAGAACGCACCGGATTTATTGGTATTTAGTCTCCATCAGCATAATTATCACCATTTTTATCTCCGGGGGAAGATTTGTTCTGAACAGGAGTGGGAGGTGTGACCTCCTGAAAGTAATTACAGATTGCTAGTTGTTGTATTTTTATTCGAATATGTCTCTTCGTATCAGTGATAGCTCCTAGATAAAGTATATTCCGGATGCGTTATCTGTTCTAGATATCAGAGAGTCAGTCATTTGTAAAAAAGAGAGCTGCATCATTCTATTTTTCCTGTCTATTCACCCTGTTGTCGTATCTAAAAGACATCCGTTCCGAGGATGTCGGGCACCCGTTCTGTACTAAGATACATAGCTTTTGGGTCTGCACTATTTGGAACCGACAGAAGTCTGTCTGTGATATCCGCATTTTTCTGTGTGCGATATATTCCGAAAAACTTCAAACCACTTAAAAGAGGTTTTTCCGGAGGATAAGTTCGACCAGGGAATAGTGTTTCCTGGTAAGTGTGGCGGAGCCAGTTCACCAGGAATATCTTTCTTATCCAGTTATACTGGATTTTATTAGATGATCACCCTACCCTGCAGCAGTACGCTGACGGTGTTTTTTTGGGAGAACCATTATGAATAACGTCATCTTTGATTGGTATTTATCTAGGCAAAAATTCATTCAACGTCCACTGCCAAGATGCAACAGGCAGAGTCCTTAACTGTCAGAATCCAAGTGCTCGAAATTATTCGAATTCCTTACTAATTCCTCCTACACAACTATTGTTATGGAAGCTTGCGAAGATGCTCACTATATGGCACGGAAATTTTCGGAAATGCGTCATAAAACAAAGCTAATACCTCCTCATTTTGTCCAACCCTTCGTTAAAATTAATAAAAATGATTTCTTTGAGGCTGAAACCATATGTGAAGTTACATCAAGCCATCAATGAGATTTGTAGCATTAGGAGCTGAATCCCAGCAGAGGATTCTCGCTTTTCATCCGTCGTTGACAATGGCCTTGAAAAACGCCGTTACTCACCGTTCTCCTTCACGGTAATACGCAGTTATAGTTGCAGAGCAATGTAATGGATCTTTTATATTAAGAAATTGTGTGAGTGGAGAGGTGCACGAATCCTAGAGGCAGAATGTTTCTCCACATGCTTGTGGAGAAACCGCCGCATTTTGCCCGCTCTGTACGATACTCCGTAGCCAGAGATAAGATATTCTGTCGCTGTATGCTACATACATTACACTATACGAAATCAGGTCTGTTCAATCAGTAAGGAAATAAACGGACAAACGTTATGTAACCCAGACAGAGATATATTGTCTGGGAAAATAGTGGCTTTTGTGGCGAAAACTAGTAAAACAGCAACCCGAACCACTTGATGTGCATCGTTTTTGATTATTCCCGTATACTCTTGCAGAAGGAGTTCTCCGTCGGGCTACTGTCATGGTTAATGCGGGGAATATGGCGACAATACAACACACCTAAAAGAGTAATGGACAGATGAAGCGGTTTATTCATTTCCCATGATTCTGAGTACCTACCAAGTCTGAGTAACCACTTTTATACTTTTAATTTTCGTTCATTTAGCTATCGTTTAATTATTATCACATAGGATTCTGCCGTTTTTAACAATGCAGGATAATAAGATGAAAAAAATGTTATTTTCTGCCGCTCTGGCAATGCTTATTACAGGATGTGCTCAACAAACGTTTACTGTTGGAAACAAACCGACAGCAGTAACACCAAAGGAAACCATCACTCATCATTTCTTCGTTTCGGGAATTGGACAAGAGAAAACTGTTGATGCAGCCAAAATTTGTGGCGGTGCAGAAAATGTTGTTAAAACAGAAACTCAGCAAACATTCGTAAATGGATTGCTCGGTTTTATCACTTTTGGCATCTATACTCCGCTGGAAGCCCGGGTATATTGCTCACAATAGTTGCCCATCGATATGGGGAGCTCATCTGCACTGTTCATTAATATACTTCTGGGCTCCCTACAGTTGTTTTTGCATAGTGATAAGCCTCTCTCTGAGGGAGGAAATAATCCTGTTCAGCGATGTCTGCCAGTCGGGGGGGCTGCATTATCCACGCCCGAGGCGGTGGTGGCTTCACGCGGGGATGGGCAGATTGATCTGATATGCAACCGACGACGACCAGCGGCAACATCATCACGCAGAGCTTCATTTTCAGATTTGGGCTACCTTTTGATTTCTCGTTTAACTTTTGCAGTCACCAGACTGTGATTTATTTTAACAAATCAATAGCTTTCATAAAATTCTCGAAGCTGAAAGCTTAACTGAACCAACCAGCCTGGCTGGTGTTTTCTAAAGACAAAAAGGCCATCAGCAAAACACTGATAGTCTGAATCACCTTTATCAATCATGTATGAAGAAAATATGCGCAATTAGTTGACAGTGATTATCATTTTCATTAAAAAGAGCGCGTAGCATTCTTATTTCATGAGGAAATTTACCCGCCAACAACCTGAGTAGCGAAAGCTGTTCATCCCCAATATTTTTGCTGGCGGGTTCTTTTTTCTACTGTCCTCCTCCCCAGAGGAAGCATTCCCATTAATCATTACTGGCGAGGAGGCAAGAGAAAAAGTCGGTTCTTTGTCCCTAAATAACAGCATCATTTCAGTCCATGCAAAATCTGATTTACCAGCTCACATAATAACCTGATGATACACAGTGTAAGTTCACAGAGATATTGCAATTGCCTCCGGATAAGTAAGGGGAGATTGCACTATGCAAATGCAGCACCTGAGGTTGGCTATCCTAAGCAGCCGATTATGCGTTGAGGCTTTCAGTGATGGCTGATATAGCAACAATGAGAATGAAGGCTCTGCACTTCTGGGATAAACACGGTATTTCTGCAGCTTCTGAAGCCTTTGGCGTATCCTGCCGCACGCTTTACTGGTGGCGTCAGTTACTGAACAAGGGAGGACCTGAGGGGCTAATCCCGCACAGTAAGGCACCTCTGGTGCGACGAAAAAAGCACTGGCATCCCGATGTGCTGAAAGAGATTCGACGCCTCAGGACAGAGCTGCCGAACCTCGGTAAAGAGCAGATTTTTGTTCGCCTGAAGCCCTGGTGCGCATAACGCCATCAGACCTGCCCGAGTGTTTCCACCATCGGCAGAATGATCGCCACCGCACACGATAAAATGCGGATGATACCAGTACGTCTGAGCTCGCGGGGTAAGGCTCTGCTTGTCAAAAAGCGAACCACCAAACCCCGCAGGCCAAAGCACTACCGTCCGGTAAAGACCGGAGAGCTCATTGGGATGGACGCCATTGAGCTCAGAATGGGTGAAATGCGTCGCTATATCATTACCATGATCGACGAACACAGCGATTACGTACTGGCGCTGGCTGTGCCGTCGCTCAACAGTGATATCGTCAATCACTTTTTCAGCCGCGCAGCCCGGCTGTTCCCTGTCGGTATCAGCCAGATCATCACAGATAACGGGAAAGAGTTCCTGGGAAGCTTTGACAAAACGCTGCAGGAAGCCGCCATCAAACACCTCTGGACCTATCCCTACACGCCAAAAATGAACTCTATCTGTGAACGTTTTAACCGGGCATTAAGAGAGCAATTTATTGAATTTAATGAAAATTTACTCTTTGAGGATCTGGCGTTGTTTAACCTGAAACTGGCGGAATATCTGGCGCTGTATAACAGCAAAAGACTCCACAAGGCGCCCGCACTAATGACGCCCGTGGAATATATTTTAAAAGAGAACAAAAATTGCAATATGTGGTGGACCCATACACAGCAAACGCACAGGCCGCCCCGGTTGGGTAGATATGTGGGATGGCTGGTTCAGACTTCAGGATATGGTTGAGGCTGGTGATGAAGTCTCTTTATCAGGAGATCTGATCAAGAGACAGCCGCGCAGGGGGATTCACTATGCTGGATTCTTTTAACAAATTCTCCGCTAACCAAAAAATAGACTTTTTGCATTCGTAAATGCGTTAAGAGATAATTTTTAAAGTTCCATCAATCTCCCGGCCAGTTCGTCTCGCGGCATTACTCACTATCCGCACAACTTCAGTAAGATCATGACTTTTTCAATCGTTATCTGTTGACCAAGCTTTGAAACCACTAGCGTCCCGTCAACCCGACCTGGAATCGTCGAGAACCGCCCATAGTTGTGAATTGGCTAGAGTGTGATGGAAAGCAACGCTAAACGACCTAATCACACATTCTCTTTTCCCTAACAATGACCATTTAGTGAAATAACGTATCCAAAATGATGACGTGAAAGCCTGACACTGGCAGCGAAAAGCCGAAAAAACTCACCTGGTCAGGAGCAAAAATCGGATTATTCGCCAACAGCGTAATATCAGCAGTAGTTCTCGACACGCTTGCGCTATAGACAGAGGATGAAACGCTGCTGGTCGGAGTTCTCTATACATTTTTGGCGACGGCAGAACCGCTCACCAATGCCTTAACGTCTATCAGCCTTCCGGTGAGTTGGAACAGCATGCTCAGCGTTTGCAAGATATTCTCCACGGTCTGTAGCAGCATAGGTTTCAATTTAAATATCCCCAGATAGCCCTCTGGGAGCTTCCCTTTTTATTAAGTTTTAATTACCGTTGCAATAGTTAAATGATATTGGTAATTATTATCATTAGCATTTGTGTCTGTGTTGTTTCTGGTAAGGTTGAAAGGGAACAAACATCGCCTGTACAACGGCGTTTTTACTTACAGACCAGTGAAGGCGAGACTATCAGGATGATGCATCGTGTGTCTAAGAAATCACGGTTCTTTCCAGATTCGTTGTTCGGTCTAACACTGCACAAATGCGTCAGAACATCCCGGCGTAGCTGTCCGACGCCATTTGGGCTGTTCAACAGGACAATGGCGCGTAAGCGTTAATGGAAGTGGGGATACGGAGTTCCCTATTCACCTGTGTATGTCACGGAAAAGTCTCTGACTGAGCTGTCCATAACGCTGGTGAAGCACAAATGGCGCAGCATCTGGTAAAGCAGGTTTAACGAAAAGTAGTGTCCTGCTGCTGGCATATGAGTGCGTCGACTGCCTGATTTAGATCGTCAAGCGGAGAGGGATTTTCTCATGCGTATTTTGTTTGTAGGCCCGCCTCTCTATGGGCTGTTGTATCCTGTGCTGTCTCTGGCGCAGGCATTTCGCGTTAACGGTCATGAAGTGCTGATCGCCAGCGGAGGACAATTCGCACAAAAAGCGGCAGAGGCCGGGTTGGTGGTGTTTGACGCCGCACCCGGTCTGGATTCCGAAGCTGGTTACCGCCACCATGAGGCACAGCGGAAAAAAAGTAATATCGGAACCCAAATGGGCAACTTCTCATTCTTCAGCGAAGAAATGGCCGACCATCTGGTGGAGTTTGCCGGACACTGGCGGCCTGACCTCATCATCTACCCTCCGCTCGGAGTCATCGGGCCGCTGATTGCCGCCAAATATGATATACCGGTCGTGATGCAAACCGTAGGCTTCGGCCATACCCCCTGGCATATCAAGGGTGTAACGCGTTCGCTCACGGACGCCTATCGTCGCCACAATGTGGGGGCCACACCACGTGATATGGCCTGGATCGACGTAACACCGCCGAGTATGAGCATTCTGGAAAACGACGGTGAACCCATTATTCCGATGCAGTACGTCCCGTATAACGGTGGCGCGGTGTGGGAACCATGGTGGGAGAGAAGGCCCGAGCGTAAACGTCTGCTGGTGAGTCTCGGCACTGTCAAACCGATGGTTGACGGCCTTGATCTAATCGCCTGGGTTATGGATTCTGCCAGTGAGGTCGATGCCGAGATCATCCTGCATATTTCAGCCAATGCGCGGTCCGATTTGCGCTCGCTGCCGTCAAATGTTCGCTTGGTTGACTGGATACCCATGGGTGTCTTCCTCAACGGCGCAGATGGTTTCATTCATCATGGCGGAGCAGGCAATACCCTGACAGCGCTACACGCTGGTATTCCACAAATCGTCTTCGGCCAAGGAGCCGATCGCCCGGTAAATGCCCGCGTTGTTGCCGAACGCGGCTGCGGGATTATCCCTGGCGACGTCGGCCTGTCGAGTAACATGATCAATGCTTTCCTCAACAATCGCTCACTTCGCAAAGCCTCTGAAGAGGTAGCAGCGGAAATGGCGGCGCAACCCTGCCCAGGTGAAGTGGCGAAAAGCCTGATCACAATGGTACAGAAAGGGTAGCCACTACACCTTCATGATAATCATATGCCAGCACCCATCCAGGAGTCATGCATCCATAACAATGCGGGACCGGAGCGTGCTGGCTTTTTTGCGGAACGATCCGGCCAGTGGATCGTATTTTACAGACGGAGGAGGCTTAATGCCTGCGAATCACACTCCCACACCGGCTCAGTCATGGATAGTTCGCCTAGCGCGCGTGTGCTGGGAACGTAAGAAACTTAGTGTCATCGTGGTGGTAGCGTCAGTATCGACTATTTTGCTGGCTGCGCTGACGCCACTGCTGACAAGACAGGCTGTGAATGACGCACTGGCGGGCAATCCGGCCCGCCTGCCGTGGCTGGCCTGCGGGTTACTGTTGATCGCTTTTTTTGATTTCATCGGTAACTATGTGCGCCGTGGTTATGCCGGGATGCTCTCACTCTGGGTGCAGCATACCCTCAGAGGACGGGTATTCGACAGTATTCAGAAACTTGACGGCGCAGGCCAGGATGCGCTGCGCACCGGGCAGGTGATTTCACGGACCAACAGCGATCTGCAGCAGGTGCATACCCTGCTGCAGATGTGCCCGGTGCCGCTGGCAGTGTTCACTTATTACATTGCCGGCATTGCCGTGATGCTGTGGATGTCCCCTGCCATGACGCTTATCGTCGTGTGCGTACTGGTATGCCTGGCGATCACCGCGCTTCGTGCGCGTCGTAGGGTCTTCGCGCAAACCGGGCTGGCCTCGGACCAACTGGCGAATCTCACCGAACATATACGCGAGGTGCTGGCACAGATCTCAGTGGTAAAATCCTGTGTGGCAGAGATGCGTGAAACGCACTGGCTCGATAGGCAGTCGCGGCAGATTGTGCGTGTACGCATCGGTGCGGTTATCTCGCAGGCGATGCCTGGGGCCACCATGCTGGCGCTACCGGTGCTCGGGCAAATCGTCCTACTGTGCTACGGCGGGTGGTCGGTCATGCACGGGCGGATCGATCTCGGTACCTTCGTTGCATTCGCCAGCTTCCTCGCGATGCTGACCGGGCCAACCCGCGTACTGGCATCGTTTCTGGTTATCGCACAGCGCACTCAGGCGTCCGTGGAGCGGGTGTTTGCACTGATCGACACCCGTTCACAGATGGAGGACGGGACGGAGTCGATTAACAGTCAGGTTGTCGGACTGGAACTGGAGAATATGAGCTTTGACTACCACCATGGCGACAGACATATCCTCAGCGATATCTCCTTTTCCCTGCGCGCCGGTGAAACCGTGGCGGTGGTGGGCGCATCGGGTTCAGGAAAATCGACCCTGTTGATGCTGCTGGCGCGTTTTTATGATCCCTGCTCCGGAAAGATATGGCTCAACACCAGCGAAGGCCGACAAAATCTTCGCGATATCAGACTGGAGGCGCTTCGTCGCCGGGTAGGCATCGTATTTGAAGATGCTTTTCTGTTTGCCGGTACGGTGGCGGAAAATATCGCCTATGGCCACCCTCAGGCAACGGCGGACGACATTCGCCGTGCGGCAGCTGCTGCAGGAGCCAGCGATTTTATCAACGCCCTGCCGAAAGGCTTCGATAGCCTGTTAACCGAACGGGGTACGAATCTTTCCGGCGGGCAGAGGCAGCGAATAGCGCTGGCGCGGGCGCTCATTACTGCACCGGACGTGTTAATCCTGGATGATACCACCTCAGCGGTTGATGCTGTTACGGAAGCGGAGATTAATACCGCGCTGGGTCGCTATGCTGACGAAGGGCATATGCTGCTGGTGATTGCCCGACGGCGTTCAACGCTTCAGCTAGCCAGCCGGGTTGTGGTGCTGGATAAGGGCCGTATGGTGGATACCGGAACCCCGGCAGAACTTGAAGCGCGCTGTCCGGCGTTCCGCGCACTGATGACCGGCGACAGCGATTTTCTGGCCACGTCCCACAATAGCCACAACGAATTGTGGCCGGCTGAACCAGCGACACAAGACGATGTAACGGATACGGGGGATAAAGGTTTTGTCGCCCGTATGACCCGCGTACCGGAAAATGCAGTACAGCAGGCGCTGGCCGGTAAAGGTCGCAAAGTCACGTCACTACTGAAGCCTGTGGCGTGGATGTTCGTCATCGCCGCTCTGCTGATCGCACTCGATTCTGCGGCAGGCGTAGGGGTGCTGATACTGTTGCAGCACGGCATTGACTCCGGTGTCGCCGCAGGCGATATGTCGACCATCGGCCTCTGTGCCCTGCTCGCCCTGTGCCTGGTCATTGTGGGCTGGTGCAGTTATTCTCTGCAGACGGTCTTCGCCGCCAGAGCGGCGGAATCAGTTCAGCATTCGGTGCGCTTGCGCAGCTTCGGCCATATGCTGCGTCTTGGACTCCCCTGGCATGAAAAGCATGCCGATTCGCGTCTGACCCGCATGACCGTTGATGTGGACTCTCTCGCCCGCTTTCTGCAAAACGGCCTTGCCGGTGCGGCCACCAGTCTGGTGACGATGTTCGCAATCGCCGCCACCATGTTCTGGCTCGACCCGTTCCTGGCGCTGACGGCATTAAGCGCAGTGCCAGTGGCCGCACTGGCAACCATGATTTATCGCCGCCTCAGTACCCCTGCTTATGCACAGGCACGGCTGGAAATAGGCAAAGTCAACAGCACCCTGCAGGAAAAAGTCTCTGGCATGCGTGTCGTGCAATCGCATGGTCAGCAGGAACTGGAGGGCGCCCGGCTGCGCGCGTTATCGGAGCGTTTCCGCGCAACCCGTGTGCGAGCACAAAAATACCTTGCAGTCTATTTTCCGTTCCTGACATTCTGCACCGAGGCCTCCTATGCCGCTGTTCTGTTAGTGGGAGCTTCGCAGGTCGCCGCTGGAGAAATGACTGCCGGGGTACTGGCGGCTTTCTTCCTGTTGCTGGGGCAATTCTATGGGCCAGTGCAGCAGTTATCAGGGATTGTCGACGCCTGGCAGCAGGCGACAGCCAGCGGCAAACATATTGATGAACTACTGGCGACAGAAGGCACTGAGAACCTCGGGTCCTCTTCGGTCCTCCCTGTCACCGGTGCACTGCATCTTGATGAGGTCACGTTCAGTTATCCCGACAGTCACGAGCCAGCTCTGAACAAACTTACCCTGACGATCCCAGAGGGAATGGTTGTCGCGGTCGTCGGTCGCAGCGGTGCGGGTAAGTCGACGCTGATTAAGCTGATTGCCGGGTTGTATTTCCCCACGCACGGCAACATCAGAATCGGTGTGCAAATGCTCGATGATGCCTCGCTCACTGAGTATCGTCGCCAGATTGGGCTTGTCGATCAGGATGTAGCACTGTTTAGTAGTGATATTGCAGAAAACATTCGTTATTCACGGCCATCCGCCACCAATGAAGACGTTGAAATTGCCTCACAGCGGGCAGGGCTGTATGAGATGGTGTGCAATCTGCCGCAGGGATTCCGGACACCGGTGAATAACGGCGGAGCCGATCTGTCCGCAGGTCAGCGCCAGTTGATTGCGCTGGCCCGCGCGCAACTGGCGAATACTCACATCCTGCTGCTCGACGAAGCCACGTCATGTCTGGATCGCACATCCGAAGAACGACTGATGTCATCGTTAACAGATGTCGTGCATGCCGGGAAGCACTCGGCGCTGATTGTTGCACATCGTCTGACCACCGCGCAACGCTGCGATCTGATTGCCGTTATTGATAAGGGGTTACTTGCGGAATACGGAACCCACGAACAGCTGTTATCTGCGGGCGGCCTCTATACCCGCTTATGGCATGACAGCGTCAGCAGTACTGCGCTCCATCGCCAGCACAACATGAAGGAGGAAACCCCGGGATAGTTACTGGACACGTAATGTATTAAAAACACAGTCAGAAGCGGCGGTACCGTGAATAGCCGCTTTAATTATTTATACTGACATCCTTAATTTTTAAAGAGTATGAATGCTGAACATGCAACAACACCCCTCTGCTATCGCCAGCCTGCGCAACCAACTGGCAGCGGGCCACATTGCTAACCTTACTGACTTCTGGCGCGAAGCTGAGTCGCTGAATGTTCCTCTTGTGACGCCAGTCGAAGGAGCGGAAGATGAGCGAGAAGTGACCTTTCTGTGGCGCGCCCGACATCCTCTGCAGGGCGTTTATCTGCGTCTGAACCGGGTGACGGATAAAGAGCACGTAGAAAAAGGAATGATGAGCGCCCTTCCCGAAACGGATATCTGGACACTGACACTGCGTTTACCCGCAAGTTACTGCGGCTCCTATTCGCTGCTGGAAATCCCCCCCGGCACTACGGCTGAGACGATTGCACTGTCCGGAGGCCGTTTTGCCACCCTTGCCGGAAAGGCCGATCCGCTAAACAAAATGCCGGAGATCAACGTTCGGGGAAACGCAAAGGAATCAGTGCTGACACTTGATAAAGCTCCCGCCCTGTCGGAATGGAACGGCGGCTTCCACACCGGACAACTGCTTACCTCCATGCGCATTATCGCCGGGAAATCTCGCCAGGTTCGGCTCTATATTCCGGACGTTGATATTTCTCAGCCCCTCGGGCTGGTCGTGCTGCCCGATGGTGAAACATGGTTTGATCACCTTGGCGTATGCGCAGCAATTGACGCCGCCATAAATAACGGACGCATCGTGCCCGTGGCTGTACTGGGCATTGACAACATTAATGAACATGAACGCACTGAGATACTCGGCGGGCGCAGCAAACTGATAAAGGATATCGCCGGACATCTGCTGCCGATGATTCGCGCTGAACAACCGCAGCGTCAGTGGGCAGACCGTTCGCGCACAGTGCTGGCCGGGCAGAGCCTCGGCGGGATCAGTGCGCTAATGGGGGCTCGTTACGCACCGGAAACGTTCGGTCTGGTGCTCAGCCACTCTCCTTCAATGTGGTGGACGCCAGAAAGAACCAGTCGACCAGGCTTGTTCAGCGAAACCGATACCTCATGGGTGAGTGAGCATCTGCTTTCTGCCCCACCGCAGGGCGTACGTATCAGCCTGTGCGTGGGATCGCTGGAAGGTTCGACAGTGCCTCACGTTCAGCAGCTTCACCAGCGGCTGATTACCGCTGGCGTCGAAAGCCATTGCGCAATCTACACCGGTGGTCACGATTACGCATGGTGGCGCGGTGCACTGATTGACGGGATTGGTTTACTACAGGGTTGAGTTGACCCACAAACACTTTCAGGAAACGGTACAGACTTCCTGAATAAATCAAATAGTCACCTGCGGAAAAGGAATAATCATCAGATGTATGCCCGCGAGTATCGCTCAACACGCCCGCATAAAGCGATTTTCTTTCATCTTTCTTGCCTCACCCTTATCTGTAGTGCGCAAGTTTATGCGAAGCCGGATATGCGGCCACTGGGGCCGAATATAGCCGATAAAGGCTCCGTGTTTTACCATTTCAGCGTCACCTCTTTCGACTCTGTCGATGGCACACGCTATTATCGGGTATGGACGGCCGTGCCGAATACAACCGCACCGGCATCGGGTTACCCGATTTTATATATGCTTGACGGTAACGCAGTTATGGATCGCCTGGATGACGAACTGCTCAAACAATTGTCAGAAAAAACACCGCCAGTGATCGTGGCTGTCGGGTATCAGACCAACCTCCCTTTCGATCTCAACAGCAGGGCTTACGACTATACGCCAGCAGCAGAAAGCAGAAAAACAGATCTCCACTCAGGGCGTTTTAGCCGTAAGAGTGGTGGCAGCAACAACTTCCGCCAGTTACTGGAAACGCGTATTGCCCCAAAAGTGGAACAGGGACTGAATATCGATCGGCAACGCCGCGGCTTATGGGGGCACTCCTACGGCGGCCTCTTCGTGCTGGATTCCTGGCTGTCCTCCTCTTACTTCCGGTCGTACTACAGCGCCAGCCCGTCGTTGGGCAGAGGTTATGATGCTTTGCTAAGCCGCGTTACGGCGGTTGAGCCTCTGCAATTCTGCGCCAAACACCTGGCGATAATGGAAGGCTCGGCGACACAGGGTGATAACCGGGAAACGCATGCTGTCGGGGTGCTGTCGAAAATTCATAACACCCTCACTATACTGAAAGATAAAGGCGTCAATGCCGTATTTTGGGATTTCCCCAACCTGGGACACGGGCCGATGTTCAATGCCTCCTTTCGCCAGGCACTGTTAGATATCAGTGGTGAAAACGCAAATTACACAGCAGGTTGTCATGAGTTAAGCCACTAAACACTGCCCGCTTTTACGCGGGCAGTACGCCTGAAACACTACGATCAGAATGATGCGGTAACTCCGGCATAGTAAGCCCGGCCTGGCTCGTTATAGGTATTCGCCCCTTCAGAAGATCGGAAGATCTGTTTATTGAGGATATTACTGACGCCGACATTAAGACGCAGATTTTTATTAATATCGTAATTGAAGTTCGTCCCCACCAGTGAATAAGCGCCCAGCTCTTTACCTGACAGACCGCCAGTATCTTCACTGCGGGTTTCCGCATGAGTACGCGGTTTTTGTCTGCCATATAACGTCCAGTTGACGCTGGCAGAAAACGCCTGGGTGATGGTCCAGTTAAGCGAGTTATTGATAGTATATTTCGGGATGACCGACAGAGGATTACCGGTGTCTTTTTGCTCCGAAGTGATCATCCATGTGGCATTGGTATTCCAGTTCAGACGATCTTTCACCAGTGGGAAAGACATACTGGCTTCGATACCGTCCACCAGAGCTTTCCCGCCATTCTGCCACTTGAGGATATATGCGCCTGAAGCGGTTTGCCCGATAACGTTATCCCCGGCCACGATCTTATTCTGGTAATCATTGCGGAAGTAGGTCACACTTGCGTGGTAATCTTCCCAGGTGAACTCCAGCCCAATTTCTTTATTGACGCTGATTTCCGGATCGAGATCTTTATTACCGATCAGGTAGCACCCGCCTGATGTAATATCTTTTGGACAGCCATTGCCTTTCGAGTAGAGCAGATAGCCTTCACTGGATTGATACAGGTTTGGGGCTTTAAAGGTTCGGGCAACCCCTGCTTTGACTTTGAAATAATCGCCCAATTCCTGCGAAAGATTCAGACTGGGGCTGAAGTTCCCGCCGGAGTCGCTGAGATAATCAAAGCGCAGGCCGGGAATGATATTCGTGCCAGGAACCGGCTCAATGTTATCTTCAATATACAGCGCACTGATTTGAGAATGATTTTTACTGCTGCGATCCGCAGCAGAGCCAGAAATACCGCTGATATCTCTGTCATTCACCGTCAGGCTGGTAGAGGAAGGATCATCGAGCTTATCGCGGTTCCACTCTGCACCAACGGTCAGCGTTTGATCAACCATCACATTCAAAGGAATATTAAGCTCGCCGCTGGTTCGCCAGGAACTCAGGCGATTGGTCGTAAACTTTTCACCCGCTAAAATACGCCCTTCACCACCGCCGGATAATCCTTCATTCATGCGGGTATTATTGGTTTTCTCGTAATAAACACCAAAGCGACTTTGTCCCCAGTCCCAGATACCATTATGCGTAATACCATAATTCTGTCGGTACAGGCGGTTCGTCTCTTTGCCGGATTTTGCCAGGCTTTCGGTAACTGCACTGGAAGAACTGTTTTGCGTATCGCCCGCATAGATATTCCCCTGGCGGCTATATCCGGCTTCGAAATCGAGAATCTGCTGCGGATTTAATTTCCACGAGACAACGCCGTTAATATCTTTGTTACGTACCCCTTCATGCCCGGCTGCGTTTTTCGTACCGACCGGAGAATTAATATCCCAACTGTCAGCATCCGTTTTATTCAGGTTACCATACAAACGCGTGGTAAGAGCATTACCAGCCATAGGCCCACTAAGGCTGAAATTGGCGCGACGCGTAGCGCCCTCATCGCTACTTTCCGGCTGGTTGGTGTATAACGACAGCGAAGCGTGCCAGTCGTTGGTGGGACGTTTGGTAATGATGTTCACCACCCCCCCGGCTGCCCCCGAACCGTAGCGCGCCGCCGCAGGGCCGCGGATCACTTCAATACGCTCAACCTGTTCCGGTGGCACCCAGTTGGTGTCACCGCGGGTATCACGCTCTCCACGCCAGCTATAACGCACGGAGTTACGTGACGTCACCGGTACACCATCAATTAAAATTAAGGTGTTTTCCGGCCCCATACCGCGAATATCGATTTGGCGGTTATTACCGCGTGTGCCCGAGGCGCTATTGCCGGTAAGATTGACACCAGGCATTTTACGAATAATATCTGAAATGTCGTTTACCGGAGGGGACTTTTTAATATCCTCGCTGGTAATAACCGACACTCCCGGCTGCTGTTTTAATATCTGCTCAGCGGTGGCTTCCACCACCAGAGTCTCGTCATTATCGTCGTCGGAGGATTTAGCTACTGATACCTGGCTATTAAACCCAACCAGGAGCGCGGTTAGCGGCCAGAGGAGCTTGTGAGTTCTCATTCCTATTCCCTAATAAATGCCTAACTTAAAATGTTTGATCGTTAAGCTCACATCCTTTCCAGATACGTTTAACTGCAATTATGATTTTTATTACGAGAATGATAATAAATACCATTTAACAGAAATCAAGGCAATCCTAAGTGACATGAAAACATTAATATCGATATATATCAAATAGTTACACTAGTGACGTGCATTTTTATTTCATTACACTTTTATCAAATACATTTCTAAATTACTGTTTGCAGTGCCAGTTAGTATACTTCTTGTACCACTGTTGCCACCGGCAACTCCGTATACCTGTCAATCATCAGGAATTTTGTCGCAGTTGCTCATGGGGACGCGAAGAATATTGGTTGTTCGGGCCAAGGATTCTCTAATTGAATAATTGCGGCGAGAAAACTCCCTCATGGGCTTTTTAATCATCGTCAGCATCCAGCCCGGCAGATTATCCACCTGTTGCCTCTCCATCAGACTCAGTAAGGCAAACAGGGTCTGCTGTGCCGTCTCTTCCAAAAAAACTTGTGGCTGATGAGTCAGCGTTACCAGATTATCCTGCGACACCACTGCTTACAGCGCATCATGTAGCAATACAGGATTATCTACACTGAATCATTAAGATATTTAACACTAAATATAATGCAAGACATAAGTGCTAAAACAGAGTGAAAAGAACTAATCTGAGCTTCAGAAAAATAGGATATATATCCGTTCTGAATCGCCACGCAATTTTAAATAGCAATCAACAAGCATCGTCGATATCCATATATACCATATTTCTGTAATTGCATTAGTGCAAGACCATAAGTGTGGCTCGCAAGCAACTACAAAACATTGCAGTTTTATATAATCATAAATGTGAACTAAATTACACTCATGGTTAGGTGGCTAATTAATAATTAGCGCACAATTCAACAATACTTTCGTTTGAAATTGTCTATTGTTATTAATTTAACCTTGTAATATATATTCCGGAATCATTTACTATGAATAAAATATACACTCTAAAATATTGTTATATTACTAGCACAGTAAAGGTTGTCTCTGAACTGGCCCGAAGGGTATGTAAAGGGAGTACCCGCAGAGGAAAAAGACTTTCAGTACTTACCTCTATGGCACTATCTGCATTACTCCCAACCGTTGCTGCTGCATCAACGGTTGGTGCAACAATCCTTACCAGACATACTGCGACTTTGCAGAAAATAAAGGACTGATCCTACCCACGTAATGTGGACACGGCCCTAAGCGAGATTATGGTTTTCAAATTGTTCCGGGCTGAGACCGCCACAGGCACTGTGACGACGCCTGAGCCAGACATACCAGCCGCTGCGGGCAACCCGAAGTACACGACACATCGCTTTGATGCTGAACTCTGCCCGATGATTTTCGATGAAGACATACTTCATTTCAGGCGCTTCGCGAAGTATGTCGCGGCCTTTTGGAGGATGGCCAGTTCCTTAGCCTGCTCCGCCAGTTGTCGTTTAAGGCGGACATTTTCAGCGGCCAGTTCGCTTTCGCGCTCTGACGAACTCATTTGTTGCTGCTGTTTACTGCGCCAGGCATAAAGCTGGGATTCATACAGGCTGAGTTCACGGGCTGCGGCGGCCACACCGATGCGTTCAGCGAGTTTCAGGGCTTCGTTACGAAATTCAGGCGTATGTTGTTTACGGGGCTTCTTGCTGATTGATACTGGTTTTGTCATGAGTCACCTCTGGTTGAGAGTTTACTCACTTAGTCCTGTGTCCACTATTGGTGGGTAAGATCAGAGCTGGCAACACTAACGTGGGTGGACTGGTATAACAATCGACGATTGCTGGAAAGACTGGGCCATATTACTTTGACAGCAGCAGAACAAGCTTATTATGCTTCCATCGAAAACAATGATTTGGCAGCCCGATTTCACAGATAAAACACTCTCAAGGAAACCCGGAGCAGTTCACTCATACAAGAAAGTCTAAAATATGAATATACTCCCAATGCAATATATGTTTCGTATTGGGAGCAAATAGCAGACTATTTTGAAGTTATTGTGTCTCTACTTCAGCATTTCCAGGACAGAATATATTTTCTGCTTTCTTGGGAGTGATCAGGTGATGTACAACTGTTTTATCCACACATAAATTGACTCCGGTAAGAGCTAATGTATGCCCATCACCATTTATTGTCAGCAACGGGCTGGAAAATTTCTCTGCCATCTTGCGAGCATTAATCCAGGGCGTTGTTGGGTCGTATTTGTGTGCAACAAACAGTAAACCCGAGGGCAGAACTGTATTTTTCAGGCGAGTTTT
>NZ_KE137291.1:172542-174422 GCF_000408805.1 Escherichia sp. KTE159
GATCAACACAAAGGATTACCCCCAAAGCATCGCTTGACTCTTCTGAGGCTATTGGAGCATTGAGCGCAGTTTCAATTTCATTACTGACAATCCCCTGTGAGAACTGGCGTATGGCAGTTGCAAGGGTTGGCCATGATGAACGCCATAATAGAAGGTCTGTTGTTAATGATATGAGTTCATCCGAAGATATATTTTCTCCCTTGCTGTCGATTAAAGGTCTGTGATGCAATTTTAATAACAGGTCGTGGAACTGAGTTATTGCCTTATCTCTGTCTGAAGAAAGCGGGCAACTTTTTGTACGCGCACACCAGGATGCAAAGCGATCAAACGTTTCCTGATAACTTTGTGCCTGTTTGAGTTGCCATGTGAAGTTGTCCTCCAGGTCATCAATATCGACGACTCCATCCAGAACGATAGATCTGACGTTGTAAGGAAAACGTTCTGCATATAAGGCTGCAATTTGTGTTCCATACGAATACGCCACGGCTGTCAGTTGTTTATCACCCAAGGCTTGCCTAATACGATCAATATCATATACAGCCTCGTTAGAGCCTATATGGCGAATGACTTCGGCTCCGGTATTATGGATACATGCATTAATTTTATTTAATACTCGTTGCTTTTCGGTTATGTTTTCCTGAATCCCTGTATCTGATTGCTGGCAGTTTATTGTCGGAGTGGACTGACCGACGCCTCGAGGATCAAATCCAATAATATCCCATGACTCACGAAGATTTGTGACTGGCCAGTCAAAGTTAATATAAGGATTTATGCCTGGTAACCCGGGCCCACCACTTATTATCAGGATACTTCCTTTATGCTTGCTTTTTGCCGGCAATTTTGTCAACGCTAGTTTGACTTGTGATTTTTTTTCATAAGAAGCATCTCCGCCTGTGTCTGTATATTTTAATGGAACAGACAAATAACCACATAGTAAGTCAGGAGACGGTTTTTCCTCACCAAACCAGTGGTTGAATTGACTGGTCATACAGGATTGCCACTCGATCTGCTGGGCAGATACGGTTACGGGTAGAAGTAAGGTTAAAACAATCTTGAAATGAGCAATTATCTTTCGCATTGTGCCTCTGAATATCAGTATAAAGATAAAATTTGAATATATTGACCCCTGTGTTGCGGTAGGGGGCTAGACGTTACGGATATTGGTCAAATGAGTACAAAATTAGAGAATGTTGTTTACTCTGAATAGCAGATAAACTCCCCGGGGCTATGCATTACCACCAGGGAGATTTTAGTTAACGGTCTTAAAAGGTGTACTTAAGACCAGCAGTAGTGATGAAATTATAGTTTTCTATGCCTGCACCATTTTTGCTGTATTCAGAAGTATTATCATTATGGTCATAAAGTGAAGTATCACCTTTCTTATTCGTAACCCGATTCCATGCACCTTCAACATAAACTTTTGCGTTAGGTGTTACGTAATAACCTGCATTGACTGCAATAGAATAGTAATTTTGGTCTTTGACCTTACTGCGATAAGTGATTCTTTTTACACGGGCATAGTGTTCATCGTTATCAGATGCTTCTACCCAGCCACTGTATTTAAATGTGCCACCAAACTCAAAATCTTCATAACGGTAACTACCCGTAAGGCCAATATAGGGCATTTTAAAACGTTGTTTATAGCCTATTACTCTTTCTCCATTAGGGATGGAGCCGATATCATCTCTGAATCCCCCGTCAGAGTATATATAGGAACCACCTCTGGCTGTAAAGCTATAACGGCTTTCCTGATATCCGGCCATAAGCCCCAGGCGATAATCTGGTTCATTTAAGAGCCAGCCTTTGATATTCAGATCAAATTCGTTGGCAAAATTAAGGCGGGTATCGGGATGTCTGCTTTCATCTGTCCAGATGCCAGG
>NZ_KE137292.1:0-41418 GCF_000408805.1 Escherichia sp. KTE159
CGTCACACTATCATTAACTGAATCCATAGGTTAATGAGGCGAACCGGGGGAACTGAAACATCTAAGTACCCCGAGGAAAAGAAATCAACCGAGATTCCCCCAGTAGCGGCGAGCGAACGGGGAGGAGCCCAGAGCCTGAATCAGTATGTGTGTTAGTGGAAGCGTCTGGAAAGGCGTGCGATACAGGGTGACAGCCCCGTACACAAAAATGCACATGCTGTGAGCTCGATGAGTAGGGCGGGACACGTGGTATCCTGTCTGAATATGGGGGGACCATCCTCCAAGGCTAAATACTCCTGACTGACCGATAGTGAACCAGTACCGTGAGGGAAAGGCGAAAAGAACCCCGGCGAGGGGAGTGAAAAAGAACCTGAAACCGTGTACGTACAAGCAGTGGGAGCCTCTTTATGGGGTGACTGCGTACCTTTTGTATAATGGGTCAGCGACTTATATTCTGTAGCAAGGTTAACCGAATAGGGGAGCCGAAGGGAAACCGAGTCTTAACTGGGCGTTAAGTTGCAGGGTATAGACCCGAAACCCGGTGATCTAGCCATGGGCAGGTTGAAGGTTGGGTAACACTAACTGGAGGACCGAACCGACTAATGTTGAAAAATTAGCGGATGACTTGTGGCTGGGGGTGAAAGGCCAATCAAACCGGGAGATAGCTGGTTCTCCCCGAAAGCTATTTAGGTAGCGCCTCGTGAATTCATCTCCGGGGGTAGAGCACTGTTTCGGCAAGGGGGTCATCCCGACTTACCAACCCGATGCAAACTGCGAATACCGGAGAATGTTATCACGGGAGACACACGGCGGGTGCTAACGTCCGTCGTGAAGAGGGAAACAACCCAGACCGCCAGCTAAGGTCCCAAAGTCATGGTTAAGTGGGAAACGATGTGGGAAGGCCCAGACAGCCAGGATGTTGGCTTAGAAGCAGCCATCATTTAAAGAAAGCGTAATAGCTCACTGGTCGAGTCGGCCTGCGCGGAAGATGTAACGGGGCTAAACCATGCACCGAAGCTGCGGCAGCGACACTATGTGTTGTTGGGTAGGGGAGCGTTCTGTAAGCCGTTGAAGGTGGCCTGTGAGGCTTGCTGGAGGTATCAGAAGTGCGAATGCTGACATAAGTAACGATAAAGCGGGTGAAAAGCCCGCTCGCCGGAAGACCAAGGGTTCCTGTCCAACGTTAATCGGGGCAGGGTGAGTCGACCCCTAAGGCGAGGCCGAAAGGCGTAGTCGATGGGAAACAGGTTAATATTCCTGTACTTGGTGTTACTGCGAAGGGGGGACGGAGAAGGCTATGTTGGCCGGGCGACGGTTGTCCCGGTTTAAGCGTGTAGGCTGATTTTCCAGGCAAATCCGGAGAATCAAGGCTGAGGCGTGATGACGAGGCACTACGGTGCTGAAGCAACAAATGCCCTGCTTCCAGGAAAAGCCTCTAAGCATCAGGTAACATCAAATCGTACCCCAAACCGACACAGGTGGTCAGGTAGAGAATACCAAGGCGCTTGAGAGAACTCGGGTGAAGGAACTAGGCAAAATGGTGCCGTAACTTCGGGAGAAGGCACGCTGATGGTAGGTGAAGCGACTTGCTCGTGGAGCTGAAATCAGTCGAAGATACCAGCTGGCTGCAACTGTTTATTAAAAACACAGCACTGTGCAAACACGAAAGTGGACGTATACGGTGTGACGCCTGCCCGGTGCCGGAAGGTTAATTGATGGGGTCAGCCGCAAGGCGAAGCTCTTGATCGAAGCCCCGGTAAACGGCGGCCGTAACTATAACGGTCCTAAGGTAGCGAAATTCCTTGTCGGGTAAGTTCCGACCTGCACGAATGGCGTAATGATGGCCAGGCTGTCTCCACCCGAGACTCAGTGAAATTGAACTCGCTGTGAAGATGCAGTGTACCCGCGGCAAGACGGAAAGACCCCGTGAACCTTTACTATAGCTTGACACTGAACATTGAGCCTTGATGTGTAGGATAGGTGGGAGGCTTTGAAGTGTGGACGCCAGTCTGCATGGAGCCGACCTTGAAATACCACCCTTTAATGTTTGATGTTCTAACGTGGACCCGTGATCCGGGTTGCGGACAGTGTCTGGTGGGTAGTTTGACTGGGGCGGTCTCCTCCTAAAGAGTAACGGAGGAGCACGAAGGTTGGCTAATCCTGGTCGGACATCAGGAGGTTAGTGCAATGGCATAAGCCAGCTTGACTGCGAGCGTGACGGCGCGAGCAGGTGCGAAAGCAGGTCATAGTGATCCGGTGGTTCTGAATGGAAGGGCCATCGCTCAACGGATAAAAGGTACTCCGGGGATAACAGGCTGATACCGCCCAAGAGTTCATATCGACGGCGGTGTTTGGCACCTCGATGTCGGCTCATCACATCCTGGGGCTGAAGTAGGTCCCAAGGGTATGGCTGTTCGCCATTTAAAGTGGTACGCGAGCTGGGTTTAGAACGTCGTGAGACAGTTCGGTCCCTATCTGCCGTGGGCGCTGGAGAACTGAGGGGGGCTGCTCCTAGTACGAGAGGACCGGAGTGGACGCATCACTGGTGTTCGGGTTGTCATGCCAATGGCACTGCCCGGTAGCTAAATGCGGAAGAGATAAGTGCTGAAAGCATCTAAGCACGAAACTTGCCCCGAGATGAGTTCTCCCTGAGACTTTAAGTCTCCTGAAGGAACGTTGAAGACGACGACGTTGATAGGCCGGGTGTGTAAGCGCAGCGATGCGTTGAGCTAACCGGTACTAATGAACCGTGAGGCTTAACCTTACAACGCCGAAGATGTTTTGGCGGAAGAAAGACATCAATATCAGCTTGATACAGATTAGATTAACCGGCGATAAGCGGGTTAATAAACAGAATTTGCCTGGCGGAGATAGCGCGGTGGTCCCACCTGACCCCATGCCGAACTCAGAAGTGAAACGCCGTAGCGCCGATGGTAGTGTGGGGTCTCCCCATGCGAGAGTAGGGAACTGCCAGGCATCAAATTTAGCAGTAAGCCGGTCATAAAACTGGTGGTTGTAAAAGAATTCGGTGGAGCGGTAGTTCAGTCGGTTAGAATACCTGCCTGTCACGCAGGGGGTCGCGGGTTCGAGTCCCGTCCGTTCCGCCACTTATTAAGAAGCCTCGAGTTAACGCTCGAGGTTTTTTTTCGTCTGCAATTTCATTATTGCCAGAATCGCAAAAATCCTCTGCATTTTACGCTCTTTTTCCGCAACAATCTGAAGTCCATAATCATCTCAGTTAACGAACATATCATTAAAAGAGGCATATTATGGCTATCCCTGCATTTGGTTTAGGTACTTTCCGTCTGAAGGATGACGTTGTTATTGCATCAGTAAAAACCGCGCTGGAACTTGGCTATCGCGCAATTGATACCGCACAAATCTATGATAACGAAGCTGCTGTAGGTCAGGCGATTGCAGAAAGCGGCATACCACGTAATGAACTCTATATCACCACTAAAATCTGGATTGAAAATCTCAGCAAAGACAAACTGATCCCGAGTTTGAAGGATAGTCTGCAAAAATTACGTACCGATTATGTCGATCTGACACTGATCCATTGGCCGTCACCAAATGATGCGGTATCAGTAGAAGAGTTTATGCAGGCGCTGCTGGAAGCGAAAAAACAAGGGCTGACGCGTGAGATCGGTATTTCCAACTTCACCATCCCGTTGATGGAAAAAGCGATTACTGCTGTTGGCGCTGAAAACATCGCCACCAACCAGATTGAGCTCTCTCCTTATCTGCAAAACCATAAAGTGGTCGATTGGGCTAAACAGCACGACATTCATATTACCTCCTACATGACGCTGGCTTATGGGAAGGCATTGAAAGATGAGGTTATTGCTCGTATCGCCGCGAAACACAATGCGACTCCGGCACAAGTGATTCTGGCATGGGCGATGGGGGAAGGTTACTCGGTTATTCCTTCTTCTACTAAATGCGAAAATCTGGAGAGTAACCTGCAGGCAGTAAATTTACAGCTTGATGCCGAAGACAAAAAAGCGATCGCCACGCTGGATTGCAACGACCGCCTCGTAAGTCCGGAAGATCTGGCTCCTGAATGGGATTAAACTTCTCTGACAGCTCCTCCGGGAGCTGTTTTTATATGCTCACTAAGGAAATCGATAAAGGCTCGTATACGGGTGCTCACTGCACGGTCGCTGTAATAAACGGCGCTGAAAGGCATTTCCACTGGCAGTACTCTATCTGCCATTAACTCTACCAGTTCACCACGTGCAATTTCTTTGTCGATCATATAGTCAGATAAACACGCGATCCCGTTGCCACTCAGGCAAAGCTGTTTCAACGTTTCCCCGCTATTGGATGACAAACCGTACTTCACCTCATGTAATTGCCCATCGCTACAGGCTATCGGCCAGGTATTGAGGGAGGCTGGTTCAGTGAATCCCAGGCAAACATGCTGCTTTAAATCGTCGATAGTTTCTGGCTTCCCGTGGCGGGCAATATAATCGGGGGAGGCGATAATTTTTCGATAGCTGTTAAACAACGGTCTGGCTCGGAGGCTGGAATCCGTTAATGCGCCGGCGCGAATCGCAACATCCACTTTTCTTTCGATCAAATTAATAATGGTTTCGGAGGAGACTAGCGATAAAGTAACTTCCGGATAGCGTTCACGAAATGGTTTAATCAACGGCATCAGAAAGTGCAATATCACGGGGGTCGCGGCATCGATTCGTAACAGTCCGCGTGGCGTATTACGTGTCTCCATGATTTCTGATTCTGCTGCGGCCATTTCCTGCAAAATCGACTGCACACGCCGAAAATAACGTTCCCCTTCCTCCGTCAGGCTAAGTTGCCGCGTGGTGCGATTAAGCAGGCTAACGCCAAGTTTCATCTCCAGCTTTTTCACCGCCCGGCTTACCGCAGAGTTCGCTTGTCCTAATTGTTCTGCCGCCCGGCTAAAACTTCCGCTTTCGACTACCGAAACAAAAATGGCGAGTTCTTCCGACGTGGCTTTCATTTTTGCTCCTGTTGCAAAATATAAAAGAGATTTTGAATTTATTTGTTATTAAACCATTCGGACAGGTGATAAGTCATCCGATTTAATGATCATCAATGATGAGCCAAATTCTGTCCGATGTAAGCACTTGCTTACATAACAATATACAATTGCTCGTTGAAAGAGTGAGCTAAAATCCCTATAACAGTAGAACCCTCCCGAGTGCGGAAGGGTTGACGTAATAGAGGTTTCAAAGTCAAAAGTGCGAAAAAACACCTATGCCATGCGCTATGTTGCCGGACAACCTGCGGAAAGGATCTTACCGCCAGGGTCTTTTGCGAGCATCGGCCAGGCATTACCCCCCGGAGAGCCGTTAAGTACCGAAGAGCGTATTCGGATCCTGGTGTGGAACATTTACAAACAGCAACGTGCTGAATGGTTGTCGGTACTGAAAAATTACGGCAAAGATGCGCATCTGGTGTTATTGCAGGAAGCGCAAACAACACCAGAGTTAGTGCAGTTTGCGACCGCTAACTATCTCGCCGCTGATCAGGTGCCTGCTTTCGTACTGCCACAACATCCTTCCGGTGTTATGACGCTTTCGGCGGCGCATCCTGTTTATTGCTGCCCGTTACGCGAACGAGAACCTATTTTGCGTCTGGCAAAGTCGGCGCTGGTGACGGTCTACCCATTGCCAGATACGCGTTTATTGATGGTGGTGAATATTCACGCCGTTAACTTCAGCCTGGGCGTGGATGTCTATAGTAAGCAGTTACTTCCTATTGGCGATCAGATAGCCCACCACAGCGGCCCGGTCATTATGGCGGGAGATTTCAATGCCTGGAGCCGTAGAAGGATGAATGCCTTATACCGCTTTGCGCGGGAAATGTCGCTGCGTCAGGTGCGTTTTACTGATGATCAACGCCGTCGGGCGTTTGGTCGTCCGCTCGACTTTGTTTTCTACCGTGGGCTGAATGTTAGTGAAGCTTCCGTACTGGTTACGCGTGCTTCCGATCACAATCCGCTACTCGTTGAATTCGGTCCCGGCAAGCCTGATAAATAAGGTATGTCAGGTCTGCCACAGGGCAGACCAATGTTTGGCGCTGCCCTTTAATACTCAAACAACTAAAGGACAGCGCAATGACAACACAATCCCACCATGACCATGTAGAAAAGCAGTTTAGCTCGCAGGCCAGTGAGTATTTAACCAGTACCGTGCATGCATCCGGGCGAGACTTGCAGCGTCTGGCTGCGCGTCTGGCCGGATATCCTGAAGCTTGCGTGCTTGATATGGGCTGTGGAGCAGGACATGCCAGCTTTGTCGCGGCGCAAAATGTGCAGGCGGTGGTGGCGTATGATTTATCTTCACAAATGCTGGATGTTGTTACACAAGCGGCCAATGCACGGCAACTGACAAATATCACTACTCGCAAGGGATATGCTGAATGCCTGCCATTTGCCGATCGCTCTTTTGATATTGTTATCAGTCGTTATTCTGCCCATCACTGGCATGATGTCGGTGCGGCACTGCGTGAAGTAAATCGGGTACTGAAGCCCGGTGGTCTGTTGATTGTGATGGATGTGATGTCACCGGGTCATTCGGTGCGCGATATTTGGTTACAGACGGTAGAAGCGTTACGTGATACTTCTCACGTGCGCAACTACTCCAGTGGCGAATGGTTGGCGTTAGTCAATGAAGCCAGTCTGGTTGTTGATAACTTGATCACCGATAAATTGCCGCTGGAATTTTCTTCGTGGGTCGCGAGAATGCGCACGCCAGAAGTATTAGCAGACGCTATTCGTGTTTACCAACAGAGCGCATCTACAGAGGTGAAAACGTATTTTGCCTTGCAGAATGATGGCTCTTTCACCAGTGATACTATTATGATTGAAGCTCATAAAGCGGCATAAATAAAAAAGGCACCGGGGGAATCGGTGCCTTTCTGTTATCTGGTTTGTCAGGAATCTGGCATGTTGTTGTTTTTTACAAACAACGTCAGCTTATCGCCTGGTTGCAGATTCGCAGTGTCGCTGTTCCAGCGCATCACATCTTTGATGTTCACGCCGTGACGCTTAGCAATGCTTGAAAGCGAATCGCCTTTGCGCACACGATACGTAATGCTATCGCTGTTGTTTGCCAGCCGCTGTGCGCTATTACCCGCGCCAATCGTCAGACTTTGGCCGGGTTTCAGCTTAGAACCGCGCAGATTGTTCCACTGCTGCAAATTCTTTGTGCTTACGCCGAGACGTGAAGCGATGCTTGAAAGCGTGTCGCCAGAGCGTACGGTGTAAACACGGCTGTTAAGTGGCGTATTGTCGGCAACCAGTGTTGATTGTACGGCAGCAATTTCGCCTGAAGCCAGAGATTCACGCAGTTGATCTGCATGTTTCTTTGGCACCATCACGTATTGCGGACCACTTGCGCCCAGCGTGGAACCTTTTACGCCAGCGTTGAATGTCTTCAGCTTGCTGACAGAAATTCCCGCCATGTCTGCAACCTTCGCCATTTCAACTGGGCTACTCAGGTGTACACGCGCCAGAGCACGGCTTTCATCGGTCGTCGGTAGACGTACGCCATAACGCTTGCTGTTCTTGAGAATATCACTCAATGCCAGCATTTTAGGCACGTACTGCTTCGTTTCCTGTGGCAACGGTAACGACCAGAAGTCCGTGGATTTACCACGCGCTTTGTTCGTTTTTATTGCCTTCATGACTCGACCTTCGCCGCTGTTATAAGCCGCTACGGTCAGAAGCCAGTCGCCGTCAAACATTTTGTTCAGACGCTGCATCATGTTCAGCGCAGCCGTTGTTGAAGCAACAACATCGCGACGCGCATCATAATTGCGGGTCTGTTTCAAACCATAATTGCGCCCCGTGCTCGGAATGATCTGCCAGATGCCTGCGGCATTGGCGCCAGACGTTGCGTGAGGATCAAAAGCGCTCTCCACTATGGGTAGTAGTACCAGTTCCATAGGCATGTTACGTTTTTTAACTTGCCCGGCAATCCAGTACATATACGGCTCTGCCCGTAAAGTTACATCGTGGAGATAGCTCTTATTGCGTAAATATTTCTGTTTCTGTTCGCGAATCCGGTCATTTTCCGGAATTCCCATCTTTAGCTCGTCGCCTATGAAAGCCCACAAGTCACCATCTGGCGCGATAGACGTCCCATCGTCCATCCATCGTGCCTGACTTGTAAACTTTGCTGCTTCCCCTTGACCAGCTGCAGAAAGGCTCTGTGCGTGCTGTTGAACGTTACCGGTACTCTGGCAACCTACGAGCAGGACAGAGGCGAGTAATATCGCTTTTGCCTTCATGTGTGTGTCAATAGTTGCTTAAAAGACGACCGATCATAACGGCGAACGAAGCCAATGACAAGAAAGTTTTATCAGAACCTATCTTTCTTTGACCTTAACCATGCAAAACGCTCTTCAGGTTGTTGCAATAATGTTTCTTTATTAATTACATTAATTAAATCAATATCTTCTGTTCTCAAAAAAACATTAATTTGTCGCTCATTTTTCAGAATTACGGGGAGTGTTATTTGATTTTTTGCCCGTAACTCCTTAACTTTACGATAATAATCATTTATGGACAAATCGTGCGGAAGAATACTCAAGGCAAACTTCATATTTGATAAAGTATATTCATGAGCACAACACACCAATGTATCATCAGGAAGTTCACTTAGTTTTTTAAGTGATTGATACATCTGTGGTGGAGTACCTTCAAATATCCTCCCGCATCCTCCAGAAAACAAAGTATCGCCGCAAAATAGATAAGGATTACTGAAGTAACAGATATGTCCTAAAGTGTGACCTGGTGTAGCAATTACACTAAATTCATGCCCTAAAACGAAGGCAGTATCGCCATCTTTGACTACCTGCGTTGTTCCCTTATCTTGTGTCTCTTCGGGTCCATACACCACAATTTGCGGATACTTTTCTACCAGTTCTTTTACACCGCCAACGTGATCGTGGTGATGGTGAGTGAGGAAAATCGCTACTGGTTGCCAGTTGTTATCTGAAATCGCCTTTAATACAGGTTCTGCCTCTCCCGGATCGACAATCAGGCAACGACCTGCTTCATCAGATAAAACCCAGATGTAATTGTCATCAAAGGCGGAAATACTGTTAAGATTCATAGATTACCTCTCAGTGCGAAACGGAAGGTTGTGATGAAACCGGCAAGGAACCCTCAAACTGTCGTGGCTCCTGATTGCTGGGGCGATTTGCCCTGGGGAGAGCTTTATCGCAAGGCGCTGGAGCGTCAGCTCAACCCATGGTTCGCTAAAATGTATGGTTTTCATCTGCTTAAGATTGGCAATTTAAGCGCAGAAATCAATTGCGAAGCGTGCGCGGTTTCTCATCAAGTGAATGTTTCTGCACAAGGAACGCCCGTACAAGTGCAGGCGGATCCGCTTCATCTTCCTTTTGCCGATAAATCCGTCGATGTTTGTCTACTGGCGCATACGTTGCCGTGGTGCACTGACCCGCATCGTTTATTACGCGAAGCCGATAGGGTATTGATTGATGATGGTTGGCTGGTTATTACTGGCTTCAATCCCATCAGTTTAATGGGATTACGTAAACTTGTGCCGGTATTGCGAAAAACATCGCCCTATAATAGCCGGATGTTTACCCTGATGCGGCAACTGGACTGGCTTTCTTTGTTGAATTTTGAAGTAGTGCATGCCAGCCGTTTCCATGTTCTCCCGTGGAACAAATATGGTGGAAAACTATTGAGCACGCATATTCCTGCGCTTGGTTGCTTACAACTTATTGTTGCCCGGAAACGGACTATTCCTCTAACGCTCAACCCGATGAAACAGAGCAAAAACAAACCGCGAATTCGCCAGGCGGTTGGTGCCACCCGGCAATTTCGTAAGCCGCAGGCTTAAACTTCGGCTTGATAGCCCGTATCTTCCAGCGTGGGATTCATCGCTGCTGCGCGAGCCAGTTCATCGCAACGTTCGTTTTCCGGATGCCCGGCATGGCCTTTAACCCATTCCCATTTGATTTGATGCTGACCCAACGCGGCATCGAGACGTTGCCAGAGATCGACATTTTTTACCGGTTTTTTGTCTGCGGTTTTCCAGCCCCGTTTTTTCCAGTTATGGATCCACTGGGTGATCCCCTGGCGGACATACTGGCTGTCGGTACTCAAAATGACTTCGCAATGTTCTTTTAACGCTTCCAGCGCAACAATAGCAGCCATCAACTCCATACGGTTGTTGGTGGTGCGGGTGTAGCCTGCGCTAAAGGTTTTTTCGCGTCCGCGATAGCGTAAAATAGCGCCATAACCACCCGGCCCGGGATTACCCAGACACGAACCATCGGTGAAAATTTCTACCTGTTTAAGCATCTCTGGTAGACTTCCTGTAATTGAATCGAACTGTAAAAAGACAAGTCTGACATAAATGACCGCTATGAGCACTGCAATTACACGCCAGATCGTTCTCGATACCGAAACCACCGGTATGAACCAGATTGGCGCGCACTATGAAGGCCACAAGATTATTGAGATTGGTGCCGTTGAAGTGGTGAACCGTCGTCTGACGGGCAATAACTTCCACGTTTATCTGAAGCCCGATCGGCTGGTAGACCCGGAAGCCTTTGGCGTACACGGTATTGCCGATGAATTTTTGCTTGATAAGCCCACGTTTGCCGACGTAGCTGATGAGTTTATGGACTATATCCGCGGCGCGGAGCTGGTGATCCATAACGCAGCGTTCGATATCGGCTTTATGGACTACGAGTTTTCGCTGCTCAAGCGCGATATTCCAAAGACCAATACCTTCTGTAAGGTAACCGATAGCCTTGCGGTAGCGAGGAAAATGTTTCCTGGCAAGCGCAACAGCCTCGATGCGTTATGCGCTCGCTATGAAATAGATAACAGTAAGCGTACGCTGCACGGGGCATTACTCGATGCTCAGATCCTGGCGGAAGTTTATCTGGCGATGACCGGTGGTCAAACGTCGATGGCTTTTGCGATGGAAGGAGAGACACAGCAGCAACAAGGCGAAGCGACAATTCAGCGTATTGTGCGCCAGGCAAGTAAGTTACGCGTTGTTTTTGCGACAGATGAAGAGCTTGCAGCGCATGAAGCCCGTCTTGATCTGGTGCAGAAGAAGGGCGGAAGCTGCCTCTGGCGGGCATAATTATCCGTTGAAGGCGCTAAAAATAGCACGTTGGGCGATTTTTGCAGCAAACGATTCAAAAGATGAGAAAAACCGTTGACGAAGAACGAGGCAGTCCGTAATATTCGCCTCGTTCCCAACGGAACACAACGCGGAGCGGTAGTTCAGTCGGTTAGAATACCTGCCTGTCACGCAGGGGGTCGCGGGTTCGAGTCCCGTCCGTTCCGCCAGTATTCAGAAAGCCCGAATCAGTAATGATTCGGGCTTTCGTCGTTTTGGACGCTGAGGGAATTTGTTGCCCCAGAATTAAAACGGATATGATTTAAAAAATGGCCACATAATATAATGGCCAGCCGTTATACATTCCGTCCATTTCTGTTATTCCAGCGCATCCCATTTCTCCAGCAGTTCTGCTGGAATTTCATTTATTACCTCCGAGAAGCGTTTTCCAATCAGCCGTTCCGCCTGGCGCAGCAAGGGAATAGTCGGGCTGCTCGGTTCGCTGTGCTCAAACCATCGACGTATAACTCGTAAACGTTCCAGCGCGTCGTTCCGGTCACGGATCTGCCGGGGTTCTGCGCCGGGCAGCGGAGATATTCCCACCGCAGTATGTACCGGTGGCACAACGTGCTCTGCCTGTATCTGTTCAGTATGATCGATGGCGGCGTTCTCCGGCTGTTCAGCCTGCGGTTGCGGCGGGATCTCCGGCGTGGTGCTCTGCACCGCTCCTGGCAATAGGGCCAGCAATTGTGTAAGACGCGAAAAGTCCGGGGCATGATCATTCAGCGTTGCACGCGCATGACATTGCAGGCGCTCTGTGGTCTCCGAGGCCTGGCGAAAGGCATCCAGCGGCAGTGCGCCTTGAGCTTCCAGGTCGGCCAGTTGCTGGCGTACTGATTCTGGTGCCAGCGCATCCGTCGGGCGTGATGCAGACAGCGAACGCTCCACATCCCGTACCTGAAGGCGCATAGCAGCATTGTTTGACAGCATAATGCCACGAATATCCGCCATTACTCCTTCGTGGTCCAGCAGCGCCGACAGCGCGTTACTGCGTGCTACTGTAGCATCTTCGGCGGTGATATCTTCAGTCGCGAGCAGTTGTGGATGGATGGTGTCCGGGTACGTGGCGCACAGCATTTCCAGTAAGGTAAATGCCTCCGCCAGCCCTCTGGCACCGGCCTGCTGGATCCGGCAGCGCAGCAGGACAACCAGAATACGGATATCTTTACTGCGCGTCAGCAGGCGGCGGGCATCCCGCTCAAGCTCCGCCCAGTTAATGGTTTCCGGCGTACTGACAAAATCGCCGTATTGCGCTTCTTCACGTGGCGTTGCGCGGGTGAACAGCAGCAGGTATTCAGGATCGTACTCCAGATCCGGGCCACATGGGCATTCAGCCGAAACAGGGTCAGCCAGAGATGTTTCCATTAAATTATCCTCAGTACGCCAGATAGTGTTCAGGTTCGAAAATCATGCCCGTCACCGGGTTATCATGCATGGCCTTTCCAGCCCAGGCAGTCCAGCCAAGCTGGTATGGGCCGCCTGTAACAACCGGAGGTGCAGTGTGTGGTTTAAGCTGTAGCTCAATTTCCCAGCAGTATTCAAAACCGGTGAAGGCGCGAACCAGTTCCGTCAGCACCGGCAAATTATTGCCGCCAGGCAGAAAACGTTGGTAATCCTCTAGTGTCAGCGGACCAATGACCAGCCGAAACTTATACTGCATGTCCGGTACGGCCTGTCCTATGAGTGCGCCGTTGCCAATAACGGAAGAGGGGGCAGGAATGCCCAGTCGGGTGATCTCGTCATTTGCTACGGCTATCCAGTGCAAAACGTACTCCTGTACCCGGAATGGCACGCCGAAATAGTGCGCCAGCGTGGCTGCCAGTCCGTCCGGATTGCGGGATTCACGCACCAGATGAGCCGATGCCGCAAGGCGAACGTGATCCGGCAACGGGCTGTCGGCGCATTCCCGCAAATCCTGTCCGCTGAGACTGGCGATATAAAAGGCAAAGCGGTCATGTTGCGGATTATCCAGACCGCCCCCGGCGGACTGAGCGCTGCGCCATGCCTGGTAAAATTGCGTCAGCCAGCGGTGATGAAAAAGATCGGAAAAACGAGTTAGTGTCGGATCGCGGCGGCTTTCGGTCCGGTTATGTGCCAGTTCTGTGTAGTGCAGCGGTAGCGGGCCGTTCGGCCCCCACAGCCCGAGGCTGTAAAGGCTGATGTTCAGTCGTCCTTCCTGCCAGCTCACACTGGCGATTTCCCTTGGTGCAAAGGTCAGCGCAGGTGTTTGTCCCAGGCGAAATTTTTCCATCCTCGGTTGCCATGTGCCGCCAGCCGGGATGGTGCACAACTGCACATCAACGCGACGCATCAGGTTCAGAAAACCGTAACGCCAGGGAGTTTCCTGCGCCTGCGTGAAATTGCCGCTCATATGCTTCCCCGCTGTCCAGCCCTGACCGGCCAGGTCATAATTCTGCCGCGCTGCATGCTGTGTAGCGTCATTTGCGAGAAGGTGTTAATGGAAACATGACGGGCGATATAATGCTCCAGCACCAGACCGAACAGATATGGACTGATACCCGAGAAGCCTTCTTCATCCACGGTCAGTTCACAACTGACGCCTCGACCATAGACCAGCAAACCGGAACCTGGCAGACGACGTGTGACCGGTGTCGTTTTGCAGCCAACCAGACTACGCACCTGACGCGACAGCGGACTGTCATGCGCCGGAATAAACAGGCTCAGCAGATCGCGCAACGCCTGGCCGCCGGTGCGGTGATCCAGATCGGCCAGTGGCAGATAATTAAAAGATAACTGGCGGATCAACCGCCAGGCCATTTCACGTTCAGCCAGCGGGGGCTGCGGCGGTCGCGGTGGACGGATAAGCCCGACGCCCGCCACCGGGATTGCCGCATCCACGGTCAGGTCGTTCCGGCCATTGCGTGTAATAAGACAGGGGAGATCGCGGTTGGTTATCATGGCCGTGATGGTGATATGGCGCAGATTTTCCGGGTACGGCGCTTCATACTGATCAACCAGTGACAGGAACACTTCCGAACCCGTATAGGGGGTTCGGGTGCCGTAACGGCGGGCGTTTTCTGATAAGCGGCGCGGTTCCCGGCGCAGGGAAAAATAACGCCCGTGGTTGCCTTCATCGTTATTGCGCGTGTGGTAGAGCGGGCGAAAGGCTATCTTCCGTGTGGTGTCAGTTTCCAGCCCTTCCACTTCCTGAACCGAGAACACCTCATAATCCAGTGGATGGGTTCTGTCTACTATCAGATGCTGCTCCGTCGTGCTGTGCGTGACGTCGATCCGGGCGGTGACTCGGGGGAACAGGTTGACAACCGGGGTACAGAATAGACTGAGCTGTGTGGCATCCGTCTGGTGGGTAAGCCAGTCCGGCGGCAGGCGGTTCAGCAAAATGACGATTTCCGCCACGCCGCCGTGAATTTTCTGTAGCCCGGCAGACAGTCCCGTTGGTGTGAAAAAATAAAATCGCTCCGGGCAGGCGAAATATTCATGCAACAGGTTATGGCCGTGGAATACGTTCCACGCCAGCGGCAGTAGTCCCTGATCCGGCTCCAGACCCTCATACATGACGGGCTGTTTCAGGTTCACATCCAACATGCCGTCAAAATGGCCCGGAACGCCAACCAGTGTGGCGATAGCGCTGGTATGCAGCAGTTCGAACAGGTGTGAGGCCGTGCGTTCCTCGCCGCAGAGATAAAGCGGCAGCCTGTCCAGCCCGGCAAGCTGGCTGAAAGTCAGTTCACCGAAGGTGCGCAAGGTAATACGCAGCGCGCCAGCAACGTGAATGTTAGCAGGCAGGTAGCGGTGCAGGGCGGGCATATCTGGCGGTGCGGCGGTCAGACGTGCTTCTTCGATGGCAAGTGGCCACAGTGTCACATCCTGGCTGCTGCGAAACTGACAGGCGGTGCTTTCACCTTCCGGGATGGCGGAAAAAAAGGCAGTGCTGCGCGGTACGGTGAACCCCTTTGCCAGATCACCTTCTTCCGGGTCGGGATGGAGTTGCGCCACACTCATTGAGGGCGTGGGGGTAACGTAATTAGGGCTGACGACCTCCAACAGACGCTGGGTGAGTCGGGGGAATTCAGCATCAATTTTAAGCTGCGTGCGGGCGGTCAGGAAGCTGAAGGCCTCGACCATCCTTTCTACATACGGATCGGCAATATCCGTTCCATGCATACCCAGCCGGGCGGCGACTTTAGGATGACGGGCGGCAAATTCGGCTCCCGTTTCCCGCAGATAGCTCAGTTCGCGGTTGTAGTATTCCAGTAGCCGTGGATCCATCGGTCACCTTCTGTATTAAAAAAATGTAATGTGGCTCTGTTCCATATCCAGCACGCTGCGTACCCGAAATGCTGTAGGGTACGGCTGCGTGAGGATTTCGCCGCGAATTTCAAACTGTAATGTGTTATGACCGCTCTGGCGGCGCTCATCCTGGAGCGGGATGATTTGCAGAGTGGATGCTTTCAGGCGGGGTTCAAACCGAATGATGGTACGTAAAATGGCCCTGCGGATATCGTCCCATTTGTGTTCATACAGAAAGCTGCCAGCCAGCGGCGGCAGACCGTAGTTCAGTACGGAAGCCGCAGCCTGCGGGTAACGCGCGGCATCAATATTATCTTCATGACTGACCGTGTTGAGCAAAAATGACAAATCCCTACGGATGATCTCCCTGAGCTGTACCGGACTGACGCTGATATCGTGGTCGCGCTTCTGCTGTGGAGCATCGTCACACAGTCGATCAAACAATGTAGGCATCAGGTGGTTGCTATGGCGCAGGCGAAAGTCGCTCATGCGTCACTACCTTCGGGCGCATTAAAGGTACAGGCGGTCATATCCAGCAGGCTAATATCGCCGTGACTGGTGAGCCACATTTTTTGTCCCAGTGCCGTAACCAGGGTATCTCCTGGCCCGTCCTGCCAGACGGTTTCCCGGCAAAGGCGTAAGGTGTCAGAAGCACTTTCAGAACCGCTGTAGCGGGAAAACAGCCAGGCGCTGTGCGTGTCACCGTTATGCAGGGTGATGTTGACGGGTTTCCAGAGCAAATCGGTCAGATGCACGGGCCGTGGCGATTTCAGCGAACGAATTTGTGAAAATGGCAGCCAGATATATACACCGCCCGCGATCAGTTCGAGTACCGGGCCGGTACGGGAATCACTGTCACTAATCCAGTCAAATTTACCGCCATTCCACTGCCCGGTAGTGTCTGTGATGGCCTCAAGTGCGCGGTTGCGGTGGACATCAGCTTCCTGCGCTTCACCACGGGTGTTACCGGTGAGGGCGGCCAGCAAATTCTCCATCCACGCGGGCGGGGAGAGAATAAAACCGGGACGCTGTTCCCCCTGAAAGCAGGTGTGGCGGTATATCTCACAGCGGATCAGCTCCCCAAATATCTGAGCCTCTCGGGTATAATTAGCGTCTATTCGGGCGCAAAGCTGAATTTGTTGTAGCGCCCGCGACCAACAGCCTGTCACGCACAATAACTGAAACAGATTGTGCCGATGTGAAGCCAACGTCGGCTGCTTCTTTACCTGTTGCTCCGCTATCTGAATTCCTTCCGCTACAGAATAATCCCGCAACAGCGCCGACAACATCGCCGGTAGCACGTTATTATTTGTCATGATAAATATCTCCGTGTTGTACCGGGGTGACCCGGTAATGACTGTCAATGCCGATGATGCGGTGCTCACGTTGTGTCAGGTCGGGTAGAATGGCGTTATGTATCGTTTCCTGTGCATATTCCGGGGAAAGCAGATGCAGGATATCGGGGAGAATCGTTTCGACAGGCCAGGTGGTTTCTTCTTCGCCGGTGGTATCCAGCACATCGAGAATCGCGTCAATACTTAGCCCACCAGTGACTATATCCTGCAATGTATCAGTTTCAGAGGTCAGGCTGCATAAGGAGGTCAGATCCTGTGTGACTGCCTCTTCGTACAGGGGAAAAGGATCAACATGGTGATGAATATCCTGTTCGGGGGACGACAACGCCTGGCGGTATTCTTGATAAAGAAGGGGGAGTGGGTTATCTGTTTCTGGGGCAACTTCTGTGGTGACTGCGCCGTGGATCGGAATGATATCGAACGGGTTTTGCGGTTGTGTTTGCTGTTGTCGAAACCAGTCGAGATCGAGATACTCAATCATTGTTTTTGGTGAAGCGGTAATCTGCGCTGTCGTCTTTTCCACGTGTAAAGCCGTGGATGGTAGGTTACCGCGCACAAGACACCATGAAGATAATCCCCATTCAATCAAGTCTCCTTCGTTCAGGCGCATACGGTGATGCGGCTCGACAATCTGATCATTTACCGTGCAACAATATTCATCAGACTGATTAATTATCCACCATGCCTCTTCGTGGCGGGTCAGACTGAGGGCAATCTTTACATCATCATTTGCCTCAAAAACAGGGATCCAGGGAGTGGTAACGGTGAAGATAATTTGGGTTCCTGCAGTCGCATAAATTGTGTTATCGGAGATCCCATGCGCCTGTATTTTTTGTAGTCCCCAGGTAATATTTTGTTTCATTGCATATCACTGTGTAGAGTGTTTTTTTCAACAGAATAATTAATTAAAATTTTTAGATAAGCAATACTGATCAATTTGCTTTATCAATATTAGTCTTCGCAGAAATATATAGTGGTGATTTTTAGTGTAATATATTCATAATATATATGAAATTAAATTGCTATATTGAATATCACCATAAAAAAGATACTAACTGCTATATTACATTGTGTTCTGTGATATGCATCATTGTTTCATTCCGGGTTTTTGATAATTCTATTAATTAGGAATTTTAATCGATACAGTTATGCTTATGTATCATTTATATGATTTTACATCATCAGGTGTAACAGATGGACACTCCTGTTTCACGCAGTGCACTATATGGAAAGCTGACCAAATCTTTATTTAGATCTTTGGAATCCGCGACAACGTTCTGTAAATTACGTGCTAATCCTTATGTCGAACTGACACATTGGTTGCATCAACTCATACAACAACCAGAGAATGACATTCACAATGTGCTTCGACACTATCAAATAACATCTGCTGATGTAGAGAATGCGTTAATTCGACAACTGGAGATATTGCCTGCCGGGGCGAGTGTAATTAACGATTTTTCCCATCATATCGATCTATCTGTCGAAAAAGCCTGGATGTTGGCAAGTATCCGTTTTGGTGATCAAAAAATTCGTAGTGGCTGGTTATTACTTGCCTGGTTAACCACGCCAGAATTGCATCGGGTGTTAAAAAATATCTGTGCGCCTTTGGCTGGGCTACCGGTAGATGAACTATTAGATATCCTTCCGTCTTTAATCACATCATCTTCTGAAATAACAGAAATGCCATATGGCGGCTCGGGTTTGAATTCTGCAGTACCGGGGGAAGCTAGCCAGGTATTTGCCAGCGAATCAAGCGGAAGTAAATCTGCGCTGGCGAAATACTGTCAGGACATGACTACACTGGCGCGTGAAGGCAATATTGATCCGGTCACCGGCCGCGAACACGAAATTCGTACCATGACGGATATTCTGCTGCGTCGTCGGCAGAACAATCCGCTGCTGACCGGCGAGGCGGGCGTCGGGAAAACGGCTGTGGTGGAAGGATTTGCGCTGGCGATTGCCCGGGGCGAAGTGCCGCCTTCACTGCGAAACGTGCGTCTGCTGTCGCTGGATGTCGGGGCGCTGCTGGCCGGGGCGTCCATGAAGGGCGAATTTGAATCCCGCCTGAAGGCGCTGTTGGAAGAGGCTGCGCGTTCGCCGCAGCCGGTTATTCTGTTTGTCGATGAAGTTCACACCCTGGTGGGCGCTGGTGGTACATCCGGTACGGGCGACGCTGCCAATCTGCTGAAACCGGCGCTGGCGCGTGGCACCCTGCGCACCATCGGCGCAACCACCTGGAGTGAGTACAAACGCCATATCGAAAAAGATCCGGCGCTGACCCGGCGTTTTCAGGTGTTGCAGGTGGCAGAGCCGGAAGAGGTTGCTGCTGTTGAGATGGTACGCGGGTTAGTCACCACGCTGGAAAAACACCATGACGTCCTGATCCTTGATGAGGCTGTGCGCGCCGCCGTACAGCTTTCTCACCGTTACATTCCGGCCCGGCAGCTACCGGACAAGGCTATCAGCTTGCTGGATACGGCGGCGGCCCGTGTAGCGCTGTCGCTGCATACCCCACCAGCGAAAGTCCAGTATCTGCGTCAGCAGCTCAATGCCGCCGAACTGGAGCAGGAGTTGTTATTAAAGCAGGAAAAAATGGGTATCCGCGCAGAGCGGGGCGACATACTGACGATACGGATCGCCTCACTGAATGTAGATCTTTCTGACACCGAAGCGCGCTGGCAGCAGGAACTGGAGTTGGTTCATACCTTACAGGAACAGCGTGCCGCAGAGCCCGATGAGCGTGATGAAACCACGTTACAACAGTCGGAAACTGCATTACGAGTCTGGCAGGGTGAAAACCCCATTGTGTTCCCGGAAGTTAACGCGGCGGTGGTGGCAGCGATTGTCTCCGACTGGACAGGCATTCCCGCCGGGCGCATGGTGAAAGATGAAGCCAGCCAGATCCTCGAACTCCCCATCCGTCTGGCGCAGCGTGTTACCGGGCAGATGGATGCGCTGGTGCAGATTGGTGAGCGTATCCAGACCGCGCGGGCGGGTTTAGGTGACCCGCGTAAACCAGTGGGTGTCTTTCTGCTGGCCGGGCCGTCCGGTGTGGGTAAGACCGAAACCGCGCTGGCGCTGGCGGAAGCTATTTACGGCGGCGAACAGAACCTGATCACCATCAATATGAGCGAGTTTCAGGAGTCCCATACCGTCTCCACGCTGAAAGGTGCGCCGCCCGGCTACGTGGGCTATGGCGAAGGCGGCGTGTTGACGGAAGCTGTACGTCGTCATCCCTGGAGCGTGGTGCTGCTCGACGAAATTGAAAAAGCCCATCATGACGTCCATGAGTTGTTCTACCAGGTATTTGATAAAGGCGCGATGGAGGATGGCGAAGGTGTCCACATCGATTTCAAAAATACCACGCTGTTGTTGACCACTAACGCAGGAGCGGACCTTATCAGCCAGATGTGTGAGGATCCGGCGCTACTGCCTGATTTGTCAGGATTAAAAGAAGCCTTAATGCCGGAGTTACGCAAACACTTCCCGGCTGCTTTCCTGGGACGGGTGACGGTTATCCCCTATCTGCCGCTGGATGAGACGGCGCGTGGCGTTATTGCCCGCCTGCATCTTGACAGGCTGATGGATCGGATGGCAGAGCAGCATGGCGTTTCACTCGTCTATGGCGATGAATTAATTACGCACATAGTGGCACATTGCCCGATGCACGAAACCGGCGCTCGTTTGCTTATCGGCTATATCGAACAACATCTCCTCCCACAACTGTCCCGTTACTGGTTGCAGGCGATGACAGAGAAAACGGCCATCACGCAAATCCGCATTCGTGTTGATGAGGATGAACAGATTATTTTTGAAACGGTTCATGAAGCATGATTTATCCGTATGAACCAACTGTTTGCTGTGCATTTTTAAACTGTACCGTTGAACCGCTCTCCTGGCGGTCGGCGGCTGACTGATAAGGAAATGAAGGATTATGGCTATCAACAACAGCGCGCAGAAGTTTATTGCCCGCAACCGTGCGCCCCGCGTGCAGATTGAGTATGACGTTGAGATTTATGGCTCCGAAAAAAAAATCGAACTGCCGTTTGTCATGGCGGTGCTGGCCGATCTGGCCGGTAAGCCACGTGAAGAGTTGCCCACAGTAACCGATCGTAAATTCCTTGATATTGACATCGACAATTTCAACGAGCGAATGAAGGCTATTGCGCCGCGCGTGGCGTTTGCTGTCCCCAATACGCTGACGGGCGAAGGGCAGTTAATGGTCGATATTACGCTGGAGAATATGGATGATTTTTCACCTGCGCAGATTGCCCGCAAGGTGGACGCCCTGAACCAACTGCTGGAAGCACGTACTCAGCTTGCCAACCTACAAACCTATATGGATGGTAAAGCAGGAGCAGAAAATCTGATCAATAAACTCTTACAAGACCCGACGTTACTGAACGCTCTGGCCAGTGCACCAAAACCTGTCACTCAACAGGAAAGTGTCTTATCAGGTGAAACGGGAACAACAGACTAACTGCGATTTTATTAAGGAACTTTCATGGTAAACGATACTCTTCTGGCGACAGGCGATCTCACTGCTGAGCAAAGCACAGCCTATCAGGACACTGAATTTGATTCACTGCTGGATAAAGCCTTCCGTCCCAAGACACCTCAGGCTGCAAAGGCTGTTGAGGCTGCAGTTCAGACGCTGGCCCAACAGGCTCTGACAAATACAGTCACCGTCAGTGACGATGCTTACAAAAGTATTGCTACGATTATTGAGCAGATCGATTTCAAATTAACGGAACAGATCAAGCTAATCCTGAGTCATCCGGATTTTCAGAAACTGGAGTCTTCCTGGCGTGGGATGGAACATTTGGTTTACAACACCGAAACCGATGAAAAATTAAAAATCCGCTTTATGAACCTTTCAAAGGATGAATTGCGGAAAATATGAAGCGTTACAAAGGGATCGCCTGGGATCAAAGCCCCATGTTCAAAAAGCTGTATGAAGCTGAATATGGGCAGTTAGGCGGAGAACCCTACGGTTGTATCATTGCGGATTATTATTTTGATCACACCCCGCCGGATGTGGATCTGCTCGGCTCCATTGCCAAAGTGGCTGCCTCAGCCCATGCGCCGTTTATTGCCGGGGCCTCTCCGTCAGTGTTGCAGATGGACTCCTGGCAGGAACTGGCTAACCCGCGTGATCTGACCAAAATTGTGACCCAAAACCTCGAATATGCTCCGTGGAATTCGCTGCGAAAAAGTGAGGATTCTCGTTACATTGGCCTGACGATGCCACGTTTTCTCTCCCGTTTGCCTTATGGTGCGAAAACAAACCCTGTCGATGAGTTTGATTTTGAAGAAGATGCAGATGGTGCAGACCACAGCAAATATGTCTGGAGCAATGCTGCCTATGCAATGGGCGTAAATATCAACCGTTCTTTCAAACATTACGGTTGGTGTACGTTGATCCGTGGTGTGGAGTCTGGTGGTGCGGTGGAAAACCTACCCTGTCATACATTCCCTACCGACGATGGTGGTGTGGACATGAAATGTCCGACGGAAATTGCCATCTCTGACCGTCGGGAAGCTGAACTGGCGAAAAATGGTTTTATCCCGCTGATCCACCGCAAAAACTCTGATTACGCCGCCTTCATTGGCGCACAGTCGTTGCAAAAACCACAGGAATATTACGATCCGGACGCTACGGCCAACGCCAATCTCTCCGCACGCCTGCCGTATCTATTCGCCTGCTCGCGGTTTGCGCACTTCCTCAAATGTATCGTGCGCGACAAGATTGGCTCGTTCAAAGAGCGTGAAGATATGCAGCGCTGGCTCAATGAATGGATCATGAACTACGTTGATGCCGATCCGGTGAACTCCTCGCAGGAAACCAAAGCCCGCCGTCCGTTGGCTGCTGCTGAGGTAGTGGTGGAAGAAGTGGAGGGGAATCCGGGTTATTACGATGCCAAATTCTTCCTGCGCCCGCATTTTCAGCTTGAAGGATTAACAGGATCGCTGCGTCTGGTGACAAAACTGCCGTCAGTAAAACAGGGTACTTCCTGATTTTTATGAATATTTTAATGAATGATGTCGGGTAATACTCAGGGGGGATATATGGCATATGTTTATGGACTGGTAGATTCATTGCAGGGCACTGAAATGGTGGGAATGGCGGGGGCAGGAGACAGAAAGGAATGTGTGTTCTTGGTTCAGGTATATGCACATGTGGGGCATACCGGAACGTGGAAGCAGGGTCGGAAGGTTTTCGGAGACAAATCGATTCCCAGAGGAACAGCAATTGCGACTTTTGTGAATGGGAAATATCCATCGGGGGACAATGCTCATAAACATGCTGCTTTCTATCTCGAACAGGATGATTCGTATATTTATGTTATGGATCAGTGGACAGGCAAAGCCTCGAATGTATCTGCGCGCAAAATCTCCAGAAAAGGTGGGATGCGCAGTGATGGGACATATCATGATGCCAGTAATAACGCTGAAGCTTTTTATGTTATTGAGTAGAGGATAGATTCAATGGGGACCCGTTTTATTTTTTCTCTGTTATTGGGGTATATGTTGTTTTATTCACAATTTGTTGCAGCGTGGGAAGTCAGTTGCCCCGAGTTTATCAATATAAAATCCTCAACGACAGTACTGGAGTCGGATGTACCTGCATCCTGGCAGGGATCTTCCCGCTATGAACCCCGTCTGTGGCTGGACGGCGTAGGGATGTCGCAGGGAAAACCTGAAAATCGGATAGATCTAAAACCAGAGACAGAGAAAATAAAGGGTGAAACCAGGCAAATATGGGATACCACAATGACCACTAATCAGGATAGTGAGCGTTACTGGGTTTCTTGTATTTATAACCACGGACAGGTTTGGTTATCACAACCAGTACCAGCATCTGCAACACAGTGCCAGGCATCTTCTTTACAGCGTCAGCGGGAACAAGGAGAGTCATTGATATCTGTGATATGTAAATAGACGTAATACATTCAACATGTAAATTAATTAAATACTGGTATCTCATTACCGGAAATTATACAGCCTTCTGTTCTTCTGAAATAAAGGAGAGGGGGTTCTGTACGGCAATGGTTTATCTGCATTCAGCTATGCAGATAAATCAGAGATTATTTTTAAGTAATTCTTAATAAGGAAATAAAAATGGCTTATGACATTTTTTTGAAAATTGACGGCATTGACGGCGAGTCAATGGATGACAAACATAAAAATGAAATTGAGGTGCTGAGCTGGCGCTGGAATATCCACCAGGAATCCACCATGCACGCGGGCAGCGGCCTGGGATCCGGTAAAGTCTCCGTGACTAACCTGGAGTTTGAACATTATATCGATCGCGCCAGCCCGAACCTGTTCAAATACTGCTCCTCCGGCAAGCACATTCCGAAGTCCATCCTTGTCATGCGTAAAGCAGGCGGCAATCCGCTGGAATACCTCAAGTACACTTTTACTGACCTGATTGTGGCTGTGGTTTCCCCCAGTGGTAGCAAGGAGGGCGAGATCGCCTCCCGCGAAAGAGTCGAACTCTCTTTCAGCACCGTGAAACAGGAATACGTGGTGCAGAACCAGCAGGGCGGCAGCGGCGGCACTATCACGGCAGGTTACGATTTCAAAGCTAACAAAGAAATTTAAGCAATTTTTTTCCGGCCAGGTATATAGCCTGGCCGTTATTTATTATTTGATTTTAAAGGAAATTATAGTGAATAAATGGCGTGACCCCGGTTGGCGGTTATGGGCGGTAGCGTTGTTTTTTATCTGCCTTTTGCCCGGGTGCAGCATTGACAGCGACACCGTGCCGGACCTGATGTCACAGCGACTTGATCTGGTGATGAAGGCTTCCGATAAGGTGAACCCAGACAATCAGAAGAAAGCCGCGCCCATAGAGATACGCGTTTATGAACTGAAAAATGATGCAGCTTTCACGGCGGCGGACTGGTGGTCTCTTCAGGACAATGACAAAACTGTTCTTACCGATGATTTACTGCACCGCGACAGCTTTATCCTGCGTCCGGGCGAGGAGAAAAAGCTGCGTCGCTCTCTCAATAAAGAAACCACGGCACTGGGGATCCTTGCTGGCTATCGCAATCTGGGAAAATCGGTATGGCGAGTCACGTATAAAATTCCTGATCCCCCGGAAAAAAGCTGGTACAGCCGCTTTATGCCAAAGAAAAAAGTCGAACTGGATGCCGGTATAGAGCAAAGCGCCATAGTGATTAAAGAACGGGATGAGTAAATTATGAGTTGGAATAACCGGGTAGTCTGGAGTGAAGGGCAATTTTTGCTGCCACAGATGTTTCAGCAGCAGGAACGCTATCTGGAACATGTCATTCATTACCGCAGTTTGCCTCTTTCCCCCTTTTTCTGGGGCTTCAGTGAATACGGCATTGACAGTGAAGCACTGAACATCGGAAAGCTGGTACTCACGAAGGCTTTTGGGGTGTTTGCCGACGGAACACCGTTTAATGCGCCGGGACACACACCACTACCGCCGCCTCTTACCATCCTGCCAGAGCACCTTAACCAATTGATTTATTTGGCGGTGCCAATACGCACACCGAACAGCGAAGAAACCAGTTTTGGCAATAATCCAGAATCGCTGGCACGCTTTTCGGTTCATGAAAATGAAATCCGTGATGCAAACTCATTGGGGCGCGGCGCACAACTGTTGCAACTCAGCCACCTGCGCCTCCGTCTGTTGCCGGAAAAGGCGGTGACGGATGCGTGGATCGGCCTGCCGCTGACACGTATCACAGCATTGCATCCAGAGGGGCGGGTTGATATTGACGAAGATTTGATCCCGCCGGTGGTGAACTATCAGGCAAGTTCACTGATATGTACATGGTTGTCGTGGATCAACGATCTGATCAAAATGCGGGCAAATTCTCTGGCTGAGCGATTGACGGGCAGTGATAAACACGGCCATGAGGCGGCGGAAGTGTCGGATTACCTGCTATTGCAAATTCTCAATCGTTTTGGCCCCTTACTGATCCATATGTCGAAAACGCCGCTGTCGCCTGAAGTGCTCTATCGTAATCTTTGCGCACTGGCCGGAGAACTCTCTACCTATGTGCGTCCGCAAACACGCCGTCCGGAAAAATATAAAGAATATAAGCACCTGACGCCCTATGCCGGGCTGAAATCGGTGGTAGATGAGGTGCAGTATCTGCTAAATGCTGTGCTGATCCGCGGGGCGCAGCGAATCACTCTGGAGGAGGGAACTTACGGTATTCTCAATGCGGTGATTGAACCTACCGAACTGTCAGATTTCAGCTCGTTAGTATTGGCGGTGAAGGCGCAGATGTCCGCCGAAACCTTGCTGCAACATTTTTCGGCTCAGACCAAAATAGGGCCGTCCGAACGCCTGCCGGAGCTGATTCGTTCGCACCTGCCGGGCCTTGCTTTACAGGTGCTGCCGGTGCCGCCGCGTCAGATTCCGTTCCAGTCCGGTTATATCTATTACGACATCCGTCGCGACGGCGTGCTGTGGGAACATATCGCCCGCTATGGCGGCATGGCAATGCATACCGCCGGAGAATTTCCAGGGCTGGAGCTGTGGGGAGTTCGCGATAAATGACCGACGATATTCTGACGCATCCTGCGATGAATACCCAGCCATTCCAGCCATCAGTGGGGGAGACAAAACCACCTGATAATGAAGGTTATGATATCGCAATACAGGACAGCCTTCGCAGGGAAGATATAAAGGTGGTGGTTGAAGACGGCCCGGATATGAAACTCCGGCTGGCCGAAATCACCGCTGCGGCTAATCCCCTGCTGGCGGCGGCAAGTCCGCTGCTGTGCGCACTGGCGCAGATGCCCCGTGAACTTGCCCCTGCTTTTGTCGAACATTACCGCGCCCTGCTGGAGCGTGAAGTTCGTCGGTATCAGACGCTGTGCGACCAGGCAAACCTGCGCCGCGAACATGTGTTGGCGGTGCGCTACTGCCTGTGTACGTCGCTTGATGAAGCCGCCAACAACACCACCTGGGGACGACGCGGTGTCTGGGCTGGGAAGAGTCTGCTGGTCACTTTTCATGGCGAAAGTGAAGGCGGTATCAAACTATTTCAGATAATTGGTCGTCTGGCCTCCAGCTTCCAGGAGCACAGCGATGTGCTGGAAATTATTTACCACATTCTGGGGCTGGGTTTTGAAGGTCGCTACAGCGTACGGCCCGACGGACGTAAGCAACTGGACGATATTCGCCAGCAACTGCTGACCCAACTGGTCCAGCGCCGCGATCCGGTCACGCCGACGCTCTCGCCGGGATTTACCGGAGCTGTCAGCGGACGGATGCGCCGGATGCGCCGGGTGCCGGTCTGGCTGAGTGCCGGAATAGCTCTGCTGGTGATGCTGACGTTGTTTGGCCTTTACAGCCACCGGATGAATCTCGCCACCTTAACCGTACAGCAGCATATCGACGCCATCGGTAAACACCTGTCGCCGCCACCGATTCCGGTGCACAAACTGCGACTGAAGATCCTGCTGGCGAACGAAATTGCCCGTGGCCTGCTGACGGTGGAGGAAGATGACCATCACAGCCGTGTGATCTTCCGAGGCGATACGATGTTTATACCGGGGCAGAAAACCGTAAATGATGCGCTCCGCCCGGTGATTGATAAGGCCGCGCGCGAGATTGCGCGTGTGGGCGGTGCGGTGACGGTGACCGGTCACACCGACAGCCAGCCTATCCACTCCGCTGAATTCCCGTCGAATCAGGTGTTATCAGAAAAACGTGCGGCAGAAGTGGCTTCGTTGCTGACGTCCGGTGGCGTTTCGGCCAGCCGGATCCGGGTTGTCGGGAAAGGGGATACCGCACCAGTGGCCGATAACAGCACTAAAACCGGACGGGCGCAGAATCGCCGGGTGGAAATTCTGGTGGTGGAGTGAGAAAAATGAAGAATCTGGACTGCAATGCATCGAATCATTCACCGGTATGGGGCGTGACCGAATTTCTTTTCTGGAAATTAGCCCCAAAAAAATGGGGCGAAGGTGTACCTTATGGGCGTTATTTCAAAGATCGCTGGGTGAAACATAACCACCTTCTGATAACGTCGGCTGCCAATACATATAATTTGCCAGCGCCTTTACTGGCTGGTGTGTGTTGGATAGAAGTCGGGGGAGAGCCCTGTATTGTAGATATGCTGGCATTTGATGTTCGGACTATTAACTGGAGTGGGCCTGAGTGGATTGATGAACATATCACCATGACTTCGAGACCAGAAAAAACATCTTTTGGTGCAGTGAGTATGCAATTGCGAACCACAGCCAGAACACCTGGGCTTGATGAGTCAAAAATGGATACCTCTCAATTGCGTGAACTGGCAAATTGCCTCCAGCATGATATTTTTAATATTCAACTTGTGGCCAGACATCTTTATCAATTAGCTGAAAGAGATGGATTTCAGTCCTCCTTACCACACCTGACGGAAGAGCAGATAAGAATTATTGGTGCCCGTTATAACCGGGGTATGTCGCTTACCCTGGAGAAAATAAAGGAAGATACCAGCTATGGCAATTTTATTGTCAACAACTGGTTGCATTTCTCTCGTTTACTCATCGCCCATTAGGAGTCTTCGTGAGAAGAATAATTCAAATATCAGGATGGTTATTATTCATTATGGGTCTGATCATCATTATGCTTTTTTCCGGGAGTGAGTATCAATAGATGCAGGATATAGATCCTTCAATAACAGCGTTGCCTCAGGGAAATGGGAACAGAGAAATAATCAAAATGTTGATTTATTTTATTTTGATAATTGTTCAGATTGCTCTTTATTTTTTTTCAGTAGCCCGTATTGGACGGATTTTTTCAGCTTGCGGCATTTTGCTATTACTGATTATCGCATGGAGTTCTGAACAATAATGCAAAAATTTCTCAGTCTGCTGTTTTCCCGCCGTGCGCTGGTCGTTGTCTGCGTGGTGGCGTTGGCGCTACTGGTCTGGTTTCTCGGGCCGCTGGTGGCGTTTGATACCCTGCATCCGCTTGCATCCGTGGGGAGTAGGGTAGTCACTATCGTTCTGTTACTAATGTTCCTCGCGCTGTGGCTGGTGAATTGGTCGATGAGCATCATTGGCGTGACGGTTCTGTGCCTGGTTATCGGCTTTGTCTCACCGTTGCTGGCCTTCGGTGACGTTCGCCCGTTTGCGCCGCTGTGGCTGCGTCTGACGCTAATCGGCATGATCCTGCTGAGCTATGCGCTGTATGGCCTGTACCGGCTTTGGCGGGCGTTGCGTCTGGATGAACAACTGCTGCGCCGTTTCTTGCATCCGCGCGGGGAAGACGTACCGGTGGCAGGGGAAATTAAGGCCGATCTGCGCACCGTCAGCCATATTTTCAACCGCGCCATCCGACAACTGAAACAACTGCGTGTGGATCTACCTGGTTGGCGTAAGGTCCTGGAAGGGAAACGCTTTCTGTACGAACTGCCGTGGTTCATGGTTATCGGCAGCCCCGGTGATGGTAAAACCACCGCGCTGCTTAACACCGGGCTACAGTTTCCGCTGGCGGAACAGATGGAGCAGACCGCGCATATCCTCACCGTGCCGGGCGGCGGCACGTTGCACTGCGACTGGTGGTTTACTAATGAGGCTGTGCTCATTGACACCGCCGGGCGCTATGCCCGCCACGATGATGGCGGTGAAATCAGTGCAACCCAGCGCAACGCCGGGGAATGGCAGGGATTTCTGGGGCTACTGCGTAAACACCGTCCCGGCGCGCCGCTGAACGGCGTAATTTTGACGCTGAATGTGGCAGATTTGACCGCACAATCCCCGGCTGAACGGCTGGCTGCCTGTGCAGCCCTGCGTGCGCGGCTGGCGGAACTGCGGGAGACACTGGGCATTCGTTTCCCGGTTTATCTGGTTGTCACCAAAATGGATCTGCTACCCGGCTTTACGGAGTATTTCCGTGGATTGACCAGTCACCTGCGTGCTCAGGTCTGGGGCTTTACTCTGCCATACAGCCGCAGGCGTCACGCCAGTGATTCGCAGTCACTGCATGCGCTCTGTGGTCAGGAACTGGCAAATCTGACGCTGCGGCTGGATCAGGGGATGGATAGTCGGTTGCAGGAAGAGTACGACCTTAAAAGCCGCCAACGGCTCTACCGCTTCCCGCGTGAATTTGCCGCGCTGGGCACGCCATTGCTGGAAGCCATTGAACAGATTTTCCTCGATTCAAAATTCGATGCCACCCAGCTTAACAACACCCTGCGCGGGGTATTTTTCACCAGTGCCGCACAGGCGCAGGCAGACGCCGTAGCAGACCAGACGGGCATCTGGCAGCGTTTTGTCCGGGCAATAAAAGGGAACGAGGAGTCTCCGTCCCATACTCTGCCGGATGGCAACCGAAGCTATTTTCTCCATGACCTGCTGACTAAATTTATCTTCCGTGAAGCGCACATGGTGGAGCCGAACCTTCAGTGGGCCTGGCGTTACCGCCTGCTGCGTACCGGTGGGCATCTGCTGGTACTGGCGCTGGCTTTCTGGTTGTGGCAGGGAATGCAGGGCAGCCAGCAGGGTAACAGCGATTATCTGCATGAAATCACCAACCGGACGACCCAACTGGATGATGACGTCAAAGCCTATACCGGAAAACCCGCCATGCAGCCGGTTCCCGCATTACTGAACCAGGCGCGGGCGCTCTCTGCCTGGCCGGGGTTGGATCCGGACTCACCGCCGCTGGCCTGGCGTTATGGTCTTTACAGCGTCCCTCCGGTGATGGAGAGCGTGGCATCCCTGTATGACCGCCTGCTTGACCAGTTACTGCTACCGCCGTTGGTGAAGCGCATGGAATACGTACTTTCGGATGCGATTGCCCGTCAGGACAGTAAAGCTGCCTATGACGCTCTGCATGTTTATCTGCTGCTGAACCTCGATAAAGACCACGAGGACAAATACAACGCCGCGGAGATCCACGCCTGGGTGTTGAACGATCTGAACAACCGCGACAGCGTGGCAGATTTCGGCGGTCGCGCAGCCGTGCTGGAACATATCGATGCTCTGTTTGACGGCAGTCGCGTGGTGCATTCGCCATACGAAAAAGATGAGGGGCTGATCCGCCTGGCGCGAGCCTTTCTTGACGGTCATACCAGCACCGAGCGTATCTATACTCGTGCACTGGCTTCTATGGAGAGCGAAGCGCCGCAGGAGTTTTCGCTGGTTCGTGCCGTGGGCGCGGATGCGGGAACGGTTTTTGTCCGCACGGATGGTGCGCCATTAGATCGTGGCGTGCCTGGCATCTTCACCCGCGAAGGCTACCGGGAACTGTTCGACAAACGGCTGTCGGAGTTTGTCGCCGCCGCATCAGCGGATGACGCCTGGGTGATGGGGCGCGAAAGTGCGCAAAAAAAAACGACTGAGATTGTAATGAGCCAGTTACCGGGACAGGAACTCCCGATTACCCGTGAAGTCCGTCGCCTGTACCTCGCTGAATATGCCCGCCGCTGGCAGGATTTTCTGGCAAGCATTCACAGCATCAACAGCGCTGGGGAAGACGGCAGCCCCGGACTGGCGTATGACCTTCAGGTGCTGCGTACTCTGGCCTCACCTGATTCCCCGCTGATGCGGCTGAGTAAAGTCGTGGTAGATCAGACCACCCTGGTGCCGCCGCTGGATGCGCAGGCCAGACAAAAGCAGATGGCTCAGCGAGCGCAGGATCGGCTTTCCGGTAATGCGGGGAAAGCGGTACAGACGGCGAAGCTGTTGCAGGACATCCATCCGGAAGAACGTCTGGAGAAAACACTGGTGGATGATCGTTTTGCCGCATTGCGGGAAGTGGTTTCCGGGCGTACGGACAGCGCACAAGGGGGCAGCGCACCACAGCTTAATTCGTTGCTGACGATGCTCAATGAGTATTACACCCAGCTCACCATTGCCGACAGTGCGCTGGCGGCCAGCACATTACCGGGCCGCATTTCGGCGGCGGATAAACTTCAACTGGAGGCAGCAAAACTGCCTGCACCGCTGAAAAATATTCTGCTGGATTTAACACAGCAGGGGACGCGCAAAATCAACGCCGGAACGGGTGAAGTGCTGAATGCGCAAATGGAGGCGGTGATCGGTGATGAGTGTCGTGATGCCATTGACGGACGCTACCCCTTTGCCGACAGCCCACAGGAAGTCAGTGCGGATGATTTTAACCGTATCTTTGCCAGCGGCGGCGTGCTGGATGCTTTCTGGACGAAGCAACTTGCCCCGCTGGCGGACACTGCCAGTAACCCGTGGCGCTACAAGCCGACTGAAGGCAACATGACATTGCTCGGGCCGGATCTGACACCGTTTCAGGAAGCAAAGCAGATCCGTAGCGTTTTTTTTAACGGGGAAGGCGGGAAAAAGTTCTCCTGGGCGATGCAGGTCCGCGTCGTGGATATGGACCCTGCCATCACCGAACTGGTGATTGACATTGACGGGCAGGTGCTGCGTTACGCTCACGGCCCGGTCAGGCCGCTGAAAGTGAGCTGGCCCGGGCCGCGTAATGGCTCAATGGCGGAAATCACCGCCAGCCCGCGCATCCGCCAGGACACCTCGACGCTACTGACTAACGGGCCGTGGGCGCTGTTTCATCTGCTGGATGCGGGTAACGCGCAGGAGACAGCGGTACGGGGAACTCAGCAGGTGGAGTACAGTTTTGATGGGCGGCGGGTGGTGCTGGAGATTACCGCTGGGCGGGATTTTGACCCGGTGAACCGGGGGCTACTGCAACGCTTCGCCTGCCCGGAGAGGACGCTTTGATGCGCCGGGCTACGGCAGTATCGACTCCGGCGATGTTCGGCAGACTGCCGGACCAGCGGGACTACGTGCGCTGGCGGGTGAGTGCGAACGAAGCGCAGGTGTGGCAGGCATGGCTGAACCAGCAGACGTGGCTGGGACAGGGGCGGCATATTGTTCTGCCGGAAGGAACGGATGCTGCGAAGGCTGGAGCAAACAACGGCTGGATGCACCTGTCACCGCGTGAGAAAAAGACGCTGCCGGAGCACCACCCATTGCCGTGGAGTTTTGTGCTATCGCCGGGGTTTCTCCCCATTGGCGGGCGTGATGAATGGCTGACCGGAGTATTGACCGCATCGCGAGACAGTACGGGCAGACCGTGGCCGCTGGTGATTTATCAGCGTGCCGGACGGGAATGGCTGGAAGAGAGCCTGGATGACACGCAGGGCTGGTTGTACTGGCTGGCGCAGTTGGCGGCAGTATATGTCTCACCACAGACAGAATGCTGCGGGCGGCTGGCAGAGCAGACAGATCAACTGTGGGCGATGTGGCGGCCGGGGCCGCGCTGGGCGCAGTGGCTGCGCGGCTTGCGACGTGTACCGCAGCGTAGCCGGGAACTCACCGGGCTACCGGACGCGCCGATAGTGGAATTGCCTGGTGTGCGCCACCTGCCGTGGCCAGGCTGGCCGGACAAAATGCTGGCGCAGGCGCAGCAGGGGCAAGGCTGGTTCTGGCAGCAGAACAGCGAGGGGCGGTATGTGGATGCGCTGCGGTTGGAGAAAAAATAATGTGCCCACGAATGCTGAGAATAGCTATACAAAAATATGACGATAAACGTGTAGATGGGAAACAAATATACCCCTGAACTTCAAGTTGATTGCTATTTGTTGACTTCAGGCTACCCCTGGTCCCGTCTGCATTGGTGGGTAAGCAATCATCTTCAGGTTTATTGGATATATAGCAATATAAGGAGGTGAACATGGGTAACTCTCATGATGAGGCTATTCAGCAGGCATACGATGCTTATGACGACTTAATGCTGGATAAACGATATATCAGGGACAATGATGCCTGGGGAGATTTAAGAATTGACCGTGAAAATGGTGCAATCTCATTATTGCTGAGATGGAAATATAATTGGATAAAAAGATGGGATGCAAAAACTGATTGGACAGATATGGAGAAAAATACCTTTCATGGGAAAGTTATTTTTGTCATTAATCAAACATGGAATAATAAGGTTTTTTTATCCGTTTCTGGGAAGTCTGAGTTTGTCAGTAAGTTTAATGGTAAGGATTTACCTTTCACAATAGAAATAATTCAGACTGATCGTTATGGGTATTGGGATGTAGTGGTGTTTAAAATTGATAATGATGATCCAAATAGTTTTCGTCAGAGTTCCATTGTCTGGAATAGTCGATACGTGGAACTTGACTCTAAAGATATAGTTGCTGCAGCTAAATGTCTTGGTTCATCAAAAGTTTGCCATGAGCAAATAGGGTTGTCTCACGAGCTTGGGCATATTATTGGATATCTTACTGATGAATACTATAGTGATGATGCAGATAAAGCAACTACCCCATTTTCCGGGGATGCCAGTGCGTTAATGAATATTGGTATGGAGCTGCGCTCTCGTTATATGGGAAATGTCATTGAGCGGTTAAATAGAATGGTTCCGGGTTCTAATTTTTTTGTGAAAAGCGTAAAAAAATGAAACTAATATACGCTGTGATTATTTTTTTGATAGTGGGTGGGGCGAAAAATAACATGTCTGATATTCCTGGGCATGCTTATCTGAATGCGAGTGGTGTGTATAATGGAGTTGAAGAGAATGTTCTATTAAATAACTATGGTCAGCCAGCGTATGAATTTATAAAACCTCGTTATAAATTTGTCGGTGAATATTATATAGAAATTGAAAATACCTATCGCTCAACAAAACCTGAATTCAGAAATATCCCCATCAAAGAAATATTTTGGCATTTGCCGGGGGATTTAAATCTGACATGTTTTTTTCATTATAAAGATGGACAGTGGCGGGTTATTTCTTATTTTTTCTGGCCGCCGGGCGCTAAATTCTAATCCGATATTAAAGGAATAAATATCATGAGTTTTGTATCTACGGGTAATAAATCTGGCAGTAATGGTGGGCCAGCCATCACCACGCCGCCAATAGCCGGAGAAAGTAGTGCTGTAAGCGCAGGTTCAGCCGCAACAGATGTAGCTGATGCAGCCGAACAGATGGCAGAACAGGCAGCAGCGGATCTGTTTGGTGCGCTGCCGGAACCATCGGGACTGGTGAAAGCGGCGGTAGCCGCAGCGCAGGCCGCCGCTGCGGCGGCAGGGATCTCGGATATGGCTGGCGCAGTTCAGGATGCGGTGGCGTCGCTTGCAGCCGGTGGACCGGGGGCGCATAACATCACTGTAAGCGGTAGTGCGGTGCCACCGCAGATGCTGTTGTTCGCGGGGATGAATGGTTCGGAAGGGCTTGGAAATCTGTTTTCCTACACTGTGCAGCTTAAAACTCCAGACACCCTGAACCTGGGCTACGTTTCGCCCGCCGCCAATCTGCCGCTCAAGCCGATGGTGGGCAGAGATCTGTGCGTCAGTATCGAACTGGACGGTGGCGGAAAACGGTATATCAGCGGGCTGGTGACCGCTGCGCGGGTAGTCGGCCATGAGGGACGTTCGGTCACGTATGAATTACGCATTGAACCATGGCTGAAACTGCTGACCCACACCAGTGACTACAAAGCTTTCCAGAACAAAACCGTGGTGGATATTCTCAGTGAAGTACTGGATGAATATTCCTTTCCGGTGGAAAAGCGGCTGGTGGAAAATTATCCGCCCCGCGCCTGGCAGGTACAGTACGGTGAAACTGACTTTGATTTCATTCAGCGCCTGATGCAGGAATGGGGGATTTACTGGTGGTTTGAACACAGTGAGAACAGCCACACGCTGGTGCTGGCTGATGCCATCAATGGTCATAAAGCATGCCCGGACTCGCCGCTGGTGGAGTGGCACCAGGAAGGACTGAAGCTGGATAAGGAGTTTATCCACACCATTACGGCCAGTGAGAAGCTGCGTACTGGAAAGTGGGTGCTGGACGATTTTGATTTTATGAAGCCACGTTCGCTGCTGAAAAGTACCGTAGCTAGTCCGCGCGATACCGGTCATGCTGAATATGAGCATTACGAATGGCCTGGTGATTACTTCACTACGGGAGAAGGTGAGATGCTGACGCGCATTCGTATGGAAGCACAGCGCAGCCCCGGCAGCCGTGTTGGCGGGGCGGGAAATATCCGCACCCTCATGACGGGCTACACCTTCACGCTGATGAATCATCCGACGGCAGACGTTAACCAGGATTACCTGTTGGTACAGACCACGCTGTTTTTACGGGATAATGCGCAGCACAGCGGTCAGAACCAGCATTTTACCTATGTCACCACGTTTGAACTGCACCCCACCTGCGAAGTTTACCGTCCACAGCGAACCCTGAGCAAACCCCACACCAAAGGCCCGCAGAGCGCCATCGTCACCGGCCCGGCGGGGCAGGAAATCTGGACGGATAAATATGGGCGGGTGAAGGTGCAGTTTGGCTGGGATCGTTACGGTAACAATGACGAAAACAGCTCCTGCTGGATCCGTGTCAGCTATCCGTGGGCGGGGAAAGGATTCGGCATGATCCAGATCCCGCGCATCGGCCAGGAAGTACTGGTGGACTTTAAAAATGGTGACCCGGATTTACCGATAATCATCGGGCGCACCTACAACCAGGACACCATGCCACCGTGGGGGCTACCGGGCATGGCGTCGCAGAGCGGGATATTCAGTCACTCGTTAAAGGGCGGGCCGACGAACGGAAACATGCTGCGCTTTGATGACAAAACGGGTGCGGAAGAAGTGAAGTTTCTTGCGGAAAAAGATCTGAATACCGTAGTGAAAAATAACGAAACACACACGGTAAAGGCAGATCGGACGAAAACCATTATTAAAAATGAAACGAATACGATTAACAAAAACCGCACCACGACTGTTGTAAAAAATGACGATCTGACTGTGGAGTTGATGCAGTTTATTCTGGTGGGTAAGGAATATCGCCTGGAAGCTGGGGAGAAACTAACGTTGCGCTGCGGTGAGTCAGCAATAGTAATGGATAAAGACGGTAATATTGTTATTTGCGGCAAAACGTTACAGCAGACCACCAGTGCCGGAACGACAATTATTGGCGCACCGGTGAACATCAACCCGGATGGTGGAAAGGTATTAACAGCAGATGAAGTTGCACCATCGCCAATAAAGGAAAATGAGCCACCAGTTTAACCTAAACCTAAAAATTCTTAATGTATTTCTGGTTTTGATTAAAGATGGAGATTCAGAAAAGGCCAGAAATGTAATAGGGAAAATTTATGGTAATGGAGAGGTTACTTCAGCAAGGGGGCAGTCTTATTACGGCTACTATGGTGATGGGTACGATCTAAATTATGATAATCAGTAATAGATTTTTGTGTTTGTTAATTCTTATTCCATATAATATTGCCTATGCAGAGGTTGAAATGAAAAAGTTATGGGGAATGGTTGCGGAAGTTATGAATGAACGTTCCTTTACCAGGCCGGGTATTGAAAAAATAATGGGTGTTCATTTTAAGGAAGAAAGTAAAACAGATATACAGATATCTTTTTCAAGTTCCTGACCTGCTTTAGATAATATCAGAATTGACAAGGTTAATTTAAGGAGCAGTAGCATCGCTACTCGTAGTGGGATACTCATTCTGGATATCAGTGGATCCTGTGTATCATTGTCTGAAGTAAAGGCTCAATATCCGCAATTAAAAATCACACAAGCACCAAGAGGTGGCTCTCTGGATGATGAGACGGTATTTACCTCCGTATCTGCTTGGGGGGAAATATCGTTTGGGTTTAAAGAAAAAATAGAGATTGCCTTGCTGCTATTATTTTTGAACCAAAGGATAATATATGACAAAAAATACCCGTCTTAATTTTAGCGAAGGCAGTATTGCCATGCCGGAAGGATTCAGTGATCACACCGTGAATATGCTGGTTTTAGGTGGGCCAGAAAATTCACTCATCAATCTGAGCATAACTCGCGCACAGTTAAAACCCGGTGAAACACTGTCCGGATATGTGGATCAACAATTAAAAATACTTAAACAGCGGCTGAAAGAACATCGTGTACTTAAACGAGAAACTGCCAGGCTGGGCAGTGGTGAACAGGCTATAGAGGGCGAACAGATTGCTGCAACGCATAAACAGGGAGGTATTGTCTGGCAGTATCAGGCGGCGTTTCAGGTGAACGTGGATGGCCTGGTACTGATTTTTACGCTGACCAGCAAACAAAAACCGGATGCCGGGCAAATACAATCATGGAGTGATTGGTTAAGTAGCTTTGTGACGCGAGATATATAAACAGAATATAAAATATTCCATTTATAATATACAGGGTGTTGTTGACTGTAAATGAATGGCCTTTCTTTTTGTTGTTTTAATGATGTCAGGCAATGTCATCCCGTTTAACAAAATCCCCATGAAATATATATGCTTACTTACATTTTTGTGGGGCATTATTTCGCGAGAGGGATGTTATTCAAAATTTGCTATGCCGTTAAAAAGGAAATCAGGCGCGGAGCGCCTTAAGGATTAGTTCATGTATGAAGCGGCTCGGCTGTACGATCCAATAGAACATACTCAGGCAGCAATGGGTTTTATTTTAGGGGCCATTGTTGGAGCGGTGTTTATTGCAGTGGCATCTGCTGCCCTGGTAATTTTTGGGTGTGGTTTTTTTCTTGGCCTTTTTATGGGGTTCCTGATTGGCAAAATAGGCCTCGGCATACTGGAGGTGGGAGAGGCAGAAGGGAGAAAGCACACAGTTGTTACCGGAAAAATAACGGAAGGCTCGCATAACGTCTTCACCAACAGTCGGAAGGCAGCAATAGTCGAACGCAGTACCGCAACGTGCGAAAAACACCCTCCAGTGACGCGGGTAGCAGAGGGCTCCACGAACATTTTCATAAACAGTAAGGCGGCAGCGCGCAAAGGGGACAGGACGCAGTGTGACGCGAAAATCAGTGATGGTTCTGACAACGTTTTCTTAGGTGGAGGTGCAAAGGCTTACCTGCCAATAACCCCGGAGGTACCAGATAGCTGGCGGATATCGACAGGCTGGCTGTTTATGGCGGCCGGTTTTTTGGGGGGACTAGGTGCGGCTTTAAGCAAGATGAGTATCTCAACCTGGCGTTGCGTCCTGAAGTTTTCGGCGGGCTATTTTGCCGGTTTTGTTGCCACGAATGCGGCCATCAGCTATGCGGCAGGGCTATTCGGTTTTCCGGTAGACGTCACCGATGGTCGCAAGGTATTGCTGCCGGACGATGAAACAGATTTTGTTCTACCGGGTCGCTTACCGATCGTGTGCCAGCGGTTCTATTCCAGTGCGCTGGAAAGACAGGGAATGTTGGGCGGTGGCTGGAGAATGCCGTGGGAACTGACGTTACAGGAAACGGAAAATGGGCTGATTTACACCGATCGTCAGGGACGAGAGCATCACTCGCAGCCGCTGAACCTGGGCCAGCAGTGGTACGACCCAGCAGAAAAGTTGTACCTGTCTCGTCTTGATGATGGATTTTATGTAGCACACACCCCAGAGATGGACTTTTACCTCTTTGGCCGCCCGGATGGTAACGGTGTGATGCGACTATCGCGCATGGAAGACAGCCAGCAACAAGCGATCCGCTTTGAGTGGCAGCACGGCAAGTTACAGCGGATGGGGGACGATGCCGGTCATCTGTTGCTTATGCATTACACAGAGGTGAATGGCCAGGCTCGCCTGTCAGGTATTGAAGAGCTACAGGGTGGCAGAGGCGGCTGGCTGGTGCGTTATGACTACGATGACAACGGTTATCTGGCCTCGGTCACGGACCGTGGCGGCGCGACGGTGCGCCGTTTTGCCTACACCGACGGACGGATGACGGAACATGTCAACGCCACGGGTTTTGTCTGCCGTTACCGTTATGCCGAAGTGAACGGCACACAGCGGGTGGTGGAGCACAGCACCAGTCGCGGCGCGGCCTGGCGTTTTGACTATGCCCCGGAAGGCGGGCATACGGTGGTGACGGACACGCGGGGGCGTGCGCGTCACTGGTACTACACGTCGCAGGGCAACGTAACACGCTATGTGGATACCGATGGCGGCGAATATCACTACGAGTACAACGGTAATAACTGGCCGGTAGCCGTCAAAGGCCCGGACGGCGCTGAAACCCGCATGGAATATGACGTATTAAGCCGCCCGGTGAAGGTGACGGATACGCTGGGACGCGAAACGGCGCTGGAATGGTACGGCAACGCGTCGCTGTTAAGCCGGGTGCGGCTGGACGATGGGCGGGAGTGGCGCACAGAATACGATGCCCATTACCGGGTGGTGAAACGCGCCGATCCGGAAAACCACATCACCGGGGTGGAGTACGGCGCAGACGGCCAGCCGGTAAAAGTGACGGATGCGCGCGGCGGGGTCTCGCACCCGGACTACAGCACGCGGGGCGAACTGCTGGCCTATACCGACTGTTCAGGTAAAACCACGCGCTATGGCTACAGCGTGGACGGCTGGCTGGTGCACATCACGGATGCGCTGGGGCAGACGACGCGCATCACGCACACGGCGACGGGCCTGCCGCAGACGGTGACGCGCCCGGACCTGAAAAGCGAACATTACGAGTGGAATGCGCTGAACCGGCTGACGCGGCATGTTCAGCCGTCGGGGGCGACGGAGCGGTGGACGTACACGCCGGAGGGGTTCACCGCCTCGCACACCGATGCGGAAGGGCGGCAGGAGCGGCAGGAGTACGGTGAATACGGTGAACTGCTGGGGCTGATAAACGGCAACGGGGCGGCGTACTGCTTTGCGCACGATGCGGCGGGCCGGGTGCGGGAAGAGCGCAGGCCGGACGGCACGGCACGGGTGTACCACTGGCAGCATAACCAGCTTACGGGCATCACGCAGCGGGGAAGCCTGGGCGGTGAGCGGCACACGCGCTATGAGCATGACGCGGCAGGGAGGCTGACGGCGGCCATCAGCAGCCACAGCGAGCGGCGCTACGGCTATAACCGTCTGGACCAGGTGACGGAGGTGGTGCTGACGCCGACGGAGGCCGGGGCAGCGGAAGGGGTGGCGGCAGACCGGGTGGCGTTTGACTACGACCGGGCCGGGAGGCTGACGGCAGAACAGGGCGCACAGGGGGCGATTCGTTACCGGCGCGATGCGCTGGGCAACCCGGAGAGCCTGACGCTGCCGGACGGCAGAAAGACGGAATGGCTGATGTACGGCAGCGGGCACGTGCAGGGTATCCGGTATAACGGCAGGCTGGTGAGCGACATCACGCGTGACGGGCTGCACCGGGAGATAATACGCAGCCAGGGGGCACTGACGCAGTACAGCGGTTACACGCGAAGCGGGCAGATGGCGTGGCAGCGGATAATCCGGGGAGAGTACGCCGGGAGCGGCATTCCATCAGCGGAAGAAAGCGAGAACCGGAAGGACTGGCGCTACAGCGCGGACGGCGAGCTGATAATGGAGACGGGGCCGCACGGTGCGGAGCTGTATGACTACGACCGTGCAGGCTGGCTGCGCAGCCACGCTCCGGCACAGGGCGTGCAGGAACGTTTTCACTGGGATAAAGCGGGCAACCCGGTGAATGAGTATGAAACGGTGGCGGACAATCGCGTCAGGGCATGGGGCAAATACCGTTACGAATACGATGAATGGGGCCAGGTCATTCTGCGCGGGGAGGGCCATCGCGAGAAAACGCTGGCGTGGGATGCCGACGGTCACCTGCTGCGGGTGATATCAGGCGACCGGACGACGCACTACCGCTACGACGCGCTGGGCCGCCGGACCCACAAGGTGACGCGCACCGACATGCAGGACAGGG
>NZ_KE137292.1:42103-43255 GCF_000408805.1 Escherichia sp. KTE159
GGACGGTTTTTGAGCAGTGATCCGATTGGGTTAGCGGGCGGGATAAATCTTTACCGGTATGCGCCGAATGCGCTGGGGTGGATTGATCCGCTTGGACTGGACCGATTCCCGTCATGGATGGATACAAAGCAGGGTTATCAGCGACAGCATATCATTCCTTATTCATTAAGAGAGCATCCCATATTTGTTGAATCAGGAATGAGCATCAATGGTGCGTCGAATATGATGTATCTTCCAGTTGCTGAAGGTATAGATCCAAATCCTGATTTAGGACTTCATAAGGGATGGACAGTGGAGCATTCTGATTATAATAAGATGATGGAAAATGAGCTTAATAAATTAAAGAGTATTGGAGATCAGGAAAAATGGGATTACCGAAAAACACAGGAGGAAATTATAAAATTACAGAGTGAAACTAGAAAAGGTTTTCAATCGGGTACATATACTTGTGCATAAAGGTATTGTAATATGGGATTCTATTATTTAAGCAGCATGGAATGGAATGGGGATTTAATAAGCTTTCCAGACTCTAAAGGAAGATTGTTTGATTTTTTTATTCAAGATAAAGGTGATGGTCTTTTTTTACAATATACGAAACCTAAAGGAATAGCGCAGGAGAATTTTTCTGTAGAACGAATGAAAAATGCAGATTACTTACCTGCTGTTACGGGGATTCCTATTTTTTCAGTAAGGGCAAAAAAAATATTAGAGATGAGAATTCCTGGTAAAATAAATTTTTATGAGTGTGTTATTGATTGTAAAGGTAATGATAACATATTCTTTATGGGTAAAGTAAATGATTATCTCCCTCTCATAAGTCAGAGTGAATCATTATTCAGAAAACTTAGTGATAATAGAGATGTTATCTTTAAACCATTTTTTGATTACAAAGAACCATTTTTTATAGCGAGAGATAATACCTACCGTAATTACTTAGTTGTGTCTGAGGAATTTGTCAAAATATGCAAAGAGGAAAATATAAGGATGATCGATTTCCTGTCTTGTTGATTGCATTTGTAGGCTACTCGGAAGAAACTGCAGGGAAGCATGGGCGGTGAACGTCACACGCGCTATGAGCATGACGCGGCAGGGGAGGCTGACGGCAGAACAGGGCGCACAGGGGGCGATTCGTTACCGGCGCGATGCGCTGGG
>NZ_KE137292.1:45260-52741 GCF_000408805.1 Escherichia sp. KTE159
AACCCGGAGAGCCTGACGCTGCCGGACGGCAGAAAGACGGAATGGCTGATGTACGGCAGCGGACACGTGCAGGGTATCCGGTATAACGGCAGGCTGGTGAGTGACATCACGCGTGACGGGCTGCACCGGGAGATAATACGCAGTCAGGGGGCACTGACACAGTACAGCGGCTACACGCGAAGCGGGCAGATGGCGTGGCAGCGGATAATCCGGGGGGAATATGCCGGGAGCGGCATACCGCCGGAAGCGGAAAGCGAGAACCGGAAGGACTGGCGCTACAGCGCGGACGGCGAGCTGATAATGGAGACGGGGCCGCACGGCGCGGAGCTGTATGACTACGACCGTGCAGGATGGCTGCGCAGCCACTCTCCGGCACAGGGCGTGCAGGAACGTTTTCACTGGGATAAAGCGGGCAACCCGGTGAATGAGTACGAAACGGTGGCGGACAACCGCGTCAGGGCGTGGGGCAAATACCGTTACGAATACGATGAATGGGGTCAGGTCATCCTGCGCGGGGAGGGCCGCAGCGAGAAAACGCTGGCGTGGGACGCCGACGGTCATCTGCTGCGGGTGATATCGGGCGACCGGACGACGCACTACCGCTACGACGCGCTGGGGCGCCGGACCCACAAGGTGACGCGCACCGACATGCAGGACAGGGCGGAAAACGAAACCCATTTTCTGTGGCAGGGAACGCGGCTGCTGGAGGAGCGGACGGGCGAAAGCCGGAAGACCTATATTTACGGCGACGCCCGTAGCCCGGTGCCGGTGGCATGCGCAGAGCGACGTGCAGGCCGGGAGGAGATTTACCACTACCAGACAGACCCGTCATTGCGGATAAGGACGGTGACGGATGAAACGGGAAAGGTGGTGTGGGACGGCTGCTGGCAGGCGTGGGGCCGGATGCAGGCGGACCTCAGCGGTCCGGGAGGATTTGAGCAAAACCTGCGGCTGGCGGGGCAGTATTATGACAGGGAAAGCGGGCTGCATTATAATCTGTTCAGGTATTACGACCCGGATGTGCCTGGACGGTTTTTGAGCAGTGACCCGATAGGATTAGCGGGTGGGATAAATCTTTACCGGTATGCGCCGAATGCGCTGGGGTGGATTGATCCGCTTGGGTTAATAAAGGTCTTTCGTAATCTTCGTGCTGATGAGTCTGTTAGTGATGGATTATCAGCAAAAGCTCCGGGGCGAGGAATGAGTGCCGCAGGTCATGTCAGAAATGGCAGCAAAAGCACCTTCAAAGGCTCGCAGTTTATATCAACAACGACAAGTGAAGAGGTTGCAAGGCAATATCGTGGGCCTGGTCAAACAACAGTTACGTTTGATACCGATAATGTAATACCTGATGCGAAAGGTAATCGTAGTATTATTGATTTATCAACAACTGAGAAAGCAACGGAGGCCGGGCTAAAAGGACCAGCAAGTAACTATGCGACTAGTTCCAGTGAAGTCCTTGTTGAAGGACATGTGCCGCCAGATGCTATTACCACTTGCTAAGTTAGATGAGTTATAGGAGTTGAAAAAAATGGATAAAGATACTGCATTAAAAATTGTTATTGATAAATTGCTGGGAGATGACTCAATACCTGTAAGGTTAAGATTAAAAAAGGGTTTTTCTGATGAAGAACTTGAGGAACTATATGAATCCCTGGATTTTTTGGCAGAGGTATATGTTGATGAGTCTATGGTGCCAAAAGTACTCGGATTAGCTTTAATGGATGTGTATGGTATGTTTTCTTTTAGAGAGGGTATGTACAGTAAGGAGAGGTTGATTGAATTGGAAAATATTGGTATAGAGCTCCAGGAAAAAGCAATTAACTTATTTTCATAAATAAACTAATTAATTTTAATATAAATTATCCCATCCAATGGTAAATAGAAACTTGCGACATAGAGTTTATGCCGATATGGATAACGAACATATAGAGTTTGATTTGATATCCTCTTTTATATGTGGAAGTGGTGTCGGGTTATCAAAATCAGACACAATTAATGATTTTTCAGGAGAGAAAATAGTTTTACGTGAAGGGGACTATATCTATTTATATATGGAGGTAGGTGTCGGTGAATCAGGTGCAATGGAATATGTATTCGCCGAAGGCTATATCTTACCCCATCCAAACTATGATGCCACTACTCCATGCAAGTGGTGTTGTAAGTATGTGGGAGATGTGGAATATATGGAAGACTATATAAAAAGTTTCATGATGTGATTGTCCAGTCGGGGCTGATAAAAGTCATGGTGCAATTTGGATATTAAATAAATATTCGTACAGTAATTTTGGAGTAATTAACAGTTCTTTGATGTTGCGAGCTGATTTATGTATGGGTAAATGAGTGTATTAAAAACTAATTCACGTTCTCGTCTGATTATATTATTAATCACAAAGGAGTATAGCCTGATACTAAACAGAGCCATCACGATTTGGTGGTTGTTAAATTAATTTGTTGAGGAATGTATAATGGGTTATTGGGGGGCTGGGCCATGGGATAGTGATGTTGCAGCGGATTGGTTTCATCGCCATAGAGCCTCGTTCAGATTCTCGACTTTAAGTTGTAGATATTAAATTATCTTCCCCTCCCACACTTCCCCAGATTTCAGCCAGCGTATGCGAGCAGAAATCCGGGGGATCAATATTATGACTCGATCAGATCTTTGATAAACACCACACCATCAGTTGTACGTAGCCAGCGCGGTGCTTTCAGTTTTGCTGCAAAGAACCAGACCAGCTCACACAATAGTCCCGTCAGAGGTTGTTCCATTTCAGATCCCTGCACCTGTTCCGTCAGAATCTGGAACAGTATCAAGCAATGCTCACACAACTGTTCGGGGTCTGACTCAAAGCGCGGAAACGACGTCGGCAAATCATCAAGCGTCAGGCTGTCAACTAGATGGGACGGATGGCTGGTTCACATCACGTATGCGCCGGGACAGACGACGCGCATCACGCAGCGGTGAAGCCTGGGCGGTGAGCGTCACACGCGCTACGAGCATGATGCGGCAGGGAGGCTGACGGCGGCCGCGCGCGCCGTACTGAGTACGGTGATATGCGAAGACCATTCTCCGGAAATCCGCATTGCCCAGGGTTCCGGCAACATCTACATCAACAGTCAGCCTGCCGCCCGAAAAGATGATCATACTGAATGTGATGCGGTGATTGAGGATGGCTCCCCCAATGTCTTTCTCGGCGGCGGTACGCAGACGGTACTGGAAATCAGCCCGGAAATCCCGGACTGGCTGCGTCAGGTTGTGGATGTGCTGTATGTGGTCGCCGGAATGCTGGGGGGGCTGGCTGGAGCCTCGCGTCAGGCGACAAAGATGGGCTCGAAATTTGGCACAAAATGCGCGGCAAAATTTATTGGTGGCGAAATTGCCGGGATGGGCATTTCCGAGGCCGCTATGGGATTGTTCAGCAACCCGGTTGATGTAACTACCGGGCAAAAAATTCTGCTGCCGGAAACGGATTTCACCCTGCCGGGCCGCCTGCCTGTTACCTGTTCGCGCTTTTATGCCAGCCATCTGGAAACTGAGGGGCTACTGGGCAAAGGATGGCGGCTGAACTGGGAAATAACCCTGCGCACCGATGAGAAATATATCACTCTGATTGGCGGCCAGGGGCGTGAGTTAAGTTATCCGAAAGACATGCTGACGCCGGGGCACCAGATATTCGATCCGGAAGAGCAGTTTTACCTGAGCCGCCTGCATGACGGACGCTATGTACTGCATTACACCGACCGCAGCTATTACATATTTGATGAATTTGATGACCACGCGTCGCACCGTTACTTTTTATGGAGACGCCCTACCGACAGCGTATAGCTTTCGGGCGAGAGAACGGCAGGCTGGTGCGGGTGGCTTCCAGCAGCGGGCACCATCTGTTATTGCACCGCACAATGACCCCAGCGGGGGAAAGACTTTCGCATATTGAACTGGTGAAGGGAGGACGTCCCGGTAACCTGGTGGAATATCGTTACGACAATAACGGGCAACTGACCGGTGTGGTGAACCGGGCCGGTGTGGCAGTGCGACAGTTCGCCTATGAAAATGGCCTGATGGCAGAGCACCGCAACGCGACGGGCTTCACCTGTACCTACCGCTGGGAAGAGATTGAGGGGGTTCCCAGGGTGGTGGAGCACTCGACCAGCGATGGCGAGGATTACCGGTTCCGCTATGATTTTGCTGGCGGGCAGACGGTGGTTACCGGCAGGCCGGGTGACACAGACGCAGTGGAACGGCAGTTTTGATGAAATCACTCGTCGTGCGCTGGATGACGACCATGTGTGGAAAGCGGGTTACAACGAACACGGTCAGGTAATACAGGAAACAGACCCGGAAGGACGCGTCACGCGCTACGGGTATGATGAACAGGGGCTGGCAGTCAGCCGCACGGATGCGAGGGGCGGCCTGGTTGCGCTGGTGCACGATGCGCGCGGTCAACTGGTGCATTACACCGACTGTTCAGGGCGCGCCACGGGTTATGAATACGATGAAGACGGCAACCTGACGGCGGTGACGGACGCGGAAGGGAAAACGGTACACATCAGCTATAACCGTCTGGGACAGCCGGAGACAGTCAGCCATCCGGGCAAACAGCAGGACCGTTACACCTGGAACGCGCTGGGATTACTGAGCAGCCACCGTCGTCTTACGGGCAGTATACAGAGCTGGCAGTATACGCCGCGGGGGCTGTTGACGCTCCACACGGATGAAGGGAAACGGGAGACGCGCTGGCATTACACTGCGGAGGGGTGGATTGCCAGCCTGAGCAACGGCAACGGGGCGCTTTACCGGTTCAGTCACGATGCGGATGGACGACTGACGGGAGAACAGCGCCCGGACGGCCTGATACGGATGTTTGCGCTGAATGCGGGCGGGTATCCGGTCATCATCCAGACGCAGGGTACAGAAGGCGGGGTGCGCAATGAGAAACAGCAGCGTGATGTGCTGGGTCGCCTGCTGCGCAGTGACACGCAGCACAGTACACGGACCTTCAGCTACAACCGTCTTGACCAGATAACGGAGGTGACGCTCACCCCCACGGAAGAAGGTGAGCGTCTGCACCACATGCAGGCGGACAGGGTGCGCTTCGCGTATGACCGCAGCGGGTGGCTGACGGCAGAGCACAGCGTACACGGCAGCATAAAGTACCGGCGTGACGCGCTGGGCAACCCCACCGATATCACGTTACCGGACGGGCAGCACCTCAGCCATCTTTACTACGGCAGCGGGCATCTGCTCCAGACGTCGCTGGATGGTATCACGGTCAGTGAATATGAGCGTGACAGTCTGCACCGCCAGGTGATGCGCACCCAGGGGGCGCTGACGACGTTCAGCGGCTACAACGCCGACAACCGGTTAAGCTGGCAGCGCAGCCTGCCAGGCGGCAGCCGGAGTCCGCAACAGGCCGGAAATCCCCCGACACAGAGCGACAGCGTGACGGGGCGGGATTACATCTGGAACGCAGACGGTGAAGTCAGCGGCATTAACGACAAACTGCGTGGTTGCCTGGTGTTCAGCTATGACCGGAGCGGCTGGCTGACCGTTACCGCTATAACGAATGGGGTGAACTGACAGAGCGGCGAGAACAGCAACTGGAGTGGAACGCACAGGGTCAGTTAACGCGGGTCATCGGCAGCAACAGCGAGACGCGGTATCAGTACGATGCGCTGGGCAGGCGTATCAGCAAGGCGACGTATGGCCGCCATACGAACCAGCGGGAACAGCGGCGGACGACGTTTGTGTGGGAAGGATTCCGGCTGTTGCAGGAGACAACGTGGCAGGGAAAGCGGACGTACCTGTACGACGCGGAACAGCCGTACACGCCGGTGGCGGCTGTCACCGGGCGCGGGGAAAGCCGGAAAATCTGGTATTACCACACGGACGTGACGGGCACGGTGCAGGAGGTGAGCGCAGCGGACGGAACGCTGGTATGGGCGGGCTACCAGGCGGGGTTTGGTGAAAACCGGGGCGACATCAGCAACAGCGGGGCGTACTTTGAACAGCCGCTGCGACTGCCGGGGCAGTACTTTGACGAAGAAACGGGGCTGCATTACAATCTGTTCAGATATTATGCGCCGGAGTGTGGGCGGTTTATCAGCCAGGACCCGATAGGGTTGGCGGGGGGAATAAACCTCTATGCTTATGCGCCGAATCCATTAACTTATATTGATCCACTTGGTCTTTGTAAATTAAGGGGAAGTAATGGGCGCTTCAGAAGTGCACAGAATATTCAGGAGGAAATAGGCGGCCTACCCAATTTTTCAGGAAAAACTCCAGGAGAAATACGACAAACTTTGCGTAATCGAGGTTACTCGTCGGTACAAGCTCATAGTGGAGGAGAGGTCTGGACAAAAGCATTACCTGACGGAAATACTGTTGCAGTGAGGCTTGATCCTGCTATGCAAAGAACTCGCCCCAGAGGTTTTGCAGACGAAGTACCTCATGTTCATATAGAATCATTACCTACATCAGGGGTTGTAAATGGGAATTATGGTGGCAGGAATAATCCAACTGTTCCAGTAGTAAAATATGATCCTTCAGGAAATATAGCTGTTACGCCGCAGGATTCACATATACCAATGCGACCAGGTCGTGGGCCTTACAGGTAATATATTATGAATACAATTAGTCGAAATGAGCTTGTTTTGCTTTATGAAACGCTTGAAAACAGTTTAATGGACTCCTTATCAAATAAGCAACTAAGAGCGTTAATTGATATATATGTTCTAGCCTTGGATAATTATGAGCGAGATATTATGGATTCAATTTCATTCTATATTAATGAGTATGGCAATGATGACACAAGGAAATATGTGATAGAGCTTATTGAAAAAAACAATAATGCTTATTTAAAACAAGAATTGAATTATTTGCTTAATATTCTTTAATCTATTACATATTTTAATAACGTGCCGGGATGGTTTATTTTCCCGGCTTTTTATTATTTAACTCTCGTTCAGCACACTAAACATCCCGTCGCGCATCCCCTTAACAGACTGTTTCGCCTGATAAAGTTCCCTGCGCAGTTCCTGCACTTCGTTGTTATCCGCAAGCAGGATCAGGCATCCTTCCGGGATCTTCACGGTAACGCCCGTGCCGATCTCAAATCCCGCTTCTCTCAGCCATTTGGCGCTGAATGCGAGCGGGTATCCGGTCATCATCCAGACGCAGGGTACAGAAGGCGGGGGGCGTAATGAGCGGCAGGAGCGTGATGCGCTGGGCCGCCTGTTGCGCAGTGACACGCAGCACAGTACACGGACCTTCAGCTACAACCGTCTTGACCAGATAACGGAGGTGACGCTCACTCCCACGGAGGCGGGGGAACGGCTGCACCACATGCAGGCGGACACGGTGCGTTTTGCGTATGACCGCAGCGGGTGGCTGACGACGTTCAGCGGCTACAACGCCGACAACCGGTTAAGCTGGCAGCGCAGCCTGCCAGGCGGCAGCCGGAGTCCGCAACAGGCCGGAAATC
>NZ_KE137292.1:53566-162559 GCF_000408805.1 Escherichia sp. KTE159
CGACTGCCGGGGCAGTACTTTGACGAAGAAACGGGGCTGCATTACAATCTGTTCAGATATTATGCGCCGGAGTGCGGGCGGTTTATCAGCCAGGGCCCGATAGGGCTGGCGGGTGGGCTGAACCAGTATGCTTATGCGCCTAATCCTCTTAAATATATTGATCCGCTTGGATTAACTCCATGTGCTGTTAGCAACCAAAAAGCGAATCGTTTATTAGATAGTGGTGAAACCAAAGTTACTGTTAGGTCTAGAAGTGACGCTGAACAATTGTTTATGGATAGATATTTAGGTCATAACTATAAAAATATGACAGGTGAGTCAGGCCCAAGCACTAAGAACTTAATGGAATATCTTACTGGAAATAAAACAAAAGCAGGTTCATATCATTGGGATGATATAAAAGATCCTTCTGTAACAAAACCTCCATATAGAGTATCAGGTCATGGACCAGGAAATCCTGATGGTGATTTACCACATTTACAAGTTCATCAACATGATGGGAGTGTTATACATATATTTTTCCCGTGGGAGACATAATAATGAACAATCTCAATACATTGTTACGTGGAAAGGTTTTGCTCAAAGAAATTAGTCCATTAATGCCTGGATATAGAACATGGGTTGAAATTTCATTGATCGATGAATTAAAACCATCTTATCCTTTTAGATTAGATGAATATGCTATGATAGGGCATTCACCTTATGCTAATGAATGTAGTAAAGATGACGCTAAATTTAAACTACGAATATCATCATTTTTAGCTTCTGACATAGATAATGAATACGATCCATCATATGATTATGTTGGAAAATATGAAGTTATCGCTTCACTTAATGAGTTAAAAGCTAGGTTAAGTACTCTTCATGTAAACTTGGAGCAATTTATAAATTCATCGGAAGATGATGAGTATCCATTATAATAAGACAGAATAAAAAGCCGGGAAGGTTTTAAAACTTTGGACTGCACCCCAAAAGTTGGACACCCAACTGATTAAGGTGCAGTTTTTTATGGCAAAGCCAAAATATTCTCTCGAAACCAGATTCGCTGTCGTTAATCATTATCTTGTCGGCTTTTTTATTATTTAACTCTCGTTCAGCACACTAAACATCCTGTTCCGCATCCCCTTAACAGACGGTTTAACCTGATAACGTTCCTTCCTCAGTTCCTGCACTTCGTCGCTGTCAGCGATGATGGTCAGCCACCCAGTGGCATTAATGACAGGCTGCCTGGTGTTCAGCTATGACCGGAGCGGCTGGCTGACCGGTAGTATGGGGCAGAGGGAACAGCGGCGGACAACGTTTGTGTGGGAAAGATTCCGGCTGTTGCAGGAGACAACGTGGCAGGGAAAGCGGACGTACCTGTACGACGCGGAACAGTCGTACACGCTAGTGGCGGCAATCACCGGGCGTGGAGAAAGCCGGAAAATCTGGTATTACCACACGGACGTGACGGACACGGTGCAGGAGGTGAGCGCAGCGGACGGGACGCTGGTGTGGGCGGGCTACCAGGCGGGATTTGGTGAAAACCGGGGCAACATCAGCAACAGCGGGGCGTACTTTGAACAGCCGCTGCGACTGCCGGGGCAGTACTTTGACGAAGAAACGGGGCTGCATTACAATCTGTTCAGATATTATGCGCCGGAGTGCGGGCGGTTTATCAGCCAGGATCCGATAGGGCTGAAAGGTGGTTTAAACCCTTACACGTATCCATTGAATCCTATTACAGATATTGATCCTCTTGGTCTTATTACTTGTGGTGTCGATATAGGTGATCCTGGTGAGTTATTAAGGTGCAAAATGGTTGAAAATAATTGTATCAGTAAATGTTCATTTTCTTCCTTACCTACAAAAAGTAACGGATTTGCTTTCTGGAATTGTGTTAACGAATGTAAAGAAAATCAAGGTTGTTGATATTTTTTATTACAGGAGAGTGTATGGTTAGCGATAAAAATACAGCTATATTAATTAGTGAATTAATGTTGAAATTCGGTAAGGAACTTGATGAGTCCGTTGCTGTTGTTCAATCTCACTGTGATGAAGATGAATTTAAGGCATACCGGGATGCGGTTGGCTTTATAATGGGTGGAATGCTTATTAAAATAATGAATCCGTTATATGAAAAGCATCCTGAAATAAAACCAAAAGGATTAAATTAAAGCGTTTAAAAAACCGGGGAGATATTTAATCTCCCGAGCCTGTACATAGATTTGTGTAATTGCCTGATTTTGATATGTTCAATCCAGCATCAAATGAAGGTTAATTTATGGACGAAAAACAGTTACAGGCTCTGGCTAACGAACTGGCCAAAAACCTCAAAACCCCTGAAGACCTCAGTCAGTTTGATCGGCTGCTGAAAAAGCTCAGCGTTGAAGCCGCTCTCAATGCAGAGATGACACACCATCCTGGGTATGAGAAAAATCAGTCCAGACCAGGAGCTAACTCCCGCAACGGTTTTTCCACAAAGACCGTTATCACAGGCGACGGTCCACTGGAACTGCGTACTCCGCGCGATCGTGACGGTACCTTCGAACCACAACTTGTAAAGAAAAATCAGACCCGTATTACCGGGATGGATAACCAGATCCTCTCGTTGTATGCCAAAGGGATGACCACCCGTGAGATAGCTGCTGCGTTCAAAGAACTGTATGACGCAGATGTTTCACCGGCACTGATATCAAAGGTTACCGATGCCGTGATGGAGCAGGTTGTAGAATGGCAAAACCGACCACTGGATGCTGTTTACCCCATTGTTTATCTTGACTGTATCGTCCTGAAAGTTCGGCAGGACAGTCGCGTCATCAACAAATCGGTGTTCCTGGCACTGGGCATCAATATCGAAGGTCAGAAAGAACTGCCAGGTATGTGGCTGGCCGAAAATGAAGGGGCGAAGTTCTGGCTCAATGTGCTGACTGAACTGAAAAACCGCGGTCTGAACGATATCCTCATCGCCTGTGTGGATGGCCTGAAAGGCTTCCCGGATGCCATCAACACAGTATATCCGAAGGCCCGCATCCAGTTATGCATCGTGCATATGGTGCGCAACAGCCTGCGCTTCGTGTCATGGAAGGACTACAAAGCCGTCACTCGCGACCTGAAAGCGATTTATCAGGCTCCCACGGAAGAGGCAGGCCAGCAGGCACTGGAAGCGTTCGCTGCGGCCTAGGACTGTCGCTATCCTCAGATAAGCCGAAGCTGGCAGGCTAACTGGCCGAATCTTGCCACGTTCTTCGCTTATCCAACGGACATCCGCAAAGTGATCTATACGACGAATGCCATCGAGTCGCTAAACAGCGTGATCCGCCATGCGATCAAAAAGCGTAAAGTGTTCCCGACAGACGACTCGGTGAAAAAAGTGGTGTGGCTGGCAATCCAGTCTGCGTCCCAGAAATGGACGATGCCGTTGAAGGACTGGCGAATGGCAATGAGCCGCTTTATTATCGAGTTCGGTGACCGCCTGGACGGTCACTTCTGAGAAAAGGCATTTACACAGAATCTTAAACAGGCTCTATTCCAGCAGCAACTGGTAGAGTACCAAGTATAATATTGCCATAATTTGTGAGTTAACAATGAGTTACTATGATTTGTATGGATTTTCTGGAAGAGATTTAAATGAGGCTCGTGAATTACTGGAGTCGTCGCTGAATATATTTTTTATCGAAAGGGATAGTTCTTATCATGGTGTCTATTATATTTCAGGTGATAAGAAGCATGAACATTTTATCTTAAAGGAAAATATTGATTTATTAGATGACGAACCTGATGAGATGGATTATCCAGAACATAATTATCTTCTTTATATTAATGATACATCCAGACCTTCTGAATTAAAATACATCATATTGAAATCTGCAAAATTTATTTTACTTAGAAGTGAGCGAGTTTAATTTATAATGAGCCGGGATCATCTTCCCGGCTTTTTTATTATTTAACTCTCGTTCATCACACTAAACATCCCGTCCCGCATCCCCTTAACAGACTGTTTAACCTGATAAATTTCCTTCCTCAGTTCCTGTACTTCGTCGCTTTCTGCGATCAGGCTTAGGCATCCCTCCGAGATCTTCACGGTAAGGTTCGTGCCGATCTCAACTCCCGCTTCTCTCACCTATCTGGCGCTGATTTCACCACAACCTGAACTCATCCGCATCCTGCCATGCCGGGAATTTTTCGCGATACTCCCGTAACGCCACCATCGAAAGTTCAGCGTCTATACGCGTAGCCTGATGTGGTTCGGCGGTGGCGATAATCTCGCCTTGCGGATTAATCACCCGGCTGTCGCCGCGATAGTGGCAGCCGTTGCCATCGCTGCCGACGCGATTACATCCCGCGACATACGCCTGATTCTCAATCGCGCGTGCCGTCAGCAATGCTTGCCAGTGCAAAGAGCGCGGGGCAGGCCAGTTGGCAACGTAGATTGCGAGGTCATAATCATTGAGATTGCGCGACCACACCGGAAAGCGCAGGTCGTAGCACACCAGCGGCAAAATACGCCAGCCGCGCCATTGCACAATCACTCGCTCATTGCCTGCTTTATAATGCAGATGTTCATCCGCCATCCGGAACAGATGACGTTTATCATAAAAATGCACCGTGCCGCCTGGCTCTACCAGCAAAAATCGATTAACCGAACCAGCGTCCGTTTGCAATGCAACACTACCTGCAATCAGCGCATTGCACTGTTGCGCTTTAGCGGTCATCCAGTTCACAACATCATCTTGCGCTAGCGATGAAACCGCAGCTTCCATGGCAAAGCCGCTGGTAAACATCTCCGGTAGAACGATCACATCGCGCCCGGTAATACCTTCCAGTTGACGATCAAAATGGCGCAGGTTGGCAGGACCATCCATCCACACCAACGGTTGCTGCAAAAGCGTAATCTTCAAACCAGGCACGGTGTACAACTCCTTTATTTGAGGGGTTTTATAACTTTAACACTTTATCGGGTTATTACCTTACTGCGGTAGAGATTGATAACAAATGCTGATATTGGAAATATCTTATTTGCAAATTACTGTGTTATAGCCAATCTTTAGGGCGTTAATAACATGGGCAGGATAAGCTCGGGAGGAATGATGTTTAAGGCAATAACGACAGTCGCCGCTTTGGTCATCGCCACCAGTGCAATGGCGCAGGATGATTTAACCATTAGCAGCCTGGCAAAGGGTGAAGCCACCAAAGCAGCGTTTAATCAGATGGTGGAAGGGCATAAGTTGCCCGCCTGGGTGATAAAAGGCGGTACTTATACCCCCGCGCAAACAGTGACGTTGGGAGATGAGACGTATCAGGTGATGAGTGCGTGCAAACCGCATGACTGCGGCTCGCAACGTATTGCGGTGATGTGGTCCGAGAAATCTAATCAGATGACGGGGTTGTTCTCGACTATTGATGAGAAAACGTCGCAAGAGAAGCTCACCTGGCTGAATGTGAACGATGCGCTCTCGATTGATGGTAAAACGGTGCTGTTCGCCGCGTTGACCGGCAGCCTGGAAAACCATCCGGATGGCTTTAATTTTAAATAATTAGCGGATAAAGAAACGGAGCCTTTCGGCTCCGTTCTGATTGTTGACAAAGTACGCGTTGTTCATGCCGGATGCGGCGTGAACGCCTTATCCGTCCTACAAAATCGTGAAAATTCAATATATTGCATGAATCACGTAGGCCTGGTAAGCGTAGCACATCAGGCAATCTTACGTTTGTCATCAGTCTCAAATGAAACCTTTCGGCATTACGCGGCTTCAACTTTCCGTACTTTCTCCGGCAACTTTACCGGCTTCGTCGCCAGCTCTTCCGGGTCAAAGTCATCAACGTTAATACTGCGCAGACGGCTCTCTTCTGCTTTTACCAGAATGGCGGCTTCATCTTTATCAATCAGCCCCTTCGCCAGCGCGTTGTGCGCCAGTTCATCCAGACGGGTAAACGGCAGGTTTTTACCCAGCTCTTTACAGATCCGCTGATGAATCGGGTCGGCGGCAATCACATCCACCAGCGCCTCTTCCAGTAAACCAACCGGATTATGCTCGCTCGGCGTCAGGTACTGACCGCGACCAATGCGTGAACGGGTGGCGTTTGGCACTTGTAAAATCTTCGCCACTTTATGATCCAGCTTGTCAGATGGTGCCAGATAATGACGTCCGGTCGGGAAGATCACCACATTCAGCAACCCGGCAACCACGCGGTTCGGGAAGTTTTGCAGTAAATCATCCATCGCCTGTTCAGCCTGATACAGCGCATCCTGTACGCCCCAGTGCACCAGCGGCAGGTCGGCTTCATTGCGGCCTTCATCGTCATAACGCTTCAGAACGGCAGAGGCGAGGTAAAGCTGACTTAAAATATCCCCCAGACGTGCCGAGATACGCTCACGACGTTTCAGGCTGCCACCCAGCACCGCCATCGAGACATCAGAAAGCAGGGCGAGGTTGGCGCTCAGGCGGTTCAGGTGCTGATAATAACGTTTAGTCGCATCGCCGGTTGGCGTGCTGCTGGTTAAACCGCGCGTCAAACCAAGCCAGAAGCTGCGAACTTTGTTGCTACCGACGTGACCGATATGTTTGAACAGCAACTTATCAAATGCGTTAACGTCATTATTTTTCGCCGCTTCCATCTCTTCCAGCACATACGGATGGCAACGAATCGCTCCCTGACCGAAGATCATCATGCTGCGGGTCAGAATGTTGGCACCTTCAACGGTGATGGCGATCGGCGCGCCCTGGTAAGCTCGTGCCAGGAAGTTGCTCTGCCCGAGCATAATGCCTTTACCGCCGGTGATATCCATCGCATCAATAATCGACTGCTGCCCGCGATGGGTACAGTGATACTTAACGATAGCCGACAGCACGGCGGGTTTTTCACCGAGCATAATGCCGTAGGTAATCAGCGACGCCGCAGCATCCATTACGTAGGCGTTCCCGGCAATACGCGCCAGCGGCTCTTCAATCCCTTCCATCTTACCGATAGAGATTTTGAACTGACGACGAATGTGAGCATACGCACCGGTTGCCAGAGCCACCGACTTCACGCCGCCGGTTGAGTTGGAAGGCAGGGTGATGCCACGGCCCACCGAGAGACACTCCACCAGCATCCGCCAGCCTTGCCCGGCCATTTTCGGGCCGCCGATAATGTAATCGATCGGTACGAAAACATCTTTGCCGCGTGTCGGTCCGTTCTGAAATGGCACGTTCAGCGGGAAGTGGCGACGACCAATTTCCACGCCCGGCGTGGTGGTTGGGATTAGTGCACAGGTAATACCTAAATCTTCATCACCGCCGAGCAGTTTTTCTGGATCAGAGAGCTTAAACGCCAGTCCGAGCACGGTCGCAATCGGTGCCAGCGTAATGTAGCGTTTGTTCCAGGTCAGACGCATTCCCAGCACCTGCTGCCCCTGCCATTCACCCATGCAGACAATCCCGGTATCTGGAATCGCACCCGCATCGGAACCCGCTTCCGGGCTGGTCAGTGCAAAGCAAGGGATTTCCTGACCACGCGCCAGACGTGGCAGATAGTGATTTTTCTGCTCGTCAGTACCGTAATGTTGCAGCAGTTCGCCCGGACCTAATGAGTTCGGCACGCCGACGGTAATCGCCAGGATCCCGCTCACGCCGGAGAGTTTTTGCAGCACGCGAGACTGGGCATAAGCCGAGAACTCCAGTCCGCCGTACTCTTTTTTGATGATCATCGCGAAGAAACGATGCTCTTTAAGGTACGCCCACAGCTCCGGCGGCAGATCCGCCAGTTCATGGGTAATCTGGAAATCATTCGCCATCCGGCAGGCTTCTTCTACCGGACCGTCGATAAACGCTTGCTCTTCAGCAGTCAGGCGTGGTTGTGGATAGTTATGCAGCTTTTTCCAGTCCGGTTTGCCCTGGAACAAGTCACCTTCCCACCAGGTGGTGCCTGCATCAATCGCTTCTTTCTCGGTGCGCGACATCGGCGGCATCACCTTACGGAAACCACGAAACACCGGCGCAGAAATCATCGATTTACGCATAGGCGCAAAGTTAAACGGCACGAGGATAATGGCCAGAGGCACCAGTACCCACGCCGACCACAGACCTGCGACGCCGAGGGAGGCTGTCCAGGCGAGCAAAAGCAGACTGCTGAAAAATAAGCTCACGCGGTGATAAAACAACGCGCCGAGCAGGACAACCGTAGCGAGAATACTCAAAATCATCATAACGAAAAGCCCCTTACTTGTAGGAGGTCTGACCACTTGTGATGATATGGTTGTAGTAGATGTAAAAATATTTAGCAATGTATTTACAATATAATTACAACAAAGCTCACATTGTTGCTGTTTTTATCCCCACTTCAGGTCAAAAAGTCCTGGCCATTGCGCTGCCCTGGACTTCTCGCTTCTGGCGGTATCCGGTACACTGCATTTTGTCTATTTAATTTATGCTGAAGGATATCCTCATGTACCAGGATCTTATTCGTAACGAACTGAACGAAGCGGCGGAAACGCTGGCTAACTTTTTAAAAGATGACGCCAATATTCACGCCATTCAGCGCGCGGCGGTCCTGTTAGCAGACAGCTTTAAAGCCGGTGGTAAGGTGCTTTCCTGCGGCAACGGCGGCTCCCATTGCGATGCTATGCACTTTGCAGAAGAGTTGACCGGTCGTTACCGTGAAAACCGTCCGGGCTATCCGGCGATTGCCATTTCTGATGTCAGCCACATCACCTGCGTCGGTAACGATTTTGGATTTAACGATATTTTCTCCCGCTACGTTGAAGCGGTAGGTCGCGAAGGTGACGTGCTGCTGGGGATCTCCACTTCCGGTAACTCTGCAAACGTGATCAAAGCGATCGCGGCGGCGCGTGAGAAGGGGATGAAAGTGATCACCCTGACCGGTAAAGACGGCGGCAAAATGGCTGGCACAGCGGATATTGAAATTCGCGTTCCGCACTTTGGCTATGCCGACCGTATTCAGGAAATTCACATTAAAGTGATCCATATTCTGATCCAGTTAATCGAAAAAGAGATGGCTAAGTAAGTCTGGCGTAGGCCGGATAAGGCGTTTACGCCGCATCCGGCATTTGTGCGCTGATGCCTGATGCGACGCTGACGCGTCTTATCATGCCTACAAATCTGTACCCGAACTGTAGGCCGGATAAAACGTTTACGCCGCGTCCGGCCAGAAAATCCTTAAACCAATCTTCGCCGGGGGCATTCCCCTGCTGTTGTGGAGGTTACCGATGTGCGAACTGCTCGGGATGAGCGCCAACGTCCCAACCGATATCTGCTTTAGTTTCACTGGGCTTGTGCAGCGCGGTGGTGGAACCGGGCCGCATAAAGATGGCTGGGGGATCACTTTTTACGAAGGAAAAGGTTGTCGCACATTTAAAGATCCACAACCCAGCTTTAATTCCCCCATCGCCAAACTGGTTCAGGACTATCCGATAAAATCCTGCTCGGTAATCGCTCATATTCGCCAGGCGAATCGGGGTGAGGTGGCGCTGGAAAACACTCACCCGTTTACCCGTGAACTGTGGGGACGCAACTGGACGTATGCGCATAATGGGCAACTGACGGGCTATAAATCACTGGAAACCGGCAACTTTCGCCCGGTGGGCGAAACCGACAGCGAAAAAGCCTTCTGCTGGTTGTTGTATAAATTGACGCAGCGTTATCCGCGCACACCGGGCAACATGGTGGCGGTATTTAAATATATCGCCTCACTGGCGGATGAACTGCGGCAGAAGGGCGTCTTCAACATGCTGCTTTCGGACGGACGTTACGTGATGGCGTATTGTTCAACCAATCTGCACTGGATCACCCGCCGCGCGCCGTTTGGCGTGGCAACGTTGCTGGATCAGGATGTGGAAATCGACTTCAGCTCGCAGACCACACCGAATGATGTGGTCACGGTGATTGCAACTCAGCCGCTGACGGGCAATGAAACCTGGCAAAAGATTATGCCAGGCGAATGGCGCTTATTTTGCCTCGGGGAGCGTGTAGTTTGATGCCAGTTGTGGTTGCACCACTTCGTGGCTCAACGGCTTGCTGACCACGTAACGGCCATTGACGACAGAAACCGTCGGTGGCTTACGAGTCTGTTCAAAGTAGTCGTAGCCCGGCTTCAGTTGTTCCCAGAAGTCCTTAAAGTTGGAATACTTATGGCGCTTCATATTGGCGTCGGTCATGCGGAAAGGATAAATGCTCACCTGCACACTCGGCTGACCAAACACCAGTGCGCCAGTAACGAACTGGAAAATCTCATCAATACCCTGATTGGTCATCGCGTAGCAACCGATAGAAACACAATCGCCGTGAATCATCAGGTATTTCCCTTCGTAACCATGCGCGCGGTCATAGGCGTTGGGGAAACCAATATTAATTGCTTTGTAGTAACGGCTGTCTGGTTTTAATTGATTACGCTGAACGCTATAAAACCCTTCCGGACTTTTGAAATCGCCCTGACGCTGTTTGGGGCCTAACCCGCCGGAATATTTACAAATTTTGTAGCTGTCGAGTAATTGATATTGCTCGCCCATTTTGACGTAGAGATCGAGCGTGCGCTCTTCCTTGAAGATTTGGATGTAGACAGGGGATCCCATCAACTGCTGCTTATACTCTTTGCTCACTGGCGTGGTGGAACTACCGCTGCCCAGCAAACTGGCAAACGAAACGCACGGGATCAACAACATCGCAAGAATTAATGCGATTTTACGCATACTGCTTATTCCTTGATAAAACGGTTACACACGCCAGGGCGGCAAAATAGATCCCAAATCGGAATAGTCTGGATTTGGAAGGCTCACATTAGCACCAAAAGAGTTTTACGCAAGCCTGTCGGTGCTGGGTTTACAAATTTAGCATAAGGGGCGATTTTCAAAAGTCCGAAAAGCGGCTGTATAGCGGATTTATTACTTATTTCCTAAGGTTATGAAACTGCAATAGTAATATGCAAATAAGCGATTAATAATCCTATTTACCCACCCGCTCCTTTAAAATTATCACCTTCATTCAGCCAGTTTATATCCTTCATGTATTCGTTCTCTCACGGCAGATTTCTGCGCCTGGGCGTGTTTTCTTTGTCCCTTTGGCTTCCTATATTTGCCAACGCCACTCCCACATCACACACCTCCTTCAGTTACGCCGCCCGCCAGCGGATGCAAAACCGTGCGCGATTGCTAAAGCGATACCACGCGCATCTGAAAAAACAGGCCAGCTACATTGTAGAAGGGAACGCACAAAGCAGAAGGGCGCTGCGCCAGCACAACCGCGAGCAGATAAAACAGCATCCAGAATGGTTTCCTGCGCCGCTCAAGTCGAGTGACAGACGCTGGCAGGCGTTGGCAGAAAACAACCATTTCTTAAGCAGCGACCACCTGCACAATATCACCGAAGTGGCGATCAACCGCCTGGAGCAACAGCTTGGTAAGCCTTACGTCTGGGGCGGCACGCGGCCTGATAAAGGCTTCGACTGCAGCGGGTTGGTTTTTTATGCCTACAACAAAATTCTCGAGGCGAAGCTCCCGCGCACGGCCAATGAGATGTATCACTACCATCGGGCAACGATTGTGGCGAATAACGACCTGCGCCGGGGAGATTTGCTGTTTTTCCATATCCACAGCCGCGAGATAGCCGATCATATGGGCGTGTATCTGGGCGATGGGCAATTTATCGAGTCGCCACGTACCGGCGAAACCATTCGGATAAGCCGGTTAGCTGAACCTTTCTGGCAGGACCATTTTTTAGGTGCTCGGCGGATTTTGACGGAAGAGACGATTTTGTAGGACGGATAAGGCGTTTACGCCGCATCCGGCAATTGTGCTCCGATGCCTGATGCGACGCTGGCGCGTCTTATCATGCCTACAAATCTGTGCATTTTTGCGAGCCGCTTTCCCGATATAACATAACCTCATTGTCGACTTTTCCTTTTCTTCTTACCGTTGAGAAAAAGGAGTCGCTATGTCTGAATATCGTCGTTATTACATCAAGGGGGGAACCTGGTTTTTCACGGTAAATTTACGGAATCGTCGAAGCCAGCTTTTGACCACCCAGTATCAGATGCTCCGTAACGCCATTGTTAAAGTTAAGCGAGCCAGACCTTTTGAAATTAACGCCTGGGTAGTTTTGCCGGAGCATATGCACTGTATCTGGACATTACCCGAGAGCGATGATGATTTTTCTTCTCGCTGGCGGGAGATTAAAAAGCAATTCACCCATGCTTGTGGATTGCAAAATATCTGGCAACCGCGTTTTTGGGAGCACGCCATCCGCAATACCAAAGACTATCGCCATCATGTTGATTATATTTATATAAATCCAGTAAAACATGGCTGGGTAAAGCAAGTAAGTGATTGGCCATTCTCAACGTTTCATCGCGATGTCACGAAAGGGTTATATCCCATCGATTGGGCGGGAGACGTAATGGATTTTAGTGCCGGGGAGCGTATCATTTTGTAATTGTGCGCTGGTGCCGGATGCGCTTATGCTTATCCGGCCTACAAATTTGTGCCTTAACCGTAGGCCGGATAAGGCGTTCACGCCGCATCCGGCAATATGCACCGATGCCGGATTCTTACATCAACGCCCCCATAATCTTCAACTCCAGCTCATCCGGCACTTCGTTATACGACAGCACATGCAGCCCCGGCGCAAACAACCTTGCGTAGCGCGCCAGCAAAGGGCGTAACTGCGGCGGCACCAGCAGCACCGGGTCTTTCCCCGCCGCTTTCATCTGTTCCTTCACCTGCGGCATCGTACTCTGGAACTGGTTGAGCATATTCGGGTCAACCGGCACGCTGTCGAGCATCACTTTCCCGCCCTGTTGCGCCTGATTCACCACGTTGGTCAGCAGATTTTCCAGTTCATTATTCAGCGTATACACCGTCAGCTCCTGCTTGCGAACGAACGGATGGGTAATACTGCGCCGCAGCGCCAGGCGCACATCGGCCGCCAGCAGAATATGATCCTTGGTCACCGTGCTACTGGCGACCAGTACGGTGGCGATGGTGACGATATCGCGCAGGGAAACGCCTTCGGTCAACAGAGCCCGGTACACCTTCAGCAACTGGCTGTAGTTCAGCGCCGCGCTCAAATCTTCCGCCAGTCGCGGAGCCATCGACGACAGGCGGTTATGCAACTGCGTGATGTCATCATAGTTAAACAAATCAGGAATATAGCTGCGTACAATCTTGTTCACATGGGTGGCAATCACGCTGGCGCTGTCGATCACCTGATACCCCATATTCAGCGCCTTCGCTTTCTGCGCAGGCTGTATCCAGGTCACCGGCATTCCATACGCCGGGTCGTTACCCAGAACGCCATCAATCTCGCCGTAGGTTTCGCTGGAGGGCAGGGCCATCAGTTTATCCGCCGGAATATCCGCTTCATCAGCCTTAATGCCGTTGATGAAAATGGCGTACTGACTGGGCTTGAGGCGGAAGTTTTCCCGAATGCGGATCTCCGGCAACAGCACGCCGTTGCCGTCGGAAATCACCTGCCGGACGCCGCGAATACGCTGGGTGAGCGGGTTGCCCTGCGCTTTATCCACCAGCGCCACCAGCTTGTAGCCGAGGCTTAAACTGATGGGCTCAATCAGCGGAATGGTTTCCCAACTGACCTGTTGATCGCTGGTTTCGGTGATGGTGCGGGTCAGCGTTTCGAGGCTTTTCTCTTCCGCCTCCGCTGCCTGCGGGCGTTTGCTCATTCGCCAGCCGGTATAGCCAAGCAGGGCGCTGAACATCAGGAACGGCAGGTGCGGCATTCCCGGCACCACCGCCAGCACAAACATAATTCCGGTGGCGGTGTAGAGCACCGACGGGCTTGCCAGGAGCTGGTTACGCACGTCATGGGCGATATCGCCGTTATCGCTGACGCGGGTGACGATAATCGCCGCCGCCGTGGAGAGCAGCAGGGAAGGGATCTGCGCCACCAGCCCGTCACCGATGGTCATCAGCACATACTGCTGGAAAGCGGCATCGGCGCTCAGGTTATATTTGAAAATCCCGATACAGACACCGCCGATCAGGTTGATCGCCAGAATCATCATCCCGGCGATGGCATCGCCACGCACAAACTTCGACGCCCCGTCCATCGCGCCGTAGAAATCGGCCTCGCTGGCAACGTCTTTACGCCGGGTTTGCGCCTGTGCCTGGTTGATCAATCCGGCGTTAAGATCGGCGTCAATCGCCATCTGCTTGCCGGGCATCGCGTCCAGGGTAAAGCGGGCAGAAACCTCGGAAATACGCTCGGCTCCTTTGGTGACGACGATAAAGTTGATTGTCAACAGCGTCAGTAAATCTGAGCGGGAAAGCATTATCGCCGCGCTGCACGGGCAGTCGATTTTCAACGGCGGTGGATTGTCGCCGTTAAATAAAATTAGCCCGACCCACCCGCCGAAACCCGCTACCGTGGCGGTGCCGGAAGAGACGGAGAAAAAAGTGCGCGATGTGAACGAGAAAACGGCGCTGCTTAAGAAGAAATCCGCCACCGAGCTTGGCGAACTGGCGACCGATATCAACATCATCGCCCGCGATGCGCATATGGAAGCGAATCTGGAGATGGAAATTGTCCCGCAGGGATTGCGCGTGCTGATTAAAGACGACCAGAACCGCAATATGTTTGAACGCGGCAGCGCGAAGATTATGCCGTTCTTTAAAACCCTGCTGGTGGAGCTCGCGCCGGTGTTCGACTCGCTCGATAACAAAATTATTATTACCGGGCATACCGATGCGATGGCCTATAAAAACAATATCTACAACAACTGGAACCTTTCGGGCGACCGCGCGCTTTCGGCTCGTCGCGTGCTGGAAGAAGCCGGAATGCCAGAAGATAAAGTGATGCAGGTGAGTGCGATGGCTGACCAGATGTTGCTGGATACCAAAAATCCGCAAAGCGCGGGTAACCGACGTATTGAGATTATGGTGCTGACCAAAAGCGCGTCCGATACGCTGTATCAATATTTTGGCCAGCATGGCGACAAAGTGGTGCAGCCGTTGGTACAAAAGCTGGATAAACAGCACGGGTAGCAAAAACTACCTCTTGTAGTCTGGACAAGACGTGCCAGCGTCGCATCCGGCGATAAGGGGGCAGATTGCTGAATCTTTACGCATTTCTCAAACCCTGAAAACACTGTATACTTTACCAGTGTTGAGAGGTGAGCAATGCGTAAAATCATTCATGTGGATATGGACTGTTTTTTCGCAGCGGTGGAGATGCGCGACAATCCCGCCCTGCGCGATATCCCTATTGCTATTGGCGGCAGCCGCGAACGTCGGGGGGTGATCAGCACCGCTAATTATCCCGCGCGTAAATTTGGTGTACGCAGTGCAATGCCGACCGGTATGGCGCTCAAATTATGCCCACATCTTACGCTGCTTCCGGGGCGCTTTGACGCTTACAAAGAAGCCTCGAATCATATCCGCGAAATCTTCTCGCGCTACACTTCGCGCATTGAACCGCTGTCGCTGGATGAAGCCTATCTTGACGTCACCGACAGCGTACATTGCCACGGTTCTGCGACCCTCATTGCCCAGGAAATCCGCCAGACGATTTTTAACGAGTTGCAACTGACGGCGTCTGCGGGCGTCGCGCCGGTAAAGTTTCTCGCTAAAATCGCTTCTGACATGAATAAACCCAACGGTCAGTTTGTGATTACTCCGGCTGACGTTCCGGCATTTCTGCAAACCCTGCCGCTGGCGAAAATTCCCGGTGTCGGCAAAGTGTCGGCGGCAAAACTGGAAGCGATGGGGCTGCGAACCTGCGGCGATGTGCAAAAGTATGATCTGGTGATGTTGCTCAAACGTTTTGGCAAATTTGGCCACATTTTATGGGAGCGTAGTCAGGGCATCGATGAGCGCGATGTTAACAGCGAACGCCTGCGCAAATCCGTCGGCGTGGAACGCACGATGGCGGAAGATATTCATCACTGGTCTGAATGTGAAGCGATCATTGAGCGGCTATACCCGGAGCTGGAACGCCGTCTGGCGAAGGTAAAACCAGATTTGCTGATTGCTCGTCAGGGGGTGAAGTTAAAGTTCGACGATTTTCAGCAAACCACTCAGGAACATGTCTGGCCGCGATTGAATAAAGCTGACCTAATCGCCACCGCGCGTAAAACCTGGGATGAACGCCGCAGCGGGCGCGGTGTGCGGCTGGTGGGCTTGCATGTGACGTTGCTGGATCCGCAAATGGAAAGACAACTGGTGTTGGGGTTATGAATAACATATCAATAAGAGACTATCGGCCCGGAGATTTTCAGCACATATGCGCTATTTTCCTTAGAGCGGTTACGATGACGGCTAGCCAACATTATTCTCCGCAGCAAATTGCCGCTTGGGCGCAGATTGATGAAACACGCTGGAAGAAAAAAATCGCGCAATCACAAGTGCGGGTTGCGGTCATTGATGAGCAACCAGTCGGATTTATTACGCTAATTGACCGCTATATCGACTTATTATTTGTTGACCCGAAATACACCCGCCGCGGTGTCGCCAGCGCCTTGTTAAAACCATCGATTAAGTCTGAATCCGAACTTACAGTAAATGCCAGCATAACGGCGAAACCCTTTTTTGAACGTTATGGTTTTCAGGTAGTTAAGCAGCAGAACGTTGAATGCCGGGGAGAGTGGTTGACTAATTTTTATATGCGTTATCAGCAGCCAGATTAATTCCAGCTTGCAATGTAAATATTGCCTGCCTAGTATGTGCGCGTTTTCTTATTCCACAAACTGCAAGGAGGTCAATCATGACAAATTCTTTATCAATGACGCTTTGCAGACCTTTCCAGGATTAATTCTTTTTTTTGCCCTGGATTCGTCTGCCATTTTCTGATTTTTTAATTGTTACTCTTGATAATTTGAGTCGCAGCTCATGCAACTTGAAGTATGATGAGTATAAATGGAATGGTACATGGGCAAATATATTCGTCCTTTATCCGATGCGGTATTTACCATCGCATCCGATGACCTGTGGATCGAGAGTTCAGCGATCCAACAATTACACACCACAGCAAAACTTCCCGATATGCAACGCGTAGTAGGGATGCCAGATTTACACCCCGGACGCGGCTACCCGATTGGCGCAGCCTTCTTCTCCGTTGGGCGTTTTTACCCGGCGCTGGTCGGCAATGATATCGGTTGCGGCATGGCGCTATGGCAAACAGATATCCTTGCCCGCAAATACAATGCCGATAAGTTTGAAAAGCGATTGTCTGCTCTGGATGATGTTGCCGAAGAAAGCTGGCTGGAGGAAAACCTGCCGTCAGCGTTTGCACAGCATCCGTGGCGCAGCTCGCTGGGTTCCATCGGCGGCGGCAATCACTTCGCTGAACTGCAACAGATTGATCAAATCATCAACGCTGAGTTGTTTGCACTGGCTGGTATGGATGCGCGGTATTTGCAACTGCTGGTTCATAGCGGCTCGCGTGGTTTGGGGCAGTCTATTTTACAGCGACATATTGCCTCGTTTTCTCATCATGGCTTGCCAGAAGTCTGTGACGACGCGCTACGTTATATCGCGGAGCATGACGATGCGTTGGCGTTTGCGCGTATGAATCGCCAGATGATTGCTTTGCGCATGATGCAGCAGGTGAAGGCGACGGGAAGTCTGGTTCTGGATGTGGCACATAACTTTATTACCGCGAGTCAAATTGGCGATCAACAAGGCTGGTTACATCGTAAAGGGGCAACGCCAGATGATAGCGGTCTGGTGGTTATCCCCGGCTCACGCGGTGATTTCTCGTGGCTGGTTCAGCCTGTCATTTGTGAAGAAACATTACATTCGCTGGCGCATGGGGCAGGACGCAAATGGGGACGTACCGAGTGTAAAGGGCGTCTGGCGGCGAAATACACCGTGACGCAACTCTCGCGTACTGAACTTGGCAGCCGGGTAATTTGCCGCGATAAACAACTCATCTTCGAAGAAGCGCCGCAGGCCTATAAATCAGCAGAAAGCGTGGTGCAATGCCTGGTACGGGCCGGTTTAGTTAATCCAGTCGCGCGGTTGCGTCCGGTACTGACGCTCAAAAACAGTGGAGGGAAAAAAGGATGATCTTGTTGCAACTCTCCTCTGCCCAGGGGCCAGAAGAATGCTGTCTCGCCGTCAAAAAGGCGCTGGACAGGCTGATTAAAGAAGCTACCCAACAGCGCGTCGCGGTAACGGTGCTGGAAACAGAAACGGGGCGCTACTCTGACACGCTGCGTTCGGCGCTGGCCTCTTTGGATGGCGATAATGCATGGGCATTAAGTGAACGCTGGTGTGGTACGATTCAGTGGATTTGCCCAAGCCCGTATCGACCTCATCATGGACGTAAAAACTGGTTTCTGGGCATTGGGCGTTTTACCGCTGATGAGCAGGAACAATCAGATGCGATCCGTTATGAGACGTTGCGCTCGTCGGGGCCGGGCGGTCAACATGTCAATAAAACCGACTCGGCGGTGCGCGCCACGCATCTGGCAAGTGGGATTTGTGTGAAGGTACAATCGGAACGTAGCCAGCATGCTAACAGACGGCTGGCGCGATTGCTGATTGCCTGGAAGCTGGAACAACAGCAACAGGAAAATAGTGCGGCGCTGAAATCGCAGCGGCGAATGTTCCATCATCAGATTGAACGTGGTAACCCGCGACGGACGTTTACAGGGATGGCTTTTATCGCTGTGTAATTCAGGAACATGTCCCGCCGTTTTCTCCGTGAAAGCAGCGGGTGAAAACGAAAGGAATCATCATGTTTATCGGTCATCTTCCGGCTGGATATTTAATAAATTGTACTTTAGTAAAACGCTTGCCGCTGATTGCTCGTCATGCGCGGAGGGTGATGGTTATTGGCTTAGTCGGGGCAGTTGCACCCGATTTTGATCTCTTCTGGTGCTATCTGATTGATAGCGGGCAACGTCATCATCATCTTTACCCGTCTCATTGGCCATTGCTATGGTTCACACTTTTGGCTGCGACGCTATTCTGGGCTGGCGTCGCGAAGAATAAACTTCCGCCGTGGTTGGGGGTGACATTTTGCCTGAATGGTATTGTACATTTATTACTTGATACGCTGGTTGGGGATATCTGGTGGCTAATGCCTTTCGTTAATAAACCGTTTGCGCTATTTCATATTACGGCGGTACATCAGCCGTGGTGGCTAAATTTTTTATTACACTGGTCGTTTTTACTGGAGTTGATATTGGTAACGGCGGCTATTGCTGTGTGGTGCAAGCGTAATGTCAAAATGATGATTGTAAAACGCGTGAAAAAATTGTTCTGACGTCAGGCTGCGTAACATATTTCCTTGGGAAATTCTCTCGTGGTTAAATATGTTCTTCTGACTTTGCCCCAGGCTCTGAGCATAAAAAAACTCTGCTTTTCACCTTCAAGCTCTTTCACGGATTTCAGCGCGAAATTTTCTTTGGTGATCAAAAATTCCCCCCATGAAATATGGTCGCAGCTATACAAATATGCGACTTTTTCATGGGTTTCATAATGCTTTGTTATTTCAATGTAAAGCGCCATACAATTCTGCCCTTCATCCTTGAACAGTCCACGCCCGCAGGCGTGGACGTTATCGTTATTACTTCACAGGAATTTCTTTCAGCAGTTCAGTCAGCAGTGTCCAGTAATGACCAACGCTTTCGATATGAACTTGCTCATCCGGAGAGTGTGGACCAGTGATGGTTGGCCCGATAGAAACCATGTCCATTTCCGGATACGGTTTTTTGAACAGACCACATTCCAGGCCCGCGTGGATAATCTGGATGTTCGGCGTCTTGTTGAACAGACGCTGATAGGTTTCCCGTACCAGATGCATCACCGGAGAGTTAGCGTCCGGCTGCCAGCCAGGATATGCGCCTTTCGCTTCGGTCTTCGCGCCTGCCAGTTTACCCAGTGAATCCAGCATGCTCACCACGTAGTCTTTACCGCTGTCGATCAGCGAACGGATCAGACAGTGAATTTCTACGTTGTTGTCGGTCATGGTCACCACACCGACGTTCAGTGAGGTTTCAACCACGCCTTTTGCCACGTCGGAGTTACGGATAACGCCGTTCGGGGTGGCGTTCAACAGGCGAATAAAGGTATCGCGAGATTTAGCAATTAGTGCAGCTTTATCGTTCGCTACAGAGTCCAGCAACAATGCCAGGTTTTTCTCTTTCTCTGCCAGCTCGTTTTTCAGGATATCCTGATAGGTATTCACCAGAGATTTCAGTGCATCGACTTTATCGGCTGCAACAGCGATGGTCGCAAAGGCTTCACGCGGAATGGCGTTACGCAGTGTGCCACCGTTGAAATCGATAAGGCGCAGATCCAGCTCTTCTGCATGACCTGCCAGGAAGCGTACCAACAGTTTGTTGGCATTACCCAGGCCAACGTGGATTTCACCGCCGGAGTGGCCGCCTTTCAGACCTTTTAAGGTTAACTTAAAGGTTTCAAAGCCAGCCGGAACCGCTTCACGATCCAAATGCAGGTTAGAGGTGAAGTCGATACCACCCGCACAACCCATATAGATTTCACCTTCTTCTTCAGAGTCGGTGTTAATCAGAATGTCAGCCTGTAACCAGTTGCTCTGTAAGCCGAACGCGCCATCCATACCGGCTTCTTCGGTCATGGTCAGCAGCACTTCCAGCGGACCATGAACCACGTTGTCATCGGCAAGAACCGCCAGCGCAGAGGCCATACCAATACCGTTATCCGCGCCCAGCGTTGTGCCGCGTGCTTTAACCCATTCGCCATCAATATAAGGCTGGATAGGATCTTTAGTGAAGTCGTGCACGGTGTCGTTGTTTTTCTGTGGCACCATATCGAGGTGAGCCTGCAGGACGACCGGTTTACGGTTTTCCATACCTGCAGTGGCAGGTTTACGAATCAGGATATTCCCCACCTGATCGCGTTCGACATGGAAACCTTTCTCTTTTGCCCAACCTACAATGTATTCAGCAAGCTGCTCTTCGTGGTAGGACGGGTGAGGAATAGAACAGATTTTGGCAAAAATATCCCACAGCGGCTGTGGAGATAATTGAGACAGTTCAGACACGTTAAGTCTCCTTGTCGATCACCCGCAAAACAGTATTGCAGGTCACAGGGTTAGCAGAAAATGTTGTCAGCACAAGTCAGGCTTGCGAGATATGTTTGAGAATACCACTTTATCCAGCGACAGGTAGTAGCAGTGCGCAAAAAGACGCGGACTTATGTGAAATACTGGTTTTTAGTGCGTCAGATCTCTATAATCTCGCGCAACCTATTTTCCCCTCGAACACTTTTTAAGCCGTAGATAAACAGGCTGGGACACTTCACATGAGCGAAAAATACATCGTCACCTGGGACATGTTGCAGATTCATGCACGTAAACTGGCAAGCCGCCTGATGCCTTCAGAACAATGGAAAGGCATTATTGCCGTTAGCCGTGGCGGTCTGGTGCCCGGAGCCTTACTGGCGCGTGAACTGGGTATTCGTCATGTCGATACCGTATGTATTTCCAGCTACGATCACGACAACCAGCGTGAACTGAAAGTACTGAAACGCGCAGAAGGCGATGGTGAAGGCTTCATCGTCATTGATGACCTGGTAGATACCGGCGGTACTGCGGTGGCAATCCGTGAAATGTATCCAAAAGCGCACTTTGTCACCATCTTCGCTAAACCGGCTGGTCGTCCGCTGGTTGATGATTATGTTGTTGATATCCCGCAAAATACCTGGATTGAGCAGCCGTGGGATATGGGCGTGGTGTTCGTTCCGCCTATCTCTGGTCGTTAATCTTTTCAACGCCTGGCTTTGCCGGGCGTTGTTCTTTTTGACGTCAGGCAGGTTACAATAGCTTCCAGTAAGTATTCCTGGAGGCTGCATCCATGACACAGGCTAACCTGAGCGAAACCCTGTTCAAACCCCGCTTTAAACACCCTGAAACCTCGACGCTAGTCCGCCGTTTTAACCGCGGTACGCAACCGTCGGTGCAGTCGGCCCTCGATGGCAAAAATATTCCTCACTGGTATCGTATGATTAACCGCCTGATGTGGATCTGGCGTGGCGTTGATCCGCGTGAAATCCTCGATGTCCAGGCGCGTATTGTGATGAGCGATGCCGAACGCACCGACAATGATTTATACGATACGGTGATTGGCTACCGCGGTGGCAACTGGATTTATGAGTGGGCCACCCAGGCAATGCTGTGGCAACAGAAAGCCTGTGCGGAAGAAGACCCGCAAGTCAGCGGGCGTCACTGGCTGCACGCTGCTACGTTGTACAATATTGCCGCCTATCCGCACTTGAAGGGCGATGATCTGGCTGAACAGGTACAGGCGTTGTCAAATCGCGCGTATGAAGAAGCGGCGCAACGTCTGCCTGGCACCATGCGGCAGATGGAGTTTACTGTGCCGGGCGGCGCGCCCATCATTGGCTTTTTGCATATGCCAAAAGGCGATGGCCCATTCCCGACAGTATTAATGTGTGGTGGTTTGGATGCGATGCAAACAGACTATTACTCCCTTTATGAGCGCTATTTTGCACCGCGCGGCATTGCGATGCTGACTATTGATATGCCTTCGGTCGGTTTTTCCTCAAAATGGAAACTCACCCAGGATTCCAGCTTGCTGCACCAACATGTTTTAAAGGCGTTGCCAAACGTGCCGTGGGTGGATCACACACGCGTCGCAGCCTTTGGTTTCCGTTTTGGTGCTAACGTTGCCGTGCGCCTCGCATACCTTGAATCGCCGCGTCTGAAAGCCGTTGCCTGTCTTGGGCCGGTGGTTCACACCTTGTTGAGTGATTTTAAGTGCCAGCAACAGGTGCCGGAAATGTATCTTGACGTACTGGCCAGCCGTTTGGGGATGCATGATGCTTCCGACGAAGCGTTGCGCGTGGAGCTGAATCGCTATTCATTAAAAGTGCAAGGATTGTTGGGACGTCGTTGCCCAACGCCAATGTTATCAGGTTACTGGAAGAACGATCCGTTCAGCCCGGAAGAGGATTCCCGCTTAATCACTTCGTCATCTGCCGACGGTAAATTGTTAGAAATTCCATTTAATCCGGTGTATCGGAATTTTGACAAAGCGCTTCAGGAAATCACCGACTGGATCGAAAAACGATTGTGTTAAAAATTTGCTAAATTTTGTCAATTTGGTAAAACAGTTGCATCACAACAGGAGATCGCAATGACGTTACCGAGTGGACACCCGAAAAGCAGATTGATCAAAAAATTTACCGCACTTGGCCCGTATATTCGTGAAGGTAAGTGCGAAGATAATCGATTCTTTTTCGATTGTCTGGCTGTATGCGTCAACGTGAAACCCGCGCTGGAAGTGCGTGAGTTTTGGGGCTGGTGGATGGAACTGGAAGCGCAGGAGTCCCGTTTTACCTACAGTTATCAGTTCGGTCTGTTTGATAAAGCAGGTGACTGGACGAGTGTTCCGGTAAACGATGCAGAAGTGGTTGAGCGACTGGAGCATACTTTGCGTGAGTTTCATGAAAAGCTGCGTGAACTGCTGACGACGCTGAATTTTAAGCTGGAACCGGCGGATGATTTTCGCGATGAACCGGTGAAGTTAACGGCGTGAGTGAAATGTGCCGGATGCCTCGCATCCGGCAATATTAATTAAAACTGATACGTCATCCCAACCGCGACAATATCATCATTATTGATATTCAACTTATTATCGCTATCCAGTTGGTTGATTTTATAATCAACAAATGCTGACATGTTTTTGTTAAAATAATACGTGGCACCAACATCAATATAATTGACCAGATCCTCATCACCGATGCCTTCAATATCTTTCCCTTTTGATAATACGTAACCCAGGGATGGACGCAGACCAAAGTCGAACTGGTATTGTGCGACTGCTTCAAAGTTTTGCGTCTTATTGGCAAAGCCGCCAGAAATTGGTGTCATGTTACGCGTTTCAGAATAGAAGGTTGCCAGGTAAATATTATTAGCATCGTATTTAAGACCCGTAGCCCACGCTTCTGCGCGTTTACCCGTGCCACGGCTTTGCTGATTCTGCTCGTTGGTACGATCAGAGTTGGTATAGGCACCGCTGATAGCGAAATCACTGCCGCCAAAGTCATATGTCAGTGACGTACCGAAGCCATCGCCGTTCTGCTTTTTAACATCGCGGTTTTCGTTTTTTCCTTGATATTGCAAGGTCAGGTTCAGGCCATCAATAACGCCGAAGAAGTCGGTGTTACGATAAGTCGCCAGGCCGCTGGCGCGTTTAGTCATAAAGTTGTCGGTCTGGGCGGAGGAGTCGCCACCGAATTCCGGGAACATATCTGTCCAGGCTTCAACGTCATACAATGCGCCAAGGTTACGACCATAATCGAATGAACCTAAATCTTTATATTTCAATCCGGCAAAGGCGAGACGCGTTTTTTGCTGTGCGGTATCACTCTCCGCTTTATTTCCGGCAAACTCCGCTTCCCAACGACCATAACCGGTCAGTTGATCGTTAATTTGTGTTTCGCCTTTAAAACCAAAACGGATATAACTCTGATCGCCATCTTTACTCTCATTATCACTGATATAATGCATGGCTTTTACTTTGCCATAGACATCCAGTTTATTACCGTCTTTATTATATACTTCTGCAGCTTGTACGGATGCAGATGCCACAATGCCCATCACCACTAATGCCAGAGTGCTCTTTTTCATTTTCATTCCTGATTTTAATTAACGCACAAATATTCAGCGGGAGAGTCCCGTTGAAAACAGGAAAGTTTTTAACCTGAGATTGTTAAAGATATATTACAGATTAATAATATTCTTAAAATGTGGTAATTTATTAAATCTGTAATAAAAGCGTAAACAACGGCTGCTACGCTTGCTGATCCCGCGCAACAAAACGCCATGCTTTGCTCGCAGATGGTTGGCAACCGGCGACAGTCCTGCTAAAACGTTCGTTTGATATCATTTTTCCTAACATTGAATGGCAGAGAATCATGAGTGACAGCCAGACGCTGGTGGTAAAACTCGGCACCAGTGTGCTAACAGGCGGATCGCGCCGCCTGAACCGTGCCCATATTGTTGAACTTGTTCGCCAGTGCGCGCAGCTACATGCCGCCGGGCATCGGATTGTAATTGTGACGTCGGGCGCGATTGCCGCCGGACGTGAGCACCTGGGCTACCCGGAACTGCCAGCGACTATCGCCTCGAAACAACTCCTGGCGGCGGTAGGGCAGAGCCGACTGATTCAATTGTGGGAACAACTGTTTTCAATTTACGGTATTCACGTCGGGCAGATGCTGCTGACGCGTGCAGATATGGAAGATCGTGAACGCTTCCTGAACGCCCGCGATACCCTGCGTGCGTTGCTCGACAACAACATCGTTCCGGTAATTAATGAGAATGATGCTGTCGCTACGGCAGAGATTAAAGTTGGCGACAACGATAATCTCTCGGCGTTAGCGGCAATTCTGGCCGGTGCCGATAAACTGCTGCTGCTGACCGATCAAAAAGGTTTGTATACCGCAGACCCGCGCAGTAATCCTCAGGCGGAACTGATTAAAGATGTTTACGGTATTGATGATGCGCTGCGCGCGATTGCCGGTGACAGCGTTTCAGGCCTTGGAACCGGCGGCATGGGCACCAAGTTGCAGGCGGCTGATGTAGCCTGTCGTGCGGGTATCGATACCATTATTGCCGCGGGTAGCAAGCCAGGCGTCATTGGCGACGTGATGGGAGGTATCCCGGTTGGTACGTTGTTCCATGCCCAGGCTACTCCGCTTGAAAACCGCAAACGCTGGATTTTTGGCGCGCCGCCAGCGGGTGAAATTACTGTAGATGAAGGGGCGACCGCCGCTATTCTTGAACGCGGCAGTTCCCTGTTGCCGAAAGGCATTAAAAGCGTGAGTGGCAACTTCTCCCGCGGTGAAGTCATCCGCATTTGCAACCTCGAAGGTCGCGATATTGCTCACGGCGTTAGCCGCTATAACAGCGATGCATTGCGCCGTATTGCCGGACACCACTCGCAAGAAATTGATGCAATACTGGGATATGAATACGGCCCGGTTGCCGTTCACCGTGATGACATGATTACCCGTTAAGGAGCAGGCCGATGCTGGAACAAATGGGCATTGCTGCGAAGCAAGCCTCGTATAAATTAGCGCAACTCTCCAGCCGCGAAAAAAATCGCGTGCTGGAAAAGATCGCTGATGAGCTGGAAGCACAGAGCGAAAGCATCCTCGATGCTAACGCCCAGGATGTTGCTGACGCGCGTGCCAATGGCCTTAGCGAAGCGATGCTTGACCGTCTGGCGTTAACGCCCGCGCGCCTGAAAGGCATTGCCGACGATGTGCGGCAGGTGTGTAATCTTGCTGATCCGGTAGGGCAGGTGATTGATGGAGGTGTGCTGGACAGCGGCCTGCGTCTGGAGCGTCGCCGCGTGCCGCTGGGTGTTATAGGTGTAATTTATGAAGCGCGTCCGAACGTGACAGTTGATGTCGCTTCGCTGTGTCTGAAAACCGGTAACGCGGTGATCCTGCGCGGCGGCAAAGAAACCTGTCGCACTAACGCTGCAACGGTAGCGGTGATTCAGGACGCCCTGAAATCCTGCGGTTTACCGGCAGGCGCAGTGCAGGCGATTGATAATCCGGATCGCGCACTGGTGAGTGAAATGCTGCGCATGGATAAATACATCGACATGTTGATCCCGCGTGGTGGTGCTGGTTTGCATAAGCTGTGCCGCGAGCAGTCGACAATTCCGGTGATCACTGGCGGCATTGGCGTCTGCCATATTTACGTTGATGAAAGTGCTGACATTTCTGCAGCCCTGAAAGTGATCGTCAACGCGAAAACCCAGCGTCCGAGTACCTGCAATACGGTAGAAACGTTGCTGGTGAATAAAAACATCGCTGATAACTTCCTGCCTGCGTTAAGCAAGCAAATGGCGGAAAGCGGCGTGACGTTACACGCCGATGCTGCGGCACTGGCGCAGTTGCAGGCAGGATCTGCGAAAGTGGTGGCTGTTAAGGCGGAAGAGTATGACGATGAATTCCTGTCGTTAGATTTGAACGTCAAAATCGTCAGCGATCTTGACGACGCCATCGCCCATATTCGTGAACACGGGACGCAACACTCCGATGCGATCCTGACGCGTGATATGCGCAATGCCCAGCGTTTTGTCAATGAAGTGGACTCCTCTGCTGTTTACGTTAATGCGTCTACACGTTTCACCGACGGCGGCCAGTTTGGTCTTGGCGCAGAAGTGGCGGTAAGCACGCAAAAACTCCACGCACGCGGACCAATGGGGCTGGAAGCGCTGACCACCTACAAGTGGATCGGTATTGGTGATTACACCGTTCGTGCGTAAATAAAACCGGGTGATGCAAAAGTAGCCATTTGATTCACAAGGCCATTGACGCATCGCCCGGTTAGTTTTAACCTTGTCCACCGTGATTCACGTTCGTGAACATGTCCTTTTCAGGGCCGATATAGCTCAGTTGGTAGAGCAGCGCATTCGTAATGCGAAGGTCGTAGGTTCGACTCCTATTATCGGCACCATTAAATCAATTAGTTACGATTAACACCCCTCTTTGTCTGCATCATGAATTTTTTCGTGTAACTGCATGTGTAAGTAATTTTCGTAAACGTACATCAACAATAGAACATCCGTATATCTGATTGGTTCAGTCTTGTTGATTTTTTCATCTTGATGAAACGATGTTCCAGATATTGATGTCGGACATTTTTAGTGATATGCACGAAATGTTAAGCTGCTATTCTTGCTTAGGCAGCAAGAATAGCAGCTTAACAGGCCTATACAGGAGGCGGTTTGGAAACGGAAAATCTAGCACATTTAGGGTGTTATTTAACCAATCCTACATCAGAAATCCTTTTTCAATACCAACACACAGTAGTAAAGCGTTGTCTTGATCAGATGATTCAAGTTGTGAACTTCTCTAAACAAAAGCAGTGACTTACGAATGAATTCAATGAACGTAATTTCTTGTGCTTTCTCTCTGTTCATCCCTTCTTTGAAAGGGTAATACGTGATGACCTGAGTAGACTCCTTGTACTCATATTTGTAATGGGCTATCCCGTTTCTTAGTCGATTATCAATTGCCGTTTCATCAATCTTGTAGAAGCATTTATCAATAAACTGGAGTTTGGTTCCCAGGTCGGCATCGGCAAAAGCATTCAATGAAACAGCCTCCCGGCGCGGCTCATTCCTTCTCGTCACTTTCAAAGAGGGTTCAAATTCATTGTGATCACCGCGATGCAGAAGATTGTTAATCCCCGCCAATAAGATCAACTGCCTAGAAAACACTTCTGCTAAGTCTTTATAAAAGTTGTTACAGGTATCAAAATCTGTTGTTGAAATCCTTGCAGCAACCGGGTTGTACTCCCCCTCTTTAACGTAGTCATAAAAGAACGTCGCGCGAAATGGCAGATCTAACTCGATGATTTTAGGGTAAAGACTAAGGCAGTCTTGATGCAGATTTTGGAGGAAATTATTTGCCAGAATCTCATCAATATAAGCGACAGTTTTGTCATGATGATGCGCGTGAAGCCATTGATAAAGACCAGGTAGTTCATTAGAAAGCTCTTCGTTTTGCTCATGAATAGTAAAAGGGGATGACATGATTGAAGTAGCTGAGTACAACGCGGCCAATACGTCTTGTTTTTTATGAGAACGCAATGTAACCCCGGGTATCTTGTTGCAGATCCCATCTAACTTATCGATGTCGCCACGTTTGTACTGGGTAATAATGCGCTGCAAGTCTCTTTGCATCGGAAGAAGGCGATTCAATACCTCAAGGCGTTGAGCAAGATGATAATATGCGTCTTCACCAAGTTCACTGACAACCCGTATAAATGTCGTTTTCCCCATTTCGTACTTGCCAAAGTAGGCAGGGAAATCTAGATGCAAATCGACAAATGGGTTTTCCCCTTTAAATGGCCCATCAAAATCAACAATGTCCTCTGCCCCTTTTAACGTTCCATCCGGATGGCCAATAATGAAAGAAATACATTCCTCACATACCGGGCAAGCAAACTGAAATGGTTGTACTTCTCTGTTGGACATGCCAATCCTGCAATCGATCAATGTACCGCAGGTATCGCATTTGAAGCATTTGCAGATGTTCATCCTTCCTCACCTTCATCTTTCTGATTAGGCTGTAATTCTACCTTACTGCAACTATGCTTTCACGACGTGAGGCCTGACTTACCTAGGGGCGGTTTAGAGATCGAGAATTATTGTACGGTATGCCCGTTTTTGAACGGGTGGTGTTATCGCAATAGGGTGTACTCCCCCGCTATATGGCATTTGGAGTGGATTTTCCCTAACCGGATAACCTAAACGCGATGCTGCTAAGACGATAATTTAAAACCGATAGCCACTGGCGCTAAATCAATCCCTTATGGGCTGGTGTGGTTAAATAATGAGCTAAACATGCAAAATTTTCCGTTTCCCAAACTGATCCCAATACATGTCGTTTTGTTGATTGTCGCTCTATATGGCTGATTTTAAGATAGCCCTTCCCTGTCTACTTCCATGTGTGGTGTAATCCCTTGCGAGATTAAGGTTTCTTTCGAGAGATAGCATGGAATTATTCGAAAATTATTTGTCAGCGTTACCTAAAAAAAAGCGATTGAGTGAAGTCAAGTTGACTATCCTGAAGAGATTATGGGGCTCGGATGATATTGATTTTCCTAAACCTTGGGTCTCATCAATAGAACTACTGGAACTGACAGGGCAAAAGTACTTCGATAGACGAACAAGAGAATTGCGAGATGAACTAGGCTGTGATCTCGAAAGCTCGTACATTGCGGAGTTCTCGGGGCATGCTTGGCGGCTGAAATCAAGTATGATTGCCCCACCAATGGAAAGGGAATACCTGACAGAATCACAACGATCCGGTTTATTTTCTAACCACAGCAATACATGTGCAACATGTGGTAAAACTGTTGCAGGTGGGGTCAGGGGGCTACAAGCGGATCACAAAATACCTTTGTCACGTGGTGGTGGAAATGAGTTAACCAATTGGCAAGCTCTTTGCCACAATTGCAACGTAGGTAAGAGAAGAGCATGTGAGGGGTGTACTGATGATTGTTACACATGCTCATGGGCATTCCCTGAAAAGTTCGGGATTACTACAATGCTCCATCTGCCAGAAGCTGCTTTAAGAAAAGCTCAACAGCTAGCCGATGCAAATGGGATTTCATTAGACGAAATCGTTGCCTACGCAATACGCAAGCTCTGAATATCATTTGACTCGAGTGGTAACGCCAACTGTTGTTTTTTCATGATGTCAACAGCTTCGAGTGCTTTACGGATTTGCCTTCCTGTTGCCTCGGCAACAGGGGGGGGGAAAGCGTTACCGACTTGACGATAAGCAGCTGTTTTTTTACCAGAGAATTTCCACCAGTCGGGGAAACCTTGGATTCGTGCAGCCATTCTTACAGTCAAACGAGGCATATTTTCAAAACCAGCCCGAACCTTTCCGTCTCTTCCAACATACCCGATAAACCCCTTTTCAGGGCCATTATCCGCTATGGAATGTCCATTGACTCCAAGCGCTTGCCAGGATCTTTTGGCTCTTGTCGGGCCAAGATCTGGCCCCCCATGCTTATGGGAACCGCCAACAAGTGTAGGAGCTATATTATCTGCTGCCTTTCTCCAGGCTTCAGCTCCTTCCCAACCTCCCATTGACATTAAGTCAAAGAGGGCATCACCCACAGTCGGCGGTATCAACGTTTCACTCGGCCAATGAAAATGAGCTGCATATTCACCACGCAATGCGACTAAAAGAACACGTGGGCGAAGCTGAGGAACTCCGTAATCAGAAGCATTATGAAGTTTCCAAAAGGTCTTATAACCCATTGCAGAGAAAGCATGATCTAGTTCTTGCCGATATTGTTTAAACTTTGGGTCTAACAAACCTGAAACATTTTCAATCATTACTGCTTTTGGCTTAATAGTGTTCACAATTTTGAGCGCTGTCGGAAACAAATCACGTTCATCATCTTTGCCAAGTTGCTTCCCTGCTTTTGAGAATGGTGGGCAGGGCACTCCCCCTGCAACCAAGTCAACATCAGAAAAATTATATGCAGTGTGTTCAGCAAAATGCTTAACGCAACCCTCTATGATATCTCCCCAACCTAAAGAATGGAGGTTATTGTTGAGGCGAAGAGTTTCGCAGGCTGCTGGATCAATCTCGACGAGTGCGCGGTGAGCGAAGCCAGCGTTATGTAACCCTAGAGCTTGACCTCCTGCCCCTGCACAAATCTCTACAGATGTATATTGTAACATGCCATTAAACCTGTATATAAAAACAGTTGTATATTTATCTGATCAGAGACCATTACGCAACAAATTGTACAAAACAAGCAGTATCGTCGCCATTGAACCGGTCAGCTTAGTTACTTGATTACTGTATGACAAGGCAATCTACTACTTTGTTTTGGAATCCTCGATTTATCAGAGGACTAAAATTCATTAGTACTATGGGCATCATCTGGATCAGATAAGCATTGTCTAATGCTGGTTGAGTAAAATGCCTCAACTGAGCACGAAAAAAACTACTATCTGTTTACATGATGTTCTGTCCGTATGATGTATTGCGTCCACTGTAAGTAGCGGACGCATTATGCAAGGAGTAAATAAAGAAGAAAGATTGGTGATGAAGATTGGGAATGCTGCTCGTAGAATTCAGCCTCCTAGGTCACTTTGGCTTCGTCGTAACAAGCCAGTTGCCTGTCGTGCTCGCAGGATATCTACCGCTCGAAGATAGGGTGATTGTTCCCGACAGTAGAACCCTCTGCGATCGATACGAACCAGTTCGTACTTATCTACCAAGAAGTTGACTGCATCGGCCAGGGTAATTCCGGCATCAATATGTTCCTTAATAACTGTTTTATCACTGAACGGCGTGTCGTTCAGTGTCAGGCCATAGTGCTGTTCCAGCAGGCGTGTCAGTAGCATTTGCCAGACACCTACGGGCGACAGACAGGGCTTCGCCGCCCGCGAAATTGTAGCAGGTAGAGTTTTCATGCTTGCTCTCGTGAATTAGTTAGCGTTGAGTGGGATAAACAGCGATGTATGCGTAGCCGCAACTACCAAGGGCATCGGCTTCGCAGGTGAAACCATTGTGGTACAGGTTGACGCAGTGGGCATGTCGGGGATTCAGTTCACCGGTGATCAGCATCAATTCCATCTGGCTGATAAAGTGCGGGAAAGTTTCATCCAGTTTCCGGCATTCGGCGTCACTGAACTTACCGATGATGCTGGCCCGGTCAGCCAGGTAATGCAGCCGGTTCCCCTCCTGCACAAGGCGGGCTCCCAGGCGCGGCGTGATATCCCGCTGCAGGCCCCATGTGGTGTTGCTCATTTATAACCTCTTTTATTGTCAGTTCAGGGTGATACTCATCAGGCAGGCATACGGTCCGTTGCGGTCCTGGCGGCGTTGGGCGTATACCGCCAGCACACCGGGAATGTCAGGAACCACCTGACCGGTGTAATGACAGACGCTACCGTGCCACTGATATTTTCCGCTGCAGTAGCGAAAGATTCGGGACTCAGGATGCTGGCGGTATATCGTCATTGCCCGGCGTTTACTGATAATTTTCATGTAATACCTCACAGCAGACCGTGTTCTGCGAACGAATAGATTTGCCTGCCACCAACAATCAGATGGTCAGGGACACGGATATCCACCAGTTGAAGTACTTGAGTCAGTCGCTGCGTGAGGGCTTTGTCAGCCTGACTGGGCGTCGTCTCGCCGGAAGGATGGTTATGCGCCAGTATCACCGCCGCCGCATTGAAATGCAGTGCACGTTTGACCACTTCCCGGGGATGGACCTCGGTGCGGTTAATCGTGCCACTAAAGAGCGTCTCATGGGCGATAAGCTGGTTCTGATTATCCAGATACAGCACCCGGAACTCTTCCCGCTCAAGTGCGGCCATATGCAGTCGCAACCACTCTCGAACGGCGTGAGTGGAGGTGAAAGCTACTCCAGGCTCATGCAGGTGCCGCTCCAGAGCCCTGAGCGCCCGCTGAATGAGACGCCGGTCCTGTGGCGTCATCTTGCCGGGTAAAAAGGAGATCTGTTTCATCCGTTGTTCCTCCGTTCAGTCGATGATACGCAGAATGGCGTGAGCTTCAGGATGCTGCAGGGCATAGTCCCGCAAGCGATAATAGTGTGCAGTCATTGCGTCACATTCTGTACGACAGGCGTGATGGCTGTATTCAATCAGGCAGACCACGATACCTGCGGCTTCCACGCTCATTTCCGCACCATTGCCGTTCATGCTGTTGAACAGGTGCCATTTATCACCACCGTCAGCATCAGGGGCCATAAACGCGCCGCCATTACTGAGCGTGTAAAAGGACCAGATACCAGCGCTGTACTCATCACAGAAGCGGTCCATCCAGGCGAAAATACGGGGTTCCAGCGTTATCCACTGCGGGATAGCGCCAAAGTACAGCGGCCAGAAATCGAGACGCTGTTCGTCAGGTACTGGTGTTGCTGTGAGCTCAAATTGAGGTTCATTAGCAGGCATCGATTCGCGTTGAGTTTGTGTCGTCATGGATATTCTCCGTCAATAAAAACGCCAGCGAGGATGGCTGGCGTATGGGAAATAGAGGACATGCCGGGATGATTAATGGGTGTGGTCAGGAGGAGGATGCTCTGAGGGGGCCTGACTTGCGGCCATAACGGTAAAGCCCTTCACCGGCATCAGGTTCAAAGCACCACGCCCGCCAGACCATTCGACCTTCAGAGTCACGAACCACCAGGCGGAAGTGGCTACCCTGGTCATCTTCAATGCTGATGTTGTGATACCGGCGGGTAACAGCCTCAGCCTGCTGTCGGGTGAAAGGTCCCGGTGGCAGCATATGAGATTCAGACATTCGGTGTACCTTAAAAGCAAAAGCCCCTGACGCAGATGCGTCAGGGGCTATGGGAGTATGCAGGTGTGGGGTGATTATCAGAAACCCGTCTGCACCTTATATAAGCGCAAAGTTTTGCTGCCCCGGACAATCTTCACATACAGGGCATTATCTTTTGTGCCACGAACAAACCCGGCCTTTACATCTCCCTTGCAGTCACCACCGTCATAAGGGATGTTAAGTCCGGTGTTAAATACCAGGTCAATAATCCCGAAACTTAAATCTTCACAGGCTGGACCGGGCAAATCCTGAATCAGAGCAAATTTATGGTCGTCGCTGACACCGGTCAGTGAACACATGGAGGTGTTGATGTCGTTTCCCTGGCATCAGTACTCTTGTCCGGGATTGTCTTTATCCATCAGGCTTGCCGGAAGCTGAGCGGCACCGGCACTGAATGCGGCAAGTGACAGAATGAGGGCGGGTACAGCAGAGGTCAGTATTTTCAGCATGGTCTTCGTCCTGAATTAATCCAGCCCGCAGTTGGGCAAAATAAGAGTGGTTGATATCGGGTGTTATCAGAAGCGCTGGTAGCGAAACAGCTCTTTGCCCTGGTAAAGTGCCACCAGGTCGTCATATTCCGGCTTCTTCTGGTTGGGCTTAAAGGTCACTACCGTGCCCGGACGGCACAGGTCTTTTACGGTGAGACCGAATTTCTTGTCCGGAGTAATGGTGAATCCCTTCGACACATCGTTGTGCATGATAGTTATCCAGCCCCACAGGCCGCCTTCGCAGTCTTTAAAAGGTGCTGAACGCACCGTGACCATCCCGCCCTGACGGTCAACAGACATGGCTTCGCATTTTCCGGTAACCTGACGATGCGCATCACACCAGAAAATATTCCCGTTGTTGTCATTGACGACTGCAGGTAGCGTCCGGTTATAGGGCTGGGCCTGAGCCCCTGCACAAAGCAGAAGGCTGCCGGTAATGCCCAGTATTTTAATCAGTGTTTTCATTACGTTGGTCCTTAACAGAGAAAGTATCAGGTAGCGGTGATTCAGGCCCATACGGTCAGGGCTAGCATCACAAGCCATACCCAGAAGTAAGCCGGTTTCTGACCGAGGGTTTTCGCCCGACGCCACAAATAGAACGGCACCAGCCAGGCCAGTTTGCCGAACGTGGTGGTGTCCACTCCGGCCTTACGCAGGCGTCGTTCATCGAGATACCCCAGAGCGATATTGAGCAGCAGCGTGATAAACCAGTACTGCCCGCCCGAGATAGCCTCATATGCCTCGTCAAAAGACATTCCGTTCAGCCCTGCAGTCCACAGCTCAAGCGCATAACCAATGAAGGGAGCAAATGCCAGCGTCCATACCACTCCGCCCGGAATGCGACTCCCCGGCAGCGCTGGTGGTGTGGTGCTGTGGAGCAGCGCCGAAGCCAGCGGAGTAGCGGAGACTGGCTGCCACTCAGCCATTCCCTGTCGCCACACCAGAGTGGATGCAGTCAGTTCACCGCGCATAATCAGGCCAGTGATGTCGTCTTCGGTCACATTGTCGTGACGTATGCCATTTTTCTCGTAATGCCAGGTCATTGCTTTTCCTTCTTAACAGAGATAATTAAATCAGTGTGTTGCCCGGCTCCTCCTCAGAGGGCCCAGGAGACAGGACTTCACGGATACAGCTGAAGTGCGGAAGGGCCCGGATAAAGCCCGCCTGTGAGGTTAACTGGCTGAGACGTTTTAGCGGAGTGAACGTTGTGTTGAGGACTGTCACCGCATGGATGGTCGCCAGTGGATGCACGGTGATATACCCGTTAAGTTCACCAGTGAGGTACCAGCAGCCGTCGAGTGATATCAGGCGGTACGGGGCCAGCCCGTCACAGCGCTCTCCCTCGGCCAGCAGCAGTACCCGCTGGCAGGCGGTAATGGCACTAACAAGACGGTAGAACACCAGTGAGCTGGCCGGTGACACAGACTGTGGCGGCTGCCATACCAGACACGGCATCCCTCCTGCAGTGAGCAGCATGCCCGCCAGACGCCGGTCCAGCCCCGGAAAAATATCGGCCAGTCCGGCCCGGTGCGCGAAGGTCAGCGCATCCAGCTCCCCCTGTACGCCCCCACCGGTGCTGCGCAGGCGGCATTGCCCCCGTCGATACTCAAGGTCGAGGTACATCAGCCGTTCGCGAAAATCACGTCGCAGGGTACGGACTGACACACCAAACTCTGCAGCCAGCCGCGCCATGTTCAGCGTTTCACCTGCAACCAGGCGGCTGATTATCAGCGACAGCCTGACAGCCAGCCGGTCATGACGGCGCTCTGCCTGTGTCATCTTTAATCTCCGTAATAGTTAACTGACTGAATATGAAATGATTCTAAAGAGGGGGGCGGACAGGGTATGGACATGGAATGAACTATTTTTTATCTGCCACCGGAAGCAGGCCCGACGCGGCATATCGTGAAATGCGGTGAAAAAACACTCAATCCAGTGGAGGTAAAACGGACAGGGAGTGTCCTTTCCTAACATGCTGATAACAAGCTCAGGACTGAAACCCACTCAGCATCGCTTCAGCCATCACCCAGAGAGCCCGGTTGAGCTTCACATCTCCGTCGATACCACGCACGGCGCGGGTATGCGTTCGCCCGCCTTTTGCACTCCGACCACTGAGCCCGCCCTTAATCAGGTTCTCATGAATACGCTGATATGTGGTCCACAGATCATTGCTCTCATCCTGCCAGCGGCGTGGGGAGAGTATCTGAGGTGCTGTCACCGGCTGGTGGTCTTCACCGAAACGGTACGTCAGTGCAGCCTGTGCCAGAGCCTGTTGTGCAGGTGGCGGCAGCATCAGCGACTGCATGGCATCCCGCTTCTCTTCCACACGGTCAAAAATACCCAGTACTTCATACGCCCCCTCAATCACCTGACTCACGACATCTCCTTTGTGCGGCACACGCACCTCGCCAAACGACTCACCGCAGACAAGCCCGTTCTGGCATACCGCGCGGAATAATCCCGGCAGCATCTGATACGAGCTGGTGCCGTCATGAGAGTTGAGCAGAATGATTTCCGGGACTTGCTTGCCGGTAATTTGCCCCTCCCGACGCAGGCGCAGCATGTGCTTTGTGTGCTCGCGGCGACCTGGGTCACGCACTCTGGTCTGACAGGCAAAGAAGGGCTGAAAGCCTTCGCGCTGCAGACTGTCGAGGAGAGAAATCGTGGGTATATATGTGTACCGTTCACTGCGAGATTCGTGTTTGTCCTCGCTGAAAACACTGGGCACTACACGAAATAGCTCTTCGCGGGTTAACGGACGGTCACGACGGATAAGATTTGATGCGCCAAAGCGCGTAGCCAGACGGGTCATAAGCAGACTCCTCATGATGGGAAAATAAAGACAGAAAAGCCCTACCGCTCAATCGCGGCAGGGCTCAGGAAACTACGGGTTAGAAGGGTTAATGTTCAGAAGAAGAAGTTCCAGACTGCACGAGCGACCGATACCACGATGTCGCGTACAGACTGGATGACAGTCCGAACCGGGGACGGTATCAGGGGCATGGAACTTACTGTGTCCAACACCGAGCCGACCGTTTCACCAAAATCGTCACGTGCTTTTTTATTAACGGCATCGGTACGAAGTGGAGCACTAAGCTGTACCGCCACCGGACTACTGGCCTCCCGTGACAGGCTACGAATCATCCGTTCAGCCATCACCCGCAGCCCCCACTGCAAACGTACCGACACCGCACAGACAGGGTTTACAGGTTGGAACAGCTCATGCAGCAGACAGATTTTGCGGCTGATATTTTGTTTCTGCTCTGTAGACAGCTTTTCACCACCGCTGGTGGGTTCAACCTTGTCGGATTGGCTGATAACAAACAGCACTTTATGCTGGTATGCCTCACCAATCACCCGGCGATAAAAATGCTCATCCACCGCCAGTGCCCGGTCATCGGCCTTAATAAGCCACAGTACCAGGTCGAGTCGAGGAAGTTGCTTGCGATAAAGTACAGCGTATTCCGCATCTCGACTTTCGCTTTCACCTACACCAGGCAAGTCCACAATAGTCATAAAGCGCTCTCCAACCGCCAAACGAAAGCGCAGGGGGGAACGGGTACAGGCCGCCACATTACTGACCGGCGAAACCTCACCGGAAAATAGGGCATTGCACAAAGATGACTTACCTGCCCCTGTTTTGCCCATAATGCCTATCACTGGCTCATAGTGAATAAGCTGGTTTATCTGTTGCAGAATACGCTCTGATGCCCACTGTGGCAGAACGGAAAGCGACTGCTGCAACGGCTGCAAACATTCAGATTTTTTCATCACTGCTCCTCTGAAATGAAAACAAAAACGGCAGAACCATGGGGTTTTGCCGTTAATGGGGTATATTCAGTTGAATGATATATGTCTGAATATTTTTAGAATGCTGATAGGCCGTTCTGTGCCAGAAGCGGACATTGTGACAGCCAGGAAGCCCTTATCTGAACGAAAAAAATAATGTCGTTAGGATGGTTTACTTTACAATGTCAGTTTTAAACAGCCTACAAAACAGGTGATCACGTGCATGCCAACATGATTGAATACCTAAATATTTTCATACAGGTTGTTGAGCAGGGTAGCTTCACTAAAGCTGCTGATGTACTTCAGATCCATCGCCCCACCGTGAGCAAAGCAATACAGCAGATAGAGCATGATCTGGGTGTAAAACTCATTTATCGCACAACCCGAAAGCTGAGCGTTACTGCTGAAGGGGATGAGTTCTATCATCATGCCAGGCATGTCCTGGCCGAAGTTAATGACATGATGGCCAGTTTTTCACCGACTCTTCCACCGCGAGGACGCCTGAGACTTGATGTGCCCCTGGCGCTGGCGCATTCCATATTGATCCCTAATCTTAGGCATTTTCAGACACTGTATCCAGGTATTGAAGTTGTGCTGGTTTCTTCGGATAAAAAAACTGATTTGATCACGGAAGGCGTAGATTGCCTTATCCGCCTGGGTGCGCTTCAGGATTCTAGTTTTATATCCAGACGTCTTGGTGACATCCGGATGGTTACCTGTGCAGCCCCGTCTTACCTGCAGCAGCATGAGCGGCCAGAAACACTTGCGGATCTGGATAAACATCGGGCAATTAACTTTTTTAGCGACCACAGTCGTGACGTCATGGAATGGAAGTTTATCGAAAACGGGAGCATTGTTTCGCTACGTCCTGCGGGCAGCCTGCTGGTTGATAATTCCGATATTCTGCTTTCCTGTGCTCTGGCTGGTCTGGGCATTATCCAAGCTACCTATGATGCCGTTGCTCCCCATATTGCTTCCGGCGCTCTTGAAGAGATTCTGCCGCAATACCCATCGGTGTCAAAGCCCGTGTCAGTGATGTATCCCGACAGGCGCTACCTTTCTCCAAAAGTGCGCGTCTTTATCGACTGGTTCAGTGATGTTCTGGCCACGCAGATCCGCTGAAGCAGGCGGATTGTTAATGGATAATTAATACTGAAGTTCCCTCTCAGCTATTTCTGGTGTGTTTGTAACAACGTAGATTGTTCACAAATGATTCGGGCATCCCTTCGGCATTATTCTGAAGGAGTGCCTTTAACTGAAGAGAGCTGAATATGTCTAAAGTTATTACCTTTAACCGTACCGGAGGCCCGGAAGTGCTGGAATTTGTTGATGTACAGGTGCCTGCGCCGACAGCGGGTGAAGTGCAGATCCGCGTACATGCGATAGGTATCAACCGTGCAGAAATCATGTACCGCAACGGCCAGTATGTTATTGAGCCGGAATTTCCGGCACGTCTTGGTTATGAAGCGGCTGGCGTTGTGCAGGCCGTAGGTGAGAATGTTGATGAGTTTACCATTGGAGATCTGGTCAGCGTTATCCCTTCATTTATGTTTAATGAATACGGTATGTACGGTGAAGTGGTCAATGCACCTGTGCATGCTATCGTGAAGCATCCTGAAAACCTTTCTTTTGAGGAAGCCGCTGCAAGCTGGATGATGTATGTCACCGCTTATGGTGCGCTGGTTGAATATGGCAATCTTCAGGCTGGTCAGAATGTTGTGATCCGCGCAGCATCAAGCAGCGTAGGTCTGGCTGCCATACAGATAGCTAACATGCTGGGTGCAAACCCAATTGCACTCACTCGGACCTCTGAAAAAAGTGAAATGCTACTGAAAGCTGGCGCAGCTGCCGTCATTGCTACTGCAGAGCTGGATATGGTTGCTGAAATCAATCGAACAACAGATGGCGTAGGTGCCCATATTGTTTTTGATCCCGTCGGCGGGCCGGACGTGGCAAAACTGACGCAGGTGATGGCACCACAGGGCATGTTTTTCCAGTATGGCGCGCTCGATAGCCGTGACATGCTTGTGCCTGTATTTAATATTCTCGGTAAGCATCTCACTCTGCGTGGATATGAGCTGTTTGAAATCACGACTGACTCTGAAAAAATGGCGCGCGCAAAATCCTTCATCACAGAAGGCTTACGAGCTGGCAAACTGAAACCGGTCATCGATAAAACGTTCCCGTTCGAAGAGATTGCAGACGCCCAGCGCTATATGGAGGCCAATGGCCAGGTAGGCAAAATAGTCGTGACCGTTGAGTAATCCTTACCACAGCATTTTATAAATGAGCCTGGTGAAGCCTGGATATTATCCAGGCTTCGATGCAATGGCTCCGGCAGGTACTGCCTTCGATTTCCACGACTTGAAAATTAAATGTCCTTTTCTCGCTTAAAGGGGGACCTTCAGATCCAAGAGGCTGTCCGCTTGGTGCCAAAAACAGACGTCTAAATATCCTATTGTCAGTTATAAAAAGAGATGAGTGTTCTACATATTAAATTTACAGAGGCAGAAAGTCCGTGTTTAAATACGGTTCTTTCCACCCAATAAGCATTAACAACTTAAGGACCCCATAAAAATGCCAGTATTAGACTTCAAAGAAATACCAGAGGCTCATAAAGCAACAGGGCTGCAAGACACATTTGAACTTTTTTCTCGCGACTTCTTAGCTTTTCTGGGATATAAAATTATATCTGACCCAGATAGAGGGGCTGACGGTGGGGTTGATATTATAGCCGAAGAAAAAAGGACTGGTGTCGGCGGGGAAACAATTATCCGTTGGTTGGTAAGCTGTAAGCATAAAGCTCATAGTGGAAATTCAGTTAATCCAGGAGATGATGCAAATATTACTGATCGAGTAATAGCGAATAACTGCCAAGGATTTATCGGGTTCTATTCAACTCTTGCTAGTGCAGGTCTGTCTGGAATACTTGACGGGTTGAAAGGACGAATTGAATTTCAGGTTTTCGATAAAGAGAAAATAGAGAGGGAACTTTTACACTCTTCCAGAGGATTGGAAATTGCCGAAAGGTACTTCCCAAAGTCGTTATCTGAGTGGAAAACAGAAAACCCCAAACCCGCAAGAATATTTTCCGATGAACCTAGCTTAAAATGCAAAGTTTGCAAGAAAGAGCTTCTGTCTCAAGACGACAAGGGAATTATCACTATATGGCAAAGAATCCGCACCGACTACGAAAAAGAACCAGAGTATAATGAACATATTTTTTGGACGTGTCGAGGCAACTGCGACCAAGCACTCCGGCAGTATGTTAGAAAACAAACAAACAATGGCCTTATTGATGGCTGGGAAGATATAGCTGATGTAATGATGCCAACTGTGTTTATAAAATGGGTCATGACAATAATGAATGAGTTAAGATCTGGGACTCTATATTCAGATGAGGCATTTGACGAACTCAAGACATTTTTGATCAATATTTACCCATTTGCATGTCGTCATCTCACCGAAAAAGAAAAAGAAAGGGTTAAATCATTAATGATGATACCTTCGTATCTTGGCGGCATGAACTATGAAGGTTAAGAGAGGGGGCGTTAGCCATCTTCGAGAGTATTCAGTAAGGATTTGATGAGAGAATACATAAATAGACCATTTATACCTGAACAGAAGTCATATTGAGCTAGACGTTTCTGTTCAGTTTTTTAGTGTCTTCATTATCATATATCGCTCGAAAAGTCTCCCCGAAAACCAAGAGCATTTCCTTAATTGAAGTTGCTGTTGTCACCGCTGCGCATCCGTAACAGCTTACATGCTGCTTCGCTCTGTTTCAGTGCCAAAAAGCAAGGAGTTAATGTCCGCTTTTCACTCATAGCAGACATTCACTACAGTTATGGCAGAAAGGTATGCATGTTGGGTGTGGGGAAGTCGTGAAAGAAAAGAAGACTGCTGAGCCGTTTGTCGTCACGTTTATCTTCATTGGCTATGCAAGTCGTAATACAAGGTGGGACAAAACTGAGACACATAAGGCCTCGCAATGGCTTGCAAGGCTTTACATGTTTTGATGTGGTGGGACGTGTGAGCGCAGTGTTGATGGGGTAATGCTTTGAATTAGAAGCGGATTCTTATAATTCGTAATGCGAAGGTCGTAGGTTCGACTCCTATTATCGGCACCATTTAAATCAATAAATTATCTTGCTTTAAGTAAACCACGTTCTCCTCTTGTGCCGTATTTGTGTCATTGCGGCTTATAATTGCGTCGATTTTGCTCGCGTGTCCGGTGAGATGTCTGGCTGAAAGGTGAGCATATCGACGAACCATTTCGATAGACTCCCAGCCTCCCATTTCCTGCAACGAAGTCTGTTATCAATACAAATTCAACAATCAGCCTTTGTGCTTCATGAGACTCCATCCAGCGGAGCCGTTTATTCTTCGGCTGAGACACTTTTATTATTCGTGCACTATCCGGCATCCCGGCTCAGTAACAAGGATACTCGGAAAAATGCACGTCATGCATGGGGCTGATGGTTCATAATTCACCAATACTGCTTATAAAAATCACAACAAAACCGCAGCAATACCATTTTTACCACCTGCGGCAGGTTGGTGACCTTTCAGTGGTATGTGTGTTGAATGGTTAGTAATTCTTATTAATTTGCCTGTCTGTTTAAATATTAGCAGTCAGATAAAATATAACCAGAAAAGATTAACTATTGTAGTTTGTAACAGTCGGATAAGTGATAACTTACTGTTATTTTGAATTATTTTTACTGTCTGTGTAATTTTTAGACTTTGCATAAAAAAAGCCCACCGTTGAGGTGGGCAAAAGGAATGATTAATTATCTCTGAGAGAAACATCATACTCTCTTTATTATATTTAACATGAAAATGTGGAGAAATTATGGAGTATACGTTATCAGGTTATTAAATAACCTGTTATCAATACAAAACAATACAGTTCTTTACATTCTCATTATTTTTATGAATACTCCTAAAGAGGTGCTTTAACGTAATGAAATAAACAGGGTAAGTATGAATATATTTGAGCAAACTCCACCGAACCGTAGACGTTATGGTCTTGCTGCATTTATCGGGCTGATTGCTGGCGTTGTTTCAGCATTTGTTAAGTGGGGGGCAGAAGTCCCATTGCCGCCACGTAGTCCGATTGATATGTTTAATGCAGCGTGTGGTCCGGAATCATTAATCAGGGCGGCAGGACAAATTGATTGCTCCCGTAACTTTCTCAATCCTCCGTATATTTTTCTTCGGGATTGGTTGGGACTGACAGATCCAAATTCGGCGGTTTATACCTTCGCCGGGCATGTCTTTAACTGGGTTGGTGTAACGCACATAATCTTTTCGATAGTTTTTGCTGTTGGTTATTGCGTAGTAGCCGAAGTATTTCCCAAAATTAAACTTTGGCAGGGCTTGCTTGCAGGCGCTTTAGCACAACTTTTTGTTCATATGATTTCATTCCCTCTAATGGGACTTACACCACCTCTTTTTGATCTTCCGTGGTATGAGAATGTCTCTGAAATTTTTGGACATTTAGTATGGTTCTGGTCTATTGAAATTATTCGTAGAGATTTACGAAACAGAATTACTCACGAGCCTGATCCTGAGATCCCTTTAGGTTCAAACAGATAACGAATTGAATGATAAAAATGGCGCAGATATAGCGCCATTTTTATAGATCAAAGCCGTGGCTTTATTCTTCTTTTCATACGTCTACATCGCCATTTACTTTCTCCTGGACTATGCAGGTATCAATACGCATACTGGGTAAAACTGAGATTCATAAAGTTTCACATATTTTGGGACAGGGTGTGGAAATGCAGTTATGATGAATTAACTGATTTATTTATATAATGGTATTTATAGTTTGTAATGCGAAGAGTGTAGGCTCAACGTGATGACATAAACTCATGTTGCTCAAGTATCGCCCTGGCATCTGGCGAAACTAAAAAGTTGCAAAGTGGCCTGGCTTTCTCGGTCAGACAGGCAAATCCATAGATAGCAATCGGATTATAAGGTTCAGGTATTTCTATAACTTTTACTGATTCAATTGATTGTAAGCCGGGAGCGTAACTGGCATAACCTATGAACAAATCGGTATAATCATTTTCAATTAGCCACTGCGCGGCTATCACATTTTTTGGAAGAGGTAATGAATTTCTTCCCCCCACCAATGCAACCGCTCGTTGTCTTATTTTTACTCCAACACTACCCATATTTTCAAAAAGCTGGTGAGTGTAATCACCAGCGGGATCACATCCCGCGGTTGATGTCCCGATTCGCAACGTTTCCCTGTTTAATAAAGAATACCAATCGTCATTTGCATTAAGTTTATTCGCCCGAACATACAGGCACAAACGATTATAGGCAAAAGGTTTAATACACAAAGCATGTCCTGTGGCCATTAACACTTGCGGATGAGCCATATTCGCTGATGCAAAAAGATCACATCTCTCACCCGCTTCAATACGTTCCCTCAATATACCGGCTGGACCAAAGTCACAATGAACATTATCATCCTGAAATCCCAATATAAGTGATTTCCATACCTGGCGTAAACTACCCGCAGCAAGTACACGCATTATTCTTCACCTTGATAATTAGTACGGTAAAACTTTCTATACCAGTCATTGGCTATTTTATGCATATCGACATCATTGAATTTTTCAGGATACAGTTTTTTCGCCATCCACAACTCTCCAATACCCATAGCCTCGGGCATCGGATAACCCCATGCTTTTGCATACTCTGGCATCAAATAAACACGATGATTTTTGACAGCATCTATTACCTGCCATTGCGGATTTGACCGTATTTCATTCACCACGCCAGGGTAGCGATTTTGCACAAAAATTACCTGAGGATTCCATGCAATTACTTGTTCCATTGAGACTTGTTTGAACCCTTTAATGGTGGACGCGGCGACGTTTACTGCACCGGCATGTTTCATCATTAATCCTGTGTATTTTCCGGAACCATACGTTGTCAATTCTGGATTAGCCATATAGGCACGAATACGCTTTTCTTCGGGTAGATTCTGCAGCCGCTCACTCACAATATTACGACCATTTTCAGTGGCCTTGATTAACGCTTTAGCCTCTTCAGGCTTATTGATGATATTGCCTATCAGCATAATCCCTTCATATAGCCCTTTTACGTAAGCCTGTTCTTCATCAGCCATTGTTGGATTAAGTTTATTCTTCTCTCCCTCGTCATCGTGCCGCAAAGAAATTGCTACTGCTGGAATTCCAAGGCTACTGATTTTGTCGATCATTTCTTGCGGCGCATAATTGGTGACAAAAACGACCTGTGGATGCAAGGCCACCAATTTTTCAGCATCGACATGGGTTAAATCTCCTAATGATGCCTTGCTGACTAATTCTGGTGCAAGGCGTGCATAATTGCTGCCAAGTTGCTGTTTCCAGTTTGACATAACACCCACGATTTTATCGGTGGCATTCATCTGCACTAAAAGATTCAAAGTTTGATGTTGAAGTACAACAATACGATCAACTTTGTCGGGTACTTTCACCTCACGACCAATCTGATCGGTGAAAGTTCGTTCAGCTTGCGTAGTAAATGATAAAGAAAGCAAAAAAATCATTAATAAAAACAACTTATTATTTATTTTCATATTCCATCACACTAAAAATCGGTATATAAATGGTTATATATCGAAATGGTAACACCAGTCAGGCGCTGGGAAAAGTGATTCGGGGATATTTTTGATGTGGTTATATGAAGAGAATGTGATTTTTATTTGTTCAGCAGAAACTTTCAATTCAGTTATCTGTAACCCCAAAGACGTATTGCCAGAATAGCAGAGATAAAGGAGTCGTTACGTTGCCGTACCTCATCTATTCACAATCACCTGATGCGATAGAGTATCAGTACCACCAACTTGTCCGTAAACGAATTATATTGATTTCAATAATAACACTGGCGACACTTTTCTCACTATTTCTGGATATTATTCTGGGTTCTTCCAGTTTGTCAGTCAGTGAGTTATGGCACGCATTAGTGCATCCATTTAGCTCTGATACCAGCATCCAGGTCATTGTTTGGGAAATCCGATTACCCTACGCCTTAATGGCTTTGCTGGTTGGCATGGCTTTGGGACTCGCGGGCGCAGAAATGCAGACGATCCTCAACAATCCATTAGCCAGTCCCTTTACACTTGGGGTTTCCTCTGCAGCGGCATTTGGTGCAGCTCTGGCTATTGTCCTGGGGATCGGTATTCCTGGTATATCGGCAACATGGTTTGTTCCAGCAAACGCTTTTATATTTTCTCTTCTGTCAGCTTTATTACTCGATAGCATGTCTCGTTGGCTAAGAATAGCAACTTCGGGAGTGATTCTTCTGGGTATCGCATTGGTATTCACATTCAATGCACTTGTGGCAATGATGCAGTTTATTGCGGATGAGGATACTCTCCAGGGGCTGGTATTCTGGACAATGGGCAGTCTGGCTCGTGCATCCTGGAGCAGACTGGGCGTTTTATTAGGCGTGTTTATCATTGTTTTTCTATGGTCATTTTCTCGCTCATGGCAACTTACAGCATTGCGCATGGGAGAAGAGAGGGCTATGGGGTTTGGTATCAATGCTTATCAACTGCGTCTTTCTTCCCTGTTACGTATAAGTTTACTTGCTGCATTGTCGGTAGCCTTCGTTGGTCCGATTGGTTTTATTGGTCTTGTCTCTCCGCATATTTCCCGAATGCTATTTGGTGAGGAACATCGTTTTTATCTGACGGGAAGCACATTAACTGGAGGTCTGGTGCTCTCTCTGGCTTCAATTGCCTCGAAAAGTATTATTCCTGGTGTCATTATCCCGATTGGTATTGTCACATCACTTGTTGGTGTTCCATTATTTATTAGTATTATTCTGCGTTATCGCAGGAGTTTGTTATGAAAGGCCTTTCACTGTATAAATTAAACGCGGGTTATCAGAAAAAAAACGTAATATGTGATCTTAGTTTATCTGAACTTCCTCGCGGAAAAATAACCATCATTCTGGGGCCAAATGGTTGTGGAAAGTCGACGTTGCTACGTGCCCTGGCGGGGCTGAATAAGGTTAGCGGTAATATATTTCTTGATGGGGTCAACCTTATGCAGATGCCATTTTCAGCCCGTGCCGACAGTACAATATTTCTACCACAGTTCTTACCGCATGACGTGCATTTGAATGTGCTGGAATCTATTTTTGTTGCTCTGCGTGCTTCAAAGATAGGGAGCATAGATGAAAAAACACAATCAATAGCTATTCTCAGACAACTAGGAATAGAACATCTGGCCTTTTGTTATCTGGATCAATTATCCGGAGGTCAGCGGCAACTGGTTGGGCTGGCACAATCATTGGCCCGAAATCCATCTATATTACTACTGGATGAGCCACTGAGTGCATTGGACTTAAACCACCAGTTTCATGTTATGGATTTAGTCAGAAGCGAGACAAGGAGTCGCAATATAGTCACAGTTATGGTAGTTCATGATATAAATATCGCATTACGATACGGTGATTATGTCGTCATGCTAAAAAAAGGTAAACTTATTGCCAGCGGAAATCCAGAAGAGGTCATTACGCCAGAGAATCTGGCTAGTGTATATCATATTCGTGGACGGATAGAGCATTGTTCTCAGGGCTTGTTACAACTTATTGTCGATGGTGTTATTCCGGATTAGCAACGCGTATTAAATATTTTTCATCCTGCGCCTTCCGGCGCTTTTCGACACTTTCATCAGTCAGATTGAGTAAGCCGGTTTCATCTTTGATGGCAAGATTATTTGTATAAAGTATGAGTGCTACCTCGTAATTTGCATAAAAAACGTCCATCAAATGCTATGGATGAGCAGGCTCAGTTTTGATCCCTTGTATAACGGTTTCGATACGCTCTTTTATTTCCTCAAGTTGCTGCTGACGACCTTCAGGTGTTAGTGTCTGATCTTCGTTAACGTCCAAAACCCATCGACGAGGAATTAATGCGCCAAAAACAATATCCATTAGCATCCCCGCGCAATTACCCGTGTTTTTAACAGCAATACGCCCTTGAGCTTGTTGAATATCCAGCCATTCTATTAACAGTTCTCTTGAATGAAGCGTTTTAGTGGCATATAAATAGTCTGAAAGCTCTGGAAAAAGAATTGATTCACGTGTCATTAATTTTAAGAGTGCTTCTCTCTCTTTAGCTTCTTCCTGACCTATATCTAATCGGAATATGCGAAACAGAGTTTCATTAATAGGAAGCATCTCGTTTTCCGGTCTTGGAAGATCGAGGAACAGGGTTTTATATTCTTTAATTACTTCAGAAAAAATTTCCTTTTTATTACTGAATACTTCATAAATTGTTCTTTTTGATACTTTTGCCCGACGAGCAATTTCTGTGGTTGAGGTTTGGGCAAAACCAAGCTCAATGAAGGCACTATACGCACCAATAACTATTGCTTTCTTACGCTCATCAAGTCCCGCACTTTTGGGTCTTCCCCGTCGCACCGGTGTACTCACTTCGCTCTTGTTCATCAAAGACATTTACTCCTGTATTCATTTTTGGTACTTGACCAGTACCAAAAATGGTATCACTATACCAACAACATAAGCAATGATCATAACATGGTGTATGAAAACAACCAGGTAACATCACTTCATAAAATACAGGTCCTTATTTATGAGTCGATTAAATAATAGCATCAGCCCCATTCGTGATCCCCAGGTTATACGTGTTCTGGAACGCATGAATAATGAACGTAAACATCCCCCGCAGGAGATGTTTCGCGAAGCTCCTGTACTTGATCCTGAAAAATTTTCCGGTTATGGCTTTTCCATAGCCCCAGAGCAGGGGGAACTTATCTACTTACTGTGCCGGGCAATGAAAGCCACTCGTGTTGTGGACTTTGCAACTTCTGTAGGTATGTCAGCACTCTATTTTGCCGCTGCGATGAAAGATAATGGTGGCGGACTGGTGATTGGTTCTGAAATGGTTCGGGAAAAGGCTGAAGTCGCGTCCCGAAATCTGGCAGAGGCTGGTCTTACGTCTTTTGTTGATATTCGTGTCGGTGATGCGAGAGAAACGCTGAAAGATCTCGGTGGTCCTGTCGATTTTATTCTTATTGATGGTTTCCCTCTTGCTGATGGCCCAAGTCTTGCTCGTCAGGTTACTGAGATTGTTGCGCCGCAGCTACGAGTGGGAGGATATATATTAAATGATAACGCAGAACCAGATTTTTTATCTTATGTTCGTGATCCACAGAATGGTTTTATTTCTATAACATTACCGATAAAACGAGGTACAGAGTTAGCACTGAAGATAAGTTAAATATAAGTACGAATGATAAAGTTGAAAAATCATAGTCCTTGTTCATACTGATACTCATCTACTTTTTATCAGAAGTAAAGGGGCATTTATGCCGACGCGCAGAGAGTTTTTAATTAAAAGTGTTGCGGGTGCTTTAATTGTTTCAATGCCTCGCATTGTATTTGCAAACACAAATAACAAAGCAATAAATGCTACAGCTATTACACAAGTTTTTGGTGACGGAGTTCGACTTATTGCGATCGCTGTAGAATTTGAAAAACCTATAAACAAGGAAGAACTTTCAACAATAGAGTTTAGTGTAAAAAATTATCACATCAATAAAACATTTGTCAGCCAGTCAACAGCTTTGGTTGAAGCAAAATCAGGTAAGTACGCGATACTTGAACTGGAACACAGCAAACCACAAAATGAATGGCAAGAAACTATAACGGACCCAACAATACAAAAAGCAGCGCCCAAACAAGGGCAAGGTAAACCTACCTGGGTTGCAGGAGAAAAACTAAACCAAACAATTAAATATAAAGATGCTTCTGCTGTTGTCGTCACACAAAATACCACACTGGAAACTAACGCCGTTTCAAATCTGGTAGTGGATAGTTTTAGACAAGATGAATATAAAGATAAAGAAAGCGGGAAAATACTAAAATATAATTTCTTTATTCCTGAAGAACAAAATAAACCATTACCACTGGTTCTTTTTATGCATGATGCAGGGGCTACCAGTGCACAAGTTACAACGACTCTGTTTCAGGGGTTAGGCGCAGTAATTTGGGCAGAACCTGAAGAGCAAATGAAACGCCCCTGTTATGTTTTAGCTCCTCAATATAATGAAATCATTGCTGATGATGACTGGCGTACCTCAACATTGCTTGATACAACAATAAATCTTGTTCAGTATTTGGTAAAAGAATATAAAATAGATCCTGAGCGTATTTATGTTACTGGTCAGTCAGGGGGATGTATGCTGGCCATCGCCATGAATATTAAATATCCTGATTTTTTCACAGCAAGTTACCTGGTTGCAGGAAAGTGGGATGCGGAACAGGTTGCTCCAATAGCTAAAAACAAATTATGGTTTATGGCCTCAGAGGATGATTCAGGAGCTTTTCCCAGCTTCAACGCGATTACTGAACGTCTTGAGCAATTTGGCGGAAAGGTTTCTCGCGCGGCATGGAATGGCCAGTGGGAGCCTGAGCAATATCGATTTGCTGCCGACACTTTGTTTGAAGAACAAACTAATATCCGTTATACCGTTTTTATAAAAGACAGTGTATTTGATGAATACTCTTCGCGAGAAGGGGCAAGTGGGCATCGTAACACATGGCGTATTGCTTACAGCATAGAACCTATTCGCGAATGGTTATTTAACCAACGTAAACAATAAAAAATAGACCAGACTGTCATCAGGTAACGTGTTGGCAGTCATTTTTGCCGAGAGACAGAATGAAGACATTATTATTTGTAATTCTATTTTTTTCTGCATCTGTATATGCAGATACGGCATCAAAAATGAATTTTGATGAAATACTTACACGCTCTGCTCAAGGAGATGCAGAAGCACAAGCCAGATTGGGGGAAGCATACCTAAATGGAAACTACAATCAAACGGTGAATTACGCTCAGTCTTTTAAATGGTTGACGAAATCAGCAGCCAGCGGAAATCCCCGAGCGAAACTGGATTTAGGGATTTTATATCTTAATGGGTATGGCGTACCGTTTGATTATGCCAAAGCCTTAAGCCTTTTTGAGCAAGCTGACTTAGCGGGAGAAATGAAAGCTGCACGTTATCTTGGGATTATTTATGAAAGAGGATTAGGCGTTTCTCAGGACTATAAAAAAGCAGCGGAATATTATAAGAACGGCGATAAACATAATGATATTACGGCGCAGTATCGTCTGGCGAAACTTTATGAGCAAGGTTATGGTGTAGAGCGCGATTACCAAAAAGCGATAAACCTTTATCTTAAACATATCAACAGAATGGATCATATCACTGCCCCCAGTTTTGTGGCTTTAGGTGATATTTATTTACTGGGATTGGGCGTCGAGAAAAATCCCCAACTGGCTGAAAAGTGGTATCAAAAAGCGATTGATGCAGCTAATACACAGCGTCAGCAGTAGATGAGTTAATGCTGGCGTACTGAATACACCAGCATTAATCAGGCATGATTATGCGACCAGCCAGACAAGTATTGTTGAACCTTCGAACTCAGAGTTAACGCTTTTTCTTGCGCCCCTGAACAGCCTTAAAACGGGGATTAGATTTACAAATAACATATAGCCGTCCTTTTCGCTTCACAATCTGACAGTCTGGGTGGCGTTCTTTTGCTGTGCGCAGAGAGTTAAGGACTTTCATCATGCCCCCTTTTTCGTGCTAACAAAACGACCAAAACGCTGGGTAAATCGCGCCACATTTCCTTCTGATGAAACGGATCTCAGTTTCCCGGTATAGAACGGGTGTGATTTTGAAGAGACATCAATCGTTACATACGGATACGTTACGCCATCCAGTTCAATCTCACGGTCTGTTTTGATAGTGGAGCCAATTTTAAAGTACTCATCAGCACTGGTGTCGTGGAACACCACGGTACGATATTCAGGATGGATATTTTGTTTCATTACTTCTTCCTGTTACGTTATAACATAACAATAAAGATACATTCTCGTCCAGATAATTTCAACAAAATCCTATGACCACCTGGATATGCGGGATTCCTGCAGCTAACCGAACGTGCCGGAAGTGAGAGATGTTGTTGGCTATCGTTGGTAACGGCACTATTCAGCAGCCGAACTGCTGATTTACGACGCGACCCGCGGAGCAGTATGAAAGCATTTGAGAATGTGGGTAAGCTCTGCTTTACCGGCTGATTATTTATCACACAGCCAAAGTAGCAATTTAGTGAACCAACATGCGCATTGGGTAACTAAAATGCTGACTCAATGCGCAATCTCTTTCAGTGCGGCACAAATACGGTTTTTTTAAGCTTCCCTTTGAAACAGTACAAATACCTCTCCCACAGGCATAGCTATTATGAAGGAGGTAGAAGATACATATATTAAATATCACCTAAGGGAATTGTTTTTTGATGTAATTAATAGAAGTGGAGGAATAAATAGGCATATTCTACAATTGCAACAAAAACAACAATATTAATCAGTTTATTACTGATTTCCTGTATCTTATTCTCTTTCATTGGTATTTCCTCGCTTTAAAAAGAGCGCACCTCATAAGCGCCTTGTATATAGATAGCGAGTTTGGTCAACCAATTTTTTGAGGTGTATCACAAATTTGAAAAGATGTATTACATCAATTATTACTAATCGCACAAAAGTGATCCATATTCGACACCTGAAATTGGCCCTGAGGATTACTCTGCTCTTCTTGTAAGATCCCCGCGTAATTGTGCTATTCACATTTAGAGAGCACCGTATTTACAGCCCGCAGAGGCTGTATTTTCGCCGTAAGGGCAAGTCATGGAATCGATGCTCATGATAAACAGTCAGTTACTATTTACTTATAGATTTCAGCAACACCATGCAGTTTGTTATTCCCAGTCGTAGACAGGATTTTGAACGACGTTGCTCCTTGCTCATCAGCTTTACGAGAAAGCGCATTTGATACCTCATCAAGCGTCAGGGCATTACTGACTGAAACTACACCAATCTTTTCTTTGCCATCTGCATGACGAATCTCCTCAGCAGCAGATGCGGTATTTACCGAAATGAATCCCATGAATAATGCAGTAATTAGTAGTGCTTTCATATCTGATACCTGTTTTGAACGATATATTTGGAAGTTGACGAATATCAGGAGGAGCCTCCTCCTTCTTGATATGTAAATATACAGTTCTAAACTGTCATAAGACTGACTGTCATATGACAACGTTGTCAGATTTTTGAATTTTTTGAATACAGATTCAGGTCGTTAATAATGCATTCCGGTTCTTCAGTAAGGGGCATATTGTTTATATCGAAAACCCCATCATTTTTTTGTGGATTATCACTTTGCAACTCTGCAAACAGAGGGGTGAGATCCTGCTGTGCTTCTCCTCGCTCTGCGACCAGTTCGAACGTTTTATTTTTTGCTGCATCGTTGCTCAGAGCAGTTACCAGAACCTGGGCGATTTGTTCCCGGGAGATAACACCATCTTCCGGTGTTCCCGCATGGCGTCTATCCCCCTGAAGCATAACGATTCTGTGCTCATCATCATTGTTGTAATCAAACCAGCCGGGTCTGACGATAGTGTAGGTATGCCCACTGGCTCTGACCAGGCGTTCAGCTCGTCTTTTCCAGTCATGAACTTCAGTACGTTGATTCCAGCTACTGAGGCGCTCAGTAACGCCAATTGTTGTCATCAGGGCGATGCGAACAGGTGTAGCCATGAATCTTCGCAAAATGTTACGTACACCGCCGTAATCTATCGCTCTGGCACCAATACGTCCCTGACCATCGGAGCCAAGTGTAAAAATGATGGCATCAATATCTTTCGGTAAATCGGTGAGTGTTTCAGGTATTGAAACATCGCCATAGAAAATATCTGTTCCACGAGGGAGTAATTTGATTTTCCGCCGATTCCTGACCAGAGCCACGGGCTGATGGCCCATTGCAATAGCAGTATTCACAACATGAATGCCAATGCTTCCTGTCGCTCCTGCAACGAGTATTTTCATGATAAACCTTCTGATAATTCAGCCTTATTTTCGATACAGCCAGAATATCAATTATCATTATTGTCAATAATGGGGCTAAAATGATTGTGTCTATGAACACCCTTCATGAGTGCGTTTTGAAGGGAATGCTTCTACAAGGAAATTGCCAATGCTCAAAGAAAACTTCAACGAATTGCAAATATTTCTTGTGGTGGCAAGGGAGCGAAGTTTTACCAAAGCCGCGGGCAAACTCGGTGTTTCTCAGTCTGCTCTCAGCCATGCGATTAAGGCGCTGGAGGAAAGGCTAAATATCCGCCTCTTAACCCGAACTACCCGCAGCGTGGCTCCCACGGAAGCAGGGGAGAGAATAATTGCCTGTCTTGAGCCTCGTATTGACGAGCTTGAACAGGAGCTGGAATCACTTATTCAACTGAACGGCACGCCCTCCGGGAATATTCGTTTATCTGCCGGGGAACATGCTGCGCGCAGTCTGGTCTGGCCGAAGCTAAAACCGTTCCTCAGGGAGTATCCCGAAATCAATGTTGAACTGGTGGTAGATAACGGTTTTGTCGATATTGTTGAAGGCCGCTTTGATGCCGGGATCCGTCTGGGTGAAAGTGTGGATAAAGATATGATTGCCGTGAAGATTGGACCTGATATGCGGATGGCCGTGGTGGGAGCACCGGCGTATTTTGCGGCTAATTCCTTACCAGAAACGCCTCACGATCTACAAAATCATCAGTGTATCAATATGCGTTTGCCAACTGCCGGTGGAATTTATCACTGGGAGTTTGAGCGAGAAGGCAAACCGTTACGGGTCAGAGTTGATGGGCAACTGACGTTTAATCTGCTGCCAGAAAGAATTGATGCAGCATTATCAGGATTTGGTATCGCCTGTGTTCCCGAAAACTCGGTTCAGGATTATGTAAAGTCAGGCGAACTTATTCAGGTTTTACAGGAGTGGTGTCCTTCTTTCCCTGGATATTATCTTTACTATCCCAGCCGTAAGCAGCACCCGCCTGCTTTTGCGCTGTTGATCGATGCACTTCGCTACTCGGAATAACGGGTCCGCATTTTGCTGTGGACCCGTTTGGGCATCAACGACCTACGCGTGCCTGGTGCTCAGGCGAGTAACGTTCACCGACGATTTTAATTGTTTCCAGTGCCTGGGTTATCTGCTGTGTATCTTTCTGCGAAAGAATAATGTCGACAGCGCCCAGGTTTTCTTCCAGCCGGTGCAGTTTAGTGGTGCCCGGGATGGGAACAATCCACGGTTTTTGTGCTAACAGCCAGGCCAGTGCAATTTGGGCAGACGTTACCCCTTTCTCTGCAGCCAGCTCACCCAACAACGTGACCAATTTTTCATTGGCTTCAATGGCTTGTGCAGCGAAACGCGGTACGGTGCTGCGGTAATCATCCTTACTAAAAGTTGTCCCTGGTTTAATTGACCCCGTCAGAAAACCTTTACCTAATGGGCTGAATGGCACAAAACCAATTCCCAGCTCCTCCAGCAACGGCAGAATTTCCTGCTCAGGCTCACGCCACCACATGGAGTATTCGCTTTGCAGAGCGGTGACAGGTTGTACTGCATGTGCACGACGAATGGTTTGCGCACCCGCTTCGGACAGACCGAAATGTTTGACTTTACCTTCTGCGATAAGGTCTTTCACCGTTCCAGCAACGTCTTCAATCGGGACATCTGGATCGACACGGTGTTGATACAACAGGTCAATAACATCTGTCTTCAGACGGCGTAATGATCCTTCAACGGCTTCACGGATATGTTCCGGGCGGCTGTTTAAAATCTGCTGCTTATTATCATCACCGAAGGTAAAGCCAAATTTAGTGGCAATCACCACGCGGTCACGAAACGGTTTTAAGGCTTCGCCAACAACGTCTTCATTCAGATACGGACCATACACTTCGGCGGTATCGAAGAAGGTAACGCCACGTTCAACGGCAGCGCGAATGAGTTCGATAGCCTGACGGGTATTTGTTGCCGGACCGTAGCCGTAGCTCAAGCCCATGCAACCGAGTCCAAGGGCGGAGACTTCGAGTCCGGATTTACCCAGATAACGTTTTTGCATTGAATGAATACCTCTTTTATCGCGGCTTAAACATCAAGTTTGCGGCCAGTCAGCCATTCCACCATTGCGGGATCGCGGTGAGAGAAGAACGCGCTGGTTGCAGTATCAAGGGCAGTAATCTGCAGCATATCTTCAGGACTGAGTTCAAAATCAAGAATGTTAATGTTTTCTTCCATGCGTTCTTTTCGTACTGATTTCGCCAGCGAAACGATGCCTCGTTGGTAGATCCAGCGCAAAACAACCTGACCCACGCTTTTGCCGTATTTCTTGCCTATTGCCGCCAATACAGGATGCTGGAACAGACCATTTTTACCTTCCGCAAACGGTGCCCAGGCTTCTGGCTGAATACCACGACTTTGCATCCACGGAACGGCCTGTAATTGCTGGTTGAAGGGGTTAACTTCAATCTGGTTCACCGCCGGAACGACTTTATTAAAGGCGATAAGGTCAGCCAGTCGGTCAGGGTGGAAGTTACTGACGCCAATAGCGCGGATCTTGCCTGCCTGTTGCAGTTCTTCCATGGCGCGCCAGGCACCGTGGACATCGCCGTATGGCTGGTGAATCAAATACAGGTCAACGTAATCAAGTTGCAGTCGATTCAGTGAGCGTTCGAACTGGGCTTTGGCACCTTCGTAATTCGTATCCTGCAACCAGAGTTTAGTGGTGACAAAGAGTTCGTTACGCGCAATACCACTTTGTTTTAGCGCATTCCCAACCTGGGTTTCATTCTGATATGAAGCGGCGGTATCAATCAGGCGATAACCGGTGTCAATAGCGTCAATAACCGCTCTTTCGCATTCGGCGGCATCTGTCATCTGAAATACACCAAAACCCAGCAAGGGCATTTCAATACCGTTGTTCAGTTTTACAGTTTGCATGGAGTTACCTCCCGTTATTGTTCACGGGAAGCATAACGTAAAGGGAGTGATGAGATTAGACGGAAGGATTTGTCAGGGGCTATGAACAAAATTCATTAATCCGCCAGAATGCAGATTTGAGTGGCCTCGTAACCAGGTGGGTCTATTTTATTAATGAATTATCTGCATAAGTGAAATCACAATTTGCATACTAATCGGGAGTTGTATTTTAACTTAGAATAATGATCCATACGTGATGGAGGTGCTTACCGTGGAATTTTCTGTATTAAGCAACAATCTTAAAATGCCGATGGTCGGTTTTGGGGTTTTTCAGGTTACCGATAAAGAAGAGTGTAAACAGTCGGTGTTGAGTGCTATCCGGACAGGTTATCGTCTTATCGATACTGCTGCGGTATACGGTAATGAAGATGCTGTCGGTGAAGCGGTTCGTGAGGCCATTTCGGAAGGTCTTTGTACCCGAGAGGAATTATTTATTACCTCAAAACTTTGGGTACAGGACATGGTCGATCGCGATACAGCAAAAGCAGGAATTGAAGCATCGTTAAAAAAATCGGGCCTTGAATACTTTGATCTCTATTTATTGCACCAGGCAATGCGCGATTATTTCAGTGCGTGGCGCGCCCTGGAAGAGGCTTATGATGAGGGGAAACTGAAAGCGATTGGTGTTTCCAACTTCTATCCTCATGTATTAGCAAATTTTTGTGAAACTGTCAGAGTAAAACCAATGGTAAACCAGGTGGAACTGCATCCCTATTTTGCTCAACCTGAGGCGCTGGCAACGATGAAGTACTATAATGTGCAGCCTGAAGCCTGGGCTCCATTAGGCGGTGGAAGACATAAGCCATTTGAAAACAAAATGCTTCAGAGTATTGCAAATACTCACCAGAAATCGATTTCTCAGGTAATCCTGCGCTGGAATATTCAACGAGGCGTAGTTGTTATACCGAAATCGACTCATCAACACCGTATTGAGGAAAATTTCGCCATCTGGGATTTTTCCCTGACAGATGAAGAAATGGAACAAATTAGTTCACTCGATTTAGGCTATGTTGGCGAATCCGTAAAACATTTTAATCCTGAGTTTATTCGTGGTTGTCTTGGCGTAAAAATACATGACTGATTTTAGTATTTGTTGAGCTATATCATTTGGATGAGGATGTTTTATCTGAGCGTACAGGCTTTATTTTATAAAGTAGTCACATTCAGACAATATGGCTTTTAGCCAGTGCTTTAAGGATATGATCCTTAAATTATTAATCATTTCACAATGAAGAGGCACGTTATGAAAACTATTGGTTATGCTGCACTCTCTGCCGACGCAAAGCTGGTTCCTTATCATTTTAAACGTCGTGAGTTACGTGACAATGATATTGCCATTGAAATTCTTTATTGTGGCGTTTGTCACTCAGATTTACATACAGTTAATGGCGACTGGGGGCCTCAACCTTATCCGTTAATTCCGGGGCACGAAATTGTTGGTGTCGTGAGATCAGTGGGGCAGGGGGTTAAAAAATATCAGGTAGGTGATCATGTTGCCGTTGGCTGTATGGTCGATAGCTGTATGCACTGCGACCAGTGTGAGCAGGGCGAAGAGCAGTATTGCCGCCACGGGATGACGCCAACTTATGGTGCTAAGGATCGGATTAGCGGCAAAATCACTCAGGGAGGCTACTCCAAACATATTGTGGTACGTGAGGAATTTGTCCTGCGGATCCCTGAAAATATGGATTTAGCGAAAACCGCGCCGATTCTCTGTGCAGGTATCACCACGTTCTCACCATTACGTACCTGGAATGTTGGCCCTGGCAGCCGTGTTGGTGTTATTGGGTTAGGCGGATTAGGCCATATGGCGGTAAAACTGGCCGTTGCGATGGGGGCTGACGTTACTGTGATTAGCCGGACGAAAAGCAAAGAGGATGAGGCAAAATCGCTCGGTGCAAAAGGCATTCTCCCGTCTTCAGACCCCGAGGCATTACAAAGCTCAGCCTGCGCATTCGATTTGATTATCGATACAGTTCCCGTTAAACACGACCTGAATATCTACACCCCATTATTAGATATTGATGGTTCATTAGTTATTGTTGGCCAGGTTGGTCCTGTGGAAGAACCTTCAACGATCCCTCTGATTATGGGGCGTCGCCGTGTTGCAGGTTCACTCATCGGTGGTATTGCAGAAACACAGGAAGTGCTGGATTTCTGCGCGAAGCATAATGTCTATCCCGAATGTGAAATGATCAATATTGATCAGATAAACGATGCTTTTGCCCGCCTTGCAAAAGGGGATATGGCGCATCGTTTTGTCATTGACATGGCTTCACTGAATGGCTGAGTAACGGAGTAATTCAGAGCAGCGATTCTTTATATTTACCAATAAATCACAAAATTGAACCGCTGCTCTGGTGAAACTCCTTTTACGCACAACAACGATGAATGCCATCAAATCATGAAGATTCTTTCGTGCCTCTCATTGCGGAAAGGAAAGAGTATCAGTTTGTATCCTGATGTGACGGAATATGGGAAGTCCCAACATAAAGGGAGCGCGAGTCAGCCCCCTTTGCTTAATTAATCAAGTTTTTTGTCATGAATGAATTTACTGACCAAATCAGCGATTTGCACATTATTCAGGTCAGAGAACGGGAAGTGGGTATTACCTTTTATCCCTACTTCAGGCAGATGCGTCACCGTCACATCCCCACCATGCTTGTTAACCACGTCACGCCACGTACGCGCCATTGCCAGGCGTACTCGCCAACTGTCCTGCGCGGGCATGGCTACAGGCTTATCCGGTATGTTATCGCCGTAAATAATCAGAATCGGGATTTTAGTCAGCGCCATAAACTGCTCCATTGGCACTGGTTCACCCTTCAGCGTGTCGAACGCACTTGGCATAGGGGGTGGGAGTTCTTTTTCCGGGAACACAAAGCCACTTCCTGGCTCGAAGGCGACAATGGCTTTTACCTTGTTGTTTTTTATCGCGGTATACCAGCCTGGACCACCACCCTGAGAGTGAGTGAAGAGGATTGCCGGACCTGATTTATCTACTACGGCAGACATCGCATCAGAGATGACATTGACATCAAACGGCCCTGTATTCGGGGTCATCTGGCGGAAATACTGATTCAGTGCCTCTTTGTCGTGGGAAAACTGAACGCCTTTAAAATACGCTGGCCACACGCCAACACGGAACTGGTTAAACCACATCTGCTCATCGGGTTTTGGTGTAACCGTACTTTCTACAGTGGTACGTCCGGCATCACCCCGACGCGGCTGATCGACAATATACGTGGAGAATCCGCGACGCAGGAATATGTTCTGGAATCCTTCACGACCATCCGGCGTACTTTCCCAGGTACGGGAAGATTGACCTGCGCCGTGTAGCATAACGATGGGATATTTATGCGGATTCTCCGGGATTTGGTAGAACACTGACGCATGATCGCCATGATAAGTTTGCCCCGCCGAGTCCAGCGGCTTTTTCGCATCAAATGTTCCTGGCTCGGTGATGATGGTGCCCCCGGCAGAAAAGCTTCCTTGTTCCTGAATGACCAATGGTTCGGCAGAGACCGACTGCGCCGCCAGACCTCCTGCCATCATGCAGATAGCCAGCGTTTTTAAGACAGTTTTCAAGATTACATCCTCTGTTATGGTTGCCGTTCAATCATATCTGAGTTACCAGCGTTAATTATTTTGCCCCCTTGATTGCCTTTATTTGGCAGATTCATGAATGCGGATGATGAATCACATATGTTCTCTGATCAGGGGGCCAGTCTGCATGGCGACCTTCTCTATTTGCTTTCAATCGCTTTTTGCAGTGCCTCTTCAGCTCTTGTGGCCGCATCATGGTCACCATGTTCACGCAGAACCTGTGCCAACTGCCGTAACTGCGCTGCTGTCAGGCCAACTCTCATGCTTGCTCGCGTATGTGACAACAATTGGGCTTCAATGCCTGGCGTGGCTGCTAATGCGCCAACTGTTGCCAGTTCACGGCTTTGCCAGTCGAGGTTATCGCGGGCGAAAATGTCCCCGAACAGATGCGTTTGCAGGAATTGATTTATCGTGGGCGCAAAATCAAACAGTGGCCCCTGGACAGGCGCTCCTGCGATTTTAGTCTGGTTTGCGATACCGACACGGCGAAGCTCATCCCCGACGGGAACCGGGGCGATTGGCTCTTTACCTTCAATGTCTTCGATGCCACGTTGTTTACGTGCTTCGACGACTTTCATCAGCTCATTCAGAGCATTCAGGCTGCGGGGGAATCCGGTATAGGCATAGAGCTGGATGAGAATTTCTTTAGCTTCGTTTATCGTGAGTCCTGCATCAAGTCCCTGATTAAGTGCTGCATTCAGCTTATCCATCTGACTGCTGGCCATTGAGGCGGCAATCAACGGGATGGCCTGCTGGCGAGCTGAAAGCGTATCTGAAACCGTGTATTCATGATTCATTTTGGTAGCTCCTTTATTGATGAGCGCAGCATTTGCGGTAAGCGCAAAACCAAAGGTTAGCAGTACCGCTGCCGTTAATATCTTAATGGGCGTGGTATTGTTCATCTGTCACTAACTCCTTCCAGTTAACGCTTTTGCCATCCACCACGCCGGTTATTGCCAGATGTGTCATCGCGCTACCGGGGGCTGCGCCATGCCAGTGTTTGACGCCCGCCGGGCAAGAGACAACATCGCCAGCACGGATCACCTGTACCGGCTGGCCTTCTTGTTGGGTGAGCCCAACACCAGCGGTCACAATCAGCCGCTGACCAGCCGGATGAGTATGCCAGGCGGAGCGAGCGCCTGGTTCAAAGGTGACATAAGCCGCGGAAACACGGATGTCGTTGTCTGCGTTGAACAGCGGATCAACCCGGACACGACCGGTAAAGTTCTCCGCTGATCCGTACACCGCATTCTGGCTTCCGGCGGGAGCAATATGGACAGCGGAATTTTGCTCCACTGCCCAGGATGAAGCGGTGAAGAGTGGCAGTAGTAACCCGAGATAACGTAACTGTCTGATCATGCAAAGCGTCCTTATCTACGATGATGGAGGGGATGCAATGATTCTAATCAGCGTGACATGTCGTCAGGCTGACGCCTCCCTGACAATTTTGTCAGTTAACGCTGCACCAGACTCAGTGCCTGAAGGCGAATTGCCCGCTGTTTTATTTGCTTGCATCGCAAAGGTGAGGCCAAATGTATTGATGCCACCTTCACTACGGGCAAAGGCATCTCCCCGGTGCATAATAGCGACGGCGCGCACAATCGACAGACCCAACCCATGATGGGCATCACTTCTTGCCCGGGAGGTGTCGATGCGATAAAACCGCTCAAAAAGCCGGTGTAAGTGCTCAGGTGCTATCGGATCGCCCGGATTGGAAACTTCAACACAGGCCTGATTATCTCTTTCGCTTAACCGCACGGTAATCGTGCTATTGGAGGGGGAATGTCTTGCGCTATTTTCCAGTAAATTGGCCAGTGAGCGGTGGAACAGCCGCCGATCGATAAGCGCAGTGACATCGCCTTCAACATCCAGCGAAAGCTGTTTTTCTGTAAAAGAAGGCTCGACATATTCTGCTGTCTTAAGGGTTTCTTCTCGCAAGGAGACTTGTTTAAGCTGAGACGCATGTTCCCCCGCGTGGGCATGAGACAGGAACAGCATGTCATTGACAATAGACGTCATACGTTCAAGCTCTTCCAGATTCGAGCCCAATAATTCTTCCAGTTCTTCATAAGATCGTCGGCGTGATAGCCCCAGTTGCGTTTGGCCAATCAGGTTAGTCAGCGGCGTGCGAAGTTCATGAGCAACATCAGCATTAAAACTTTCAAGTTGCCGCCAGGCGATTTCCTAGCGCTCCAGCACGCCATTAAATGATGAGGCCAGTTGCTGCAACTCTTCGGGCAAGGCTCTGGCATCCAGTCGCTGACTATGATCCCCTGGTGCGAGATGTTGCGCCTGCTTACTGAGCATTCCCACCGGACGCAGGCCAATCTTTGAAACAACGTAGCCCAGCAGGGCGACGATCGCTACGCCCAGAGCAGTAATGATCAACAGTGTCCGCGTAAAGGCATTGAGCGTGCCCATGTACGGCGTGGAGTCAATGGCGACCACATAACGTAACTCAGGTCTTTCACCGTTTGCCGGAATCGTTTTCACTAACAGAAACAGCGAGCATGCGCCCTCTGATGCGCCGGGTACTTTATTAAATCCTTCCCGCAAAGAAGACCACTGAACTCCCACTGGCGGTATTCCTCCCACGCTGAAACGCGGGTTATCGCTGACTATCCAGTAGCGCACGCGCTCACCTTCGGAATTGGCTAATACGGTGAATTTATTGGCAAGCGTGGACCAACCGTCGGCTGAGGTTCGAGCGGTGATCCACGGACTCATCAATGATTCCCTGAACAACAGTTCGTTGTGCATCTGTTTTTGTAAGGAATCATGCAAAGAGCTTCTGAGCAGGATGCCAATAACGGAAACAATCAGCAGCGCGGATAAGGCAAACATCAGCGCCAGGTGGACAGAGATGGAACGCTTGAGCATGCTTATCCCCTTTATTTACTCAGGCCGGACTTCGAGGACATACCCCATGCCGCGAACGGTATGAAGCAACTTAACGTCGAATGGGGCATCAACTTTGGCGCGTAAACGTTTAATAGCGACTTCAACCACATTGGCATCACTATCAAAATTCATGTCCCAGACTTGTTCGGCAATCATCATCTTTGACAGGATCTCCCCTTGATGGCGAGCGAGCAAACTCAACAGGGAAAACTCTTTCGCGGTTAGTTCCAGTCTCGTTCCTCCGCGAAATACCCTGCGCGCCAGTAAGTCGAGATGCAGATCCTGAATATGAAGCTGAGTGATGTCTGCGCCATCCGTAGGGCGGCGACGCACCAACGCCTGAATACGCGCCACCAATTCAATGAGTGAAAAGGGCTTAGGGAGATAATCATCTGCTCCCAGACGCAGCCCTTTGACGCGTTCGTCGACCGATCCCCGTGCTGACAGCATCAGCACGGGGGTCTGTTTCCTGATCCGGACGCCTTCCAGCACCTGATAACCATCCATTCCGGGTAGCATCACATCAAGAATTATCGCGTCGTAGTCTAATTCCAGCGCATAATGAAGCCCTTCAGCGCCATTGGCAGAAATATCAACGATGAACCCTGATTCTTTTAATGCACGGCTGATATATGTCGAGGCTTTCTCTTCATCTTCTATAAGTAAAAGGCGCATAATATTTATCCCGCTCCATTAATGATTTTAGGGCACTGGTTTATTTATCGAGTCCTTTATCGTGTAACCACGATGCCATTATCCCGGCAATCTCCTGATTATTCTTTTCCGCCATCAGGAAATGAGAATTGCCTTTGATGCCAATATCAGGGAGATGGACAAGGGTAGCATCTCCACCGTGACGGTTGATGGCCATAACAAATTGTTTTGCCATTTCATATTCACTTCTCCATTTATCCGGGCCAACGGCCGTATCCGGTTTTTCAGCAATAAAATCGCCATAATAAATAACGATTGGGATCCGCGTGAGTTTGAGAAACTCGTTCATGGGAACTCCTATCGCGGAAGCGCTCAAGGGGGCAAATGTGGTTTTCACCGGGGATGGCATCTCATTTTCCGGGAAGATAAATGGTGTTCCACCTGGCTCATAAGCAACAATAGCTTTTACATTGTCGGTATAAAAGGGGGTTCTCCAGCCAATAGTGCCGCCCATCGAGTGAGTGATTAAAATACCCTGGCCAATTTTTTCAAATAACTGAGCAAGTGTTTTCGCATTCAGCTCATTATCAAGTTCTCCTGAGTAGGGATTCCAGGAACGCTGGAATGCTTCAATACTTTCAGGATTGTCAGGAAACTGCGAATTTTTAAATACGCCCTGTTCATTGCCAACACGGGACAACAGAAAAAATGTCTTGTCGGCATACATAGGATTGCCCGCCCAGGGATTTTTACCCGTATCATCTTTGGTTGATAAACCGGCTTCACCCATACGGGGTTGGTCAACGAGATAAACACTATAGTTTTTTTTCAGGAAAATATTCTGGAATCCATCGCGTCCATCTGGTGTACTTTCCCATGTTCTTTTGGTTTGTGCCCCGCCATGCTGGAAGACCAGAGGATATTTATGTGTATTTACCGGAATTTGGTAGAAGACGTAAGCATGATCGCCATAAGCTGTCAGACCATCAGGAGACAGAAAATTTTGTTCTGAAAATGTGCCTGAATGTTTTACCGTTGTACCACCTACAGTAAAGCTTCCCTGGGTTTGTAATACAATATGCGGTTCTGCACTTTGGCTCTGAATGTTGTGCATTGCGCAACCAGAAACAGAAAATATCAGTCCGGATAACAAAACATTACCGACCGTTTTTTTGAAGGAAGTTTTATGGCTCATATATTATCTCTGATATTTTATTATGGCTTCAAATAGTGCTCCAGGTATTATCCAATACCTGTCATCATTGCTACGAGAGGCATCGTAATAAGTGACACCAGTGTGGTTAACGTTGCACCTTTAAGAGCTAACGGATAAACTTTTTTATTTAACATCTGAGCTAATAAGGGAGTTCCGGCACCAGCCGGTGTCGCTACCGCAGCCTGCAGGACACCCAGTAATAGCCCATTTGTAATGAATAACTTCATTATTAATATAATGACAAGCGGAATAATGACCATTTTAAAAAAAGTGAATACCCATACTTTTACATCCTTAAAAACAGATTTCCATTCGATGTCTAACAGGAATGAGCCAATCAGTAGCATTGAAACCGGGCCAGTTATTGCGCCCAGCATTTTGATTGGTTGTGCAATGACGTAAGGAATGTGTATATTTGAAATATATAAAATCAAAGCAAGGATACAGGCAATAATCCCTGGGTTGATGACGTTTAACATATTTCTCAAGCTAAGCGCTTCAGCATTTCCACTCTGGTCTTTCATGCAGTAATAGCCATATGAAAAGAATAATAAGTTATATGGGAGTAAAAACACAGTGATATAAATCATGGCTTCAGCGCCATACAATGAATATATCATTGGGATCCCCATCATGGAAATATTGGTAAATGTTGTCATAACAGTAACCACACCATGATATTCTCTTTCATATCGTAAAACTCTTGCCAGTATACGGCTGCAAATAATCAGTAAAATAAGCGCAGTAAATGCAGATGCAAGCACGATGGAAAGTTCTTTTCCGGAAATATGTGGTTGGTCAGTGGTTATTCCGGAAAGTATAATGGCTGGCATCGCAAAGTTAAAAACAAGAGATGTGAGTTGGGGAGTGTTTCCTGGTGTAATGACTCCCACTTTACGAGCTATAACGCCAACGCCAATAAGAAGAAAGAAAATGATAAGTTGCTCAAGTGTCGCCATATTAATATCCTTGCCATGGTATATATAATAATTATTAACCCGGAAGCTGTGAATTTTATTTGTTGAACTGTTATAAGTGACTTATTTTATACGGGGTATATCACAACCGCTTAAGTCAGGTTGAGTATAGCAACATATTTATGTGCATTTGAGAGAGCTTTACCGATAGGGTTAATCAGCCTGATTCATAAATCAGGTCAGGGAAAGGGTCTGCGTTCTCTCATTTCAACCACCGACAACAGAAAACGCGATTGTCAGGGGCGTTTCCTGACAAAAATGTTATTTAGCGGTCATGATGCTGACAGTTTTTTCTCTCTACCCTGTGTCTGAATGTTCCATCTCGCTTGCCTTATGAACACGCATTTTTATCGGGAGAAACCATGAAATTGACTCTTTTAAGTGCAATGCTGATGACGGCGGTAGTCGGTATCACCTCAGCCAATGCAGCAGATTACAAAAAGAACCCATTTACTCTCGTTTATGACGGGGCTATCACCGAGAATGTCGCAGGTAAGGTCAATATCCATCCGGTGAAATATGATCTCCATGGCATTCAAATTGCAGCAAATGTGTATACACCGGCTAACTATGATCCTGCGAAAAAATATCCGGCAATCGTGGTGGCTCACCCTAATGGTGGCGTAAAAGAGCAGGTTGCCGGGTTATATGCCCAACGCCTGGCAGAACACGGATATATTACCATCGCCGCCGATGCTGCTTATCAGGGGGCCAGCGGAGGTCTGCCGCGTAACGTAGACAAGCCCGCAAATCGTATTGAAGATATCCACGGCATGGCTGACTTCATCAGTCAGTATCCCGGTGTTGATAGCACCCGTATTGGCTTGCTGGGGATTTGTGGAGGAGGCGGCTATTCACTTGTTGCCGCTGAGACGGATAAACGCTTCAAATCGATTGCCACCATCAGCATGTTTAATTCAGGTCTTGTGCGGCGTAATGGTTTTCAGAATTCACAGTTGGATACTATCCAGCAGCGGCTCCAGCAGGCTTCTGACGCACGCGCTCAGGAAGCAGCCGGAGGTGAAGTGCTTTACTCCGGTGATGCCAACCTGACTGATGAACAGATCGCTAAATTGCCATTTGCTTTGTACCGACAGGGCTATGAGTATTACTGGAAAACGCACGCACATCCAAATTCAACGTTTAAATACACCACAAGCAGTTTGCTGGATCTGATGAGCTTTGACGTGACAGACCATATCGATCTCATCAATCAACCACTGCTGATGATTGCCGGTACAAAAGCGGATACGTTGTACATGACTGAAGATGCATTCGCTAAAGCCACAGGTACGAAAAACAAAGAACTCTTCCTGATCGATGGCGCTACCCATATTGAGACATATTGGGTGCCTGAATACGTTGACCAGGCGACGCAAAAATTAGACGTTTTCTTTGATAAGAATATTTAATTAACCTCCGATGCTCTCCAGCAGGCTGGGGAGCATTCGCGCACTCTTCGTCGCTGGGAATAAGGACACAGGTACTGAATTTTCCAATACAGGCTAATGTGAATAATGTCGATGCTTTATATCAGGAAGTTTATATACTCAACAAAGAAACATTGAGCATCAAAAAGCGTCAGCCTCGCCTGTACAAAGAGAAGACCGACGCCTGAATAATGAGAAACAAATTCTGTTCTGATTATAAGAATTTAAACTTTAAAATCTGAACATGATTCATGACTTCGTTGGTTGAGGATATCCCGTGCTGAATCGGCCATTATCATGACTGCGCCAGCCAGCATCAGGGTATCCTTCAACACCAGACGACCGGCACCGGATAAATAAGGAAAACCATGATGAGCATCCCCCAGTGCGGGCACCCAGGCTTCAGGTGTGGTGATTAAAAATGAGAGTGTTACCAGAGGTGTGGCAAATGACATCAGTCCTCCCAATAAACCCAACCACCGGTTAACAGGGTTAGCCAAAACCAGTAGCGCAATCATCACCTCCACGACGCCAAGGCCATTGGAAAAACCATAGGTATTATTGGTAATTTGCCATGCCCGGGCTTCTGGCTTGTATTCGCCTTCGTGAGTCAGATACTGTTTGTAGTCTTCCGGATGTTCATAGAAGAACGACATTAACGGACTGTTCGCGACGAATGGTGTAATGCTGTCTGCCTCGTAAGGGACAAACTTTAATAACCCAATCCACATAAAAACAATCGCAATACTCAGTCGAATCAATGTCAGGCCGACTTTATCCCCCCGACTTAACAGGTGCAGGTATTTTTCCATTGTAAACATCCTTATTTATACAATACTGCCGTTGCGGTTGAGTTATTATCAATTCGCATTGAGGTGACTTTCCATGATGAAGCATCGTATTTTCTGGCAATATCGGCAATGGCATCCTCCAGAACTGTTGGTGAGGCTGATATTGACGAGACGCTGACATGTTTCAGAACTATTTTGTCATCTGCATTGGTGGAAAAAGCCATAACGCCAGATAATAGCGTTGCAAATAAAACAGTTTTTTTAAACATATAAAATACCATCAATGAAGTGATTAAGAAGTTATAGAATAAGCAAAAGCTAATAAAATGCTTTTCTCTGAGACGCCAGAATATTTGTCCTGGCGTCTGATTTTTGGGTTATTTGACTAATGAAAATAGATCATTGAGCGATTCGCTCATCGACGGGTGAGTAAAAATCTGATCGCGTAATACGCTATAAGGCATTCCGGCATCCATCACCATTTTCACTATATTGATCATCTCGTGGGAATCAACACACAGCAGTGATGCCCCTAATATGCGTTGGGTTTTATTATCGACAATCGCTTTTAATACCCCACGGGTATCGTTCATCACTCTGGCGCGCGGAATTGCTGTTACAGGTAATGTTGCCACCTGAATATCCGCGCCGCTTTCCCTGGCCTGCTCTTCCGTTATACCAACCCGGGACAGCGGTGGAGTCATGAATACGGAATAAGACACATTTTTCCGATCGTCTGTGCTACGTTTGCCTTCTCCCAGTAACTCATCGCGCACGATGCGGAAGTCATCCAGTGAAATATAGGTAAACTGTAGCCCGCCGGTAACATCTCCCATCGCCCAAATATTGTCCGCTGTGGTATGTAATTGCTTGTCAACGACAATTGCTCCGCGCTCGTTTACCGCGACACCGGCATTTCCTGGCTTTAACGAAGCAGTAGCCGGTTGACGGCCGGAAGCTATTAACAATGCATTCACCGCCAGTTGGGCGTGCCCGGTATGCACTTGCACTTTATTTTCATCGTGGCTGATTCGCTCCACATGGGCATTGAGAATAATATCGACGCCCTGTTCGCGTAAAATAGTCGCGATATTATCAGCAATATCCCGATCCTCACGAGGCAAAAACAGAGGCGCGGCTTCGAAAATAGTAACCTTACTGCCAAAATTGGCGAACATAGAGGCGAACTCAACGCCAATATATCCCCCGCCCAAAATACCTAAATGCTCGGGTAATTCCTTCAGATTCAGTAATCCGGTACTGTCATAGACGCCAGGCGTTGTGGTTATTCCGGGAATTGGCGGAATCACGGTTTGCGCACCGGTATTAATAAAAATTTTCTCGCCACTAATCTCCAGATTTCCCTCAGGTCGATGAATGCGCAGAATATGGTTATCGATAAACTCCGCTTGTCCGTCGATCACGTCGATATTGGTCATATCTGCAAGATTATGGAAATTCTTATCGCGTAATAAACTGACGACCTCATCTTTACGCTGCATGGCACTGGCAAAATCTACGTGCTGTTGTGCATCATGAACCAACGTTTTGGTCGGGATGCAGCCGATATTAATACAAGTCCCGCCATACATTGCGTTCGATTGTTCGATGAGGGCCACACGCCAACCCGCTTTAGCCAGCGTGACGGCTAATGTTTTTCCTGCCTTACCAAAACCAATAATAACTGCCTGATATTTATTCATGATAATTTCCTGTCGAAACGTATTCATTTGACATAATGACTATAGACGTAAAGGCAAAAATAATATTTCTTCACAACGCTTAAAATTTTGTCTTATCGTCTTGTGTTTATTGTTTTTTAATCAGGGTCACAATATGACGATGATGATTAACTAGTTGATGATATTAGATTAATGCTTATATAAGATTGCTGCTGTCTGTAATCAATAACTACTCAGGAGTCTGATATGGATGCCCTTAGCCGTTTGTTGATGCTTAACGCTCCACAAGGAACGATCGATAAAAATTGCGAGTTAGGAAGCGACTGGCAGCTTCCACATGGCGCAGGAGAACTGTCGGTTATTCGTTGGCATGCGCTAACACAAGGTGCGGCGAAACTGGAAATACCGACGGGGCAGACCTTTACGTTACGCTCAGGGAGTGTGGTTCTGTTACCACACAATTCAGCGCATCGCCTGAGTCACGTCGAAAATGAATCGACCTGTATTGTCTGCGGCACTCTTCGACTGCAACGTTCGGCGCGTTATTTTTTAACCTCTTTGCCGGAAGTGCTGGTTTTGGCACCGGAAAGCGACAGTGTGGAATTTCACTGGCTGAGGGAAGCGATTCCTTTTTTACAACAGGAATCCAGATCGGCAATGCCGGGAGCGGATGCACTGTGTAGCCAGGTCTGCGCGACACTATTTACACTCGCGGTACGTGAATGGATTGCACAGGCTAATACAGAGAAAAACATTCTCAGTTTGCTACTGCATCCGCGTCTTGGTGCGGTGATCCAGCAAATGCTGGAAATGCCCGGACACGCCTGGACCGTCGAATCACTGGCCAGCATCGCTCACATGTCCAGGGCAAGTTTTGCCCAACTTTTCCGTGATGTTTCCGGAACTACGCCACTGGCTGTATTAACAAAGTTACGCCTACAAATAGCGGCCCAGATGTTTTCCCGGGAAACGCTCCCTGTTGTGGTGATTGCTGAGTCGGTAGGCTATGCCAGTGAATCATCTTTTCACAAGGCTTTTGTCCGCGAGTTTGCTTGTACTCCGGGAGAATATCGGGAAAGAGTCAGACAACTTCAGGAGGTTATCTTGTAAGCTAAGTATGAATAAGATTACCGGGCATAAAAATAGAGTCTGTCATACTTAGCGTAGTGGAGGAAAACAGCAGGATGTTCTGGAAGATATAAAGAACATCCTGGCATTCTGGAGATAAGATTTTTGTTACTTAGCCTTTATTTGTGTTCTGACAAATATAAAAGCATATTATCGCATAAACCAGAAATAAAAGAGGCCAACTTTTAAGCCAAGTATCGCGATGTAGGCACAGCAATATTTCATGGTGCCAGACATTATTTGATTAGCCTGTCCTTCCATTTTCGTGGCTGAAACGGCAATGGCGATACTTTGTGGCGAAATCATTTTTCCTCCCGTTGCACCGGAGGTATTTGCCGCCGCCAGCCAGTTGGGATCGATATGTAACTTACTGGCTGCAATAGTTTGCAGTTTGCCAAACAAAATATTCGAGTTAGTGTCGCTACCAGTGACGAAAGTACCCAGAGCACCAATGACCGGGGCGAGGAAGACATATGAACTTCCTGTGAGGTCGACAATTGACTGTGCCAGCGTAGAAATAATGCCGCTGAGATCCATAACTGTTGCCATAGCGACAATAGCCATAATTGCAATAATAGAATTTTTAAGTTGGAGCACGGTTTTGACAAAAACTTCCAGCATACCGCGTGCTGAAGCCCCCTGAATAAAACCGCCGAGAATAGTCGCAAAGATAATCAGCATTCCTGGCGTCGTGAGCCATTCGATTTTTAACACCAATGTTCCACCATCGACCAGTGAAAAATGCAGTGCTGAAGCTAACTGAGATGCTGCCGCCTTTATCGTTGGGAATAACGGTGAGCACAACAGAATAAAGATAAAAATGAACAGGTAAATAGAGCCGACCCGAAACAGCACCTTTACTGAGCGTGGTGCCATTTCACGGGTATGGCTGGCTTCAATACGCCACTCGGGATCTACGTCTCTTTTGCGTAAACGGCTGGCAATTGCGACAGTGAAAAGGCTAACCAGGCTGCCAGCAAAAGCGGGTAATTCGGCACCGAGATGTATGGCAACAAAATACTGCGGAACAAGTGTCGCAATGCCACATAGCAGCGTGATAAGGAATACGCCGCGAATTGCTTTCACACCGCCGCCAATAATACCAATAATGACAAAGGGCAGCAGGAGATTAAAAATCGCCAATTGCAGAATAATTGTGCCACCTAAGGTGTAAACCGACAGGTTAACCTGTTCGGCCAGAATCGAAACCGGAATACCCACTGCCCCAAACGCTGTAGGTACGGTATTAGCAACCAGTGAAGCAATTGCGGCTTTCAGTGGGTTGAATCCCAGCGCGATGAGGATACCGATAGGGATTGCGACCGCTGTACCGTAACCGGCGGCAGCTTCAAGAAAACCACCAAAACACCACGAAATAAGGAGTACCTGGATACGCTTATCTTCGCTAATACTGGCGAGAATATCGCGGAGAATATCCAGCGCTTTGGTTGCCTGCATCACGTTATAACTGAATATCGCGCCGAGGATCACAATCACTATCGGCCATAACCCTTTGAGTGCGCCATAACTCACGGAGGCTTTAAGATTTTGTACTGGCATGTCCCAGAACAGGACAGATAAAACAGCAGTGAATACCAGTGATATCAGAACTGAATAATGAATAGGCATCTTCAGTTTCAGAATCAGAAATACCATAAGGAGCAAAGGTGAGAGTGCTATAGCAAACATTAAATATCCGTGCATTTCTATTTCCAACTATATTGCTTGACCTTGTTTATATATTTTTCCGAAGAAGGCTATCTCATTGTGAAAATAAAAAATGCAAACTGAATCGCTTCAGTAAAATAAAATTATGGCTGTTGATGATTGTATGTTTATTGTTGATTACTCGACGTATAAAACAATGAATGTATATTTTCACAGCTCCAAAATGAGTAGCTCAAAATAGGTATGGGAGTTCATGGCTATGAACTTTATGGCCTTCTTAAATCAAATTCATGATCCCGTGTTGATAGTGTGTGTCATTATAAAAATGTGAGCGATGCCGAAAGAAATAAAATTAGTTATTGCATCCCGGAATTGAATGACGGATTATCTGTTTTGTCATACAAATGAGTTTGAAATTGTATTTTGCTACCTGATTAAAAAAGAGCCCCTATTTTTGCTGATGATTGATAACCCATAAGGGGTGGTTGCCATCGGGCATAAACAGAAATGAAGTAATGGAGTATTGGTTGTGAATGTAAATTTCTTTGTTACCTGTATTGGTGATGCACTGAAATCAAGGATGGCACGAGACTCCGTGTTGCTACTGGAAAAGCTCGGCTGTCACGTAAATTTCCCGGAGAAACAGGGATGCTGCGGTCAGCCAGCGATCAATAGTGGTTATATCAAAGAAGCGATTCCAGGGATGAAAAATCTGATCGCCGCACTGGAGGAAAACGACGATCCCATTATTTCTCCTGCCGGTTCCTGCACCTATGCCGTAAAAAGTTACCCGACCTATCTGGCTGAGGAGCCTGAATGGGCATTACGTGCCGAAAAGGTCGCTGCGCGTATGCAGGATCTCACCTCTTTTATTGTTAATAAATTAGGGGTAGTTGATGTAGGAGCCAGCTTGCAAGGGAGGGCTGTGTATCACCCGTCTTGCAGTCTGGCCCGTAAGTTGGGGGTGAAGGATGAGCCACTTACGCTCCTGAAAAATGTGCGCGGGCTGGAGTTGTTGCCCTTTGCCGAACAGGACACCTGCTGCGGATTTGGCGGCACATTCTCGGTCAAAATGGCCGAAATATCCGGCGAGATGGTGAAAGAAAAGGTTTCACATCTGATGGAGGTTCGTCCTGAGTATCTCATTGGTGCTGACGTGAGTTGCCTGCTGAACATTAGTGGGCGGTTACAACGGGAAGGGCAGAAAGTCAAAGTGATGCATATTGCTGAAGTGCTGATGAGTCGCTGAGGATATAAAGATGTCGATCAAAACCAGTAATACAGAATTTAAAACACGCATCCGTCAGCAAATTGAAGATCCGATCATGCGCAAAGCGGTGGCAAACGCGCAGCAGCGTATTGGTGCAAATCGGCAAAAAATGGTTGATGAATTAGGGCACTGGGAGGAGTGGCGTGATCGTGCCGCCCAGATTCGTGATCATGTTCTGAGTAATCTTGACGCTTATCTGTACCAGCTCTCAGAAAAAGTGACGCAAAACGGCGGCCACGTCTATTTCGCAAAAACCAAAGAAGACGCTACCCGCTATATTTTACAGGTTGCCCAACGTAAAAACGCGCGGAAGGTGGTGAAGTCCAAATCAATGGTGACCGAAGAGATTGGTGTCAACCATGTGTTGCAGGATGCGGGCATTCAGGTGATTGAAACTGATTTGGGTGAATATATTCTCCAGTTGGATCAAGATCCGCCATCTCATGTCGTGGTTCCGGCTATCCATAAAGATCGCCACCAGATCCGCCGGGTGCTACATGAATGCCTGGGCTATGACGGCCCGGAAACGCCTGAAGCAATGACCTTATTCATCCGGCAAAAAATCCGCGAAGATTTCCTCAGTGCTGAAATCGGTATTACCGGCTGTAATTTCGCGGTGGCAGAGACGGGTTCGGTATGCCTGGTGACCAATGAAGGCAATGCGCGGATGTGTACCACGTTACCTAAAACGCACATTGCGGTAATGGGGATGGAGCGTATTGCCCCCACTTTTGCCGAGGTTGATGTATTGATTACCATGCTGGCGCGCAGTGCTGTTGGCGCGCGTTTGACGGGATACAACACCTGGCTGACAGGGCCGCGCGAAGCCGGACACGTTGATGGCCCTGAAGAGTTTCATCTGGTTATTGTCGACAACGGGCGCTCTGAGGTGCTGGCCTCTGAATTTCGGGATGTGCTGCGTTGTATTCGCTGCGGGGCCTGTATGAATACTTGTCCGGCATATCGCCATATTGGCGGCCACGGATATGGTTCTATTTACCCAGGGCCAATCGGCGCAGTGATTTCGCCACTGCTTGGCGGCTATAAAGATTTTAAAGATCTCCCCTACGCCTGTTCTTTATGTACAGCCTGTGACAGCGTTTGTCCGGTACGTATTCCTCTGTCGAAACTGATTTTGCGTCATCGTCGGGTGATGGCTGAAAAAGGGATCACAGCAAAAGCAGAGCAACGAGCGATAAAAATGTTCGCTTATGCCAATAGTCATCCGGGATTGTGGAAAGTCGGAATGATGGCAGGCGCTCATGCGGCGAGCTGGTTTATCAATGGCGGCAAAACACCGCTCAGGATTGGCGCGATTAGTGACTGGATGGAAGCACGCGATCTTCCTGAAGCTGACGGCGAGAGTTTCCGTAGCTGGTTTAAGAAACATCAGGCGCAGGAGAAAAAGAATGGATAATCGTAGCGAATTTTTGAACAACATTGCTCAGGCTCTGGGTCGCCCGTTGCGACTCGAACCGCAAGCAGAAGATGTGCCGCTTAACAACTATGCTAACGAGCGGCTTACTGAACTTAATCAGCAGCAGCACTGTGATGCGTTCATCCAGTTTGCCAGCGATGTCATGTTGACGCGTTGTGAACTGACCAGCGAGGCGCAGGCTGCAGAAGCCGCATTACGCCTGTGTAAAGAGTTGGGAGATCAGTCTGTTGTGATTAGCGGTGACTCGCGACTGGAGGAACTGGGGATCAGCGAACGTTTACAGCAGGAATGTAATGCCATTGTTTGGGACCCGGCGAAAGGTGTAGAGAATATCTCCCAGGCGGAGCAGGCGAAAGTTGGCGTTGTGTATGCTGAATATGGCTTAACAGAGTCGGGAGGCGTGGTACTTTTTTCCGCTGCCGAGCGCGGGCGTTCGTTGAGCCTGCTACCGGAGTCCTCTATTTTTATTCTGCGTAAAAGCACCATCTTGCCGCGAGTGGCACAACTTGCAGAAAAATTGCATCAGAAAGCGCAGGCCGGTGAACGTATGCCATCCTGCATTAACATCATCAGTGGCCCCAGTTCAACAGCGGACATTGAGCTTATCAAAGTCGTTGGAGTTCATGGCCCGGTGAAAGCGGTATACCTGATTATTGAGGATTGCTGAGAGAAATATTGATAGCCATTCTGCTATTCAGTAGCAAGAAAGACAGCGACTATACCGCTATTACCGATTTACACAGTGGGACACAAGTCTGCGCCATGTCCTGTATATGGCGCACTTTCTTATACCTTTAGCGTATCATCACCGTTGTAGATAATCGTGTATCCTCTCGCAGAGGTTATATCTATACAGCGAAGCCATTAGTTTAGACTGATGGTCTGCCAGACAGTGAATAATAAAAACATAAAAAGAAACATTGATGCCCAAAATCACCACCGGGTCGAAACCATTGTTCAATAAGTTTATTCTTATTTGAGGTAATTGTAATTACATATTCGAATTGGGGTCTTATTCATGCAAGGCGTGTGGAGTTAATGCGTCAGAATTATTGTAACTACATGTTAATTAAGGTTTAATTGTCTGTGTATGATATTTTATTGGATGTTTTAAATATTATTTATTCCTAATCTATTATTAATATTTCAATATAAGCTGAATGGATTCAGCCTTAAAGTTGATGCTATGAAAGTATGTGCATAGTATGAATAATTTGTGTGTTTAAGACACATCTTTACTCATTTTGTAATCGGATGTTGACGCCATGTTCATATCAGTTGGGATATTTTAAGTTGATTTGGATTGTTAAATTCATATAATGCGCCTTCGCTCGTGAATGAAGGTCAGTACTTAGTGGTAAATTATAAATATAGAAATAGTCGAACTACTTCTATAGTACCCCAAATGCGTGACTGAGATTGTTGGCTTTTAATATTAAACTTGCGTTATTATCTACTGAGATTCACTTGTGATTACATTTCTGAGGTATTTAGCGTAAACATTATTGAGCAAACATTAGAGGTAACGATAAACTGATTGATAGTGATGTTTGTTGTTATCGATACGGCATTGTTGATGTTTATGGTTACCCCTTATGCGTGCTCGGGAATCCACCAGTAGTAACTCATACTGAACAGCGATAAAAGATAAAAGGTGTGTTCATGGATTCATGTGATTTTCGTGTTTTTCTGCAAGAGTTCGGTACAACGGTTCATTTGTCATTGCCCGGTAACGTATCCGAGAAAGAGCGACTGCTACTCAAGCTGCTGATGCAGGGGATGTCGGTTACAGAAATATCACAATATAGAAATCGCAGCGCAAAGACAATTTCACATCAAAAGAAACAGCTCTTTGAGAAACTGGGGATCCAAAGCGATATTACTTTCTGGCGCGATATTTTCTTCCAGTACAATCCGGAGATCATATCCGCCAGTGGTAATAACAGTCACAGATATATCTCTGACAACCACTATCACCATATTGTCACACCTGAGGCAATCAGTCTGGCGCTGGAAAACCATGAATTCAAACCGTGGATCCAACCTGTTTTCTGCGCACAGACAGGGGTACTGACTGGCTGTGAAGTGCTGGTTCGCTGGGAGCATCCGCAAACGGGAATTATTCCTCCGGATCAGTTTATTCCTCTGGCGGAATCATCCGGCTTGATTGTGATAATGACCCGTCAGTTGATGAAACAAACCGCGGATATTCTGGCACCAGTAAAACATTTGCTGCCGGATAATTTCCATATTGGTATTAACGTGTCCGCGGGTTGTTTCCTGGCATCCGGGTTTGAAAAGGAGTGTCTGAACCTGGTTAAGAAATTAGGCAACGATAAAATCAAACTGGTTCTCGAGTTGACGGAACGTAACCCAATTCCGGTAACGCCAGAAGCCAGAGCGATTTTTGACAGCCTGCATCGCCATAACATCACATTTGCTCTGGACGATTTTGGTACTGGTTATGCGACCTATCGTTACTTGCAGGCGTTCCCGGTCGATTTTATTAAGATCGATAAGTCGTTTGTGCAAATGGCCAGTGTGGACGAAATCTCCGGCCATATTGTGGATAATATTGTCGAACTGGCACGTAAGCCTGGTCTTAATATTGTGGCGGAAGGGGTTGAAACTCAGGAGCAGGCGGATTTAATGATCGGCAAAGGCGTTCACTTTTTGCAGGGCTATTTGTTCTCCCCGCCAGTACCGGGTGATAAATTTATCTCTGAATGGGTAATGAAAGCGGGTGGTTGATATAAGCCGCAGTTCAGAGTGCATCGGGAGAGTGCCGGGTATTAATTCTCCCGATGCAGTAAATCCTGATAGATCCTTGTTAATATGCCATTTGGCGCAAATTGTTTTTTAATCCACTGCGTCACCTGACCCGTTGCGGAGTGCTGGGTTGCCAGTAACATGCGCGAATCCTGGCGCGGGTTATGAATTTGGCGGGTAACCAGCAGTGATTGCGCCATCGCTTCGCGAACCATGTAATCCGGCAAAAAACCAATCCCTTCGCCCAGAATCTGGCACTGACATTTGGTGTTGAAATCTGGCACCAGAATCGATTCCTGACCGTGTAGCAACCAGCCCACTTTTTTATTAATCGTATGTGCGGTGTCTTCCACCATGATATTGGGATAGAGACGTAACTGACTTTCAGCGATTGGCTCCGGCATGAAGGCTAACGGATGAGCCGGGGCGATGGCAAAGGCCCAGCGAATCGCACCAATCTCGGTGTAATCAATACCGCCACCGTCCAGTAGCGTATCGGGCGCGCCAATGGCGATATTCGCCTGGTTATTGATAATCGCGTCCCAGACACCGTTATACACTTCGGTGGTGACGGTAATCTGGCAGGTGGGAAATTGCTTTTTCAGTACCTGCAATAAGCGTGCGGTGTGTTTGGGTGTATAAAGTAGCTGATTAATACAAATGCGTACCCGCGCTTCTATGCCTTGCGAAATAGTATCGATACTGCGTTTAATAGCGTGAAAATCATTCAGCAGGTCGGTGGCCTTGCGGAAAAAATAGCGCCCGGATTCCGTTAGCTCAATGCTGCGGGTGTTGCGGGTAAACAGCACCACATCTAACCCCGTTTCCATTCGCTTGATGGTGTAGCTAATGGCGGAAGTCGTTAAACCCAACTCTTCTGCGGCTTTACTGAAGCTGCCAAAACGTGCAGCGGTAGTAAACGCCAGCAGATTTTCTTCGGTAAAAATTGAGTTCATTAAACCATTCCCGCCATTTTCTAATATGAATTTCTCCAGCCATGACTGTAGAGGTATCTATTAAAGATAGATAATCATTTTTGAATAACTTTTAACACCCGCCGCTTTTGGTTGTCGCTTCGCTTAATTTTTGTCCGCTATATTCTGAAATTATCCCCACGCAATTACCCGCCAGAAAACCCAGTAGCGTTACTGTCCAGTTCATCCCGCTGGCAAAAAACAGCGTCATGCCAAGAAATCCACCGGGAATGAATGACAGTAACCAGAAACGCCCTTGCCAGACCACCACCGCCGAGAAGGGAATGGTGGTAATCACGCTTGCCCAGAATCCGGAAAGCCCACTCACAGAGGCCAGCCAGCCGGAAGCCAGTGCAGCGAAAAATGCCCACACCATCCCGGAATAATTGACTGCCAGACTCTTGATAAACCCCGATTTACCGCCGCCTGCGGCATAAAAACTGCAAAAGGCGACGAAGCCTGTTGTTCCTAATAAATCCCATCCTTGAGAAAGCCCGACATGTGAAGACACTAACTGCCAAAGCCCTGCACAAATACCGACGGTAATACCCGTTGCAGTGAGTCCGTTCATCTTGTTCTCCTCTGGTTAGACGTGGACGGAAGCTGTTAATACATATGCAGACTATAGAGAAATAAAACCTGATTGAGTGAAAGGGTATGGGGAGAAAAAGATAAATATTGCACTGGCGCACACTGCTAAAAGATTGTTGAGCATCATTCAACAAAAAGACGGAATACAGCGAATTAAATTTAAGCGGGTTCTTTTGGTTGAGTTTCGTTGCTATTCTCAATTCATCGAAAACAGCCACAAAAACCAGGGGAATGTGAATGAGTATAAAAAATCTACCTGCCGACTATTTATTGGCTGCCCTACAAGGTGATATCGATAAATTAAAAACCTGCCTTGCGCTGGGTGTCGATATTAATACCTGCGATCGCCAGGGGAAAACGGCAATTACGCTGGCAAGTTTATATCAGCAATATGCATGTGTGCAGGCGTTAATTGATGCCGGTGCAGATATTAACAAACAAGATCATACCTGCTTAAATCCTTTTTTAATGAGTTGCCTGAACGATGATTTAACGCTACTACGAATTATTTTACCGGCTAAACCCGATCTTAATTGCGTCACCCGTTTTGGCGGTGTCGGCCTGACGCCAGCCTGTGAAAAAGGCCATTTAAGTATTGTGAAAGAGCTTTTGACGCATACGGATATTAACGTCAACCAGACCAATCATGTTGGCTGGACGCCGCTACTGGAAGCGATTGTGCTTAATGATGGCGGGATTAAACAACAGGCGATTGTCCAGTTATTACTGGAACACGGTGCCAGCCCGCATCTGACGGATAAATATGGCAAAACACCGCTGGAACTGGCGCGGGAACGCGGTTTTGAAGAGATTGCGCAGTTGCTGATTGCCGCAGGCGCATAAACCGGGAGGCTTGCTATCGACACACCAGAAAGACGGTGTGTGTGGGCGCTAACTGCGGATGCGGATTTTCTGGCGCAGCGGGGAGAAGGTCAGGTTGAACAGGTCTTTGCCAGAGCGGTAAACATTGCACTCCCGGCTCACCAACAGTTGCTGACGCTACTTTGTGAAGAGTACGACAATGCGCCAAACAGTTGTCGGTTGGCACTCACTCACTTTGATGGTCTGTTCCGTCATGGCGATAAGGTTCAGTTTGACGATCACGGGATTACGGTTGGTCAACATATTCATATAGATAAGCGTCGTTGCCAGCGTTGGCTGTCTCCAGCACTGCAATTGACCACTGAGAATTTCCACTTTATCGCCTGGCAACAGTGGCACGACATTATTCATCAGCATCTGGGGGAAAATGAAACCCTGTTTAATTATTGCGGTGATAATCCGTTTTATCAGGCGTTAAATAAAGAGTTACAGATTAAAAGACGTCGTGTAATTCAGGCATTAAGCGATAAACAAAATATCGCATCAGCGGTCGCTAACATGATGGGGTTAGGGATTGGTCTGACACCTTCAGCCGATGATTATTTAACAGGTCTGGCGCTTGTTTTATTTATTTCCGGACATCCGGCAGAAAAATACAAAGGGGGCTTTTATCGCGGCCTGCAATGCGGCAGAAATAACACTACGTTATTAAGTGCCATAACGTTAGAAGCGGCATTGCAACAACGTTGTCGGGAAAATATTCATTATTTTATTTACGACATTATTTATGGCGTCCCTGGGAACTCAACTCAGGCAATAGAAAAGATTAAACATATTGGCTCCAGTTCCGGCTGCGACATGCTGTATGGCATGGCCGATGGTTGTGCGCTGAGCCAAACCTACGGAGGGAATTATGTCAGTTAAAATAGTCATTAAACCGAATACCTATTTTGATTCTGTCTCGCTGATGTCCATCTCCACGCGCGCAAATAAACTCGACGGCGTCGAGCAGGCATTTGTGGCGATGGCGACCGAAATGAACAAAGGCGTGTTGAAAAATTTAGGGCTGCTGACGCCGGAGCTGGAACAGGCCAAAAACGGCGACCTGATGATTGTCATCAACGGCAAACCAGACGCAGACAACGAGCAGTTGCTGGCGGAGATTGAAGAACTGTTCAACAGCAAAGCGCAAAGCGGCTCGCATGAGGCGCGTTACGCCACCCTTGCCAGCGCCAAAAAGCATATCCCGGAAAGTAACCTGGCAGTGATTTCTGTCAATGGCCTGTTTGCCGCGCGCGAAGCGCGTCAGGCGCTGCAAAACGACCTCAACGTGATGCTGTTCTCCGATAACGTCTCAATTGAAGATGAACTGGCGCTCAAGCAACTCGCTCACGAAAAAGGGCTGCTGATGATGGGGCCGGACTGCGGCACGGCGATTATCAACGGCGCGGCGCTCTGTTTTGGTAACGCCGTGCGTCGCGGCAACATCGGTATTGTTGGTGCATCCGGCACCGGCAGCCAGGAACTGAGCGTCCGTATCCATGAATTTGGCGGCGGCGTTTCGCAACTGATCGGCACCGGTGGGCGCGACCTGAGCGAGAAAATTGGCGGTCTGATGATGCTCGATGCCATCGGAATGCTGGAAAACGATCCGCAAACTGAAATCATCGCGCTGATCTCCAAACCGCCTGCGCCTGCGGTGGCTCGCAAAGTGCTGGAACGTGCGCGCGCCTGCCGCAAGCCGGTGGTGGTTTGCTTCCTCGGTCGTGGTGAAACACCAGTGGATGAGCAGGGGCTACAGTTTGCCCGCGGCAGCAAAGAGGCGGCGCTGAAAGCGGTAATGCTCTCCGGCGTGAAACAAGAACATCTCGACCTGCATACGCTGAACCAGCCGTTGATTGCTGATGTCCGTGCGCGTCTGCAACCACAACAGAAATACATTCGTGGACTGTTCTGCGGCGGCACGCTGTGTGACGAAACCATGTTCGCGGTGATGGAAAAACATGGCGATGTTTATAGCAACATCCAGCCCGATCCGGAATTCCGCCTGCAAGATATCAACCGCAGCATCAAACACACCTTCCTCGACTTTGGCGATGACGACTTCACCAACGGCAAGCCGCACCCGATGATTGACCCGACTAACCGTATCAGCCGCTTGATCGAAGAAGCGCGCGATCCAGAAGTGGCGGTGATCGTGATGGATTTCGTGCTCGGATTTGGATCGCATGAAGATCCGGTCGGCTCCACCCTCGATGCGATCAAAGAAGCGAAAGCGATCGCCGCAGCCGAAGGCCGTGAGTTGATCATTCTCGCCTATGTACTGGGCACCGATCTTGATACGCCATCGTTAGCACAACAGAGCCAGATGCTGCTTGATGCCGGGGTAATTCTGGCCAGCAGCAGCACCAATACCGGATTGCTGGCGCGTGAATTTATCTGCAAAGGAGAGGAAGCCTGATGAGCCAGTCACTGTTTAGCCAACCGTTGAACGTTATTAACGTCGGCATCGCCATGTTTAGCGATGATCTGAAAAAGCAGCATGTAGAAGTGACCCAGCTCGACTGGACGCCGCCGGGACAGGGCAATATGCAGGTGGTACAGGCGCTGGACAACATTGCTGATTCGCCGCTGGCGGACAAAATCGCTGCCGCTAACCAGCAGGCGCTGGAGCGCATTACCCAGTCGCATCCGGTGCTGATTGGTTTTGATCAGGCGATTAACGTGGTGCCGGGCATGACGGCGAAAACCATTCTTCACGCCGGGCCGCCGGTTACCTGGGAAAAAATGTGCGGCGCGATGAAAGGTGCGGTCACCGGTGCGCTGGTGTTTGAAGGGCTGGCGAAAGATCTCGATGAGGCGGCTGAACTGGCGGCTTCCGGGGAGATCACATTCTCGCCGTGCCACGAACACGACTGTGTGGGATCGATGGCGGGCGTTACCTCTGCCTCGATGTTTATGCACATCGTGAAAAACAAAACCTACGGCAACATCGCTTACACCAACATGAGCGAGCAGATGGCGAAGATTTTGCGTATGGGCGCTAACGACCAGAGCGTGATTGACCGCCTCAACTGGATGCGCGATGTGCAGGGGCCAATGCTGCGCGACGCGATGAAAATTATCGGTGAGATCGATCTGCGCTTAATGCTGGCGCAAGCGCTGCATATGGGCGATGAGTGCCATAACCGCAATAACGCCGGGACGACTCTGCTGATTCAGGCGCTGACGCCGGGGATTATTCAGGCAGGCTATTCCGTCGAACAACAGCGCGAAGTGTTTGAGTTTGTCGCCAGCAGCGATTATTTCTCCGGCCCGACGTGGATGGCAATGTGTAAAGCGGCGATGGATGCGGCGCACGGCATTGAATACAGCACCGTAGTGACCACGATGGCGCGTAACGGCGTCGAGTTCGGCCTGCGGGTCAGCGGATTACCGGGGCAATGGTTTACCGGCCCGGCGCAGCAGGTCATCGGGCCGATGTTTGCCGGTTATAAGCCGGAAGATTCGGGGCTGGATATTGGAGACAGTGCTATTACCGAAACTTATGGCATTGGTGGATTTGCTATGGCGACCGCACCTGCAATCGTCGCGCTGGTGGGCGGCACGGTGGAAGAGGCTATCGATTTCTCCCGTCAGATGCGTGAAATCACCCTCGGTGAAAACCCTAACGTCACCATTCCGCTGCTGGGTTTTATGGGCGTGCCATCGGCTATCGACATCACCCGTGTGGGTAGCAGCGGCATTCTGCCGGTGATCAACACCGCCATCGCTCATAAAGATGCAGGCGTCGGTATGATTGGCGCGGGCATTGTGCATCCACCATTCGCCTGCTTCGAGAAAGCCATTCTTGGCTGGTGCGAACGTTACGGCGTTTGACTTACATGTTTATGCCGGATGCGGCGTGAACGTCTTATCCGGCCTGCGAATGGCGCAAGAATCTGTAGGCCTGATAAGACGCGCGAGCGTCGCATCAGGCATTTGTCACCATTGCCGGATGCGGCGAGAACGCCTTATCCGGCCTACGAATGGCGCAAGAATCTGTAGGCCTGATAAGACGCGCGAGCGTCGCATCAGGCATTTGTCACCATTGCCGGATGCGGCGAGAACGCCTTATCCGGCCTACGAATGGTGCAAGAATCTGTAGGCCTGATAAGACGCGCGAGCGTGGCATCAGGCATTTGTCACCATTGCCGGATGCGGCGAGAACGCCTTATCCGGCCTGCGAATGGCACGAGAATTGTAGGCCTGATAAGCGTAGCGCATCAGGCAGTCTGGCGTTGGTCATAACCCCATCATCCTCTGTAGCGGACATAACAACATGAAAGAACTTGTGGTCGTTGCCATTGGTGGCAACAGCATTATCAAAGATAACGCCAGCCAGTCGATTGAGCATCAGGCGGAGGCGGTGAAAGCCGTCGCCGATACGGTGCTGGAAATGCTGGCTTCCGATTACGACATTGTGCTGACCCACGGCAATGGGCCGCAGGTCGGTCTGGATTTACGCCGCGCGGAGATTGCCCATGAGCGAGAAGGGCTGCCCCTAACGCCGCTGGCGAACTGTGTGGCAGATACGCAAGGCGGCATTGGCTACCTGATCCAACAGGCGCTGAATAACCGGCTTGCCCGCCACGGCGAGAAAAAAGCCGTCACCGTGGTGACTCAGGTGGAAGTGGATAAAAACGATCCGGGTTTTGCTCATCCCACCAAACCTATTGGCGCATTCTTCAGTGAAACCCAGCGTGACGCATTACAAAAGGCAAACCCTGACTGGCGTTTTGTAGAAGATGCCGGACGGGGCTATCGCCGCGTTGTCGCCTCGCCGGAACCGAAACGTATTGTCGAAGCACCTGCTATTAAGGCGCTGATCCAACAGGGCTTTGTGGTGATTGGCGCGGGCGGCGGCGGCATTCCGGTGGTACGCAGCGAAGCGGGGGATTACCAAAGCGTGGACGCGGTTATCGACAAAGATCTCTCTACCGCGCTACTGGCGCGTGAAATTCACGCCGACATTCTGGTGATCACCACCGGTGTGGAAAAAGTGTGTATCCACTTTGGCAAACCGCAGCAGCAGGCGCTGGATCGCGTAGATATTGCCACTATGACCCGTTATATGCAGGAAGGGCATTTCCCGCCCGGCAGCATGTTGCCAAAAATCATCGCCAGCCTGACGTTCCTGGAACAGGGCGGCAAAGAAGTGATTATCACCACGCCGGAATGCCTGCCCGCGGCGCTGCGCGGTGAAACGGGCACTCATATTATTAAAACGTAAGGACGTAAGATGAAAGAAAGCAATAGCCGCCGTGAGTTTCTGAGCCAGAGCGGTAAGATGGTCACCGCCGCCGCGCTGTTTGGTACGTCTGTGCCGCTTGCCCATGCGGCAGCCTCTGACACAATCCATTGCGAAGCGAACAACACCATGAAAATCACTGACCCGCATTACTATCTCGACAACGTGCTGCTGGAAAACGGTTTTGACTACGAAAACGGCGTGGCGGTGCAGACCCGCACGGCGCGCCAGACCGTGGAGATTCAGGACGGCAAAATTGTTGCGCTGCGCGAGAACAAGCAGCATCCGGACGCCACGCTGCCGCACTATGACGCTGGCGGTAAGTTGATGTTGCCCACCACCCGCGACATGCATATTCATCTCGACAAAACCTTTTACGGCGGGCCGTGGCGTTCACTCAATCGCCCGGCAGGCACCACCATCCAGGACATGATCAAGCTCGAGCAGAAAATGCTGCCGGAGCTGCAACCGTACACTCAGGAGCGGGCGGAAAAACTGATCGATTTATTGCAGTCGAAAGGCACCACCATTGCCCGCAGCCACTGCAATATCGAACCGGTTTCCGGCCTGAAAAATCTGCAAAATTTGCAGGCGGTGTTGGCACGACGTCAGGCGGGCTTCGAGTGTGAAATTGTCGCCTTTCCGCAGCACGGTTTGCTGCTGTCGAAATCGGAACCCTTAATGCGCGAAGCGATGCAGGCAGGCGCGCATTACGTCGGCGGCCTGGACCCGACCAGTGTTGATGGTGCGATGGAAAAATCTCTCGACACCATGTTCCAGATTGCGCTGGACTATGACAAAGGCGTCGATATTCACCTGCACGAAACCACTCCGGCGGGCGTGGCGGCCATCAATTATATGGTTGAAACGGTAGAGAAAACGCCGCAACTAAAAGGCAAGCTGACCATCAGCCACGCCTTTGCGCTGGCCATGCTCAACGAGCAACAGGTAGATGAACTGGCGCACCGGATGGCGGCGCAGCAAATTTCTATCGCCTCGACGGTGCCGATTGGCACGTTGCATATGCCGCTCAAGCAGCTACACGACAAGGGCGTAAAAGTGATGACCGGCACCGACAGCGTTATTGATCACTGGTCGCCTTACGGCCTGGGCGACATGCTGGAGAAAGCCAATTTGTACGCGCAGCTTTATATTCGCCCTAACGAACAAAACCTGTCCCGTTCGCTGTTTTTAGCCACTGGTGACGTTTTGCCGCTGAATGAAAAAGGCGAGCGCGTCTGGCCAAAAGCGCAGGATGACGCCAGTTTTGTGCTGGTGGATGCCTCCTGTTCCGCCGAGGCGGTGGCGCGTATCTCGCCGCGCACGGCGACGTTCCATAAAGGACAACTGGTATGGGGGAGTGTGACAGGGTGATGTGCATTTGACGCGTTTGTAACGGCGAGCAGTAACCCCAGGGATGGGGTCGCCTGAATATGGCTTTGTTGGCTTTGATTCTCCTGAACATGAGAAATAGTGTGTGGTTCCACTAACCACACAGCAAATCTTACGAGTCGCCTTAAGCATTCGGCAACGCATAACACTTCACCGGTTTACCATCTTTCATTTCCATCAACATGCGGCTGGTCTGTAACGGTTTATCCAGCATATTTTGCTGGAATTGGCCGAACGCCCGACGGGCGTCCTTAATTGCGACTTTTGCGGCATTAAGCGATTGTTGTGCCATTTTCGCAAAATGACTTTATTGGCGTTGGTGGTATTCGTTTTTGTCGGCGTTCAGTAGCAGAGCAACCAGCGTTTCATCGCCCTTAATGTCAATCTCACTCATTTAATTGTCTCGTTGAATAGTGACTGGACGTTATTAGAAGCCGCGCACTCCATGAAAAAGTTTCATCCGTAAGCCCGGCGGCAAAAAATAAAATCCACAATCTTTGTGTCAAAAAGCATAAATTCTGTGAATTATTCCCATCAAGCGATTTAAATTTCTTACGCATGTGTTTGATCAATGTTTTTATGAGATATATAACGTTTTGTAGATGTAAAAATCGAGACTTTTCCTATAATGAGCGGGCGGTTTTTTTCCTTGCTGGTGATGTTCTGCCCTGCAAATTTCTTTTCCTTCACTCAAGGTATTTAGATGTTTTCGCTGACTTCGTTCCTCGACACGTTAACCTCTGTTAATCCAGAAAATGTGCCGATTTATGTCGCTATTGTGGTTGGGGTTTTGTTGTTGGGTTTCATTGTCCGTTACGCTATTCCTTCATTTAGGGTTTCAGCACGCTTTAAACAAAAAGCGAAAGCAATTCGGCTACTTGGCAATGAAAAACCGGCACAACAACTCGAAAAATTAGACGCGTTATTCTCTGATAAATTTTTTGCGCACCCCTGGAGCGAATTTAAAGAGTCTCTACATCGCCAGTTTGAGTTTGATGAAAACAGCGGGCAAAAAAAAATTAGCGCCATCCGCTCAACGGCTCCGTCGTCAGCATGGTTTACGGAACCATTATTAGTCGAAATTCCTCTCTATACAGAAGCGTTTAAACATCTCCCTGGCATCCTGACCGGAATTGGGATTATCGGCACCTTTTCGGGGCTGATGATTGGTTTGCACCATTTTGACCCCAGCACGCCAGAGCAGGTCAGCGCCAGTGTCGCTAACCTTTTACGCGACGTTCTGTATGCGTTTTTAGGTTCGGCATTTGCTATTACGTTCTCTATTCTGGTCACCATGTTTGAAAAATGGCGACTGGCGCAATGTTATAAAAATCTTGAACTCCTTACCGCCAGCATTGACCAGCTTTTTGAAGGCGGCGTCGGTGAAGATTACCTTTCGCAACTTCTTTCCAGTACTAAAGAAAACACCACCCATGCGAGGCAACTTAAGGATGGTCTGGTCACTGACCTGCGTGAAATGCTGCAAAACCTGGTAGATAGCCAGATGCGGGAAAATCAAAAGCTGGCAGAGACATTATCAACGACATATCGCGAGTCAGGCCAACAGTTTGCTGAACAGGTCAGTGGCGCTATTGAAACCAGTCTGAAAAATCCGCTGGATAAAATTGCTGGTGTGGTGCAAACCGCTTCCGGCGATCAGAGCCATCGTGTGCAGTCGATGCTGGAGAACGTCCTGACAGCCTTTATGAGCAAAATGGATAACACCTTTGGTCAGCAGTTCACCACCATGCAGGAGATGATGGGGCGTTCTGTGGAAGCCATTCAGTCGATGCAAAGCGGTTTTTCTACGTTGTTGCAGGATATGCGTCAGGCCGGGGATGACTCACGTCAGGGCAGCGCGCAACTGATCTCTCAACTGTTAAGCGAAATGAAAAGCGGTCAGCAGGAGATGCAGGCAGGGATGAATGAGATGCTGCGTAGTTTGCAGGAGTCCGTTGCCCGTATTGGCGCAGAAGGTGAGGGGGCGGGCGAACGGATGGCACAACAACTGGAAAAAATCTTTGCCGACAGTGAAGCGCGTGAAAAAGCGATGGCGGAACAGATGCGCGCTTTTATTGAGGCTATCCAGTCCAGTGTTCAGCAAGGGCAAAATGAAACCATGGAAAAAATGGCGGCTTCTGTGGATACGCTTGGCAGTCATATGGCAACGCTTTTCGCACAACTGGAAAATGGCCAGCAGCAACTTAATCAGCAGCAAAATCAGGCGCAAAATCTGCTGATAGGCAATATGAGCAAAGGGGTGGAAGCGCTGACGCAAAACCTGGCGGGTGTATTCAGCCAACTGGAGTCCGGGCAAAAACAGATGAGCCAGACTCAGGAACAAGGGCAACGCGTGCTGCATGAAGAGACTCAGCAGCTCCTGGCACGTAGCGAAGCGCGTGAGCAGGCGGCGGCCGAGCAACAACAACAGTTTATGACGTCGTTACAGCAAACCATGCATTCCAGCCAGGATGCCCTGCGAGAGAAAATGACCAGCGGTATTGATCAATTGGGTAGCCAACTTGGCAGCCTGTTTGGACAACTGGAAGACGGTCAGAAGTCGCTCAGTCAGCAACAGCAATCAGCGCAGAGTGCGTTGCAACAGGAAGCGCAGCGAATCATTGGTCAGCTTGAAAGTCAGGTTGAGTCGCTGATGCAGATGCTACGTGAACAGCAATCAGCCTCTGGCGAGTTGCTGCAACGGATGGCGCAAAACACCACGCGCCATCTGGAAGAGATACAAACAGGAGCCGACAAAATGCGCGTGGCCGCCGACCGCTTTGAAGCCGCGGGCGATCGCGTTGCCGAGGCTAATCAATTGACCGCCGAGGTGCTGAATAGCACGCAACAGGCAGGGCGCACGCTTTCCGGTGCCAGCGCGGAGTTGGGGGCATTGATTGCTGATTATCGTAATACCCGTGAAGTCGTGGCGAATGCCATAACCGCACTCGAAACGCTGATTAACCGTAGCCATGATGAACAATCATCCCGCAGCCGTTTTGTTGACGATCTGAAGGCGTATTCCGAACGCCTGCAACAATATAACCGCGAGGCTCAGGAGTTCCTGCATAACATTGCCGAGGTGATGGGAACCAGTTTTGAATCCTTTACGACCGGGGTGGAAAACGGCCTGAATCGTTCACTACAGGAGATGGATACGCAACTGACTAAAGCGGCAGGAGCCTTAAGTTCTTCGGTTGAGATTATCGGTGAAAGCGTGGATACGCTGGAAACGGTACTCCGTCATCGTCGCGCGTAAGGAACAGGCTGATGTTTAACCGGGTATTTAATGGCAGGCAACGGCGCAGCGATGAAGCGGAAAAACCTTTCTGGATCTCCTATGCAGATCTGATGACTGCCATGATGGTGTTGTTTCTGGTGGTGATGGTGGCGTCGCTTAGCTCTGTTACGCAGCGAATTCAGCAGGCGGAAGCCGGGGAGAAATCGCGCGGGCATGATATCGCTCGCCTGTGTGAAAAACTTGAACTTCAGGCAAAAAATCTCAACAAGACGATTCAGGTTGACTGCCATGATAACCGTATCAGCTTTGGTGAAGCAGGGCGTTTTGAGCACAATCGCTTCGCGCTTAACGCCGAAGGATTACAGGCGCTACAGGATGTGGTGCCGTTAGTGCTGGAGGCGGCAAATAGCGATGAAGGCAAAAAATGGTTTAAGCAAATTGTTATAGAAGGTTTTACGGATACCGATGGTTCTTATCTCTATAACTTGCATCTTTCGTTGCAACGCTCGGAGTGGGTGATGTGCAGTTTGCTGGATAGCAGAAGCGCGCTACAGCAAAAAATAACCCCGGAACAGCAAGTCCAGATCCGCAAATTATTTCTGGCGGGTGGGGTTTCGTTCAACAATGCGAAAGAGAGCAAAGAGGCCAGCCGTCGCGTAGAACTGCGGATGCAATTCTTTGGCCTGAAAGACAAAAAGCACGATGAAAGCATGGATGTTGTTCCAGGCATTAGCCAGGAAACCTGTCAGCTAGGAATCATGCAATGACTTCCGCTATTGAAAAACTGAAAACCCGCTTACTTCCCTACAGAGAGCAGAACGCGCAGCCGACGGTAAGTCACGCTTTTAACTATCTTCAGCGCGTTATCGCGCAACTTGAGAGAAAGGTAGATGCTCGCGCGGTGAAGATGGTTCCCCCTCTGGAGAAACGCCGACAGGCCATTGCCCGACTGCGTGCGGGGGAGATGCCAAAGCCCTTCGAATGGAAGATGATTTTTTTTGGCCTCAATGATGTAGCAGAAGGCGATCTGTTTGAAATTGCATTGATGGATGATGCAACAAACTTTGCGAGAATTATCGCTGAAATTGAACAAAAAATTGCGCAGCGGCGGTTAACGCGGCGGGAATGGCTGGCGTTATGTACCAGCTATTTTGGTCATGCCAGCGATACGCCAGAAAAGAATCCGCAGTGGCTGCAGCTACGCACGCAGATTGCCCACGGTTTTCAAAAACTTAAGGAGAGCGCGCCGCGTCAGATGTCCTGGATGTCGGTCATTGACACCTATAGCGATATTTTTACCGATAATGCAGGGTTTCTTCTCGGACAACAGCTCGGGCGCGGAGAAATAACGGATATTTCGGTGCTGGAGAAAGTTGCGCAAATTCCGCAAACCAGTTGGTTATGGCGCAAAATTGTTAACCACCTGGTCAATGAGATTTTTCGCCAGAATGACGATGATTTTCAGCAGAAAATTAATTCGCTTATCGCGTTAAGCCGCCAGCTTACGCGGTTTAAAGATAATATTCTGGCAGCCACTTTGACCCGTTATTATCAGTCGGCTTTTAAACATCAAACACATTTCGAACTCAAGCAATTGGCCCTGGAATATTGGGGAAATCCGCAGTTAACCAGTCGTAATAAAAGCTGGCAGGTTCACGTTGAAAATCCCGTATTACTGATGGTGCAAGGGTGGTTCGCCAAAGACGACCTGAAACTGTTCTTTGAGTTGCTGAAAGGCAATCGGGATGTTGACCATGCGCGCCTGTTCTACTGGCTACGTTTTGCCAATCAGATGAGCTATACGCGCATTGTGCTGGGCGAAGAGGCGCTGCGATCCAAAGATGCCGATTATGTTGAGTTCAGGGCGAAAAACGCAGGGCGATTAAGCCGCCTGCAAGGCTCTGGTTCACGCGATAACAATGCCATGATTATGCGCATTGGCGATTATCTGTTTGTCGAATTTTCGAAAGTGGGGGCGATGTATGCCTACCATATGGGGAATGCGCCCTTTAATCCGGAAACCGGCATTCTTGATATTGATTATGATCTGAAAGATAAGCGGAATAACCGGCGCAAAGTCCGGTTGCGTTTACCGCATTTGTCGCCGGTATTTCGCTACTCACTCAACCGAATTGAAGGTTGGATGAGCCGATATGACGAAGAACTTCGTAAGTTGGGTATTGATTACGTTGCGGAAGATGTAAATCAGCCCTCTGTCACTTTGGATGCCTCCCGCTTCAATGCGTCAAAGACCGTGAGTCGGCCAGAGCCTGCATCGTTGCCTGAACATGAAGTCAGTGATGCAAAGTCAGACCGGGAAGAGCAAACCAACATCATCGCCTCAGCGTTAAAAGCCAAAAAAGAGCTACCTGGCCGGGAACAGCAAATCCGGGAGGTTATTCGTTCGGTCGATTGTAAAGTGATGGATAAACGAGGGCTGGGGGGCGCAATCCACATTCAGTTCAATGAGCCTGACCATGAAGCGGCGCAAAAATTACTCAGCCTCGGGTTTAAACCGGTGCTGGGTAAATTTACTTACTGGAGCAAATAGTGTTCAAAAAATTGTTGGGTAAATTTATTAAAGAGAATACCTCACTACCCGCTTCATTTGTGCCGCTGTATGTAATGAAAGAGGAGGGCTTTGCTTTCCCCTTTAGTCTTGCTGATAGTGAAGATAACTGGCCTGTCGCCTCATGTCTGGAACAGCTTCATGAGGAAGATTATGTTTCACACTGGTCTGATTGCTGGTTTCTTAGCTGGGATGATTTTTATCGCATCCGGAAAAATGATGACTATGCCAGCAGCCTGGCGATTTTCGCTTTTCCTCCACAGCGCAATCTGACGGCTCATCTTGCTGCAACGGGAAGTATTAGCGATGATACTTTTCGCGTTTTCATTGATAAATGGACGCAGCCCGACGACTATCGCCCCGTCGGAATAACTTGCACGGGAGCCAGCTTTTCCTCTGCGGAAGGCACCTTTGTGTTAAGCGAAGAGAACTGGCAGCTTCTGGACGCACTACAGCAACTCAGAGTGCAGCAGCGACAGACGCCGGGCGAAACGGTCAACCAAACCAGTTGGGCTAAAATACGGCGGCAGGCCAAAAAAGCAGGGGCAAAACTGGATGACTATCTCGCAAAAACGATCGTTATCAGGCCAGAATCGTTACAGTTAAAACTGCGAAAATCGCTGGTGGTAGATACTCCGGTACTGGAAATTGAACCGGTTTTTGATGAGCAGCCTGCAAACTGGTTACAGATTTTTGACCGTACGCAACAGGTGCAGGATCGTTACCGTGTTTTAGGGGATGATGGTGTCTTAAATCATGTCATTCTTTCTCCTGAAGTCAAAGACGTCCTGACCTCCGTGCACGCTATTACCGGGCGTCGAGTGGCGGGGGATGATGCGCTCTCATTTGTTCGCAATCCCTACACCTGGATTGGTGAAGAGGCGAGCCAGGTGCTCGATCCTGACGTTTACGAGCAGAATTTACAGGACGCCGGGATCTACTTTTATGATTTTCGTCTGGAGCCGCAGATCGATGAAAACAGGCAAATTGCATCTGTAACGCTTTTTCTCAGCCCCAGAACTGAACAATCCGTGCCGGATGAAACCTATATCTTTAAACGCCCAGGTGAACTGGCGGCGTTGCTCTCTGAACTGGAACAAAAGTTAGCGGCACAACTGCCCGCCGGAGTCTGGCAGGGTTACGATCTGGAGCTTTCCAGATTCAGCCAGGAAGAACTGCAAGGTTATCAGGCGTTGCTTGAAAACTGGCAGCAACAGGCGGCGGGAATGAATTTTACCCACGTTCTCGATCTCAACAAATACAGTGACCGGGTTATCGGGATCGGTGAATTTGAAAAAATCAGTTCGCCTTATCTGGTCAAAAGTGAAAGTGAAAAATGGCTTCCGGAGAACCTTGCGCAAGAGATGTGCGAGGTCATGTTCTCTGGCTGGGATCTCGATAATCATCAACATTTTCAGGAACTGGAAGAGCGGCTGGAAGAGGCAAAAGCCACGGATGCGCCGGAAGTTGCCATGCCCTGGAACGACAACCTTTTGCCTCGCGAAGAAGCAGAAATTTTCCACGATAAATGGAAAAAGAAAATCGATGGCGAAACAAATGATGGCGTAAGCAGTGAACCGGTTAGTCGTGCCGTTCTGCTGATAGAACAAAATATTGAGCAGGCGCTGTATGTTAAACAACGGCGGGATTCCTTGCTCGGCGCACATCAGGCAGAAGTCGAACTGCCGATGATCCTCAAAACGTCCATTCAGCTACGTGAACATCAGCGTAAAGGGGTGGCGTGGCTCCAACAGTTGTATCTAAAGTCGCCAACCGAGACGGCGGGATGTTTACTGGCGGACGATATGGGGTTGGGTAAAACCTTACAGATTTTAACCTTTCTCATCTGGCATCGAGAACGTTTCCCGGATGCGCCCCCCTCGCTGATTGTTGCTCCGGTATCGTTACTCGATAACTGGGAACGTGAGGTCGGGAATTTCTTCCTGCGCGAGCAGGTGTCGATTTTAAAACTCTATGGTAATGAGCTTAAGGCGAAGAAGTGCGCGAAAGAGAGCATTCCTCAGGCACTTAAAAGCAAGGGCATTAAGAACTTACTGCAAAATGACTGGGTGGGTGACGCGCATATTGTTCTTACTACCTACGAGACGTTGCGCGATCAGGAATTTTCCCTGGCTCGTCAGCCCTGGTCCATAATGGTGTGCGACGAAGCGCAGAAAATCAAAAATCCGGCGGCATTAATAACCCAATCGGCAAAAGCCATTCAGGCGCAATTTAAAGTCGCATGTACCGGAACACCAGTCGAAAACACCCTTGTCGATCTGTGGTGTTTATTTGACTTCGTTCAGCCGGGGTTGTTGGGGGCTTTAAATAATTTTGGTAAAGATTATCTGCGCCCCATTGAGCAACAGAATGATAATGCTGTCCTCGAATCGCTACGCAAATTAATAGAACCGCAGACACTGCGCCGCACCAAAGAAGAAGTAGCGAAAGATCTGCCGGATAAGATTGAAGATCAGTACTGTAAACAGTTGAATATGCTGCCATTGCAACGGGATCTCTATACCCACTCGGTTGTAAGCTGGCAAAACCAACAGGAGATCAGCGAAGGGCTGGATCAACGAGGCTCAGGTATGCTGGGGTTGCTGCATCGGTTGAAACTTATTTGCGCATGGCCTTATTCCGTAAGTGCAGATTTGCGCTTACGTAACGATGCTCCGAAAGTAAAATGGCTGCTGGAGACGTTAAACACCATTCGCCAGTCATCTGATGACAAAGTGATTATTTTTACGGAACTGCGCGATATTCAACGAGAGCTGCAACATCTGATTGCGCAGCATTTTGGCTTTAAGCCTTTTATTATTAATGGTGATACCAGCACCAAATCTGGCAGTGACCAAAATCGTCAGAGCCTGATCGATGCATTTCAATCAACGCCAGGTTTTAACGTTATTATTTTATCCACCATCGCCGTTGGGTTTGGCGTCAATGTCCAAAAAGCGAATCATGTCATCCACTTTACCCGCTGTTGGAATCCGGCGAAGGAAGATCAGGCGACTGACAGAGCCTACCGCATTGGGCAGCAGAAAGATGTTTACGTCTATTATCCGACAGTGCGTGATAGCCAGTTAATGACTTTTGAAGAAACGCTGGATGAATTACTGAACCGACGCAGAGCGTTGGCCAGAGATATGCTCAAAGGGGCAAGCGATCTGACCGCCGCAGATTTTGAAGCGGTGCTGGCGGGCGCTCCCCCGACATAGGGAACGCAATGGTTGATGACAAGACTTAAAAGAGCGCGAAGTTGCCCCCTTCTATAACCCTGAATATGCCGGGGCAGGGCAAGTCAACCGACAGGGATTCGGTGTTGCTTGGTTTATGAATAATAAATATATTTTGTGAATGTATGAGTTGACATTTATATGAAAAAAATCATAATTCCATCAAGTTTGCATGGGGCGCTTTCTGTATCTTATGCATCGCACCAAAGCCTGACAGCGAATAATACTGTAAGGCTCATATCAAAAACCGCCATTAGCTCATCAGGAAGAGCAGACGACAACCAGGATTGTTGTATGGTACGGGGTTCGAGGCCTCGATGGCGGTCCAACTTCTCAATTAAGTTGATGACCTGGATATACCATTATCAGCTCATCGCTGTGTTATCCCTTCATAAATCAGACGTAGCGCGAAGACACCGATAATCGCACCAATAATCCGACTGGCGACATGCTGCATACGCCCGTATGCGCGACGCACGGTCGGTAAAGAAAACGCCTGGCTAAGAAATACACGCCAGATAACAGACGCGAGCACAATTCCTGCCCAGGCCATTAAACGCGCCCAGGTCGGCGTTTCTGCATTTAACGTCACTGAGAAGATACTGATAAAAAATAAAACTGTTTGTGGATTAGAGAGATCGGTAATTAATCCACGGCGGAAAAATACATACCACGGGGCACTAAGGGGCTGTTGTAGCGCGCTCATCTGTGGTGTTGATTGTCGGCGCATACTGTTCCAGGCAAACCATAAGAGATAAGTGCCGCCGACGATTTTAATGAGTGAGAAAATCTCTTCACACTGGGTAATGAGCGTTGCCATTCCAAACAACCCCAGCCCGGAATAGATGGCATCGCCCAACGCGACACCAAGCCCGGTGAGTACGCCCGCGCGACGGCCTGAAGCCAGACTGGTTTGAACCACGACAAAGAGATTTGCCCCGGGATTAAAAAAGGTGATAACGAACAGTCCAACGGTCAGGTAAACGGCGTGCAAAGGAACCATAGTGATTTCACTCATAAATAAGCTGAATTAACTTCATCATATTTATAGTAAAAATGACTGAATGCGAGCGCGATCACAAAGAACGCGGATCTAAAAAGAGTGCCACCTGTACGCGACAGGTGGCAAAGTGGCATTAAAAGAGATATTTCATGCCCAGCATTCCCTGGGTATCGCTGTAACCGTTGTCACCCAACTGCTGGGCGACGTTGCCCCATAGTTGCAGACGCGGATTAAGCTGACCTTCCACCCCGACTTTTAACTCACCGATGTTACGCGCACCGATGATTTCATCGCTGATGCCATCCATCTTCACACTGTAATTGCGGGAGTTATAAATCCAGTTGGCTTCCACAAAAGGCTGGAAGGAACGCTCTTTATGATCATCAAGAGCATTATGGCCTTGCAGATACGCTTTCACCCCCAGACGCGTTTGCAGGTTGCCTTCGGTGCTGTCCTCAACCAGAGTGCCATTGTCTTCAGTATGATTGTCTGCCTTCACATCCATCCACGTCAGTTGCATTTTTGGCTGCAACCAGTAGCTGGTACGCGCATCGGCGCTTTCACCAAGACGGAAGGTATAACCCGCTTCAATGGCGGCGGTGATGCCGTCAGAGTGATATTTCTCACCCGGCAGGTACTCGCCGGAGACGGTGTTATCAAACCAGTTATAGAGCAACCAGCTATCAACATAAGTCCCGGTTTTGTCCGCTTCGTTAGCGTACCAGGTGCCATACACCCCCACACTGTAGCCGTCGATTTGCCCACGTGAGCTGTACCCGGTCAGGTTGGAATGGGTGTGACTCTTGCTGTTGGCATAGCCAGCCATTAAGCCGAGATGCCAGCGATCAAGGTCATTACTGCTCCATTGTGCGAGGTCGCCGCCCAGTTGCAGAACATAACGGTTGCTCTGGGTGCTCAATTCATCCGAACGATCTTTAAAGCGATTATGCCCGCCAATGTTACGCATCCACAGGCTGGTCACTTTCTGCTCGCCGGTCAGCAGGTCGGTGTATTGTGTTTCCCCCAGACGGTCATGCAGTCGGGTATTAAACAGCGTATTTGCCGCCTGAATATTGGCCAGATAGCTGCCAATTTCCGGGCGATACAGATGTTTTCGTTCTGGTTGTGGAACAGATGGCGTAACAGGTGGCTCCGGTGTCACAGGCGGTTCTGGTGTTACAGGGGGTTCTGGTGTTACAGGTGGCTCAGGATCTGGTTCCGGAATGACGGGCAGTTCCGGTGGGGTATACGGTCCTGCGGGAATTTCACTGGTTAAAAACCAGTTCTGGTTGTCGCTTTTTACCACGTTGTAGTCATAGGGACCGGCAACAATACGACCTTCTTTACTGAAAACGCCCTCTGACAGGCCGTCAACCTCCACAATTTTTATCCCTTCCAGAGTATCCGCGCCCAGACCGCCCGCATTGTTGACCATGACGCGGGTACTACCGGAAGTATCACCTTTTACGATGAGTTTATCCGTTACGGAATTATCATCGCCTAATACCGTATGCATGACTAACAAACCATCATTGGCAGTATAGTTACCGTTAATGGTCAGTGTGGTCGGCGTGAACTCGTGGCCATTTTCATACGCAGACAACGTTGCTGTTCCAGCCAGTGCCAGCGTTTTTAACGTTTGTGAATAACCGTTTAAATCGAGATCTCCACCGCTGTCGACAATATAATCGGAGTTGGGGCTGAAGGTATCTACTTTACCAGCGCGTAGGCTGCCTTTAGTTATATAGGTATCACCAGTATAGATATTCGAGCCGGATAATGTGGTTGTTCCGGAACCTACCTGGTTAACCTGGCCTTTACCGTCTATGTATGAGGTCAGAACAAAATCAGCGTTGGTGTGATTAAAGTTTAATATTGAAGTGGTTGACGCATTTGTCCCCCCTAAATAAATTCGGGGTGTATTAATTGAACCAGCAGGCTGCGCAGCCTCACCTTGCGCACCTCCAATATTTAACATTCCTGTTCCGTTAGAGGAGACACCAACCCAGATATATGAATTCGCATTGATTACACCATCGTTGCTGACAGTGAGAATTCCGGTAGTATCAGAAACGGAAGATGTATTATATCCGCCAAGAAGTATATATGGGGCATTTACTGTTGAATTTTTGTCGGCAACCAGAACTTCTCCATAGCTACTCTGGTTAGCTGACAGAGAAGAATGGGCGTCAACATACCCAATATTCATTTGAGTCAGGGAAGTGAGTGTTCCGCCATTAGTAACAGATACTTTCCCTGTTCCCTGATCGCCAACAATAGCAATTTTAGAGGTGACTGATGAGCTTTCCCCATCAATAACCAACGTCCCCCTGGCATCACCATAAAACTCACCAACTCTTATTGATTGCAGGCCACTTATCTTACTACCTTCTAACACGTATAACGTACCGGAGCCTTCGTTAGTGCCTAAAAAAATATTGGAGGAAGGTGTGTCGAACTGCCAGTTGGTATGGTTTGTTAAAGTGATGGAGCCTTCAGCATTATTACCAATGCTGGCTGCTGAAGTGGTAAGTGAAAGATTATCAATGAGTAATGAACCATTAGAGTCTTCACCTACTTTCAATGAGTTAAAATGCTCCCATCCGGGATCGTAGCCTTCTGACGCAATGAGTTTTATCTCTTCATTATTATTAATGACAACATTACTATCTGAATTTACAGGTGGGGTGATAGCCAAGGATACTGGCGTAAATAATATGGTATAAATGGCTATCGCCCGTGTCGATAAGCTTTTTTTTGCTGATTTCATATCACTCACTTTTATCCTTAAAAATTAAATGGCGAAATGCTTTTCTATTGCACATCTTTTCTTCCTGAAACCTTGTAAGGCGTAAGCATGCAATTCTCTAAATAAGAATATCTGTAACAGAGGCTGCAATAAATATATTAAAGTGTTAGTTATTTATTGCATTGATAGCTTTTTGTGGTTTGTCATCGATGTCAATATGTTAACATGGTATTTTTGAAAAAAATAATAATAAATCGTCTTAAGAACTATAAAAGTGCAATAAGTAAAGCTTATATAAATCAATTAAATAGATGGTTAAAGTTTTTTTATTAAGAAAAATGATGTGGACTTCATGATTTTTACATTGAGTTTCTGGCAGGGTGAAAATTTGAGATTATTATAAAAAATAATTCAAATGATACCAGCGACAACTGCAGGAAGAGTTATTAACTGGCAGGAGAAGTGGGATTCACATTAAGAATAATACAAATATATTCTCTTTTGCTATAGATTTTTCTTAATCGCTGAACTACTTATTAATCAACCCTGATGATGACTGTTAGCTTCAGGGTATTAGCCTAATCACACATCATGGAGTTCACCGATGAAAACTGGAACTAAGCTCTTAGTTGGTGCGTTAGCTTTTGTTGTCACAAACGTCTATGCAGCGGAATTGATGACCAAAGCGGAATTTGAAAAGGTTGAATCGCAATATGAAAAAATAGGTGATATTTCAACCAGTAATGAAATGTCGACCGCAGATGCGAAAGAAGATTTGATCAAAAAAGCGGATGAAAAAGGGGCTGATGTGTTAGTGCTGACCTCCGGTCAGACTGACAATAAGATCCACGGCACGGCAAATATTTATAAGAAGAAGTAATTCTTAAGTCCATGTAAACATGCCTAATGCGCACGTTTATCAGTAAATGCAACATATTGATATTCATAGTTTTGCAGGCCGGATGAGGCGTTCACGCCGCGTCCGGCAATTTAATTTTTTAATCGCCGCCAGAACGTCGTGCGGCTGATGCCTAAATAATTCGCTGCTGCTGTTTTATCGCCGTTAAATTTCTCCAGCGCCTGCCGTGGTGTCAGCACGGTGGCGGCGATAACGTTAACCGATTCTTTGGCCAGTTCTGGCAATAATCGCTGCAGAAATTGCAGCGTTAAATCTGGCATCGGTTCCACGCTTAAAAATAGCGCCAGTCGTTCCATCATATTGCGTAGTTCGCGAATATTCCCCGGCCACTTATAGTGCAATAACACCGCCTGGCAGGTATTTAACCCCTCGCGTAACGCAGCAGAATACGGGGCGGCAAGTGCTGCCAGTGACACTTTCAAAAAGCTTTCCGCCAGCGGCAGAATATCCGCAACCCGCTCGCGTAGTGGGGGTAACTGCAGGCGCAAAATACTCAGCCGATAAAACAGATCACGGCGAAACCGCCCTTGCTGCATATCCTCTTGCAGATTGCAGTGGGTGGCGCTGATAACTCGCACATTCACCGGAATCGGTTGATGCCCGCCGACGCGGGTGACCTCTTTTTCTTCCAATACCCGCAGCAGGCGAGTCTGCAACGGCAGCGGCATTTCGCCTATCTCATCCAGAAACAGCGTGCCGCCGTGGGCAATTTCGAACAGCCCGGCGCGGCCTCCGCGTCGCGAGCCGGTAAATGCCCCTTCCTCATAGCCAAACAACTCCGCTTCCAGCAGTGATTCAGCAATCGCCCCGCAGTTAACGGCAACAAACGGATGCGATTTTTTCCCCTGTCGCGCATCGTGGCGGGCAACGTATTCCCGATGAATTGCCTGCGCTGCCAGCTCTTTGCCGGTTCCTGTTTCTCCCTCAATCAGCACCGCAGCATTTGAGCGGGCATACAGCAAAATGGTTTGCCGCACCTGTTCCATCTGTGGCGATTGACCGAGCATATCGCCCAGAACGTAGCGAGTACGCAGCGCGTTGCGGGTCGCATCGTGGGCGTTATGGCGTAGCGTCATGCGCGTCATATCCAGCGCATCGCTGAATGCCTGGCGCACGGTGGCGGCAGAATAGATAAAAACACCGGTCATCCCGGCTTCTTCTGCCAGATCGGTAATTAGCCCAGCACCAACTACCGCTTCGGCGCCGTTGGCTTTCAGTTCGTTGATCTGCCCACGTGCGTCTTCTTCGGTGATGTAGCAGCGTTGGTCGAGGCGCAAATGAAACGTTTTTTGAAAAGCCACCAGCGCCGGGATAGTTTCCTGATAGGTGACGACGCCGATAGACGAGGTGAGTTTTCCCGCTTTTGCCAGTGCCTGTAATACGTCAAAGCCGCTGGGTTTAATCAGAATCACCGGCACCGACAGGCGGCTTTTCAGGTACGCGCCGTTAGAGCCTGCGGCGATGATGGCGTCGCAGCGTTCGCTTGCCAGTTTCTTACGGATGTAGGCCACCGCTTTCTCAAAGCCAAGCTGGATAGGGGTAATGTTCGCCAGGTGATCAAACTCGAGGCTGATATCGCGAAACAGCTCGAACAAGCGCGTCACCGATACTGTCCAGATAACCGGTTTGTCGTCGTTAAGTCGAGGTGGATGTGCCATTGCGCGCCATAAATCAAGAAACCGAATATTGGGTTTAGACTTGTTTCATCATTGTTGCAATGAAACGCAGTGAAACATTGTCTGAAACGTTAACTGAAACGCATATTTGCGGATTAATTAAGCGTGATTTTAATAACTCATTGAAATTTAATACTTAGTTTGATTTGAGTAATTGTGGCACAGCCCTTGCTTTGTGTTTATCAACGAAATAACAAGTTGATAACAAAGGATGGGCTATGTCTCTACACTCTCCAGGTAAAGCGTTTCGCGCCGCACTCACCAAAGAAACCCCGTTGCAAATTGTCGGCACCATTAACGCTAACCATGCGTTGCTGGCACAGCGTGCCGGATATCAGGCAATTTATCTCTCCGGCGGCGGTGTGGCGGCCGGTTCGCTGGGGTTGCCCGATCTCGGTATTTCTACCCTTGATGATGTACTGACCGATATTCGCCGTATTACCGACGTTTGCTCGCTGCCGTTGCTGGTCGATGCTGATATTGGTTTTGGCTCTTCGGCCTTTAACGTCGCTCGTACCGTTAAATCGATGATTAAGGCCGGTGCGGCGGGGCTGCATATTGAAGATCAGGTTGGTGCGAAACGCTGCGGTCATCGTCCGAATAAAGCGATCGTCTCGAAAGAGGAGATGGTGGATCGGATCCGTGCGGCGGTGGATGCGAAAACCGATCCTGATTTTGTGATCATGGCGCGCACCGATGCGCTGGCGGTTGAAGGGCTGGACGCGGCGATTGAGCGTGCGCAGGCTTACGTTGAAGCCGGTGCCGAGATGTTGTTCCCGGAGGCGATTACCGAACTCGCCATGTACCGCCAGTTTGCCGATGCGGTGCAGGTGCCGATCCTTGCCAACATTACCGAATTTGGCGCTACGCCGCTGTTTACCACCGATGAATTACGCAGCGCTCATGTCGCAATGGCGCTGTACCCTCTGTCAGCGTTCCGCGCCATGAACCGCGCTGCCGAACATGTCTACAACGTCCTGCGTCAGGAAGGCACGCAGAAAAGCGTCATCGACACCATGCAAACCCGCAACGAGCTGTACGAAAGCATCAACTACTACCAGTACGAAGAGAAGCTCGACGATCTGTTTGCCCGTAGTCAGGCGAAATAAAACAAACGCCCGTTGGTTGTATCCGACAACCAATGCCTGATGCGCCGCTGACGCGACTTATCAGGCCTACGGGATGCACTGAACTGTAGGTCGGATAAGACGCATGGCGTCGCATCCGACAACAATCCCGACCCTACAAATGATAACAATGACGAGGACAACATGAGCGACACAACGATCCTGCAAAACAGTACCCATGTCATTAAACCGAAAAAATCTGTGGCACTTTCCGGCGTTCCGGCGGGCAATACGGCGCTCTGCACGGTGGGTAAAAGCGGCAATGACCTGCACTACCGTGGTTACGATATTCTCGACCTCGCAGAACATTGCGAATTTGAAGAAGTGGCGCATCTGCTGATCCACGGCAAGCTGCCGACCCGTGACGAACTCGCCGCCTACAAAACGAAACTGAAAGCCCTGCGTGGTTTACCGGCTAACGTGCGTACCGTGCTGGAGGCCTTACCTGCGGCGTCGCACCCGATGGATGTCATGCGCACAGGCGTTTCTGCGCTTGGCTGTACGCTGCCGGAAAAAGAGGGGCACACCGTCTCAGGCGCGCGGGATATTGCTGACAAATTATTGGCGTCGCTGAGTTCGATTCTTCTCTATTGGTATCACTACAGCCACAACGGCGAACGCATCCAGCCGGAAACCGATGACGACTCCATCGGCGGCCACTTCCTGCATCTGCTGCATGGCGAAAAGCCGTCGCAAAGTTGGGAAAAGGCGATGCAAATTTCGCTGGTGCTGTACGCCGAGCACGAGTTTAACGCCTCCACCTTCACCAGCCGGGTTATTGCGGGCACCGGTTCTGACATGTATTCAGCCATTATCGGCGCAATCGGCGCACTGCGTGGGCCGAAACACGGCGGGGCGAATGAAGTTTCGCTGGAGATCCAACAACGCTACGAAACGCCGGATGAAGCCGAAGCGGATATTCGTAAACGCGTGGAAAACAAAGAAGTGGTCATTGGTTTCGGGCACCCGGTTTATACCATTGCCGATCCGCGCCATCAGGTGATCAAACGTGTGGCGAAGCAGCTCTCGCAGGAAGGCGGTTCACTGAAGATGTACAACATCGCCGATCGTCTGGAAACGGTGATGTGGGAGACGAAAAAGATGTTCCCCAATCTCGACTGGTTCTCTGCCGTTTCCTACAACATGATGGGCGTCCCCACTGAGATGTTCACTCCGCTGTTTGTCATCGCTCGCGTTACCGGCTGGGCGGCGCACATTATTGAACAACGTCAGGACAACAAAATTATCCGTCCTTCCGCGAATTACGTTGGACCGGAAGACCGTCAGTTTGTTGCGCTGGATAAGCGCCAGTAAACCTCTACGAATAACAATAAGGAAACGTACCCAATGTCAGCTCAAATCAACAACATCCGCCCGGAATTCGACCGTGAAATCGTTGATATCGTCGATTACGTCATGAATTACGAAATCAGTTCCAGAGTGGCCTACGACACCGCCCATTACTGCCTGCTCGATACCCTCGGCTGTGGTCTGGAAGCGCTGGAATATCCAGCCTGTAAAAAACTGCTGGGGCCAATTGTCCCCGGCACCGTCGTACCTAACGGCGTGCGTGTCCCCGGAACTCAGTTCCAGCTCGACCCTGTCCAGGCTGCGTTTAACATCGGTGCGATGATCCGCTGGCTCGATTTCAACGATACCTGGCTGGCAGCGGAGTGGGGCCATCCTTCCGACAACCTCGGCGGTATTCTCGCCACGGCGGACTGGTTATCCCGCAACGCGGTCGCCAGCGGCAAAGCGCCATTGACCATGAAGCACGTGCTGACCGCAATGATCAAAGCCCACGAAATTCAGGGCTGCATCGCGCTGGAAAACGCCTTTAATCGCGTCGGCCTCGACCACGTTTTGTTAGTGAAAGTGGCTTCCACCGCCGTGGTGGCCGAAATGCTCGGCCTGACCCGCGAGGAAATTCTCAACGCTGTTTCGCTGGCGTGGGTGGACGGTCAGTCGCTGCGTACCTATCGTCATGCGCCGAACACCGGCACGCGTAAATCCTGGGCGGCGGGCGATGCCACATCCCGCGCGGTACGTTTGGCGCTGATGGCGAAAACCGGCGAAATGGGTTATCCGTCAGCCCTGACTGCGCCGGTGTGGGGCTTCTACGACGTCTCCTTCAAAGGTGAGTCGTTCCGCTTCCAGCGTCCGTACGGTTCCTACGTTATGGAAAATGTGCTGTTCAAAATCTCCTTCCCGGCGGAGTTCCACTCCCAGACGGCAGTTGAAGCGGCGATGACGCTTTATGAACAGATGCAGGCTGCAGGTAAAACAGCGGCGGATATCGAAAAAGTGACCATCCGCACCCACGAAGCCTGTATTCGCATCATCGACAAAAAAGGGCCGCTCAATAACCCGGCTGACCGCGACCACTGCATTCAGTACATGGTGGCGATCCCGCTGCTGTTTGGGCGCTTAACGGCGGCAGATTACGAAGACAAGGTTGCGCAAGATAAACGCATCGACGCCCTGCGCGAGAAGATCACTTGCTTTGAAGATCCGGCGTTTACTGCCGACTACCACGACCCGGAAAAACGCGCTATTGCCAACGCCATTACCCTTGAGTTCACCGACGGTACGCGCTTTGAAGAAGTGGTGGTGGAGTACCCAATTGGTCATGCCCGCCGCCGTCAGGATGGCATTCCGAAGCTGGTCGATAAATTCAAAATCAACCTTGCGCGCCAGTTCCCGACTCGCCAGCAGCGGCACATTCTGGCGGTTTCTCTCGACAGAACTCGCCTCGAGCAGATGCCGGTCAATGAGTATCTCGACCTGTACGTGATTTAAGCAAACGGCGGTAAGGCGTAAGTTCAACAGGAGAGCATTATGTCTTTTAGCGAATTTTATCAGCGTTCGATTAACGAACCGGAGCAGTTCTGGGCCGAGCAGGCCCTGCGTATCGACTGGCAGACGCCCTTTACGCAAACGCTCGATCACAGCAATCCGCCGTTTGCCCGTTGGTTTTGTGAAGGCCGAACCAATTTGTGCCACAACGCCGTCGACCGCTGGCTGGAGAAACAGCCAGAGGCGCTGGCGCTGATTGCCGTCTCTTCGGAAACAGAAGAAGAGCGCACGTTTACCTTTCGCCAGTTATATGACGAAGTGAACGCGGTGGCGTCAATGTTGCGCTCATTGGGCGTGCAGCGCGGCGATCGGGTGCTGGTGTATATGCCGATGATTGCCGAAGCGCACATTACCCTGCTGGCCTGCGCGCGGATTGGTGCTATTCACTCGGTGGTATTTGGTGGATTTGCTTCGCACAGCGTGGCGGCGCGAATCGACGACGCCAAACCGGTGCTGATTGTCTCGGCAGATGCCGGGGCGCGTGGCGGCAAAATCATTCCCTATAAAAAATTGCTCGATGATGCGATAAAGCAGGCGCAGCACCAACCACGCCACGTTTTGCTGGTGGATCGCGGGCTGGCGAAAATGGCGCGCGTCAGCGGGCGGGATGTTGATTTCGCTTCGTTGCGTCATCAGCACATCGGCGCGCGGGTGCCGGTCGCCTGGCTGGAATCTAACGAAACTTCCTGCATTCTCTACACCTCCGGCACGACCGGAAAACCTAAAGGCGTGCAGCGTGACGTCGGCGGTTATGCGGTGGCGCTGGCAACCTCAATGGAAACCATTTTTGGTGGCAAAGCGGGCGGTGTGTTCTTTTGCGCGTCGGATATCGGCTGGGTGGTGGGGCATTCTTATATTGTCTACGCACCGCTGCTGGCGGGGATGGCGACCATTGTTTACGAAGGGTTGCCGACCTGGCCGGACTGTGGCGTGTGGTGGAAAATTGTCGAGAAATATCAGGTGAGCCGAATGTTCTCAGCGCCGACCGCTATTCGCGTGCTGAAAAAATTTCCTACTGCTGAAATTCGTAAACACGATCTCTCGTCGCTGGAAGTGCTCTATCTGGCAGGAGAACCGCTGGATGAACCGACCGCCAGTTGGGTGAGCAATACGCTGGATGTGCCGGTCATCGACAACTACTGGCAGACCGAATCCGGCTGGCCGATTATGGCGATTGCTCGAGGCCTGGACGACAGGCCGACGCGTCTGGGAAGCCCCGGCGTGCCGATGTATGGCTACAATGTGCAGTTGCTCAACGAAGCTACTGGCGAACCGTGCGGCGTGAATGAGAAAGGGATGCTGGTGGTGGAAGGGCCGCTGCCGCCGGGCTGTATTCAGACTATCTGGGGTGACGACGACCGCTTTGTGAAGACATACTGGTCGCTGTTTTCCCGTCCGGTATATGCCACCTTTGACTGGGGTATCCGCGATGCTGACGGCTATCACTTTATTCTCGGGCGCACTGATGATGTGATTAACGTTGCCGGGCATCGGCTGGGCACGCGCGAGATTGAAGAGAGTATCTCCAGTCATCCTGGCGTTGCCGAAGTGGCGGTGGTAGGGGTGAAAGATGCGTTGAAAGGGCAGGTGGCGGTGGCGTTTGTTATTCCGAAAGAGAGCGACAGTCTGGAAGACCGCGAGGTGGCACACTCCGAAGAAAAGGCAATTATGGCGCTGGTGGACAGCCAGATTGGCAACTTTGGCCGCCCGGCGCACGTTTGGTTTGTCTCGCAGTTGCCGAAAACGCGATCCGGAAAAATGTTGCGCCGCACGATCCAGGCTATTTGCGAAGGACGCGATCCGGGGGATCTGACGACCATTGATGATCCCGCGTCGTTGGATCAGATCCGCCAGGCGATGGAAGAGTAAGGTATTGTCGGACGCGTCGCGCGCCGCATCCGACAACTGTGCTGTGATGCCTGATGCGACGCTGGCGCGTCTTATCAGGCCTACAGGTCTGAACCGTAGGTCGGATAAGGCGCTCGCGCCGCATCCGACAAC
>NZ_KE137292.1:163009-311241 GCF_000408805.1 Escherichia sp. KTE159
GCGTCTTATCAGGCCTGCAGGTCTGAACCGTAGGTCGGATAAGGCGCTCGCGCCGCATCCGACAACCGTGCTTTGATACCTGATGCGACGCAGGCGCGTCTTATCAAGTCTACCCACTGTTTTTCCAGAGATAATTTTTTATCCACTTTTTCGCACTCATTCATATAAAAAATGTATTCCTCCACGGAAACGATTGCTTTTTATTTTCAGATGAATAGAATGCGGCGGATTTTTTGGGTTTCAAACAGCAAACGGAGGAATTTCGTGTCGCAAGATAACAACTTTAGCCAGGGGCCAGTCCCGCAGTCGGCGCGGAAAGGGGTATTGGCATTGACGTTCGTCATGCTGGGATTAACCTTCTTTTCCGCCAGTATGTGGACCGGCGGCACTCTCGGAACCGGTCTTAGCTATCATGATTTCTTCCTCGCAGTCCTCATCGGTAATCTTCTCCTCGGTATTTACACTTCATTTCTTGGCTACATTGGCGCAAAAACCGGCCTGACGACCCATCTTCTTGCTCGCTTCTCTTTTGGTGTTAAAGGTTCATGGTTACCTTCACTGCTGCTGGGCGGCACCCAGGTTGGCTGGTTTGGTGTTGGCGTGGCGATGTTTGCCATTCCGGTAGGCAAGGCGACGGGATTGGATATTAATCTGCTCATCGCTGTCTCTGGTTTACTGATGACCGCCACCGTGTTCTTTGGCATTTCGGCGCTGACAGTTCTTTCTGTAATTGCGGTTCCGGCGATCGCCTGTCTTGGCGGTTATTCCGTGTGGCTGGCCGTTAACGGCATGGGCGGTCTGGAGGCATTAAAAGCGGTCGTTCCCGCACAACCGCTAGATTTCAATGTCGCGCTGGCGCTGGTTGTCGGTTCATTTATCAGTGCAGGTACGCTCACTGCCGACTTTGTCCGTTTTGGTCGCAATGCCAAACTGGCGGTGCTGGTGGCGATGGTGGCCTTTTTCCTCGGCAACTCGTTGATGTTTATTTTCGGTGCGGCAGGTGCTGCGGCATTGGGCATGGCAGATATCTCTGATGTGATGATTGCTCAGGGCCTGCTGCTGCCTGCGATTGTGGTGCTGGGGTTGAATATCTGGACCACCAACGATAACGCGCTCTATGCGTCGGGTTTAGGTTTCGCCAACATTACCGGTATGTCGAGCAAAACCCTTTCGGTCATCAACGGTATTATCGGTACGGTTTGCGCATTATGGCTGTACAACAATTTTGTCGGCTGGCTGACCTTTCTTTCGGCAGCTATCCCTCCCGTTGGCGGCGTAATCATCGCGGACTATCTGATGAACCGTCGCCGCTATGAGCACTTTGCGACCACGCGTATGATGAGTGTCAATTGGGTGGCGATTCTGGCTGTCGCGCTGGGGATTGCCGCAGGCCACTGGTTACCGGGGATTGTTCCGGTCAACGCTGTATTAGGTGGCGCGCTGAGCTATCTGATCCTTAACCCGATTTTAAATCGCAGAACGACAGCAGCAATGACGCATGTGGAGGCTAACAGTGTCGAATAACGCTTTACAGACAATTATTAACGCCCGGTTACCCGGCAAAGAGGGGCTGTGGCAGATTCATCTGCAGGACGGAAAAATCAGCGCCATTGATGCGCAATCCGGCGTCATGCCCGTGACTGAAAACAGTCTGGATGCTGAGAAAGGTTTAGTTTTACCGCCGTTTGTGGAACCGCATATTCACCTGGACACCACGCAAACTGCCGGGCAACCGAACTGGAATCAGTCCGGCACGCTGTTTGAAGGCATTGAACGCTGGGCCGAGCGCAAAGCGTTATTAACCCATGACGACGTTAAGCAACGCGCCTGGCAAACGCTGAAATGGCAGATTGCCAACGGCATTCAACATGTGCGTACCCATGTAGATGTCTCCGACGCAACCCTGACTGCACTGAAAGCGATGCTGGAAGTGAAGCAGGAAGTCGCGCCGTGGATTGACCTGCAAATCGTCGCCTTCCCGCAGGAAGGGATTTTGTCGTATCCCAACGGTGAAGAGTTGCTGGAAGAGGCGCTACGCCTGGGAGCTGACGTAGTGGGGGCGATTCCGCATTTTGAATTTACCCGCGAATACGGCGTGGAGTCGTTGCATAAAACCTTCGCGCTGGCGCAAAAATACGACCGCCTGATCGATGTTCACTGCGATGAGATAGACGATGAGCAGTCGCGTTTTGTCGAAACTGTTGCCGCGCTGGCGCACCGTGAAGGAATGGGCGCGCGCGTCACCGCCAGCCACACCACCGCAATGCACTCTTATAACGGGGCGTATACTTCGCGCTTGTTCCGCTTGCTGAAAATGTCCGGCATTAACTTTGTTGCCAATCCGCTGGTCAATATTCATCTGCAAGGACGTTTTGATACTTATCCAAAACGTCGTGGCATTACGCGCGTCAAAGAGATGCTGGAGTCCGGCATTAACGTCTGCTTTGGTCACGATGATGTCTTCGATCCGTGGTATCCGCTGGGAACGGCGAATATGCTGCAAGTGCTGCATATGGGGCTGCATGTTTGCCAGTTGATGGGCTACGGGCAGATTAACGATGGTCTGAATTTAATCACCCATCATAGTGCCAGAACGCTCAATTTACAGGATTATGGTGTTTCCGCTGGAAACAGCGCCAACCTGATTATCCTGCCTGCAGAAAATGGGTTTGACGCGCTGCGTCGTCAGGTTCCGGTACGTTATTCGGTACGTGGCGGTAAGGTGATTGCCAGTACACAACCGGCACAAACCACTGTATATCTGGATCAGCCGGAAGCCATTGACTACAAACGGTAATCGTTTGGGGTGAACAGCCACTGACTTGTGTCAGTGGCTACCATGATTCATTACTCTGCTACCTTCTTTTGTTCCTGTGCTTATTTAACCTTAAGATTCAACTTTATAATCTTTGTAATAATACTGTTTATCACGCTCGTTTATTTCGCGAATAACCCGACAGGGAACGCCTGCAGCAACAACATTTGGTGGAATGTCTTTTGTTACGACACTGCCCGCGCCAATAACAGAGTTTTCTCCGACGGTGACGCCTGGATTAATGACCACATGACTCCCAATCCAGACATTATTGCCAATCGTTATCGGAAAAGAGTACATCTCTCCGTTTTTTCTCAATTCATGGTGTACAGGGTGCCCGGTAACGGAAAGGGTAACGTTGGGGGCAATCAGTACGTTATCACCGATAGTGACTGTGTGGTCATCGACGATGGTTAAATTGAAATTTGCGTAAAAATTGCGGCCTATATGGATGTTGGAACCATAAGAGAAATAAACAGGTGGTTCTATCCAGGCATTTTCTCCTACCGTGGCAAACATTTCTTTAATCAGGCTTTCCCTTTTTTCAACTTCCGATGGATGTGAGTGATTAAACTCATACATCAACGTTTTCCCACGAAGTCTTTTTTCAGGTAAACCTTCGCACATATCGGTAAATAACTTTCCTGCTTTTACTCTTTCGGTCATTGGCATGTTCATTACGATTATTCCGCTCTGGTATGTTGGTCGGATAAGGCGCTCGCGCCGCATCCGACATTGATTGCTTAAGCGACTTCGTTCACCTGCCGACGCAGCAAGGAAAGCGGGCCTGGGCCGCTAAGCGTGAATACGGAAATTAAGGTAAAGCCCAGCGCCACCAGACCCAGCACCAGATAAGCGCCCTGGAAACCGATGCTTTCATACATATTGCCCGCCAGAACAGACATGAAAATCATCGCCAGTTGTTTAAAGAAGCAGAAACAGACCAGATAAATTGTTGCCGAAAAACGCACTTCAAACTGGCTGGTAATATATTTAAAGCAGCCCACCAGCAGGAACGGTACTTCAAACATATGCAGTGTTTTTAGAATAACCACTTCCAGCGCCGAGGTGGCGAACGATGAGCCAATAATACGCACAGACATAATGGTGCCAGCCAGCAGCAGGGCATTTTTCCCACCGATGCGATTAATAATCAGTGGTGCAAAGAACATAATCGAAGCGTTAAGTAATTCACCCATTGTTGTGACATAGCCAAATACTCGCGTACCCTGTTCACCAGTGGTGAAAAACGAAGTAAAGAAATTAGCAAACTGTTGGTCAAAAACATCGTAGGTGCAGGAAACACCAATAACATACAGCGATAAAAACCACAGTTTCGGTTGTTTGAACAACTCCAGCGCCAGTTTAAGACTAAATGCGGAATGATTTGCACCTACGGCATTGGCAACCGTGGCGGAAGAAGGTGCATCTGTTTTGGCGAAAAAAAGCAGAACGGCGAGGATGAGCGCACAGCCGGAACCCAGCCAGAAGACAAAGTGGTTATTGATGGTGAACATGATGCCGACAATTGAGGCACACAGCGCCCAGCCAACGCAACCAAACATCCGCGCGCGACCAAATTCGAAATTACTGCGACGGCTGACCTTCTCGATAAATGCTTCTACTGCCGGTGCACCCGCGTTAAAACAGAAGCCAAGATAAATGCCGCCAACAATCGAACCTAATATAATATTATATTGTAACAGTGGGCCAAAGATAAAAATAAAGAACGGCGCAAACATCATTAACATGACGGTAATAATCCATAGCAGATATTTGCGCAGCCCGAGTTTGTCAGAAAGCAGACCAAACAACGGTTGAAATAACAGGGAGAACAGAGAAATAGCAGCAAAAATAATGCCGGTATCACTTTTGCTGATATGGTTGATGTCATGTAGCCAAATCGGGAAAAACGGGAAATAGGCCCCCATGATAAAAAAGTAAAAGAAAAAGAATAAGCCGAACATCCAAAAGTTTGTGTTTTTTAGATAGAACATAATGGATTTCCTTACGCTAAATACGGGCAGACATTGCCTGCCCGGTTATTATTATTTTTGACACCAGATCAACTGGTAATGGTAGTGACCGGCGCTCAACTGGAATTCCGTCGAAACTGACGGACTCCAGGAGTCGTCGCCGCCAATCCCCATATGGAAACCGTCGATATTCAGCCAGCTCCCTTCCTCCGCGTGCAGCAGATGGCGATGGCTGGTGTCCATCAGTTGTTGTTGGCTGTAACGGCTGATATTGAACTGGAAGTCGCCGCGCCACTGGTGTGGGCCATAATTCAATTCGCGTGTTCCGCAGCGTAGACCGTTTTCGCTCGGGAAGACGTATGGGGTATACATCTCTGACAACGGCATATCCCAGCGGTCAAAACAGGCCGCAGTAAGGCGGTCGGGATAGTTTTCTTGCGGCCCTAATCCGAGCCAGTTAACCCGCTCTGCGACTTGTGCCAGTTGGCAGGTCAGGCCCACCCGCGCCGGATGCGGCGTATCACCTGCTACTTCAACATCCACGCTGATGGCCATCTCACCGTGTCCATCAATACGGTAGGTTTTCCGGCTGGTAAATAAGGTTTTCCCCTGATACTGCCACGCGTGGGCAGTCGTAATCAGTACCGCGTCGGTAATCCGATCTGCCGTACACTGCAACAGCACTGCTTCTGCCTGGTAATGGCCTGCTGCTTTCCAGCGCTCTACCCAGGCGTTCGGGTCAATACGAGTCGCTTCGCTTACGCCAATGTCATTATCCAGCGGCGCTCGGGTGAACTGATCGCGCAGCGGGGTCAGCAGTTGTTTTTCATCGCCAATCCACATTTGTGAAAGAAGACCTGACTGGCGGTTGAATTGCCAACGTTTATTACCCAGCCCGATGCAAAAATCCGTTTCGCTGGTGGTCAGTTGCGGGGCGGAGTGGGGCGCAGCCGAGAGCGTTACGCGGAGGTTTTCTGCCAGTCGCCATTGCTGCCAGGCGCTGATGTGTCCGGCTTCTGACCACGCGGTCGCGTTTGGTTGCACCACCTGTACCGTGAGCCAAAGTTGCCCGACACTCTCCGGCTGGGGCAGTTCAGGCAATTCAATCAACTGTTTTCCTTGTGGCGCGACAGCCAGAGGCACTTCACCACTCGTTAGCGGCTTGCCATCCAGCGCCAGCGACCAGTGCAGGATTTCGTTATCGCTATGACGGAACAGGTATTCGCTGGTGACTTCGATTGTTCGCCCGGATAAGCGGAACTGGAAAAACTGCTGTTGGTGTTTTGCTTCCGTCAGCGCCGGATGCGGCGTGCGGTCGGCAAAGACCAGACCGTTCATGCAAAACTGGCGATCGTTCGGTGTATCGCCAAAATCACCGCCATAAGCCGACCACGGGTTGCCGTTTTCATCATATTTAATCAGTGACTGATCGACCCAGTCCCAGACGAAGCCGCCTTGTAAACGCGGATACTGACGAAATGCCTGCCAGTATTTGGCAAAGCCGCCGAGGCTGTTACCCATCGCGTGGGCGTATTCGCAAAGGATCAGCGGGCGCAACTCACCAGGCAGTGAAAGCCATTTTTTGATTGACCATTTCGGTGCTGCCGGGAAGGGCTGATCTTCATCCACACGGGCATACATCGGGCAAATAATATCGGTAGCCGTAGTGTCTGCTCCGCCACCTTCATACTGCACCGGACGGGAGGGATCGACGGATTTTATCCAGCGATAGAGCGCGTCGTGATTAGCGCCGTGACCGGATTCATTACCCAGCGACCAGATAATCACGCACGGGTGATTGCGATCGCGCTGTACCATCCGCGTTACGCGCTCGCTCATCGCCGGTAACCAGCGCGGATCATCCGTCAGGCGATTCATCGGCACCATGCCGTGGGTTTCGATATTAGCTTCATCCACCACATACAAGCCGTAGCGGTCGCACAGCGTGTACCACAGCGGATGGTTCGGATAATGCGAACAGCGCACGGCGTTAAAGTTGTTCTGCTTCATTAGCAGGATATCCTGCACCATCGTCTGCTCATCCATGACCTGACCGCGCAGAGGGTGATGCTCGTGGCGGTTAACGCCGCGAATCAGCAACGGTTTGCCATTCAGTAACAGCAGACCATTTTCAATGTGTACCTGACGGAAGCCAACATCACAGGCTTCCGCTTCAATCAGCGTACCGTCGGCGGTGTGCAGTTCAACAACTGCACGGTAAAGGTTCGGGAGTTCTGCGCTCCACAGCGCCGGATTTTCGACGCTCAGACGTAGCGTGACGCGATCGGTATAACTGCCGCGCTCATCGATAATTTCGCTGCCGAAAGGTGCGGTGCTACTGGCGACCAGGGTTTCACCTTGCCACAAAGAAACCGTTACCCGCAGAAAGTCGCGCAACTCGCCACCCATGCGCACTTCAGCCTCCAGCACGGCGCGGCTGAAATCGTCATTAAAATGGGTAGCAACATGGAAATCGCTGATTTGCGTGGTCGGTTTGTGCAGCAACGAGACGTCGCGGAAAATGCCGCTCATTCGCCACATATCCTGATCTTCAAGATAACTGCCGTCACTCCAGCGCAGCACCATCACCGCGAGGCGGTTTTCTCCGGCGTGCAAAAAGGCGCTCAGGTCAAATTCAGACGGCAGGCGGCTATCCTGGCCGTAGCCAACCCAGCGTCCGTTACACCACAGGTGAAACGCCGAGTTAACACCATCAAAGATAATCCGCGTCTGGCCATCCTGGAGCCAGCTTTCATCAACATTAAATGTGAGCGAGTAACAACCCGTTGGGTTTTCTGCGGGAACAAACGGCGGATTCACCGTAATGGGGTAGGTCACGTTGGTATAAATGGGGGCATCGTAACCGAGCATCTGCCAGTTTGACGGCACCGGAATATTATCGGCTTTTGGGAGATCGCGTTCGAGCCAGCTTTCCGGCACCGCTTCCGGTGCCGGAAACCAGGTAAATAACCATTCACCATTCAGACTGCGCAATTGACGGGAAGGGTGATTATCACGGGCTTCTTTGCTATTGCGCCAACTGGAAAAAGGGGGATGTGCTGCAAGGCGATTGAGTTGGGTAACGCCTGGGTTTTCCCAATCACGACGCTGTAATACGACGGCCAGTGAATCCGTAGTCATGGTCATAGCTGTATCCTGTGTGAAATTGTTATCCGCTCACAATTTCACACAACATACGAGCCAGATGCACAGAGTGTAAAGCCTGGGGTGCCTAATGAGTGAGCTGACTCACATTAATTGAGTTGCGCTCACTGTCCGGTTTCTAGTCGGGAAATTTGTCGCGCCAGTTGCATTAAAGAATCGGCCAATTCGCGGGGAGAGGCTGCTTGCGCGTTCGGAGGTTGCGTGGTTTTTCGTTTAACCAGTGACACGGGTAATAGCTGATTTCCCTTCACCGCCTGGCCCTGGGAGAATTGCAGCAAGCGATCCACGCTGGTTTGTCCCAGCAGGCGAAAATCCTGTTTGATGGTGGTGAGCGGTGGGATATAACACGAGCTATCTTCGGTATCGTCGTATCCCACAACCGAGATATCCGCACCGACGCGCAGCCCGGACTCGGTAATGGCGCGCATTGCGCCCAGCGCCATCTGATCGTTAGCAACCAGCATTGCGGTGGGGATGATGCCCTCATTCAGCATCTGCATGGTTTGCTGAAAACCCGATATTGCGCTCCAGTCACCTTCAAGCTCTGCTATTGGCTTAAGTTGATTGTGGCCGAGATATTTATGCCAGCCAGCCAGGCGCAGACGCGCCGAGACAGAACTTAATGGACCGGCTAACAGCGCGATTTGCTGGTGACCCAACTCGACCAGATGCTCCACGCCCAGCCGCGTACCGTCGTCATAGGAAAAAATAATACTGTTGACGGGTGACTTGTCAGAGGCGTCAAGAAACAAAACGGGCACGTTACCACAGGCGGCTTCCACAGCAATGGCATCTTGCTCATCCAGCGGGTAGTTGATGACAAGACCGCTGACGCGTTGCGCGAGAAGATTGTGTACCGCCGCTTTACAGGCTTCGACGCCGCTTCGTTCCACCATCGAGACTACGACGCTAGCTCCCAGTTGATCGGCGCGGGATTTTATTGCCGCGACAATTTGTGACGGTGCGTGCAGAGCCAGACTGGACGTGGCAACGCCAATCAGCAACGACTGTTTGCCTGCCAGTTGCTGTGCCACGCGGTTGGGAATGTAATTCAGCGCTGCCATTGCCGCTTCCACTTTTTCCCGTGTTTTCGCAGAAACGTGGTTGGCCTGATTCACCACGCGGGAAACGGTCTGATAAGACACACCGGCATACTCAGCGACATCGTATAGCGTTACTGGTTTCACATTCACCACCCTGAAATGACTCTCTTCCGGGCGCTATCATGCCATACCACGAAAGGTTTTGCGCCATTCGGCGGGGCTGACGCCGAAGTGAGATTTAAAATGCTGACGCCACGTCACAGGTGAGAGGAAGCCCACCTCAGCCGCTATCCGCTCAACGGGCAACTGACTGGAACCCAACAGTTCCTGGCTACGGCGTAAGCGTTCAGTGATGAGCCATTCAGCGATACTCGAACCGGTCGCTTTCATAAAATGGCGGGTTAGTGTGCGGCGACTCATCATTACTCGCTGCGCCAGCGAGTCGAGATCATGCTGTTGCGCAATGTTTTGCCGCAGGTAATCCAGCAGGAGGTTGATGCGTTCATCATGGGTATTTTTCGGCACCGGTTGCTCAATAAACTGCGCCTGACCGCCGGTGCGATATGGCGGTACGACCATCCGTCGGGCAATGTGGTTAGCATAGTCGCTGCCAAAATGTTGCCGAACAATATACAAACAGCAATCCAGCGCCGCGGCAGTACCGGCAGAGGTAATAATGCCGTCATCGTCTACATACAACGCGTTAATATCCAGATGTGTTTCTGGAAAACGTGCCTGAAATTCACGTTCGAACTCCCAGTGCGTGGCTGCACGCTTATTTTTCAGTAAACCTGCATAGCCGAGCACAAACGTGCCCAGACAAAGCCCGACAATCTGTGCCCCGTTATCCTGTGCGGTCGTTAAGGCTTCCAGCAGTTTTTGTGGCGGTTTTTGTGTAATTGTTCCCCAGTAAGGAATTATCACAATATCCGCTTGTATGACTGCGGTATAGTCATGGGTGGCGGTTACGGAAAACCCATCGGCAGAGTCCACGTTTCCCGGCTTTTCAGCGCAGATAATCACGTGAAAGCGTTTTTTTTCCGCCATTTTTTCGCTAAACACGATAAACGGTACGGAAAGGTGAAAAGGACTAAAACCGGCAACGGCGATAATGGCAACAGTCAGCGGGCGCATAACACTCTTTATCTCCGAATTAGAATGTCAACGTTTCACCATCTTCTGGTACGTTCACAAATTCGATAATTTGATTATCTCTGGCGTATTCCTTGAGCGCATCACGCGTCAGCAAACAGTGGTTTACGGCCTCCATATGTGTCGCGACAATTTGCGCTTCTGGCAGGGTAAAATGTGTTTTGAGAATATCTTCTGCTCCCATAATTATCGCACCATGCCCCAGAACATGCGCAAATCCGGCATTCAACACAACCACTTCTGGTTGGAAAGTTAGCATTGTAGCCTCGACGTCGTCACGCCAGAGGGTATCGCCAGCCAGATAGAGCGTTTTCTCTGTCGGATGCCGGAAAACAACGCCGCAGGCTGCGCCTAAACGCTTCGCCATAGCCGGGTCGGCATAGGTGCGATCGGAGCCGTGCTGCCCTGTCGTTTTATGCAGAGTTATATCGCCAAATTTAGTCTCGTCGGTAAGTACGGTAAGATGCGTAAATCCTTGTTTATGCAGTGATTCAGCATCTTGCTCATTTTGCACATAAATCAGTTTATCTTTGGGGACAACGCGGGAGGCTGTTTCGTCCCAGTGATCTTCATGCAAATGGGTCACGATTAGGGCGTCAACGTTGAGTAACGTTGTTAAATCACACGGTAATTCTACCGTTGGATTGCGGATTTCTGCGCGTGCCGTTCCGGCAAAACCCGGATAACTTCCTTTTGGCGCGAGTAACGGGTCGATAAGAAATGTTTTGCCAGCGTATTGGATAATTTGGGTGGCATTACGAATTTGAGTAATTTTCATGATTTGCTCCACATCACAGTATTGATGTCATTAGCGTAGCGTGCAGCCCGTACTGTGCATGTGGGCAAATGGGCGAATAACGATGAGAATGGGCCAAATTACACATTGACGTCGCTAGCGTAAATGCACGCCGCTTCGCCGTCCGGCCACCAGAATAGCCTGCGATTCCACACCTTCTTCGATCTGTTTTGCCACCCGTTGCAGCGCCGGAAGATGCTTTTCCGCTGCCTGTTCGATGGTCATTGCGCTCGCCATATACACCAGATTCAGACAGCCAATCACCCGTTGTTCACTGCGTAGGGGCACGGCAATGGAGGCGATCTTCTCTTCCTGATCCCAGCAGCGGTAGTTCTGTCCGTAACCCTCTTCGCGCGCGCGTGCCAGAATGGCTTCCAGCTTTAACGGTTCTCGTGCCAGTTGATAGTCATCACCGGGGCGGGCGGCTAACATTTCGATTAACTCCTTGCGTTCTTGTTCCGGGCAAAAGGCCAGCCAGGTCAGTCCTGAGGCGGTTTTCAGCAGCGGTAAACGTCGCCCGACCATCGCCCGGTGAAAGGATAACCGGCTGAAACGGTGGGTGGTTTCGCGTACTACCATTGCGTCAACATCCAGCGTGGACACATCTGTCGGCCATACCACTTCGCGCAACAGATCGCCCAGTAGCGGGGCCGCCAGTGCAGAAATCCATTGTTCGTCACGAAATCCTTCGCTTAATTGCCGCACTTTGATGGTCAGACGAAAACTGTCATCGGAGGTACTGCGGCGGACATATCCCTCTTCCTGCAGCGTTTCCAGCAGTCGCCGCACAGTGGTGCGATGTAGGCCGCTGAGCTCCGCCAACAGCCCGACGCTGGCACCGCCATCGAGTTTATTTAACATATTTAATAACATTAGACCGCGGGTTAAGCCGCGCACGGTTTTGTATTCCGTCTGCTCATCTTTCTGCATATTAATTGACATTTATATAGTTAAAACAACGTTGTGCACTTGGTGCACACTCAGACATGTTTTGATTGTAGCCGAAAACCCCCTTCCTATACTGAGCGCACAATAAAAAATCATTTACATGTTTTTAACAAAATGAGTTGCGCTGTACTGTGCGCGCAACGGCATTTTGTCCGAGTCGTGAGGTACTGAAATGGCAATACAACACTCTGACATCCAGCCTGCTGTTAACCATTGCGTTCAGGTGGCGATCGCTGGTGCCGGTCCGGTCGGGTTGATGATGGCGAACTATCTCGGCCAGATGGGCATTGACGTGCTGGTGGTGGAGAAACTCGACAAACTGATCGATTATCCCCGTGCGATTGGTATTGATGACGAGGCGCTGCGCACCATGCAGTCGGTCGGCCTCGTTGATAATGTTTTACCGCATACTACGCCGTGGCACGCGATGCGTTTCCTCACCCCAAAAGGTCGCTGTTTTGCCGATATTCAGCCAATGACCGATGAATTTGGCTGGCCGCGCCGTAACGCCTTTATTCAGCCGCAGGTCGATGCAGTGATGCTGGAAGGGTTGTCGCGTTTTCCGAATGTGCGCTGCCTGTTTTCCCGCGAATTGGAGGCCTTCAGCCAACAAGATGACGAAGTGACCTTGCATCTGAAAACGGCAGAAGGGCAGCGGGAAACCGTCAAAGCCCAGTGGCTGGTAGCCTGTGACGGTGGAGCAAGTTTTGTCCGCCGTACCCTGAATGTACCGTTTGAAGGTAAAACAGCACCAAATCAGTGGATTGTGGTGGATATCGCCAACGATCCGTTAAGTACGCCGCATATCTATTTGTGTTGCGATCCGGTACGCCCGTATGTTTCTGCGGCTCTGCCTCATGCGGTACGTCGCTTTGAATTTATGGTGATGCCGGGAGAAACCGAAGAACAGCTCTGCGAGCCGCAAAATATGCGCGAGCTGTTAAGCAAAGTGCTGCCTAATCCGGACAACGTCGAATTGATTCGCCAGCGTGTTTACACCCACAACGCGCGGCTGGCGCAACGTTTTCGTATTGACCGCGTACTGCTGGCGGGCGATGCCGCGCACATCATGCCGGTATGGCAGGGGCAGGGCTATAACAGTGGTATGCGCGACGCCTTTAACCTCGCCTGGAAACTGGCGTTGGTTATCCAGGGGAAAGCTCGCGATGCGCTGCTCGATACCTATCAACAAGAACGTCGCGATCACGCCAAAGCGATGATTGACCTGTCGGTGACGGCGGGCAACGTACTGGCTCCGCCGAAACGCTGGCAGGGCAGCTTGCGTGACGGCGTTTCCTGGCTGCTGAATTACTTGCCGCCAGTAAAACGCTACTTCCTCGAAATGCGCTTCAAGCCGATGCCGCAATACTACGCCGGTGCGCTGGTACGTGAGGGCGAGGCGAAGCACTCTCCGGTCGGCAAGATGTTTATTCAGCCGAAAGTCACGCTGGAAAACGGTGACGTAACACTGCTCGATAATGCGATCGGCGCGAACTTCGCGGTGATTGGCTGGGGATGCAATCCGCTGTGGGGGATGAGCGACGAGCAAATCCAGCAGTGGCGCGCGCTGGGCACACGCTTCATTCAGGTGGTGCCAGAAGTGCAAATTCATATCGCGCAGGATAACCACGACGGAGTGCTGCGCCTGGGTGATATGCAAGGTCGCCTGCGTAGCTGGTTCGCACAACATAATGCTTCGCTGGTGGTGATGCGCCCGGATCGCTTTGTTGCCGCCATCGCCATTCCGCAAACTCTGGGTAATACGCTGAATAAACTGGCGTCGGTGATGACACTGAACCGCCCTGATGCCGACGTTTCTGTCGAAAAGGTAGCCTGATATGCACGCTTATCTTCATTGTCTTTCCCACTCGCCGCTGGTGGGGTATGTCGACCCGGCGCAAGAGGTACTCGATGAGGTCAATGGCGTGATTGCCAGTGCCCGCGAGCGCATTGCGGCTTTCTCCCCTGAACTGGTGGTGCTGTTTGCGCCAGATCATTACAACGGTTTTTTCTATGACGTGATGCCACCGTTCTGTTTAGGCGTCGGAGCGACGGCAATTGGTGATTTCGGCAGTGCGGCGGGAGAGCTACCCGTGCCTGTGGAGCTGGCGGAGGCTTGTGCGCATGCCGTAATGAAGAACGGGATCGATCTTGCCGTTTCTTACTGTATGCAGGTGGATCATGGGTTCGCCCAGCCGCTGGAGTTCTTGCTCGGTGGGCTGGATAAGGTGCCGGTCCTGCCTGTATTCATCAACGGCGTCGCCACGCCGCTGCCCGGTTTTCAGCGAACCCGAATGATGGGTGAAGCGATTGGTCGTTTCACCAGTAGTCTGAATAAACGCGTGCTGTTTCTTGGTTCCGGTGGGCTTTCCCATCAGCCGCCGGTGCCCGAACTGGCAAAAGCCGATGCCCATATGCGCGATCGTCTGTTGGGTAGTGGGAAAGATTTGCCCGCCAATGAGCGCGAAATGCGCCAGCAACGGGTGATTAACGCCGCTGAGAAGTTTGTTGAGGATCAGAGAACTCTGCATCCGCTTAACCCGATTTGGGATAACCAGTTCATGACTTTGCTGGAGCAGGGACGCATACAGGAACTGGATGCCGTCAGTAACGAAGAGCTTTCCGCCATTGCCGGAAAGTCGACACATGAAATCAAAACCTGGGTCGCTGCTTTTGCCGCTATTTCTGCGTTTGGCAACTGGCGTAGCGAAGGGCGTTATTACCGCCCAATCCCGGAGTGGATTGCCGGATTTGGCTCGTTAAGCGCCAGAACACAGAACTGAATATGCAGGAGAAGATGATGAGTTATCAGCCACAAACCGAAGCCGCCACCAGCCGTTTTCTGAATGTAGAAGAAGCGGGTAAAACGCTACGCATCCATTTTAATGACAGCGGACAAGGCGACGAAACCGTTGTCCTGCTGCACGGTTCCGGCCCGGGGGCTACTGGCTGGGCGAACTTCAGCCGCAATATCGATCCGCTGGTAGAGGCGGGCTATCGGGTGATCCTGCTGGATTGTCCTGGATGGGGTAAGAGTGATTCGATCGTTAACAGTGGTTCGCGATCGGATCTCAATGCGCGCATCCTGAAAAGCGTCGTGGATCAACTGGATATCGGCAAAATCCACCTACTGGGCAACTCGATGGGTGGGCACAGTTCTGTTGCGTTTACTCTTAACTGGCCGGAGCGCGTCGGCAAACTGGTGCTGATGGGCGGCGGTACAGGTGGCATGAGTTTGTTTACGCCAATGCCAACTGAAGGCATTAAGCGACTGAATCAGCTTTATCGTCAGCCGACTATCGAAAACCTGAAGCTGATGATGGATATCTTCGTTTTCGATACCAGCGATTTGACCGACGCTCTGTTTGAAGCACGCCTGAATAATATGCTGTCGCGCCGCGATCACCTGGATAACTTCGTTAAGAGCCTGGAAGCCAATCCGAAACAGTTCCCGGATTTTGGTCCGCGTCTGGCGGAAATTAAAGCGCAAACCCTGATTGTCTGGGGGCGTAACGACCGTTTTGTGCCGATGGATGCGGGGCTGCGTTTGCTGTCCGGTATCGCCGGTTCTGAACTGCATATCTTCCGCGACTGTGGTCACTGGGCGCAGTGGGAACATGCCGACGCTTTCAATCAACTGGTGCTGAATTTCCTCGCACGTCCTTAAGGAACGGTCATGACGAAGCATACTCTTGAGCAACTGGCGGCGGATTTACGCCGCGCCGCAGAGCAGGGCGAAGCGATTGCGCCGCTGCGCGATTTGATTGGTATTGAAAACGCGAAAGCCGCCTACGCGATTCAGCGCATCAATGTGCAACATGATGTCGCGCAGGGGCGTCGCGTTGTGGGGCGTAAAGTGGGACTGACGCATCCGAAAGTGCAGCAACAACTGGGGGTTGAACAACCGGATTTCGGAACATTATTTGCCGACATGTGTTATGGCGATAACGAAACCATTCCTTTTTCCCGCGTCTTGCAACCCCGCATTGAAGCGGAGATCGCACTGGTGCTAAACCGCGATTTGCCCGCGACCGATACCACGTTTAACGAACTGTATAACGCCATTGAATGGGGGCTTCCGGCGCTGGAAGTGGTGGGCAGCCGTATTCGCGACTGGTCGATTCAGTTTGTCGATACCGTGGCAGATAACGCCTCCTGCGGGGTGTATGTCATCGGCGGTCCGGCGCAACGTCCGGCAGGGTTAGACCTGAAAAACTGCGCTATGACGATGACGCGTAATAACGAAGAGGTTTCCAGCGGGCGCGGCAGCGAATGCCTGGGGCATCCACTTAATGCCGCCGTCTGGCTGGCACGCAAAATGGTCAGCCTGGGTGAACCGCTGCGCGCCGGAGATATCATTCTTACCGGGGCATTAGGTCCGATGGTGGCGGTAAATGCGGGCGATCGTTTTGAAGCCCATATCGAAGGCATAGGCTCAGTTGCTGCGACATTTTCAAATGCGGCCCCAAAAGGAAGTCTGTCATGAGTAAGCGTAAAGTCGCCATTATCGGTTCTGGCAACATTGGCACCGATCTGATGATTAAAATTTTGCGTCACGGTCAGCATCTGGAGATGGCGGTGATGGTCGGCATTGACCCTCAGTCCGACGGTCTGGCACGTGCCAGACGTATGGGCGTCGCCACCACCCATGAAGGGGTGATCGGGCTGATGAACATGCCTGAATTTGCTGATATCGACATTGTCTTTGATGCTACCAGCGCGGGCGCGCATGTGAAAAACGATGCCGCTCTGCGCGAAGCGAAACCGGATATTCGCTTAATCGACCTGACGCCGGCTGCCATCGGCCCTTACTGTGTGCCGGTGGTTAACCTCGATGCAAACGTCGATCAACTGAACGTCAATATGGTCACCTGCGGCGGCCAGGCAACTATTCCGATGGTGGCGGCTGTTTCACGTGTGGCGCGTGTTCATTACGCCGAAATTATCGCTTCTATCGCCAGTAAATCTGCCGGACCCGGCACGCGTGCCAATATCGATGAATTTACGGAAACCACCTCGCGAGCCATTGAAGTCGTGGGCGGCGCGGCAAAAGGGAAGGCGATTATTGTGCTTAATCCGGCAGAGCCGCCGTTGATGATGCGCGACACGGTGTATGTATTGAGCGATGAAGCTTCACAAGATGATATCGAAGCCTCAATCAATGAAATGGCTGAGGCGGTGCAGGCTTACGTACCGGGTTATCGCCTGAAACAGCGCGTGCAGTTTGAAGTCATCCCGCAGGATACACCGGTTAATTTACCGGGCGTTGGTCAGTTCTTCGGTCTGAAAACGGCGGTCTGGCTGGAGGTCGAAGGCGCAGCGCATTATCTGCCTGCCTACGCAGGCAACCTCGACATTATGACTTCCAGTGCGCTGGCGACAGCAGAAAAAATGGCCCAGTCACTGGCGCGCAAGGCAGGAGAAGCGGCATGAACGGTAAAAAACTTTATATCTCGGACGTCACGTTGCGTGACGGTATGCACGCCATTCGTCATCAGTATTCGCTGGAAAATGTCCGCCAGATTGCCAAAGCACTGGATGATGCTCGCGTGGATTCGATTGAAGTGGCTCATGGTGATGGTTTGCAGGGTTCCAGTTTTAACTATGGTTTCGGTGCATATAGCGACCTTGAATGGATTGAAGCAGCGGCGGATGTGGTGAAGCACGCCAAAATCGCGACGTTGTTGCTGCCAGGAATTGGCACTATTCACGATCTGAAAAATGCCTGGCAGGCTGGCGCGCGGGTGGTGCGCGTGGCGACCCACTGCACCGAAGCTGATGTTTCCGCCCAGCATATTCAGTATGCCCGTGAGTTGGGAATGGATACCGTTGGCTTTCTGATGATGAGCCACATGACCACGCCGGAGAATCTCGCGAAGCAGGCAAAGCTGATGGAAGGCTACGGTGCGACCTGTATTTATGTGGTGGATTCTGGCGGTGCGATGAACATGAGCGATATCCGTGACCGTTTCCGCGCCCTGAAAGCGGTGCTGAAACCGGAAACGCAAACCGGCATGCATGCTCACCATAACCTGAGTCTTGGCGTGGCGAACTCTATCGCGGCGGTGGAAGAGGGCTGTGACCGCATCGACGCCAGCCTCGCGGGGATGGGTGCGGGTGCAGGTAACGCGCCGCTGGAAGTGTTTATTGCCGCCGCGGATAAACTGGGCTGGCAGCATGGGACCGATCTCTATGCGTTAATGGATGCCGCTGACGACCTGGTGCGTCCGTTGCAGGATCGTCCGGTACGTGTCGATCGCGAAACGCTGGCGTTGGGATACGCTGGCGTTTACTCCAGTTTCTTGCGTCACTGTGAAACGGCAGCGGCGCGTTACGGCTTAAGTGCGGTGGATATTCTCGTTGAGCTGGGCAAACGCCGGATGGTTGGCGGCCAGGAGGATATGATCGTCGACGTGGCGCTGGATCTGCGCAACAACAAATAATGATGACTGCCGACAACGTGCATTTTGTATGCCCATCCCAGGCATGATAAGACGCGTCAGCGTCGCATCAGGCATCTGTGCACGACTACCGGATGCGGCGTGAACGCCTTATCCGGCCTACATTTCGCCCGGAGGCTGTCATTAAATGGTTCTGATTACGCGGTTGGCAATGCATCAGCCGCGATTCACCTGCACCCGCAACGAGGTTCATCTTATGTCGACTCGTACCCCTTTATCATCTTCATCCCGCCTGATGCTTACCATTGGGCTTTGTTTTTTGGTTGCCCTGATGGAAGGGCTGGATCTTCAGGCGGCTGGCATTGCGGCGGCAGGTATCGCCCAGGCCTTCGCACTCGATAAAATGCAAATGGGCTGGATCTTCAGCGCCGGAATACTCGGTTTGCTACCCGGCGCGTTGGTTGGCGGGATGCTGGCGGACCGTTACGGTCGTAAACGTATTTTGATTGGTGCAGTTGCGCTGTTTGGTCTGTTCTCGCTAGCGACCGCTATGGCATGGGATTTTCCCTCTCTGGTCTTTGCGCGGCTTTTGACTGGTATCGGGCTGGGGGCGGCGTTGCCGAATCTCATCGCCCTGACGTCTGAAGCGGCAGGGCCACGTTTTCGCGGGACGGCGGTGAGCCTGATGTATTGCGGTGTCCCCATTGGCGCGGCGCTGGCGGCTACGCTGGGTTTCGCTGGAGCAAATTTAGCCTGGCAGACGGTATTTTGGGTAGGCGGTGTGGTGCCGTTGATTCTGGTGCCGCTGTTAATGCGTTGGCTGCCGGAGTCGGCGGTTTTCGCTGGTGAAAAACAGGCCGCGCCGCCGCTGCGTGCGTTATTTGCGCCAGCCACGGCAACCGCGACCCTACTGTTGTGGTTGTGTTATTTCTTCACGCTGCTGGTGGTCTACATGTTGATCAACTGGCTACCGCTGCTTTTGGTGGAGCAAGGATTCTTGCCGTCGCAGGCGGCAGGGGTGATGTTTGCACTGCAAATGGGGGCGGCAAGTGGGACGTTAATGTTGGGCGCATTGATGGATAAGCTGCGTCCAATGACCATGTCGCTACTGATTTATAGCGGCATGTTAGCTTCGCTGTTGGCGCTGGGAACGGTGTCGTCGTTTAGCGGTATGTTGCTGGCGGGGTTCGGCGCTGGGTTGTTTGCGACAGGTGGGCAAAGCGTTTTGTATGCGCTGGCACCGTTGTTTTATAGCACGCAGATCCGCGCAACCGGTGTGGGAACCGCCGTGGCGGTTGGGCGTCTTGGAGCAATGAGTGGTCCGTTGCTGGCCGGGAAAATGCTGGCCTTAGGTACTGGCACGGTCGGCGTAATGGTAGCTTCGGCACCGGGCATTCTTGTTGCTGGGTTAGCGGTGTTTATTTTGATGAGCCGGAAAACACGAATGCAGGCGTGCACTGATGCCTGACGCGCTTTATCAAGCAGGGGAGAAAGGGACTTCCCCCAATACACCCACGGCGTTTACAGGTATACTCGCTAAAAATTATTCATCGGGTTTGGAAACAAAGATGGCAAAACTTACCTTACAGGAGCAGTTGCTCAAAGCGGGATTAGTCACCAGCAAAAAAGCAGCGAAGGTTGAGAGAACGGCGAAAAAATCGCGTGTTCAGGCGCGTGAAGCGCGGGCGGCGGTAGAAGAAAATAAAAAGGCACAGCTTGAGCGCGATAAACAACTTAGCGAACAACAAAAACAAGCGGCGTTAGCGAAAGAATATAAAGCCCAGGTGAAGCAGCTCATTGAAATGAATCGTATCACCATTGCCAATGGCGATATCGGTTTTAACTTCACTGACGGTAATCTGATTAAGAAGATTTTTGTCGATAAGCTTACGCAAACGCAGTTGATTAATGGACGCCTGGCGATTGCCCGATTGCAGGTCGATAACAATAGCGAAAGTGAATATGCGATTATTCCGGCAAGCGTTGCCGATAAAATCGCCCAGCGCGATGCCAGCAGTATCGTATTACACAGCGCACTCAGCGCTGAAGAGCAGGATGAAGAAGATCCGTATGCCGATTTCAAAGTGCCTGATGATTTGATGTGGTGATAATACCAAAGGCTAAATTGCCTTATAAGGCATTCACGCCGCATCCGGCAATTGCACACAGATGCCTGATGCGACGCTTGCACATCAGGTCATCTTACGTTTGTCATCAGTCTCAAAAGAAAACGCGACTCCCCGCCCGAACCGGACGGGGTAAAACCAGCGGGAAATTAGTAACGAATTACGGTTCGAATGGATTTGCCTTCATGCATCAGATCAAAGGCGTTATTAATTTCATCCAGGCTCATGGTATGAGTGACAAACGGTTCCAGGTCGATATCACCTTTCATCGCATCTTCAACCATCCCCGGTAACTGAGAACGACCTTTTACGCCGCCAAACGCGGAACCCTTCCATACGCGACCGGTGACTAACTGGAATGGACGGGTTGAGATTTCCTGACCGGAACCCGCGACACCGATGATCACCGATTGGCCCCAGCCGCGGTGAGCACTTTCCAGCGCCGCACGCATCACGTTGACGTTACCGATGCACTCAAAGGTATGGTCGATGCCCCATTTGTTGATATCCAGCAGGACATCTTTAATCGGTTTGTCGTGGTCGTTCGGGTTAATGCAGTCGGTGGCACCGAAGCGACGCGCCAGATCGAATTTCTTCGGGTTTGTATCGATAGCGATAATTCGTCCTGCTTGCGCCTGACGAGCGCCCTGAACAACCGCCAGACCAATTGCGCCAAGCCCAAACACGGCAACGGAATCCCCTGACTGGACTTTTGCGGTGTTGTGTACCGCGCCAATTCCGGTGGTTACGCCACAGCCCAGCAGACAGACGTGTTCATGGTTTGCTTCTGGATTAATTTTTGCCAGAGAAACTTCCGCGACTACGGTGTATTCACTGAATGTAGAGCACCCCATGTAGTGATAAAGTGGCTGCCCGTTGTAAGAAAAGCGCGTGGTGCCATCTGGCATCAGGCCTTTGCCCTGGGTTTCGCGAACGGCGACACAGAGGTTGGTTTTGCCGGAACGACAGAACTCACACTCGCCGCACTCTGCGGTGTAAAGCGGAATCACATGGTCGCCAGGTTTAACGCTGGTCACGCCCTCACCGACTTCAACCACGACGCCAGCCCCTTCGTGACCGAGAACCACCGGGAATACACCTTCTGGATCATCGCCAGAGAGGGTAAAAGCGTCGGTATGGCAGACGCCGGTATGGGTGACTTTAATCAGCACTTCACCTTTTTTCGGTGGTGCGACGTCAATTTCAACGATTTCCAGCGGTTTACCGGGCGCAAATGCAACGGCAGCACGTGATTTCATATCTCGTTCTTCCTCAATAAGGTAAATAGGTTCAGCTACTTAAGATAGGTGCGAACCAATTCAATAGTGTCGTCAACGGATTGGCTGACTTCGCGGCTGTAGCAGTCATTTCGGTCAAACGTTTCCCGGATATGGCTTTCAAGCACTTCTGCCATTAGCCCGTTAGCCGCGCCCCGAACGGCGGCGATCTGTTGGAGTATGGCACGGCATTCGGCATCACCCTCCAGCGACCGTTCCAGAGCATCAATCTGCCCCCGAATACGACGAACTCGAGTAAGAACCTTTTTCTTCTCTTCCGGAGTACTGGGCATTTCGCACCTCATCATCTGCACGCAATATACTATAGGGGGGTATGTTATGAGTCAATGCATACCCCCCTATAGTATATAACATTGGCGAATAAAATTTATCTGCTGAATATGAGAGATATCTGGAGAAAATGAAGAGGAAAGTGTTTGTGCGCTAATCAAGTGAGATTGCCGCCCCGGGAAGTGGGCGGCGGAAGGAATCAGAATTTCCAGGTCAGATGGGCTGCGAGTTGCAGACCGTTATAATCATCGGTTGGTGTGTCGTACCACACTTTACCTGCCGTCAGACCCAGATTAAGTTGTTCTGTCAGCGGCTGGATACGTTGCAAGCTTACGCTCTTCATGCTGCCGTAGCGCGTCTCTGGCGTCCAGTCATAGGTGTAAGCGCCTGTTCCGCGGCTTAGCCAAAGCTGGGTATAGCCACCGCCGCGCGGATCATTCAGGCGCACGGAAATCATATTGCTGTAACTGCCACCTGCATCGCTGGAGTCATAATGAGTATAGCGATAGCTGGTGATCACCGGGCCAGTATAGAGCGATACGCCGCCTTGCCAGGCATCGACTTCAACATCATCATAATATTTAGTGTAGCGATAACCGGTCGTGAACAGCGTTTTTGGCAGCAGGGCCAGGTTAATATCCTGACGAAAATCCTGGCGAGCAAAGACCGGCGTATTATCTGCAAAGGCAATACCCGTTCGGGTTGTCAGCCAGTTATTCCATTTGTACCAGACAGCCCCCTGACCGCGTGTGGCATTGAAATGTTCAGTTTCATAATCACGACGTCCCTGGGAAAGATTAAAAAGCAGCGTTGCGTTTTCAACTTTCGCCACCAGTTCAGCATACGCCAAATTACGGTTACCGTGATCGCCAGAATAATCGGTAAAATCGTAGCCTGCGGTAATGGAAGTTAACCCGGCACAAGCAGGAAATGCACTAAAAATTGCCGCTGCTAATAACGTCCGTTTTATCATTTTAATCTCCTGTACGGATAAGTTCTTGCCGGAGTGAATAACTTCCGGTAGGTAAATTACGTTCTACAATCACACGCGGGCCAAGTTGTGTGTTCGGGGAAATAATTCGTCCTGGCAATATAATAACCTGCACGCCAAGACGTGAACGTTGTCCAATATAACACCCTAATTTATCGCATCCGGTAGCGATAATACCTTCTGGAGTGTGCACAGACACTGGCTGTTCATCCAGACGATGATTACTGGTACGCACTTGTGCGCCCAAATATGCCAGGCTTGCAATTACCGAGTCGGCAATAAAACATTGCGGTCCAATCATTGCTTCCGATTCAATAACTGCATTTTTTATTTCAGTAGCAAAACCAATTTTTACACCATTGCTGATTACTGTGCCTGGGCGAATAAATGCATAATTACCTATCAGACAGTTTGCGCCAATCACTACTGGTCCCTGAATAACTGCGCCGTGGCAAATACGTGTATTCGCGCCGATAATAACCTCACCAGCACTTTCATCAATAATCACATGGTCTGCAATCTGAATATTTTTCTCTTTAATATTAAGCTTCAGATAGCTTTTCAGTTCCGGTGACAGAAGGTTGGGAGTAAGCGATTGGCGCTTCCACCAGTGCGGAATAACGTGTAGGTTTGTCGCGTTGAGGCTCGCGTCCAGTAAAAAAGGCAATAAGTCCATAAATAATCCAGATGGCATAAGCTAATAATACATACACAACGGAAAGTGGCGCTAAAGGCACCAACAACCAGCAACGATGAAACCAGGCGCTAAAAGCACCAATAACACAAACTACGCCGACCCAGATAAGCGGAAACATTGCCAATACCACGCCATGTGGCCCGGTGGTGATGAATTCATTAAACCAGGTAGCGAGATAAATTCCAACGCCATAAAGCACAACCAAAAGCATAGGAAATATACTGAAGATGCCGAAACGGCTAAATAAAAGCTTTTTATGCAGGCGCATACAGACGGCATAGCCCACAATCCAACGCCGCCAGCGTCGCCATTCATCAAGTGGATTATTGCACTCTTGTGGATAAACGATGCAGCGATTCGCCTGACGAATGCGGTAACCATTGGCGACCAACGTCCAGGTGAGGTCAAGATCTTCAACTTTCGTTCGGTCCGAAAAACCGAATTTACGCAATACATCAGTACGGAACATCCCGCACGCACCGCTGATAATAAACGGTGCGCCGCCCAGGAGTTGCTGTAGCGTGCGTTTCATAATGATCATCGGCAACTTTACGGTCGCGCGGATGTGCGGCAACAGGCCTGCGCCTTTCAAGGCTGTCGAGGGAATGCCGCCTACGGCGTCAGCGCCGTGCTCAATTTCCGCCAGCATATACCCCATGCCATTTTTATCTGGAGGGACGTAAGTATCGGCATCGCTTAAAAAAACCTGGTCACATGTGGCGTAGTTGAGGCCGTTCATTAGAGCACCGCCTTTGCCGGTGTTTTTTTGTGTAACAGCAACAAACCTATCGCCCCATTTGCGTTTGACTTCCGCCATTACTGCTTCTGTGTTATCCGTAGAGCCGTCGTTAACGCAAATCACACGGCAAAAATAAGGGTTGCGCAGTAGATTTTCCAGCGACTGTGCCAGACAAGGGCCTTCGTTATAGGCAGGAATAATTGCGTCAATACAGCCTTTCTTTTGGCTGGGCTTACGCCTTAACGTACTCAAAAACCATAGCAATATTGCGACGGCCATAAATATAAAGATCCAGGTTTTCATTTTATCTGCTCAAAGAATCATTTTATGAATAACAAAGCCTTCACCCAGATCGCTATTGACCTGTTGTCCGCGAAATTGTGCAACAGCACGTAAACGTTCATGACGCATATAATCACGTTGCTCCTGGCTTTTATGTTTTTTTAATGCTGCAAGTTTGACGGTGAAATATTCTTCTTTCACGGATTCAAAAACCTGGGGCATAAATGAAAGCCAGGTGCTTGGGGTTTCATAGCCGAGAATTTGTGGAATAGTGCGGCAGGCAACCATTGACGCCTGATAAACTGCCAGATGATCCTGATGGCGGTCAGCATCATGCATGGTATATACCCGTATGATTTCTACATCAGAGGGAATTTGATTTTTAATAATATCTTCCAGGGAAGAAATCATATCATTGAGTTGCAGATGTGTACGGGTGTCTGCAAAATTAAGATGAATAGTTTGCTGACAACCCAACATCTTTAATGCTTCGCGAGATTCTTCGCAACGATCGATGACATCGCTTACACCCGAATTGCCAGCAGTCATGACAACGGCAGTGATATAAATTCCTTTCTGCGAAAGACGAGCAAGCGATGCACCACAACCTAATTCAATATCGTCAGGATGTGCGCCAATCGCAAGGATACCTTTCCTCTTTTCTGCTGAAGAATGCAACGCAGAATTTAAAACCTTGTCCAATTCATGACACTCCATTTTAATTATTATGCTGAAAGCGCGGCGAATGCAGAGCTGCAATCCTCTGCAACATACTCAGATGTTAAAAATGGCACGCTGTAAAAAAGAATAATCCTGAGAACGGGGTTATTTAATGCCCGGAGGGCCGTAAGCGGTATAAGTTTGAATTGTGTGTGTCATATGTTAACTGTTTGTGTGTTTTGTGAATGTGTTTATATTTTTTATATATTGTATTTAGATGTGATTTAGTTTGTCAATTAATTGCATTTAAAAAATATCTTCTGTGAAAAACTGGTTTTTATATTCGTATTATGAATGAATTTGTATGATAAAGTGGTTTCTATGCTTTGCATTATATAAAATTAGAATGATATATGTATTTGTTATTGGTTTACTTAGTCAGTAGGTTGGAGAAATAAAGTAGCGTAGTTCGAATTTTTATTCGTATATAAAAATAAATATGGCATTGCTTTGTAGGGAAACGGTTAGCAAATGCATAACTAATCTATCGTTTGCCGTTTTTTTGCTAAGAATAAAAACATATTGCCCATAATGATTAATTCTTTTAATAAATGTCTTTACCCGCGAATACTGCACCCATAACAAGACAGGGGAGCAGATAATCATGACAATTTCATCGCGTAACACACTTCTTGCCGCACTGGCATTCATCGCTTTTCAGGCGCAGGCGGTGAACGTCACCGTGGCGTATCAAACCTCCGCTGAACCGGCGAAAGTGGCTCAGGCTGATGGCACCTTTGCCAAAGAGAGCGGGGCGAGCGTGGACTGGCGTAAGTTTGACAGCGGAGCCAGCATTGTGCGGGCGCTGGCTTCTGGCGATGTGCAAATCGGCAACCTCGGCTCCAGCCCATTAGCGGTGGCTGCCAGCCAACAGGTGCCGATTGAAGTCTTTCTTTTAGCCTCAAAACTGGGTAACTCCGAAGCGCTGGTGGTGAAGAAAACCATCAGCAAACCGGAAGATCTGATTGGCAAACGTATCGCCGTGCCGTTTATCTCCACCACGCATTACAGTCTGCTGGCGGCGCTGAAACACTGGGGCATAAAACCCGGACAAGTGGAAATTGTGAACCTGCAGCCGCCCGCGATTATCGCCGCATGGCAACGGGGAGATATTGATGGTGCTTATGTCTGGGCACCTGCGGTTAACGCCCTGGAAAAAGACGGCAAGGTGCTGACCGATTCTGAACAGGTCGGCCAGTGGGGCGCGCCGACGCTGGATGTCTGGGTAGTGCGTAAAGATTTTGCCGAGAAATATCCGGAGGTAGTGAAAGCGTTTGCTAAAAGCGCTATCGATGCCCAGCAACCGTATATTGCTAATCCTGACGCGTGGCTGAAACAGCCGGAAAATATCAGCAAGCTGGCGCGCTTAAGCGGCGTGCCGGAAGGCGATGTACCAGGGCTGGTGAAGGGGAATACCTATCTGACGCCGCAGCAACAGACGGTAGAACTGACCGGGCCGGTGAACAAAGCGATCATCGATACCGCCCAGTTTTTGAAAGAGCAGGGCAAAGTTCCCGCCGTGGCGAATGATTACAGCCAGTTTGTCACCTCGCGCTTCGTGCAATAAAAGGAGGCGCGAATGCTGCAAATCTCTCATCTTTACGCCGATTATGGCGGCAAACCGGCGCTGGAAGATATCAACCTGGCGCTGGAAAACGGCGAATTGTTGGTAGTGCTGGGGCCGTCCGGTTGCGGCAAAACTACCTTGTTAAATTTGATAGCTGGTTTTGTGCCTTATCAGCACGGCAGCATTCAACTGGCGGGCAAGCGTATTCAGGGACCGGGGGCTGAGCGCGGCGTGGTTTTTCAGAATGAAGGATTGCTGCCGTGGCGCAATGTGCAGGATAACGTGGCGTTTGGCCTGCAACTGGCGGGGATGGAGAAAACGCCACGTCTGGAAATCGTGCGCCAGATGCTGAAAAAAGTAGGTCTGGAAGGCGCAGAAAAAAGATATGTCTGGCAGCTTTCCGGTGGTCAGCGTCAACGGGTGGGAATTGCCCGCGCGCTGGCGGCTAATCCTCAGTTGTTATTACTCGACGAACCGTTTGGCGCGCTGGATGCCTTTACCCGCGACCAGATGCAAACCTTACTGCTGAAACTCTGGCAGGAGACCGGCAAGCAGGTGCTGTTGATTACCCACGATATAGAAGAAGCGGTGTTTATGGCAACTGAACTGGTTCTGCTTTCATCCGCTCCTGGCCGTGTGCTGGAGCGGTTGCCGCTCAACTTCGCCCGCCGCTTTGTTGCGGGGGAGTCGAGTCGCAGCATTAAGTCTGATCCACAGTTTATCGCCATGCGCGAATATGTCTTAAGCCGCGTATTTGAGCAACGGGAGGCGTTCTCATGAGCGTGGTCATTAATGAAAAACTGCATTCGCGTCGGCTGAAATGGCGCTGGCCGCTCTCAGGTCGGGTGACTTTAAGCATTGGCACGTTAGCCGTTTTACTTTCTGTATGGTGGGCAGTGGCGGCGCTGCAACTGATTAGCCCGCTGTTTTTACCACCGCCGCAGCAGGTGCTGGAAAAACTGCTCACCATTGCCGGGCCGCAAGGATTTATGGACGCCACACTTTGGCAGCATTTGGCAGCCAGCCTGACGCGCATTTTGCTGGCGTTACTTGCGGCGGTATTGATCGGCATTCCGGTCGGGATCGCGATGGGGATAAGCCCGACGGTGCGCGGCATTCTTGATCCGGTAATCGAACTGTATCGCCCGGTGCCGCCGCTGGCCTATTTGCCGCTGATGGTGATCTGGTTTGGTATTGGTGAAACCTCGAAGATCTTACTGATCTATCTGGCGATTTTTGCACCGGTGGCGATGTCGGCGCTGGCGGGAGTGAAAAGCGCGCAGCAGGTTCGCATTCGTGCCGCGCAGTCGCTGGGCGCAAGCCGTGCGCAGGTGCTGTGGTTTGTTATTCTGCCTGGCGCGCTGCCAGAAATTCTCACCGGAATACGTATTGGTTTGGGGGTGGGTTGGTCTACGCTGGTGGCGGCGGAACTGATTGCAGCGACGCGTGGTTTGGGCTTTATGGTTCAGTCTGCGGGGGAGTTTCTTGCGACTGACGTGGTACTGGCGGGAATTGCGGTGATCGCGATTATCGCCTTTCTTTTAGAACTGGGGTTGCGCGCGTTACAGCACCGCCTGACGCCCTGGCATGGAGAAATACAATGAGTGAACGTCTGAGCATTACCCCGCTGGGATCGTATATTGGCGCACAAATTTCGGGTGCCGACCTGACGCGTCCGTTAAGCGATAACCAGTTTGAACAGCTTTACCATGCGGTGCTGCGCCATCAGGTAGTCTTTCTGCGTGAACAAGCCATTACGCCGCAGCAGCAACGCGCGCTGGCCCAGCGTTTTGGCGAGCTGCATATTCACCCTGTTTATCCTCATGCCGAAGGGGTTGAGGAGATTATCGTATTGGATACCCATAACGATAATCCGCCAGATAACGACAACTGGCACACCGATGTGACGTTTATTGAGACGCCACCCGCTGGGGCGATTCTGGCGGCGAAAGAGTTGCCCTCGACCGGCGGTGACACGCTATGGACCAGCGGTATTGCAGCGTATGAGGCGCTTTCAACTCCCTTCCGCCAACTGTTGAGCGGGCTGCGTGCGGAGCATGATTTCCGTAAATCGTTTCCGGAATACAAATATCGTAAAACCGAGGAGGAACATCAACGCTGGCGCGAGGCTGCTGCGAAAAATCCACCGTTGTTCCATCCGGTGGTGCGTACGCATCCGGTGAGCGGTAAACAGGCGCTGTTTGTTAATGAAGGTTTTACTACGCGAATTATCGATGTCAGCGAGAAAGAGAGCGAAGCGTTGCTGGGCTTTTTATTCGCCCATATCACCAAACCGGAATTTCAGGTGCGCTGGCGCTGGCAGCCAAATGACGTGGCGATTTGGGATAACCGTGTGACTCAGCACTATGCGAATGCTGATTATCTGCCGCAGCGGCGGATTATGCATCGGGCGACAATTCTCGGGGATAAACCGTTTTATCGGGCAGAGTAAGGTGAAGTGCCGGGTAGGGATTACCCGGCATCCATGGTCATTAACGCAGAATTTTTTTCTCAGCCAGATCCAGCGCAAAGTAGCTGAAAATCAGATCCGCGCCCGCACGCTTAATTGAACCTAAGCTTTCGAGCACCACTTTCTCTTCATCTATTGCACCTGCCAGCGCGGCGAACTTAATCATCGCGTACTCACCGCTGACCTGATACGCACCAATCGGCAATTCAGTACGTTCACGCAGTTCACGCACGATGTCGAGGTACGCTCCGGCTGGTTTAACCATCAGGCAGTCTGCGCCCTGGGCTTCATCCAGCAGTGACTCACGAATCGCCTCGCGACGGTTCATTGGGTTCATCTGGTAACTTTTGCGGTCGCCTTTTAATGCGCTTCCGGCAGCTTCGCGGAACGGGCCATAAAAGGAGGAGGCGAATTTAGTCGAATACGACATGATCGCAGTATCTTTAAAACCTGCGGCGTCCAGCGCCTGGCGAATTGCCTGCACCTGACCGTCCATTGCAGCGGAAGGGGCGATGAAGTCTGCACCCGCAGCAGCAGCAACTATCGCTTGTTTGCCTAAATTTTCCAGGGTTGCGTCGTTGTCGACGCCGTGATCGCACAGCACTCCGCAGTGACCGTGAGAAGTGTATTCACAGAAGCAGGTGTCTGACATGACGATCATTTCTGGCACGGTCTGCTTGCAGATGCGTGACATACGCGCCACCAGACCATCTTCCCGCCAGGCATCGCTGCCCGTTTCATCGGTATGGTGAGAAATGCCGAAAGTCATTACGGAACGAATGCCGGCGTTGGCGATGCGTTCTATTTCGCGTGCCAGATGTTTCTCTGGAATGCGCATCACGCCTGGCATGGCTTCAACGGCTTTGTAGTCGTCAATTTCTTCTTCAACAAAGATCGGCAACACCAGGTCGTTAAGGCTAAGTGTTGTCTCTTCAAACATGGCGCGCAGCGCAGGAGATTTGCGCAGGCGACGAGGGCGTTGGATTAAGTCTGTCATGGTCTGCCTGATGTTTGTGGAATTAAGGTGCACAGTATACCTGAAGCGGGGCAGGAGTGTTTTACGAAAGTTGTCGCGATGTTGTTAAGAAGGGAATGAAAGAGAGGCTATGACATCTTTTTAATAGAAATAGCAATAATTTCATATTCATTGAAAATATTTTTAATTTTTATTTATAGCTATTGGTTATTGTTTTTGGTTATTTGATTGCACTGTCAAAAACAGAGTGATTAAAAGTTATTTTGGTTATTGATACATTATTTGTCTGATTTGTTTTTGTAATATATTGCAAAGTGTATGAGTTAAAATTAAGGCTATCATTAACATATTGAAATGCTGCGTTTTTATCTATTTTTGTAATAAGTGTGCACGTGTGATTTATATATGTCCACATTCGGACTTAGGGGAAAGAATAATTGAACCATTCGTCTGTAACGCAGCATAATCGTTAGCGCGAAACATAATATGTTTTCTATGCATTGATAATTGATGGATCAACTTATTACGTCCCTGAGGAGGGATGACAAATGCACTCCTGGAAAAAGAAACTTGTAGTATCACAATTAGCATTGGCTTGCACTCTGGCTATCACCTCTCAGGCTAATGCAGCGACCAACGATATTTCTGGTCAAACTTACAATACTTTCCATCACTACAATGACGCCACCTATGCTGATGACGTTTACTATGATGGTTATGCAGGCTGGAACAACTACGCAGCTGACAGCTATTACAACGGCGATATTTATCCCGTCATCAATAAAGCTACCGTTAATGGCGTAATCTCTACCTACTATCTGGACGATGGTATTTCTACCAATACCAACGCCAATAGTCTGACAATCAAAAACAGCACTATCCACGGTATGATTTATTCCGAGTGCATGACAACTGATTGTGTTGATCGTGCGGATGACTACTACCATGATCGTCTGGCGCTGACTGTTGATAATTCAACAATCGACGACAACTACGAACACTATACTTATAACGGCACCTACAATAATGCCGCTGATACTCATGTTGTAGACGTTTATAACATTGGTACTGCCATTACTCTGGATCAAGAAGTTGATCTGTCCATCTCTAATAACTCTCACGTGGCAGGTATTACGCTGACTCAGGGTTATGAGTGGGAAGATATTGACGACAACACGGTCAGCACTGGCGTAAACAGCAGTGAAGTGTTTAATAACACTATTACTGTTAAAGATTCTACCGTGACCTCAGGTTCATGGACTGATGAAGGAACTACTGGTTGGTTTGGTAATACCGGTAATGCCAGTGATTACAATGGTAATGTCTGGAACGCTGATGATATCGCATTAGCCGTTATTGCACATCCTGATGCTGATAACGCCATGCAGACTACTGCAACATTCGATAACTCCACGCTGATGGGCGATGTGTTCTTCTCAAGCAACTTTGATGAGAACTTCTTCCCACATGGCCGTGATAGCTATCGTGATGCTGACGGTGATGTAGATACTAACGGTTGGGATGGTACTGATCGTCTGGATCTGACCCTGAACAATGGCAGCAAGTGGGTTGGTGCAGCAATGTCTGCGCATCAGGTTGGTGTTGATACTGATAGTGATGGTGTAAATGACTCTTATACCTATGGTGTCAATACCGAAGCTACTGCAACTCTGATCGACATCGCTGCTAATAGCCTGTGGCCTTTATCAACGGTTGGTGTAGAAAACATCGACTCTGAATACAGCGAATTTGATCACATCATCGGTAACGAAGTTTACCAGAGCGGTCTGTTCAATGTGACTCTGAACACTGGTTCACAGTGGGATACCACCAAAACTTCTCTGATCGATACTCTGAGCATCAACAGTGGTTCAACTGTTAATGTTGCTGATTCAACGCTGATTTCTGACTCTATCTCTCTGACAGGTCTTTCTGCGCTGAACATCAACGAAGATGGTCATGTTGCAACTGATTCACTGACTATCGACAACAGTACCGTAACCATCTCTGATGAAGTTTCTGCTGGTTGGGCTGTAGGTGATGCAGCTCTGTATGCGAACAACATCAAAGTGACTAACGACGGTATCCTGGATGTTGGTAACACTGCGGCGAATGCTCTTCAGGTTGATACACTGAACCTGACCAGCACCACTGATACCGGTGGCAACATTCATGCTGGTGTATTCAACATCGAAAGCAACCGCTTCGTACTTGATGCAGACTTGACCAACGACCGTACCAACGACACTACCAAGTCAAACTACGGTTATGGCGTAATCGCAATGAACTCTGATGGTCACCTGACCATTAATGGTAACGGCGATAACGATAACACTGCTTCTATCGAAGCTGGTCAGAACGAAGTTGATAACAGCGGTGACCATGTTGCCGCTGCAACCGGTAACTACAAAGTTCGTATCGACAACGCTACTGGTGCTGGTTCAATCGCTGACTACAACGGTAACGAGCTGATTTACGTTAACGATAAAAACAGCAATGCTACCTTCTCTGCTGCTAACAAAGCTGACCTGGGTGCTTACACCTACGAAGCCCGCCAGGAAGGTAACACCGTTGTTCTGCATCAGACTGAGCTGACCGACTACGCGAACATGGCGCTGAGCATTCCGTCTGCAAACACCAATATCTGGAACCTGGAACAAGACACCGTTGGTACTCGTCTGACCAACTCTCGTCATGGCCTGGCTGATAACGGTGGCGCGTGGGTAAGCTACTTCGGTGGTAACTTCAACGGCAACAACGGCACCATTGACTACGATCAGGATGTTAACGGCATCATGGTCGGTGTTGATACCAAAATTGACGGTAATAACGCTAAGTGGATCGTCGGTGCGGCTGCAGGCTTCGGTAAAGGTGACATGAATGACCGTTCTGGTCAGGTGGATCAAGACAGCCAGTCTGCCTACATCTACTCTTCTGCTCGCTTCGCGAACAACATCTTTGTTGATGGTAGCTTGAGCTACTCTCACTTCAACAACGATCTGTCTGCAACCATGAGCAACGGTACTTACGTTGACGGTAGCACCAACTCTGACGCGTGGGGCTTCGGTTTGAAAGCCGGTTACGACTTCAAACTGGGTGATGCTGGTTACGTAACACCTTACGGCAGCGTTTCTGGTCTGTTCCAGTCTGGTGATGACTACCAGTTGAGCAACGACATGAAAGTTGACGGTCAGTCTTACAACAGCATGCGTTATGAGCTGGGTGTAGATGCAGGTTATACCTTCACTTACAGCGAAGACCAGGCTCTGACTCCGTACTTCAAACTGGCTTACGTCTACGACGACTCTAACAACGATAACGATGTGAACGGCGATTCCATCGATAACGGTACTGAAGGGTCTGCGGTACGTGTTGGTCTGGGTACTCAGTTCAGCTTTACCAAGAACTTCAGTGCCTATACCGATGCTAACTACCTCGGTGGCGGTGACGTAGATCAAGACTGGTCCGCGAATGTGGGTGTTAAATATACCTGGTAATATTCTTCATTCTGAAGAAATAGGTAATTTAATCTAAATAATGCCCGTCAAGGATTTGACGGGCATTACTGCAAAGGACGCGCAAATGTTATCTGTAGTTAAACCTCTTCAGGAATTTGGTAAGCTCGATAAATGTTTGTCCAGATACGGCACGCGCTTCGAGTTTAATAATGAAAAACAAGTTATATTTTCAAGTGATGTTAATAGCGAAGATACATTCGTTATTTTAGAAGGTGTTATCTCTCTGCGTAGAGAAGAAAACGTACTTATCGGTATTACCCAGGCTCCTTATATTATGGGTCTGGCTGATGGATTAATGAAAAACGATATACCATACAAATTAATATCAGAAGGAAACTGTATGGGATATCATCTGCCTGCCAAACAAACCATTACTCTTATTGAACAACATCAACTCTGGCGTGACGCTTTCTATTGGTTAGCCTGGCAAAATCGAATTCTGGAATTACGTGACGTTCAGCTCATTGGTCACAATTCCTATGAACAAATCCGCGCTACTTTATTATCAATGATTGACTGGAATGACGAATTGCGTTCACGTATTGGTGTTATGAATTATATCCATCAACGTACACGCATATCACGTTCTGTCGTGGCAGAAGTTCTCGCGGCTTTACGCAAGGGCGGCTATATCGAAATGAATAAAGGCAAACTGGTTGCTATCAACCGTTTGCCTTCAGAGTATTAATCAGGACGCGGGGATGACCAATGGTTTATTCCCGCTAAGTTCGGTCACCAAATCATTGATGCCATCACTCATATTTTTAAAGCGTGTCAACGGCGAACGCGTGACGACCACAAAAGCACCAATATTTTTTTGCGGGATCATCGCCATATAGGTAATGAATCCGCCACCGCCGCCTGTTTTCTGAATAATTCCCGGACGCCCATCTTTCGGTGCCATATATACCCAGCCTAAACCGAGCGCATCTGCTTTACCGGGTACATCCATGCCGATCACTTTCGTAAACTGCGCGCGTTGATAAATCAGCGTCTGCATACGATCCGCCTGGTTGCTGCGCTGATAAAAATCAGACGACAAATACTGCTGCATCCAGCGCATCATATCGCCAGGCGTGGAATAAACACCGCCGCTGCCTATTGCCGCCAGGGTATTATTACAAGGACTGGCCCCGCGCTCGGCAACCATTAAACGACGGCACTGGTCCGGTGATGGTGTGTATGTGGTGTCTTTCATCCCCAGCGGACGGGTAATCTGCTCTTCAAACAACTGCGTATATGGTTTGCCGGAAGCATTCGCCAGCGCATCTGCCAGTAAGTCGAATGCGAGGTTGGAATATGCAGCCTGACTACCCGGTGCGGCTTTTAGTTTGGCGGTAGAAAGGTATTTCCAACGTTGCTCGCGAGTCGGCCAGACAAATACCGGACGATTTGCTGCGCCGCCGGGCTGTTCACGCGGCAGGGCGCTGGTATGGGTTGCCAGATTCACCAGCGTAATGGGCGTTCCATTGTAGGTCGGCACGCGTGCGCCTGGCGGTGCATATTTACTTAGCGGATCGTTTAATTTCACCGTCCCTTGATCGAGCAATTTCACCAGCATCTCACTGGTCATCAGCTTAGTGAGCGACGCAATTCGCACGACAGAATCTAATTGTGGGCGAACGTTATTACCGGGACGCGTTTCCCCATAACTGCGGAAGACGCGCTGATTACCATCGATAACAACCAGGGCCATCCCCGTGGCACCGCTGCCGTAAAAAATATGATCGGCATAGCGATCGACAATATCAGAGGCGAACTCCGGTTCGGTGATCGACTGCGCCGCATGGACGGAGGTCAATGACGCCGCACACAGCACGGCAGAAAAAAGCAGACTACGTTTCAACGGTGGTGTCCATAAATTAAATGAAGGTAACTAAGCGTATTTATACTACTCATAGATGGATTGCAAAGGGCGAATTAGTGCAATAATAGTGTTAAAAACGTAACGGCGCGTAAACACGTTCTTTTTCCTGCTCACCAATGCCTGCATTTGTGATCCTGCGCGTGTTAATCCGCTAATGTAAACAATCCTTTGTTTGTGAAATCCGTCGAAACAATTCTTACGTTCAGGTTGACGAACTAAGTAGCTTGCCATTGGTCACAATGGGCGGTTTCATTTGGCTTGCTCTTTGGAGTGGTCATGCGGTTTATGCACAGCAGTTGTTAAAATGATAAGAAGTTAGCAGGAGAGCATATGTTTAAGTCTTTTTTCCCAAAGCCGGGTACGTTTTTCCTCTCGGCCTTTGTTTGGGCATTGATTGCCGTGATCTTCTGGCAAGCCGGTGGTGGTGATTGGGTGGCTCGTATCACCGGGGCTTCCGGGCAGATCCCGATTAGCGCCGCCCGTTTCTGGTCATTAGACTTCCTGGTTTTTTATGCTTACTACATTGTTTGTGTAGGACTCTTTGCGCTGTTCTGGTTTATATACAGCCCGCATCGTTGGCAATACTGGTCAATACTCGGTACTGCGCTGATTATCTTCGTTACCTGGTTTCTGGTGGAAGTTGGGGTTGCCGTCAACGCCTGGTATGCGCCGTTCTATGATCTGATCCAAACCGCGCTAAGTTCGCCGCATAAAGTGACCATTGAACAGTTTTATCGCGAAGTGGGCGTCTTTCTGGGGATTGCGCTGATTGCGGTAGTGATCAGTGTGTTGAACAATTTCTTTGTTAGCCACTATGTGTTCCGCTGGCGTACAGCGATGAACGAGTACTACATGGCAAACTGGCAACAACTCCGTCATATCGAAGGTGCCGCCCAGCGTGTGCAGGAAGACACTATGCGTTTTGCCTCTACGTTGGAAAATATGGGGGTAAGTTTTATCAACGCTATCATGACGTTGATCGCCTTCTTGCCGGTGTTGGTGACGCTCTCCGCGCATGTGCCGGAATTGCCGATTATTGGACATATTCCGTATGGCCTGGTGATTGCTGCCATCGTCTGGTCGCTGATGGGCACCGGGCTGCTGGCGGTGGTGGGGATCAAACTGCCGGGACTGGAATTTAAAAACCAGCGCGTAGAAGCGGCTTATCGTAAAGAGTTGGTTTATGGTGAAGACGATGCATCGCGCGCGACGCCGCCAACGGTACGCGAGCTGTTCAGCGCCGTGCGGAAGAACTATTTTCGTCTCTATTTTCACTATATGTATTTCAATATTGCCCGCATTCTCTATTTGCAGGTTGATAACGTTTTCGGTTTGTTCTTGCTGTTTCCGTCGATTGTTGCCGGTACGATTACGCTCGGCCTGATGACGCAAATTACCAACGTTTTCGGCCAGGTGCGCGGTGCTTTCCAGTATCTGATTAACTCATGGACTACGTTGGTAGAGTTAATGTCTATCTACAAACGTCTGCGCAGCTTTGAACATGAGCTGGATGGTGACAAAATTCAGGAAGTAACCCATACGTTGAGTTAAAAAGGAGAGGTAATGTCGCAGTTCACTCGTCTTTCTTCGCTTTCATTGTTGGCGGTTCTGGTTTTAGCGGGGTGTAGTAGTCAGGCTCCGCAACCGTTGAAAAAGGGCGAAAAAGCGATAGATGTAGCGAGCGTCGTGCGGCAGAAGTTGCCCGCCAGCGTGAAAGACCGCGATGCCTGGGCGAAAGATATTGCCACCACTTTTGAAAGTCAGGGGCTGGCACCGACGCTGGAAAACGTCTGCTCGGTGCTGGCGGTGGCACAGCAGGAGTCTAATTATCAGGCGGATCCGGCCGTTCCGGGCTTAAGTAAAATTGCCTGGCAAGAGATTGACCGTCGCGCCGAACGGATGCATATCCCCGCTTTTTTGGTTCATACCGCGCTGAAAATTAAATCACCAAACGGCAAAAGTTACAGCGAACGGTTAGATTCCGTGCGTACAGAAAAGCAGTTAAGCGCGATTTTTGACGATCTGATCAGCATGGTGCCGATGGGCCAGACGCTGTTTGGTTCGCTTAACCCGGTGCGCACGGGTGGGCCGATGCAAGTCAGCATTGCTTTTGCCGAACAGCATACCAAAGGCTATCCGTGGGAAATGGACGGTACTGTCCGTCAGGAAGTCTTTAGTCGTCGCGGCGGATTATGGTTTGGTACTTACCATTTACTGAATTATCCCGCCAGTTACAGCGCGCCGATCTATCGTTTTGCTGACTTTAATGCCGGCTGGTATGCCAGTCGGAACGCCGCGTTTCAGAACGCGGTCAGCAAAGCCAGCGGCGTGAAACTGGCGCTGGATGGGGATTTGATTCGCTATGACAGCAAAGAACCCGGTAAAACAGAACTGGCAACGCGCAAACTGGCAGGCAAACTGGGTATGAGTGACAGCGAAATTCGCCGTCAGTTAGAGAAAGGGGACCGCTTCTCTTTTGAAGAGACGGCGCTGTACCAGAAAGTTTATCAGCTTGCAGAAGCGAAAACGGGTAAATCGCTACCACGTGAAATGTTGCCCGGTATCCAACTGGAAAGCCCGAAAATCACTCGTAACCTTACAACAGCATGGTTTGCGAAGCGCGTTGATGAGCGACGGGCGCGTTGTATGAAACCGTGATCAATGGGGAATCGTAGGCCAGATAAGGCGTTTACGCCGCATCTGGCACAGCAAATCTTACTGGCGACGATGTCGCCAGTGCAGCCATAAAGCAACCACGGCAAAAATGAAGCAACCAACCAAAAATGGGATTAGCCCAAAAATGGTGCCGACACCTAAGCCGATTTCCACTCGTGGGCGGCCTGTATCCTGAACCTGCATTAAACGCTCATAGACGCCAGGCGCATGCACCAACAGATTCAGTAATTGCGCCCCAATCCAAAAGCAAAACAGTACAAACAGCGCATAGGCAATGTTGCCAGGCGTTGAAGAGGTGTTGCGATATTTTCCGTTAAACAGCGATTTTGATAGGGTGAAATCAGCCATAAAAACCTCCGGAAGTCATTTGCTTCTCTTCTGGTGTGATACCAGCGGCTATGGCAAGTCTGACAGGTCATTGAGATTGTCAATATCAGAATCATGGTAAATTGATGGTGGGAATATTCCCGAAGCGTGAATATTCGTCGTGAGTCACAAAATGGTAACTTTAAGCTAAATTTTTTAACGACACTGGAAATGCTGTCTACGCCACAGACGGATGTTACAGAATATGCGAGGATGCTGTTTTTCATTATCGGAGCTGCCATGAATTTGCCTGTAAAAATCCGCCGCGACTGGCACTACTATGCGTTCGCCATTGGTCTCATTTTCATTCTTAACGGTGTGGTGGGTTTGCTGGGATTTGAAGCAAAAGGTTGGCAGACATATGCAGTCGGTCTGGTGACGTGGGTAATTAGTTTCTGGCTGGCGGGGCTGATTATTCGTCGTCGCGATGACGAAACTGAAAACGCCCAATAACATATGATTGGGCGTTCAGGGGATGGCAAAGTGCTCGTTGTTAATGCCGGATGCGGCATTAACGCTTTAGCCTGTCTACAAAATCTTGCAAAATCAATATATTGAAATTATCTGGTAGGCCTGATAAGCGTAGCGCATCAGGCAATCTTACGCTTGTCACCAGTCTTAAACGCCCAATAAAAATATTACCGGGCGATTGAAAATTACATTGTGGTTTTCAACGCGTTATCCGCAGCGTGACGTTCCAGTGCCAGTTCAATCAAACGCGTGATCAGGTCGGTGTAGCCCAGACCGCTGGCTTGCCACAACTTCGGATACATGCTGATATTAGTGAAGCCCGGCAGCGTGTTGATCTCGTTGATCACCACCTCGTTTTCCGGCGTTAAGAAGACGTCAACACGCGCCATGCCAGCACAGCCCAGCGCCTGATAAGCCTGAATGGCAATCACCCGGATCTTATCGTTGATGTCTGGCGCAATGGCTGCCGGAACCACCACTTTCGCACCATCTTCGTCAATGTATTTGGTGTCGTAGGCGTAGAAATCGCTGGTCAGGACGATCTCGCCACAGGTGCTGGCTTGCGGATTGTCGTTGCCCAGAACCGCGCATTCGATCTCACGCCCTTTGATCCCTTGTTCAACGATCACTTTGTGATCGAACTCGAACGCCAGATCGACGGCAATCGCGTACTGTTCTTCGTTAGTCACTTTGCTGACGCCAACAGAAGAGCCCTGGTTAGCGGGTTTAACGAACAGCGGTAAACCCAGTTTAGACTCCACTTCGGCAAAACTGATTTTGTGACGATTGGCGCGTGTCAGGGTAATAAATGGCGCAATGTTCAACCCGGCATCACGCAGCAGACGTTTGGTGACGTCTTTATCCATACAGGCGGCAGAGGCCAGCACATCGGAACCGACAAACGGTAAATTAGCGACCCGCAGCATCCCCTGCAGGGAGCCATCTTCACCCAGCGTACCGTGGACAATCGGGAAAATGACATCTACCGTCGGCAATGGTTGGCCGTTCTGTGCATCAATAAGTTGATGCTCATGTCTACCCGGCACCTGCGCGAGGCTGGTAGCCGAAGGGCGCAACGCGATATGGGCAGGATCGTCTGCGTTTAGCAGATAATTACTGGCATCGCTGACGTGCCATTGCCCTTGTTTATCAATGCCCAGCAGCACAACGTCGAAACGACTTTTATCAATGGCATCGACAATGTTTTTTGCCGATTGCAGAGACACTTCATGTTCCGCTGATTTTCCACCAAAAACGATACCTACCCGCAGTTTTTCCATCTTAAAAACCTATCCCGTCGAACATAAAGAACATACATTACCACGACAAAACGGTTGATTCGCGGCCTTCTGACAGAATGTTGCAATCTTCTGGTCACAAAGCGCTCAGCGTACTGACTGTGAAATATCATCGATTAAATTATGTGCTACAGATCACAAAAATGATGAACGGGAAGCTAATTTGTTGCTGGCATTAACCATGACTCGGCTTGTGAATAACTTAATAATAAGTTAACGAACTAAATATATTTCATAACTTTTTATTATATTAATGATTTATAATTGAATAGCTGTTTTATTTGTAAGGTAATTATTTAAATAAGAGAAACGTTTCGCTGATAAATATGTGGAAATATTTGTGCAAAGTATTTCCTTCGTCATAAAAATACTACTTCCAGCCCCTATGCAGTTATGAAGCATAATGTTAACTTCTCCATACTTTGGATAAGGAAATACAGACATGAAAAATCTCATTGCTGAGTTGTTATTTAAGCTTGCCCAAAAAGAAGAAGAGTCGAAGGAACTGTGCGCGCAGGTTGAGGCACTGGAGATTATTGTCACCGCGATGCTTCGCAATATGGCGCAAAAAGACCAACAGCGGTTGATTGATCAGGTTGAGGGGGCGTTGTATGCGGTAAAGCCCGATGCCAGCATTCCTGATGACGACACGGAGCTGCTGCGCGATTACGTAAAGAAGTTATTGAGGTATCCTCGTCAGTAAAAAATTAAGCCTTTTCAACGATTGTCATAAAGCTGTCACGCCAGAGACTTATAGTCGCTTTGTTTTTATTTTTTACTGTATTTGTACATGGAGAAAATAAAGTGAAACAAAGCACTATTGCACTGGCTCTCTTACCGTTATTGTTTACCCCTGTAACAAACGCCCAGACGCCGCAGACACCCATTCTGGAAAACCGGGCTGCACAGGGAGATATTACTACGCCCGGCGGTGCCCGCCGTTTAACAGGCGATCAGACCGCCGCCTTGCGTGATTCACTTAGCGATAAGCCGGTAAAAAATATTATATTACTGATTGGCGATGGGATGGGGGATTCGGAAATTACTGCCGCACGAAATTATGCCGAAGGTGCGGGCGGTTTTTTTAAAGGAATCGATGCGTTACCGCTTACCGGGCAATACACTCACTATTCTCTGGATAAAAGAACCGGTAAACCGGACTACGTAACCGACTCCGCTGCGTCAGCAACCGCCTGGTCAACTGGCGTCAAAACCTATAACGGCGCGCTGGGCGTCGATATTCATGAAAAAGATCATCCAACGATACTGGAGATGGCAAAAGCCGCAGGCCTGGCCACTGGCAACGTTTCAACGGCTGAATTGCAGGATGCCACACCTGCCGCGCTGGTGGCGCATGTGACGTCGCGCAAATGCTACGGACCGAGCGTTACCAGTGAAAAATGCCCGAGTAATGCGCTGGAAAAAGGCGGTAAAGGCTCCATCACTGAACAACTGCTTAACGCTCGTGCCGATGTAACGCTTGGCGGCGGTGCAAAAACGTTTGCAGAAACAGCAACCGCCGGTGAATGGCAGGGAAAAACGCTGCGTGAACAAGCACAGGCGCGTGGTTATCAGTTAGTAACTGATACAGCCTCGTTAGAAGCGGTGACGGAGGCAAATCAGGATAAACCACTGCTCGGATTATTTTCCGATGGCAATATGCCGGTACGCTGGAAAGGCCCAAAGGCGTCTTATCACGGCAATATCGATAAGCCTGCGGTAACTTGTACTCCGAATCCGCAGCGTAATGACAGCATACCGACGTTAGCGCAGATGACCGACAAGGCCATTGAGTTATTAAGTAAAAATGAAAAAGGCTTCTTCCTGCAAGTCGAAGGTGCATCGATCGACAAACAGGATCACGCCGCGAATCCTTGTGGGCAAATTGGTGAGACGGTTGACCTTGATGAAGCTGTACAACGGGCGCTGGAATTTGCCAAAAAAGATGGTAACACCCTGGTAGTGGTAACGGCTGACCATGCTCACGCCAGCCAAATTGTCCCGCCGGATACCAAAGCACCGGGTCTGACTCAGGCGTTAAATACCAAAGATGGCGCAGTAATGGTGATGAGCTACGGTAACTCTGAAGAGGATTCGCAAGAGCATACTGGCAGCCAGTTGCGTATTGCTGCTTATGGCCCGCACGCTGCAAACGTCGTTGGCCTGACCGATCAGACCGATCTCTTCTACACCATGAAAGCCGCATTGGGCCTGTAATTAAACCGCACCCGACGATGAATTTGTGTCGTCGGGTGGTTTTTTTGCTGTTAGCAACCAGACTTAAAGGCAGATCACGGGCGCAAACGCTCCTGGTTAAAATGTTAAGAGGGATGGTGCTATGAAAATAACATTACTGGTTACCCTGCTATTCGGTTTAGTTTTTTTAACCACAGTCGGCGCTGCCGAGAGGACGTTAACCCCGCAACAACAGCGTATGACTTCCTGTAATCAACAGGCCACGGCGCAGGCGTTGAAAGGGGATGCCCGTAAGACGTACATGAGTGATTGCCTGAAGAACAGCAAGTCTGCGCCCGGCGAGAAGAGTTTGACGCCGCAACAGCAGAAGATGCGCGAATGCAATGGTCAGGCGACGCAGCAATCTCTGAAAGGTGATGATCGCAATAAGTTTATGAGCACCTGCCTCAAGAACGCCGCGTAATACCTGATAGTGCTAACGGGTGAGCTAAGAAAATGGCTCACCCGAAATATCATACTCCCGCTCTTAATCCCGTCTCTATAATTTGGGCAAATTGTTTCTAAATGTTCCCAAAAATAATGAATGATGAAAACTTTTTCAAAAAAGCGGCGGCGCACGGGGAGGAACCACCATTAACTCCTCAAAACGAACATCAGCGTTCCGGGCTGCGCTTTGCCCGTCGCGTCAGGTTGCCCCGTATGGTTGGGCTGGCTGGGATGTTCTTACCGATTGCATCAACGCTGGTTTCGCACCCGCCGCCGGGGTGGTGGTGGCTGGTGTTGGTCGGCTGGGCTTTTGTCTGGCCGCATTTAGCCTGGCAGTTAGCGAGCAGGGCCATTGATCCACTTAGCCGGGAAATTTACAACTTAAAAACTGATGCAGTATTAGCGGGGATGTGGGTAGGCGTGATGGGCGTAAACGTGCTGCCTTCGATCGCGATGTTAATGATTATGTGTCTGAATTTGATGGGGGCTGGTGGCCCTCGTCTGTTTGTCGCTGGTCTGGTGTTAATGGTAGTTTCCTGCCTTGTCACGCTTGAACTAACGGGTATCACGGTGTCGCTAAATAGTGCACCGCTGGAGTGGTGGCTTTCCCTTCCCATTATCGTTATTTATCCTCTGCTGTTTGGCTGGGTCAGCTACCAGACGGCAACAAAACTTGCAGAACATAAACGCAGATTGCAGGTAATGAGCACTCGTGATGGCATGACGGGGGTTTATAACAGGCGTCACTGGGAAATTATGCTGCGTAATGAGTTTGATAATTGTCGGCGGCATAACCGCGATGCGACGTTATTAATCATCGATATCGACCATTTCAAAAGCATCAACGACACCTGGGGCCACGATGTGGGTGATGAAGCGATTGTGGCACTGACCCGACAGTTACAAATCACTCTGCGCGGCAGTGATGTGATTGGTCGTTTTGGGGGCGATGAATTTGCGGTGATTATGTCTGGTACGCCAGCAGAAAACGCCATTACCGCCATGTTACGCGTACATGATGGGCTAAATACATTACGCTTACCAAGTACGCCGCAGGTGATGTTGCGGATAAGTGTTGGTGTCGCGCCGCTGAGTCCGCAAATGAGTCACTATCGCGAGTGGCTGAAATCGGCCGATATGGCACTCTATAAAGCAAAGAAAGCCGGACGTAACCGCACCGAAGTGGCGGCCTGACGTCCGGAGTGGTTCATCAGGATTTGCTAAGTTTTTCTGATTTTTCCATACACTTCGTCATCGCTTCGATCACTGCGGCACGGAAACCTTTCTCTTCCAGCACGCGTACTGCTTCAATGGTGGTGCCTCCTGGTGAGCAGACCATATCTTTCAATACGCCCGGATGTTCTCCGGTTTCCAGCACCATTTTTGCAGATCCCATTACCGCCTGGGCGGCAAATTTATACGCCTGCGCGCGTGGCATCCCACCTAGTACGGCGGCGTCGGCCATCGCTTCGATAAACATAAAAACATAGGCAGGTGAAGAACCGCTCACGCCGACCACCGGGTGGATCATCGGCTCGGCAATCACCTCCGCCTCGCCAAAACAGCGGAAAATATTCAGCACATCGGCGGTATCCTCTGGCGTGACCAGTGCGTTTGGCGTCACGGAGGTCATCCCGGCATTGACCAGCGCGGGAGTGTTCGGCATGGCGCGGATAATTTTCCGGTCATGGCCCAGTGCCCGGGCAAGTTGGTCGAGTGTGACGCCCGCAGCAATAGAAACCACCAGCGAGTCTTTATTCAGGCTGGAAGTGATTTCACTAAGCACTTTGATCATAATGCCAGGTTTAACAGCGGCAAAAACGATGTCGGTGATTTGTGCCACTTCCTGCGCCGATTCTGCGGCGTTGATGCCAAACTGATCATGCAAAGCGGCGACTTTATCCGGGGAGGGGGTATAGACCCAGATTTGCCCTGGAAGAACCTGACCACTGGCAATCAGACCGCCGAGAATGGCTTTTCCCATATTGCCGCAGCCAATAAAACCGATTTTCTTTTCCATTGCCTCACTCCTGCCGTGAAATTCATTGTTTTGGAAAGCGCCTGGTCAGAAGCATAAACAGAACTATGCCGGAAGGCAAAAGCGCGACACAATAGAGGATGACCCAACAAAGGAGGGGCTTATGACGATATGGGTGGATGCCGATGCGTGTCCCAATGTAATTAAAGAGATTCTGTATCGCGCAGCAGAACGTATGCAGGTGCCGTTGGTGCTGGTGGCAAATCAGAGTTTACGCGTGCCGCCATCGCGGTTTATTCGCACGCTACGCGTCGCGGCAGGCTTCGATGTTGCCGATAATGAAATTGTACGTCAGTGTGAGCCGGGCGATCTGGTGATCACTGCTGATATTCCTTTGGCTTCTGAAGTCATCGAGAAGGGGGCTGCGGCACTTAATCCACGTGGCGAACGTTACACGACGGCGACCATTCGCGAACGCCTGACAATGCGCGATTTTATGGACACCTTACGCGCCAGTGGTATTCAAACCGGGGGGCCAGATAGCCTTTCACAACGTGACCGCCAGGCCTTTGCCGCTGAGCTGGAAAAGTGGTGGCTGGAAGTGCAACGTAGTCGCGCATAAATGTAATTTATTATTTACACTTCTTTCTCGCTAATTTCTTGGTATAGTAAGGTGTAGATTGAAATTTTTACCTTAAGTGGAATTATTTCTTTACAATCGAAATTGTACTAGTTTAATGGTATGATCGCTATTCTCACGAAACCGGCTTTCGCCGCATTGCGGCCTTTTGGGGAAAACCCACGATGACACAACCTCTTTTTCTGATCGGGCCTCGGGGCTGTGGTAAAACAACGGTCGGAATGGCCCTTGCCGATTCGCTCAACTATCGGTTTGTCGATACCGATCAATGGCTGCAATCACAACTCAATATGACGGTCGCAGAGATCGTCGAAAGGGAAGAGTGGGGCGGATTTCGCGCCAGAGAAACCGCAGCACTGGAAGCGGTGACTGCGCCATCCACTGTTATTGCCACGGGCGGCGGCATTATTCTGACGGAATTTAATCGTCACTACATGCGCAATAACGGGATTGTGGTTTATTTGTGTGCGCCAGTAGCGGTACTGGTTAATCGCCTGCAAGCTGCACCCGAAGAGGATTTGCGACCAGCCTTAACCGGAAAACCGCTAAGTGAAGAAGTTCAGGAAGTGCTGGAAGAACGCGATGTGTTATATCGCGAAGTTGCGCATATTATCATTAACGCTAACAACGAACCCAGCCAGGTGATTTCTGAAATTCGTTGCGCCCTGGCACAGACGATCAATTGTTGATTCCCGAGTGCCTATACTTAACGTTCATCCCGTGAAATAAGGAAGAACGATGCCAACGAAACCACCTTATCCTCGTGAAGCATATGTTGTGACGATTGAAAAAGGAAAACCAGGGCAGACCGTAACCTGGTATCAGCTTAGAGCCGATCATCCCAAACCTGACTCTTTAATCAGCGAACATCCGACAGCTTTGGAAGCGATGGATGCGAAAAAACGCTATGAGGATCCTGACAAAGAGTGACCGTATCAGACTGCTCGGAAAGGACTCTGAGTGCCGCTACAACGGACTTGCGTCACATTTTTCGCAATCCATGTTTTCCTAATAATTAGAATATTAAACAATAACAATCCATTACTGGAATCATTTGGAATCTTTACATTATGCCGGATGCGTCTGCTGCTACGCTTTTTGTCATTTGTAGCACAGGTAAGTGTCAGCAGTGGTGCTTAGCATTTGCCCGGTAATTAACGACGAAATAAAAGTAAGGTGGAAGAACAATGAGTGCGTCGTTGGCGATCCTGACCATCGGCATTGTACCTATGCAGGAAGTTTTGCCGCTCCTGACTGAGTACATTGACGAAAATAACATTTCCCATCATAGCCTGCTGGGGAAGTTAAGCCGCGAAGAAGTGATGGCGGAGTATGCGCCAGAAGCAGGTGAAGAAACGATTCTCACTTTATTAAATGATAATCAACTGGCCCACATTTCGCGTCGTAAAGTGGAGCGCGATCTGCAAAGCGTGGTTGAAGTGCTTGATAATCAGGGGTACGACGTCATTTTGCTGATGAGTACGGCAAACATTAGCTGTATGACGGCGCGTAATACAATCTTTCTCGAACCGTTACGTATATTACCACCGCTGGTTTCCTCCATTGTCGAAGGTCATCAGGTCGGTGTTATTGTACCGGTAGAAGAACTGTTGCACGTTCAGGCGCAAAAATGGCAAATCCTGCAAAAACCCCCCTTGTTTTCTCTGGGCAATCCCATTCACGATTCTGAACAGAAAATCATCGATGCCGGGAAAGAATTACTGGAAAACGGCGCAGATGTCATCATGCTGGATTGTTTGGGCTTTAACCAACGTCATCGCGATTTACTGCAAAAACAGCTCGATGTTCCTGTTTTGCTCTCTAACGTATTGATTGCAAGGCTGGCTGCAGAATTACTGGTTTAATTTTGCGTGACAGTCAGCGCCTCTGACCCCTATAGTGAAGTGGATGTTTAACTACCAGACAGGGCCAGTTTATGCTTCAAAGTAACGAGTACTTTTCCGGCAAAGTGAAATCGATCGGCTTTTCCAGCAGCAGCACTGGTCGCGCCAGCGTTGGTGTCATGGTTGAAGGCGAATACACCTTCAGCACCGCTGAACCTGAAGAGATGACGGTAATCAGCGGGGCGCTGAATGTGTTGCTGCCTGATGCGACCGACTGGCAAGTGTATGAAGCCGGTTCCGTATTCAATGTTCCCGGCCACAGTGAATTCCATTTGCAAGTTGCTGAACCGACCTCTTATTTGTGCCGCTATCTGTAATATCTCGCCTTCCCGTTGATTGGGAGGGCATTTTTCTGAAAAGTAATTTGTTTTTATAATTAAAAATTTCAAAGGCTGCTGATTTTTATATTTTTGATATATTCAAATCAATTGGCTTTATTGAACGTTAACATTTAAATCAAAGGGTTAGGTGCTTGTATTGCTGACCATGACGTTCAATCTCTAATTCATTGCTACCGCTACCTGATGCGCAATTAAAATAGTGGAAGCTCCGGTTTGCCATGTTATAAAAATCATTGCTCGATGTAGCGAATGATTATATTAATGACTGGTATGGCGTCACATGCCAGATAAGACGCGCAGGCGTCTTATCTGGCGTTGAAGAAAAATCAGCAATTAACGTTGTGCTTCGCCACCTAATCCTTCGATCAGGTTTTGAATTAATGCTGCCAGTTCGCCGGTCATCAGGATGAAATCGGCATCAAAACGCTGGGCGTAATCTTCACGGTCGATGTCTTCGTTTTGATCTCGCAGTTCGTCGCAGAACTTCAGGCGCTTAAGCGAACCATCGTCACACATCACAAACTGAACGCGCTGCTGCCAGTCGAGCGCCAGTTTAGTCACCACTTTTCCGGCTTCAATATGATTGGTGATCTCTTCGCAGGTCAGATCCTGTTTTTTCGCACGGATCACGCCGCCATCTTCCAGCAGCGATTTCAGCTCGGCTTCATCAAGCAACTGGAATCCCTGTGCCGCGCTACCGGAGCGTATCCATTCGGTCAACGTCAGTTCAATCGGGTTTTCCATGCTCAACGGCACAACCGGTAACGACCCCAGACTTTTACGCAGCAGCGCCAGCGTATCTTCCGCTTTTTTGGCGCTGGCGCAGTCCACCATGATCAAACCATTAACCGTGTCGATCCACATCATAGTTTGGTTAAAGCGGCTGAATGCGCGCGGCAGCAGAGAGTGCAGCACCTCATCTTTCAGGGAATCTTTTTCGGTCTTCTTCAGCTTACGCGCCTGTTCCGCCTCCAGTTTGGCGATTTTCGCTTCCAGCGCCTGTTTAATGACCGGAGACGGGAGAATTTTTTCTTCTTTACGCGCACAGATAACAATTTGACCATTGGCAACGTGCGTTAATGAATCGCTGTGCGATCCCATCGGAGGAACCCAGCCCATCTTCGCCATGTCCTGGCTGCCGCATGGGGTAAATGCCATCGAGGCTAGCTGTTTTTCCATCTCTTCCGCACGCAGCGAAATTTCGCGGCTAAGACGGTAAACCATTAAATTTTTGAACCACAGCATGATAATTTCCACGGCCTTGTCGTTAAATTTAGCGGGCATAATAACGAATTGTCGGCGGCCTTGCATTGTCAATCCGGGTGTCCGTCTCTACGCTATTGATATTGAAAAAAATAAGGAGAGTTCTGTGCGTATAGGTATCGATTTAGGCGGCACTAAAACTGAAGTGATTGCACTGGGCGAGGCCGGGGAGCAGTTGTACCGTCATCGTCTGCCCACGCCGCGCGATGATTACCAGCAGACCATTGAAACGATCGCCACGTTGGTAGAGATGGCGGAGCAGGCGACAGGGCAGCGCGGAACGGTAGGCATGGGCATTCCAGGCTCGATTTCGCCCTACACCGGCGTGGTGAAAAATGCCAATTCAACCTGGCTTAACGGTCAGCCATTCGATAAAGACTTAAGTGCGCGACTGCAGCGGGAAGTCCGTCTGGCCAATGACGCCAACTGCCTGGCGGTTTCAGAAGCGGTAGATGGTGCGGCATCAGGAGCGCAAACGGTCTTTGCCGTGATTATCGGCACGGGGTGCGGCGCGGGGGTAGCCTTCAATGGTCGGGCGCATATCGGCGGCAATGGCACGGCAGGCGAGTGGGGACATAATCCGCTACCGTGGATGGACGAAGATGAACTGCGTTATCGCGAGGAAGTCCCTTGTTATTGCGGTAAACAAGGTTGTATTGAAACCTTTATTTCTGGCACTGGATTTGCCACGGATTATCATCGTTTAAGTGGAAATGCGCTGAAAGGCCGCGAAATTGTTCGTCTTGTTGAAGAGAAAGATCCCGTTGCAGAGCTGGCATTGCGTCGTTACGAGCTACGACTGGCAAAATCGCTGGCACATGTGGTGAATATTCTCGATCCGGATGTGATTGTGCTGGGCGGTGGAATGAGCAATGTTGACCGTTTATATCAAACGGTTCCGCCGTTGATTAAACAATTTGTCTTCGGTGGAGAATGTGAAACGCCGGTACGTAAGGCGAAGCATGGTGATTCGAGCGGCGTACGCGGTGCCGCGTGGTTATGGCCGCAAGAGTAAAAACAGTTAGGCCATTGGTGCATCATGCCTGATGCTCAGGTCGGATAAGGCGCTCGCGCCGCATCCGACATCGTACTCCGATGCCTGATGTGACGCTTGCCGCGTCTTATCAGGCCTACAAAATGAGCATATCTGTACGCCGCATCCGGCAACAAGCAACGTTCACCGTGACCGCGACCTACCCCAATGGGTTCGCCAGCACCGGATTATCCACCGCTTGCTGGCGCTTATAGCGACCATACAGCAGCAACGACGACATCGCAGCAAACGAAAGCAAGGCGGCGGGCAGCGCCACGTAATTATATGCCAGCCCCAGCGTCAGCATCATACCACCGCAATATGCGCCAACTGCGCTACCGAGGTTAAACGCTATTTGCCCACCTGCAGCACCTAATAACTCTCCACCTTTGGCATTTTGCAGTAGCAGAATTTGCAGCGGTGCAGAGAGGGCAAATAATCCCGCACAACAAATAAAAGCAAAAACCAGCGACGTTGTTTTCATACCGCCGAAGAAAAAGAGCATCAGCAATGCAAGCACAATAATGAAGTCAGTCACTGCCGCAATGCGCAGCGGAGAGTAACGTCCTGAAATCCGGCCACTTAGCACATTCCCCAGTACCATCCCCAGCCCGACCAGCATCATAATGAAGGTCATCGCCGTTTCCGAAAAACCGGAAACAAACATCATGTAAGGTTTTACGTAACTGAACCAGGCGAATACCCCCGCGTTACCAAACATGGTGGCGGCAAAAATTAGCCACGGCGCGGGGCTTCGCAAAAAATGAAACTGTTCGCGCAGGTTTCCTTTCGCCTCGTCGCGAATATCTGGCACCCAAAAATAGACCGATGCCATCACTGCAATATTAAAAACAGAGATTAATAAAAAGGTGTAACGCCAGCTAAATTCCTGGCTTAAATACGTTCCCAGCGGAATACCCAGCAGATTGGCGACCGTCATCCCGGAAACCATACCCGCCACGGCGGCGGTGACTTTACCGGGTTTGATAATTTTCGATAATACAATCGCTCCGACACCAAAAAATGCGCCATGCGGAAAGCCGGAAACCAGTCGGCCAATGGCGAGCATCAGGTAAGACGAAGATAACGTAAACATGGCGTTGCCAATGACGCACAACGTCACCAGAAACAACAAGATATGTTTGAGCGAGTAGCGGTTGGAGAAGAGGGCGATTATCGGCGCGCCGACCACCACGCCCAGCGCATAATACGAAATCATATGCCCGGCGGCAGGAATCGAAACCCCCACATTATGCGCCAGCTCCGTGAGCACGCCCATAATGCCAAATTCGGCCATCCCCAGACCAAACGTGCCGAGAGCTAAAGATAAAATAACTTTATTCATACCACCATCACAACCAACAGGACGGCTACGAATCACCGTAGCCAATAAAGTGATAGCTTGCAGGATAACGACCAATCAGGCCAAGAGATAATTCGCCCCTCTGTATTCATTATCCTGCTGAATAGTTATTTCACTGCAAACGCGCTGTCCAGTTTGCTGTAGCCCAGACCGTTGATCTTCTTCACTTTGATTTGCACAGGAATACGCTCTTTCATCGCTTCAACGTGGCTAATTACGCCGATAGTTTTACCGCTGGCGTTCAGGGCATCCAGTGCATCAAGGGCGGTATCCAGCGTTTCGCTATCCAGCGTGCCGAAACCTTCATCAAGGAAAAGTGAGTCAATACGCGTTTTATGGCTGACCAGATCCGAAAGCGCCAGCGCCAGCGCCAGACTGACGAGGAAACTTTCGCCGCCGGAAAGGGTGCGGGTATCGCGCACCGCGTCGGCCTGCCAGGTATCGACAACCTCGACTTCCAGCGCCTCGCTGGCTTTGCGCTGTAACAGATAGCGCCCGTGCAGACGGGTAAGTTGCTGATTAGCGAGATGGACCAGATTATCCAGCGTCAGCCCCTGGGCGAATTTACGGAATTTGTCACCCTCTTTGGAGCCAATCAGCGAATTAAGATAACCCCAGTCCTCAACCTGCTGTGTCGTTTGAGTAATTTGCTGCATTAAGGTTTGTTGTTGCTGACGGTTGTCTGCATCCTGTTTCAGTTGCTGGCGAATCTCGCCCTGATGGGTGGTATTTTCACGCAGTTTTTGGTTAGTTTGTGCTAACTCTTGCTGAATCTGTTCCGCTGTCAAAGTGAGATCCAACCCGTCAGGCTGGTGTTGCTGATGCTGTGCCAGAGCTTCTGCCGCCTGAGTTGCCAGCGTTTGCGCCTGACGGCGCTGGTTTTCCAGATTCTGCTTGAGCTGTTCCAGTTGCGCTAGTGTTTGTTCATCCATCAGTGCCGCAAGAAACGCTTGCTGATCGGCAAAAATGCTGGCCTGTAGGGCAGCGTCAAACTGTGCCTGGACATTTTGCAGACTTTGCGCCGCCAGAACTTCCTGTTGCTGCAACGTCTGTTGCTGGCTTTGTAACGCGAGGCATTGCTCGTGAATTTGCCGCCAGTTTTCCAGCGTCACCGTTTCTTCGCTGTGCGGAAGTTCATCACTTTGCGGCAGCGTTTCCAGAATTGGCGTCAGTTGCTGGATGCGGTTTTGCAGCCCGCTTAATTCGTTCTGGCGCTGTTGCCAGATCTGCGCTTCTTGCTGACGTGCCAATAACCAGCTCTCTTCTTCATCTTCCTTCGGCAATGCCAGCGCGTAATCCGCTAATGCCGTAGAGAGTTGCTGATGGCGTTGTTCAATTTGCTGTTGATACTGGATAATTTGCTGATTATGCGCGGCAATTTGCGCCTGCAATTCTTGACGCTGATTGAGTAATTGCAGTTGCTTTTCATGCTCTTCCTGGGCGGTAAGCCACGGTTGAATATCGTCCTGCGGCTGCAAGGTGATACTGAGGCTGGCAGTGAGTGTCTGCCATTCCTGAGTAAGTGCTTGCTCATCTTGCCGGAGGCTTTGTGCTTCGTTTTCATCCCGCTGAAGCTGCCTGGTTAATGCGTCCAGTTGTCCACGTAATGCCGCGCCTTCTTCACCGAGCTTTTTCACTTCGTTTTCCAGCGTCAGTAATCGGGCCTGATTAACGCCAGGTTCCAGTGCCTGATACGCCTCTACCGCCGGGTGGCTGGTGGAACCGCAAAGTGGACAAGGTTGACCTGCTTGTAACTGTGCGCGCTGTGCTTCCAGCGTTTTGATGCGCTCTTCCTGCTCGCAAATGGTTTTGACGTCGGCAAGCTGTTGCGTTTTTTCCTTATAACGCTGGCGCATTTCGGTCAGTGCGGCGTTACGTTGCGTCTGTTCCTGCGTGACGCTCTGGATAGTGGCTTGTAACTGCGCCAGCCGTTTTTGCTGGGGAGCAATTTGCCCATGCAGTGCAATCAGGCGCTGACGTAGCGGGCGTTGTTCAGCATGTTGCGCTTGTGCGACAGCAACTTCATCGCCGGTTAAAGCTAAAGAGATAGCCGGAAGGGCATTAAGTTTTTGCCGGGCATGGGTTAATTGCTGTTGCCACTGTCGCAGATGCCCGCGTTCACTGGCCTGTTGGGAGAACTGCGCACGCCAACCCGCCAGCTCGTTGTTCCACAGACGGAAGCGGTCGTGTTCCTGTAACCACGCATTCAGGGTTTGTTGATGGTGCTGTAATTCAGCCGACTGCTTCGCCGCCTGGTGACGAATGCTCGCGCGAAACACCATTGTGCTCTGTAAGCGAGTATTTACTTCTTCAATCTGTTGGCGAGTATGCGCCAGCGCCGTAGAGTGTTCTGCAATACGTTCCCAGTGCGGACGGAGATTTCGTGCGGGTTGTGCCAGACTAAGCGCCGCCAGTTGAGGTTGCGCTTTTTCTTCTTCGGTCAACGCCAGTTGCAGAGCCTGCTGACGACGGCTGGCCTCCTGCTGTAATTCATCCAGACGTGTTAACCAGTTAAGCGATTGTTGCTCTTGCTGCTGTGCGGCGAGTAACAGCTTTTCTTCGTCAGTGAGTACCTGCAAACTTTCTGTTAATGATTGCACCTGTTCAGGCGCTAATAACGCGACGCCGCTGGCCTGCGCTTGCAGTTTCTCCAGCTCAGTGCGGGCCGATTTGTGCTGTTCAAAGACCATCGCGGAGATTTGCCCGTAAATTTCGGTGCCGGTTAACTCCTCCAGCAATTCTGCGCGTTCTTTCGGTTTAGCATTGAGGAAGGCAGCAAATTGCCCCTGCGAAAGCAGCATCGAACGGGTGAAACGTCCGTAATCCAGCCCGGTTAACGTCGCCGTCATTTCCAGCTTATCTTTCACTTTATCAGCGAGGATTTTACCGTCTGTGCAGCGCGCCAGCTCTACGCGTGGCACCTGCAAATTACCGTCCGGCTGGTTACGCGCCCGGTTCTGGCTCCAGAATGCGCGGTAGGCCTCGCCTTTCACTTCAAATTCCACTTCCGCCAGACATTCGGCAGTATCGCGGGTCATCAGGTCATTTTGCGATTGCGAAACGTTGGAGAGGCGCGGCGTTTCGTGATACAGCGCCAGACAAATGGCATCGAGCAGCGTGGTTTTACCCGCGCCGGTTGGGCCGGTAATGGCAAACAGACCGTTGCTGGCGAACGGTTCGCGGGTGAAATCAATCTTCCATTCGCCTTTTAATGAGTTCAGGTTTTTCAGGCGCAGGCTGAGAATTTTCATGCTTCGTGTTCTCCGGCGAGGGTCTGCAACGTCATGGCGAAAAGATGTTGCAGGCGTTGATGCTGCGATTCATCCAGTTCTTCCAGTGCCAGACGACGATTAAAAACGTCTTCGACGCTAAGTTCGCTGAGTGTTTCACGCTGTTGGCTGGCTAACACACGCTCGCGCTGCTCCCGACTGCGACGCACCAGTAATACTTCGACAGGCAGTGATTCGGTTAATGCCTGGATTTTGCGCTGAATATCATGCAGATACTCATCGGTAGTGATTTCAATATCCAGCCAGACAGGCGGCTCCTGTGGCACATTACGCCATTGTTCAAGTTGCGCGGTAATCGATGCCAAATCGCCTTTCAGCACTGCCATCGGTTGCGTTACCGGTACGCTCAGGTTTTCCACGCTCTCTAATTTGCCATTTGAAAATGTCACCAGATGGACATATTTACTCTTGCCGCATTCATCAAAACTCAGTGGGATGGGAGAGCCGCAATAGCGGACATGTTCCATGCCGCCAATGATCTGCGCGCGGTGAATATGCCCGAGCGCGATGTAGTCGGCCGGCGGAAAGTTTTGTGCCGGAAACGCGTCCAGCGTGCCAATATAAATGTCACGCACGGCGTCACTTTTACTCGCGCCAACGGTCGTTAAATGCCCCGTTGCGATGATGGGCAGAGGTTGATCGCCGCGCAGTTTGCAGGCATCTGCATAATGTTGTTGGTAATAATCGGTGATTGCTGCCAGCAAATGCTGCTGTTTTTCAATACCGTTAAGTCCCGCCTGGCTGGTAATAATGTCACGCGGGCGTAAAAAAGGGATAGGGCACAGTACCGCGCCAGGCGTTCCGTCGCGACGAGGCAATATTTGCGGCGCATGTCCGGCGCTGGCGACCACAGTGGTATTGAGAAACGCCATGATATCGCGCGATTCATTCAGCGTGGCTACTGAGTCATGGTTTCCTGCCAGTACCACCAGATGACAGCCTGTTTGCTGTAAATTGACAACAAAACGGTTATATAACGTGCGGGCGTAGCTGGGCGGTGAGCCGGTATCGAAAACATCACCGGCAACAATAATTGCATCCACCTGATGGGTTTGCGCTGTCTCCAGCAGCCAGTCAAGAAAGGCCTGGTGTTCAGCTTCGCGGCTTTTACTGTAGAAGTTCTGGCCGAGATGCCAGTCTGAGGTGTGAAGGATGCGCATAACAATTCCCTGGCGAAAAAGCATAGGCGCGATTATACCCAATCAGGTGTCTTATTTGCTTTTTTCTGCGCCACGGAAATCAATAACCTGAAGGGGAGTGCGACGTTCTTTTCATAAATCTGTCATAAATCTGACGCATAATGACGTCGCATTGATGATCGCAATCTATTTATTACAACAGGGCAAATCATGGCGAGACGTATTCTGGTCGTAGAGGATGAAGCTCCAATTCGCGAAATGGTCTGCTTCGTGCTCGAGCAAAATGGCTTTCAGCCGGTCGAAGCGGAAGATTATGACAGTGCTGTGAACCAACTGAATGAACCCTGGCCGGATTTAATTCTCCTCGACTGGATGTTACCCGGCGGCTCCGGTATCCAGTTCATCAAACATCTGAAGCGTGAGTCGATGACCCGGGATATACCGGTGGTGATGTTGACCGCCAGAGGGGAGGAAGAAGATCGTGTGCGCGGTCTTGAAACCGGCGCGGATGATTATATCACCAAGCCGTTTTCACCGAAGGAACTGGTGGCACGTATTAAAGCGGTGATGCGCCGTATTTCACCGATGGCGGTGGAAGAGGTGATCGAGATGCTGGGGCTAAGTCTGGACCCGACGTCTCATCGGGTGATGGCGGGCGAAGAACCGCTGGAGATGGGACCGACTGAATTTAAGCTGCTGCACTTTTTTATGACTCACCCCGAGCGTGTGTACAGTCGCGAACAGCTATTAAACCACGTCTGGGGAACCAATGTTTATGTAGAAGACCGTACGGTTGATGTCCACATTCGTCGCCTGCGTAAAGCACTGGAACCTGGCGGGCATGACCGCATGGTACAGACCGTGCGCGGTACAGGATATCGTTTTTCAACCCGCTTTTAACGCCTTGCTCGTCGGACGCAGAGCAAGGCTTGTTTGTTCATAACTGGAGTATCTTACGTGCTGGAACGGCTGTCGTGGAAAAGGCTGGTGCTGGAGCTGCTACTTTGCTGCCTCCCGGCCTTCATCCTGGGTGCTTTTTTGGGTTATCTGCCCTGGTTTTTATTGGCATCGGTAACGGGACTGCTTATCTGGCATTTCTGGAATTTATTACGCCTCTCATGGTGGCTGTGGGTGGATCGCAGTATGACGCCGCCACCCGGGCGTGGGAGCTGGGAACCGCTGCTGTATGGCTTACACCAGATGCAGTTGCGTAATAAAAAACGCCGCCGCGAACTGGGCAATCTCATCAAACGCTTTCGTAGCGGCGCGGAGTCGCTGCCCGATGCGGTGGTGCTGACCACGGAAGAGGGCGGGATCTTCTGGTGTAACGGGCTGGCGCAACAAACTCTTGGCCTGCGCTGGCCGGAAGATAACGGGCAGAACATCCTTAACCTGCTGCGTTATCCGGAATTTACGCAATATCTGAAAACGCGTGATTTTTCTCGCCCGCTCAATCTGGTGCTCAACACCGGGCGGCATCTGGAAATTCGCGTCATGCCTTATACGCATAAACAACTGTTAATGGTGGCGCGTGATGTCACGCAAATGCATCAACTGGAAGGGGCTCGGCGCAACTTTTTTGCCAACGTGAGCCATGAGTTACGCACGCCATTGACTGTGTTGCAGGGTTACCTGGAAATGATGCATGAGCAGCCGCTGGAAGGTGCGGTACGTGAAAAAGCGTTGCACACAATGCGCGAGCAAACCCAGAGAATGGAAGGACTGGTGAAGCAGTTGCTGACGTTGTCGAAAATTGAAGCTGCGCCAACACAGTTACTCAATGAAAAGGTTGATGTACCTATGATGCTGCGTGTCGTTGAGCGTGAAGCCCAGACTCTGAGTCAGCACAAACAGACATTTACCTTTGAAATAGATAATGACCTAAAAGTGTCTGGCAATGAAGATCAGCTACGCAGTGCGATTTCGAATCTGGTCTATAACGCGGTGAATCATACGCCAGAAGGTACACATATCACGGTGCGCTGGCAGCGAGTGCCGCACGGTGCCGAGTTTAGTGTTGAAGATAATGGGCCGGGTATCGCACCGGAGCATATTCCACGGCTGACCGAGCGTTTTTATCGTGTTGATAAAGCGCGTTCCCGACAAACCGGTGGTAGTGGACTGGGGTTAGCAATTGTTAAACATGCGGTGAATCACCACGAAAGCCGCCTGAATATTGACAGTACGGTGGGCAAAGGTACGCGTTTCAGTTTTGTTCTGCCGGAACGTTTAATTGCCAAAAACAACGATTAATCTGCCTTTGTCATTTTTTGTTGCCATAAGCCAGCCGACGCTGGCTTTTTTTCTTTGCAGCCAAAAAATAAGCGCTAAATCTTACAAGGGTTGGTTATTTTTTGTTCGCATGATTAGCCATGACTTTTTCGCTGAAATAGCGTTTTATACTGGTTAGTGATTTCTTATCGTTATATCCCTCTGGTTTTTAGATCCCATCTTGCTTTAAAACGTTATAAGCGTTTAAATTGCGCTTCAGGTGCTGTCATACTGACTGCATTCAAGCGGTAAATCGAAAAACTATTCTTCGCCGCGTCAGGTTGGGAGTATTTCCCGCTGAAATTGTTTAAAAATACCGCTGTATCATCCCCAGGGATTGGCACAAAAATTTAACGTTACAACACCACATCCACAGGCAGTATGATTTATGACCCATCAATTAAGATCGCGCGATATTATCGCTCTGGGCTTTATGACATTTGCGTTGTTCGTCGGCGCAGGTAACATTATTTTCCCTCCTATGGTCGGCTTACAGGCAGGCGAACACGTCTGGACTGCTGCGTTTGGCTTTCTCATTACCGCCGTTGGTCTGCCGGTATTAACGGTAGTGGCGCTGGCGAAAGTTGGCGGCGGCGTTGATAGCCTGAGCACCCCCATCGGTAAAGTTGCTGGCGTGTTACTGGCAACCGTCTGCTATCTGGCGGTGGGGCCGCTGTTCGCTACGCCACGTACGGCAACCGTCTCCTTTGAAGTCGGTATTGCGCCGCTGACGGGTGATTCTGCACTGCCGCTGTTTATCTACAGCCTGGTCTATTTCGCTATCGTCATTCTGGTTTCGCTCTATCCGGGCAAACTGCTGGATACCGTCGGTAACTTCCTTGCGCCGCTGAAAATTATCGCGCTGGTCATTCTGTCTGTTGCTGCAATTGTCTGGCCTGCGGGTTCTATTAGCACCGCGACTGAGGCTTATCAAAACGCTGCGTTTTCTAACGGCTTTGTTAATGGCTATCTGACGATGGATACGCTGGGTGCGATGGTGTTTGGTATCGTTATTGTTAACGCGGCGCGTTCTCGCGGCGTTACTGAAGCGCGTCTGCTAACCCGTTACACCGTCTGGGCTGGCCTGATGGCGGGCGTTGGTTTAACTCTGCTTTATCTGGCGTTGTTCCGTCTGGGTTCAGACAGCGCGTCGTTGGTTGACCAATCCGCAAACGGTGCGGCTATTCTGCATGCTTACGTTCAGCACACCTTTGGCGGCGGCGGGAGCTTCCTGCTGGCAGCGTTAATCTTCATCGCCTGCCTGGTCACGGCGGTTGGCCTGACCTGTGCCTGTGCGGAGTTCTTCGCCCAGTATGTACCGCTCTCTTATCGTACCCTGGTATTTATCCTCGGCGGCTTCTCGATGGTGGTGTCTAACCTTGGTTTGAGCCAGTTGATTCAGATCTCTGTGCCGGTGCTGACTGCCATTTATCCGCCATGTATCGCACTGGTTGTATTAAGTTTTACACGCTCATGGTGGCATAATTCGTCCCGTGTGATTGCTCCGCCGATGTTTATCAGTCTGCTTTTTGGTATTCTCGACGGGATCAAAGCATCTGCATTCAGCGATATCTTACCGTCCTGGGCGCAGCGTTTACCGCTGGCCGAACAAGGTCTGGCGTGGTTAATGCCAACAGTGGTGATGGTGGTTCTGGCCATTATCTGGGATCGCGCGGCAGGTCGTCAGGTGGCCTCCAGCGCTCACTAAATCACTGAAAATTTGTTTTAACCACGGGGCTGCGATGCCCCGTGGTTTTTTATTGTGTTGATGGGTTAGGAATTGATGGAAAGTAAGAACAAGCTAAAGCGTGGGCTAAGTACCCGACACATACGCTTTATGGCACTGGGTTCAGCAATTGGCACCGGGTTGTTTTACGGTTCGGCAGACGCCATCAAAATGGCCGGTCCGAGCGTGTTGTTGGCCTATATTATCGGTGGTGCCGCGGCGTATATCATTATGCGTGCGCTGGGGGAAATGTCGGTACATAACCCTGCTGCCAGCTCTTTCTCGCGTTATGCGCAGGAAAACCTTGGCCCACTGGCAGGTTACATTACCGGCTGGACCTACTGCTTTGAAATCCTTATTGTCGCCATCGCTGATGTGACCGCTTTCGGTATCTATATGGGCGTCTGGTTTCCGACGGTGCCGCACTGGATTTGGGTGCTGAGCGTAGTGCTGATTATCTGCGCCATCAACCTGATGAGCGTGAAAGTGTTTGGCGAGCTGGAGTTCTGGTTCTCGTTCTTTAAAGTCGCCACCATTATCATCATGATCGTTGCTGGTTTCGGCATCATCATCTGGGGGATTGGCAACGGCGGGCAACCGACAGGTATCCATAACCTGTGGAGCAACGGCGGCTTCTTCAGTAACGGCTGGCTAGGCATGGTGATGTCGTTGCAAATGGTGATGTTTGCCTACGGTGGGATCGAAATTATCGGGATCACCGCCGGTGAAGCAAAAGATCCTGAGAAATCTATTCCGCGTGCGATCAACTCAGTGCCGATGCGTATTCTGGTGTTCTATGTCGGTACGCTGTTCGTCATTATGTCTATCTATCCGTGGAATCAGGTCGGCACTGCCGGTAGCCCGTTTGTGCTGACGTTCCAGCATATGGGCATTACTTTTGCCGCCAGCATTCTTAACTTCGTTGTGCTGACTGCCTCGCTGTCGGCAATTAACAGCGACGTGTTTGGCGTAGGCCGTATGCTGCACGGCATGGCAGAGCAGGGTAGTGCGCCGAAAATCTTCAGCAAAACGTCGCGTCGTGGTATTCCGTGGGTCACAGTGCTGGTAATGACCACCGCGTTGCTGTTTGCGGTGTATCTGAACTACATCATGCCGGAAAACGTCTTCCTGGTGATCGCTTCGCTGGCGACCTTCGCTACCGTGTGGGTGTGGATTATGATCCTACTGTCGCAGATAGCCTTCCGTCGCCGTCTACCGCCAGAAGAAGTTAAGGCGCTGAAATTTAAAGTCCCAGGTGGGGTGGCAACGACTATCGCGGGGCTGATTTTCCTGATCTTTATCATCGGACTGATTGGTTATCACCCTGAAACGCGCATCTCTCTGTACGTTGGTTTCGCGTGGATTGTTGTGCTGTTGATTGGCTGGATGTTTAAACGCCGCCACGACCGCCAGTTGGCTGAAAACCACTAATTCCCGCTTTTGTCAGCCGGATCAGGACACATCCTGATCCGGCTATTCCGAAAGTTATCCGCCCCCGTCCTCCTCCCCCCAAATATCCTTCAGATGATGATTGATCCTGAATCAGGCTGTGGCAAGGTGATCATATTTTAATCACAGGGGATTTATGATGTTGAATGCATGGCACCTGCCGGTGCCCCCGTTTGTTAAGCAAAGCAAAGATCAACTGCTTATTACACTGTGGTTGACAGGCGAAGAGCCGCCACAGCGCATTATGCTGCGCATGGAAAACGATAACGAAGAAACATCAGTGCCGATGCATAAACAGCGCAGTCAGCCGCATCCAGGCGTAACAGCATGGCGGGCTGCGCTCTCTCTCTCCACCGGGCAGCCACGGCGGCGCTACAGTTTCAAATTGCTGTGGCACGATCGCCAGCGATGGTTTACGCCGCAAGGTTTTAGCCAAATACCGCCAGCACGGTTGGAGCAGTTTGCCGTCGATGTGCCGGATATCGGGCCACAATGGGCAGCGGATCAAATCTTTTATCAGATCTTCCCGGATCGTTTTGCCCGAAGTCAGTCACGTGAAGCAACGCAGGATCATGTCTATTATCATCACGCAGCCGGACGGGAGATCATACTGCGTGGCTGGGACGAACCCGTCACGGCACAAGCGGGCGGATCAACGTTCTATGGCGGTGATCTGGACGGGATAAGCGAAAAACTGCCGTACCTGAAAAAACTCGGCGTGACAGCGCTGTATCTCAATCCGGTATTCAAAGCTCCCAGCGTGCATAAGTACGATACCGAAGATTATCGCCACGTCGATCCGCAGTTTGGCGGCGACGGGGCGTTGCTGCGTTTGAGGCACAATACGCAGCAACAGGGAATGCGGCTGGTACTGGACGGTGTGTTTAACCACAGTGGTGACTCTCATGCCTGGTTTGACCGGCACAATCGTGGAACGGGCGGCGCTTGTCACAACCCCGAATCGCCCTGGCGTGACTGGTATTCATTTAGTGATGATGGCACGGCGCTCGACTGGCTGGGCTATGCCAGTTTGCCGAAACTGGACTATCAGTCGGAAAGTCTGGTGAATGAAATTTATCGCGGTGAAGACAGCATTGTTCGTCACTGGCTGAAAGCGCCGTGGAATATGGACGGCTGGCGGTTGGATGTGATGCATATGCTGGGAGAAGCGGGTGGTGCGCGCAATAATTTGCTGCATGTCGCCGGGATCACCAGGGCTGCGAAAGAAACCCAGCCGGAAGCGTACATTGTGGGTGAATATTTTGGTGATGCGCGGCAGTGGTTGCAGGCAGATGTGGAAGATGCCGCCATGAACTACCGTGGCTTTACATTCCCGTTGTGGGGATTTCTGGCCAACACCGATATCTCTTACGATCCCCAGCAGATTGACGCCCAAACCTGTATGACCTGGATGGATAATTATCGCGCCGGGCTTTCTCATCAACAGCAATTGCGTATGTTTAATCAGCTCGACAGCCACGATACTGCGCGATTTAAAACGCTGCTCGGACGAGACGTCGCGCGTCTGCCGTTGGCCGTTGTCTGGTTGTTTACCTGGCCAGGCGTGCCTTGTATTTATTACGGTGATGAAGTGGGGTTGGATGGTAACAATGATCCGTTTTGCCGTAAGCCATTTCCGTGGCAGGTGGAAAAACAAGATGCGGAGCTATTCTCGTTGTACCAGCGAATGATTGCGCTGCGTAAGAAGAGCCTGGCACTGCGTCGCGGTGGCTGTCAGGTGCTGTACGCGGAAGATAATGTGGTGGTGTTTGTGCGCTTGCTAAATCAGCAGCGTGTGCTGGTGGCGATTAACCGTGGCGAAGCGTGTGAAGTGGTGCTGCCCGCGTCACCGTTGCTCAATGTTACAGCGTGGCAACGCAAAGAAGGGCACGGGCAACTGGCGGACGGGATTCTGACATTGCCAGCGATATCGGCCACTGTGTGGATGAATTAACGCCTTACAACGCTTTGCGTGAAGCCTGCGCCATCATCCGCGGATAAAACTGCCAGAAGCGGCTTTCGAGCGCGTCGTAATGGGTGTCTAAATCGTACCAGGAGTCACGCAGGGCATCCAGGCGTGGGCGACGGCTTGCCATGCCGTTTAACACACTCTGGATGAAATCCATATCGCGATAACGCACCAGCCACTGCTCTGACCATAAGTAATTGTTCAAATTGATAAAGCGTGGTGGTGAATCCGGCAGAATAGTGATTACTTGCTCGCGGGCATAACAGACAAATTCCTCTAACGGAAAATCGGGCGATAGCTGCGACCAGTGGCGGGAAAGAAAGTGATCCCACATGACATCCAGCGTGATAGGCGCAACCCGGCGGGTTTCACGACGAAACCACTCACGTGCTTCGCGGACTTCCGGCAGATTGTCGGTCAAAACGTCGATACGCCGATGCATATGAATGCCAGCCACGACGTCGGGTGGAAAACTTTCTTCAGGGTTTCCACGAACAAAATCAGCCAGTAAGTTGCCAGAAAGTGAGCTTTCAGCGAGATGGGCTAAATGCAGGTGAGCTAAAAAATTCATATACACTTCATCCTTCAAACTGCCTCTTCGTTGGCTGCTAGTTACTCGGCTCATCCATGAGCCTCGCCCTTACGGGCCACCGTTACACGGTGTTCAAATCTGTTACGGACAGATTTGTCACTCACCCCAGTCACTTACTTAATGTAAGCTCCTGGGGACTCATTCAGTTGCCATCTCGATGCATCTTGAATGATTTTGTGTATAGATTATGTCATCCATCAAGGAGGGTAAAGGTTGCAGGGAGGACGCCCCGGCACTAGACTACCCGCCTCTTATTTTAGTCTGAGTCAGTGTCATGCGCGTTACCGATTTCTCTTTTGAATTGCCCGAATCCCTGATTGCCCACTATCCCATGCCTGAACGCAGTAGCTGTCGTTTACTGTCGCTGGACGGGCCGACGGGCGCGCTGACGCACGGTACTTTCACCGATTTACTCGATAAGCTCAACCCTGGCGATCTTCTGGTTTTTAATAATACCCGGGTGATCCCGGCGCGCCTGTTTGGTCGTAAAGCCAGCGGCGGCAAGATTGAAGTGCTGGTTGAGCGGATGCTCGATGACAAACGTATTCTCGCGCATATTCGTGCCTCAAAAGCACCAAAGCCGGGCGCTGAACTGCTGCTGGGTGATGACGAAAGCATTAAAGCAACGATGACTGCCCGCCACGGCGCGCTGTTTGAAGTCGAATTTAATGATCAACGTTCGGTGCTGGATATTCTCAACAGCATCGGTCATATGCCGCTGCCGCCGTACATCGACCGTCCGGATGAAGATGCAGACCGTGAACTTTATCAGACGGTATATAGCGAAAAACCGGGCGCAGTTGCGGCCCCGACCGCCGGACTGCATTTCGACGAACCGCTGTTGGAAAAATTACGCGCTAAAGGCGTTGAGATGGCGTTCGTGACTCTGCACGTTGGCGCGGGCACCTTCCAGCCGGTACGCGTCGACACGATTGAAGATCACATCATGCACTCGGAGTACGCCGAAGTGCCGCAGGATGTGGTAGACGCGGTGCTGGCAGCGAAAGCGCGCGGAAATCGGGTAATTGCGGTTGGCACCACCTCTGTGCGCTCGCTGGAAAGCGCGGCCCAGGCGGCGAAAAACGCTCTCATCGAACCGTTCTTTGACGATACCCAAATCTTTATCTATCCGGGCTTTCAGTACAAAGTGGTCGATGCGCTGGTGACTAACTTCCATTTGCCGGAGTCGACGCTGATTATGCTGGTTTCGGCATTTGCCGGTTATCAACACACCATGAACGCCTATAAAGCGGCGGTTGAAGAGAAATATCGCTTTTTTAGTTACGGTGATGCGATGTTTATCACGTACAATCCGCAGGCAATTAATGAGCGCGTCGGGGAGTAATTCCGCGGCGCTGGTTTAAACGTTGGACTGTTTTTCTGACGTAGTGGAGAAAAAATGAAATTTGAACTGGACACCACCGACGGTCGCGCACGCCGTGGCCGCCTGGTCTTTGATCGCGGCGTAGTGGAAACGCCTTGTTTTATGCCCGTGGGCACTTACGGCACCGTAAAAGGGATGACGCCGGAAGAAGTTGAAGCCACTGGCGCACAAATTATCCTCGGCAATACTTTCCACCTGTGGCTGCGCCCGGGCCAGGAAATCATGAAACTGCATGGCGATCTGCACGATTTTATGCAGTGGAAAGGCCCAATCCTCACCGATTCCGGTGGTTTCCAGGTCTTCAGCCTTGGCGATATCCGTAAAATCACCGAACAGGGCGTGCACTTCCGTAACCCTATCAACGGCGACCCGATTTTCCTCGATCCTGAAAAATCGATGGAGATTCAGTACGATCTTGGTTCAGATATTGTCATGATTTTTGACGAGTGTACGCCGTATCCCGCTGACTGGGATTACGCAAAACGTTCCATGGAGATGTCTCTGCGTTGGGCGAAGCGTAGCCGTGAGCGTTTTGACAGTCTCGGAAACAAAAATGCGCTGTTTGGCATCATTCAGGGCAGCGTTTACGAAGATTTACGTGATATCTCTGTTAAAGGTCTGGTAGATATCGGTTTTGATGGCTACGCTGTCGGCGGTCTGGCTGTGGGTGAGCCGAAAGCAGATATGCACCGTATTCTGGAGCATGTGTGCCCGCAAATTCCAGCAGACAAACCGCGTTACCTGATGGGCGTTGGTAAACCGGAAGACCTGGTTGAAGGCGTGCGCCGCGGTATCGATATGTTTGACTGCGTAATGCCAACACGTAATGCGCGTAACGGTCATCTGTTCGTGACCGATGGCGTGGTGAAAATTCGCAACGCGAAGTATAAGAGCGACACCGGGCCGCTCGATCCTGAGTGTGATTGCTACACCTGTCGCAATTATTCACGTGCCTACTTGCATCATCTCGACCGTTGCAACGAAATATTAGGCGCGCGACTCAACACCATTCATAACCTTCGTTACTACCAGCGTTTGATGGCGGGTTTACGCAAGGCTATTGAAGAGGGTAAATTAGAGAGCTTCGTAGCTGATTTTTACCAGCGTCAGGGGCGAGAAGTACCACCTTTGAACGTTGATTAATATTAATAATGAGGGAAATTTAATGAGCTTTTTTATTTCTGATGCGGTAGCGGCAACGGGTGCTCCGGCACAAGGTAGCCCGATGTCTTTGATTTTGATGCTGGTGGTATTCGGTCTGATTTTCTATTTCATGATCCTGCGCCCACAGCAGAAGCGCACCAAAGAACACAAAAAGCTGATGGACTCCATCGCCAAAGGTGATGAAGTGCTGACGAACGGTGGCCTGGTAGGTCGCGTAACCAAAGTAGCGGAAAACGGCTACATTGCTATCGCACTGAATGACACCACTGAAGTAGTTATTAAACGTGACTTCGTAGCCGCCGTTCTGCCGAAAGGCACCATGAAGGCGCTGTAATTAAAATTTTTCCCTAAGGGAATTGCCGTGTTAAACCGTTATCCTTTGTGGAAGTACGTCATGCTGATCGTGGTGATTGTCATCGGTCTGCTCTACGCGCTTCCCAACCTGTTTGGTGAGGATCCGGCTGTTCAGATCACTGGCGCGCGCGGAGTCGCCGCCAGTGAGCAAACGCTGATCCAGGTCCAGAAAACGTTACAAGAAGAAAAAATAACTGCTAAGTCTGTGGCACTGGAAGAGGGCGCTATTCTTGCGCGCTTCGACTCCACTGACACCCAACTGCGCGCTCGTGAAGCATTAATGGGCGTTATGGGTGACAAATACGTCGTGGCGCTTAACCTTGCCCCGGCAACGCCGCGCTGGCTGGCAGCTATTCACGCTGAGCCGATGAAGCTCGGTCTTGACCTGCGTGGTGGCGTTCACTTCCTGATGGAAGTGGATATGGACACTGCGCTGGGCAAACTCCAGGAACAAAATATCGACAGCCTGCGCAGCGACTTGCGCGAAAAAGGCATCCCGTATACCACTGTTCGTAAAGAAAATAATTACGGTCTGAGCATCACCTTCCGTGACTCTAATGCGCGTGATGAAGCCATTGCGTATCTGAGCAAACGCCATCCCGATCTGGTCATTAGCAGCCAGGGTAGTAACCAACTGCGTGCGGTGATGAGCGATGCGCGTCTCAGTGAAGCGCGTGAATATGCGGTGCAGCAGAATATCAACATCCTGCGTAACCGTGTAAACCAGCTTGGTGTCGCTGAGCCTGTGGTACAACGCCAGGGTGCAGATCGTATCGTTGTTGAATTGCCTGGTATTCAGGACACTGCGCGTGCGAAAGAGATTCTGGGGGCGACTGCAACGCTGGAATTCCGTCTGGTAAACACCAACGTTGACCAGGCTGCTGCCGCATCTGGCCGCGTACCGGGTGACTCTGAAGTGAAACAGACCCGCGAAGGTCAGCCGGTTGTGCTGTACAAACGCGTGATCCTGACCGGTGACCATATCACCGACTCCACTTCCAGCCAGGACGAATACAACCAGCCGCAGGTTAACATCTCGCTCGACAGCGCTGGTGGCAACATCATGTCTAACTTCACCAAGGACAACATCGGTAAACCGATGGCAACCCTGTTCGTGGAGTACAAAGACAGCGGTAAGAAAGATGCTAACGGTCGTGCGGTTCTGGTGAAACAGGAAGAGGTGATTAACATCGCGAATATCCAGTCTCGTCTGGGTAACAGCTTCCGTATCACCGGTATCAACAACCCGAACGAAGCGCGTCAGTTGTCGCTGCTGCTGCGTGCCGGTGCGTTGATTGCGCCGATTCAGATTGTTGAAGAACGTACCATTGGTCCGACTCTGGGTATGCAGAACATTGAGCAGGGGCTGGAAGCGTGTCTCGCCGGTCTGCTGGTTTCTATTCTGTTCATGATCCTCTTCTATAAGAAGTTTGGTCTGATTGCGACCAGTGCACTGATTGCCAACCTGATCTTGATCGTCGGCATTATGTCGCTGTTGCCAGGTGCAACGCTGAGTATGCCGGGTATTGCGGGTATCGTCTTAACCCTTGCGGTGGCGGTCGATGCGAACGTACTGATCAACGAACGTATTAAAGAAGAGTTGAGCAACGGACGTACCGTTCAGCAGGCGATTGACGAAGGTTATCGTGGCGCGTTCAGTTCTATCTTCGATGCGAACATCACCACGCTGATTAAAGTCATCATCCTGTATGCGGTTGGTACTGGGGCAATTAAAGGGTTCGCGATTACTACCGGTATCGGTGTGGCGACGTCGATGTTTACCGCGATTGTCGGTACGCGTGCCATCGTAAACCTGCTATATGGCGGCAAGCGCGTCAAGAAGCTGTCAATCTGAGGAGTGCGATGTGGCACAGGAATATACTGTTGAACAACTAAACCACGGTCGTAAAGTCTATGACTTTATGCGCTGGGACTACTGGGCCTTCGGCATCTCTGGTCTGCTGTTAATTGCTGCTATCGTCATTATGGGCGTGCGTGGCTTTAACTGGGGGCTGGATTTTACCGGTGGTACGGTTATCGAAATTACGCTCGAAAAACCGGCTGAAATTGACGTAATGCGTGATGCATTGCAGAAAGCGGGCTTTGAAGAGCCGATGCTGCAAAACTTCGGTAGCAGCCACGACATCATGGTCCGTATGCCGCCTGCTGAAGGCGAAATAGGCGGTCAGGTGCTGGGTAGTCAGGTTCTGAAAGTTATTAACGAATCTACCAACCAGAATGCGGCGGTGAAGCGTATTGAGTTCGTCGGCCCGAGCGTGGGGGCAGACCTTGCGCAAACCGGTGCGATGGCGTTGATGGCGGCGCTGTTGTCTATCCTTGTCTACGTGGGTTTCCGCTTTGAGTGGCGACTGGCGGCAGGGGTAGTTATCGCGCTGGCACACGACGTTATCATTACGCTGGGTATTTTGTCGTTATTCCATATCGAGATTGACCTGACCATTGTGGCATCGTTGATGTCGGTCATCGGTTACTCACTTAACGACAGTATCGTGGTATCGGACCGTATTCGTGAAAACTTCCGCAAAATCCGTCGCGGTACGCCTTACGAAATCTTTAACGTGTCCTTGACCCAGACGCTGCACCGTACTTTGATCACATCCGGTACTACTTTGATGGTTATCCTGATGCTGTATCTCTTCGGTGGCCCGGTGCTGGAAGGCTTCTCGCTGACCATGCTAATTGGTGTTTCCATCGGTACGGCATCTTCTATCTACGTAGCATCGGCACTGGCTCTGAAACTGGGCATGAAGCGTGAGCACATGCTGCAGCAGAAAGTGGAAAAAGAAGGGGCGGATCAACCGTCAATTCTGCCGTAAGGGTGTTTTAAAGCCGTTCAGTTAAAAAAAACCGTGGCGTTTTTGCGCTGCGGTTTTTTTTGGTTATTGCATATTGAACTGAATACAGCTTTGGTTGTAGAGATAGTTCTGACATATACTTTGTATTAATAGTTAATACGTGGAGATCGCTTATGCGCAAAATTACCTTAGTAAGCGTTGGCGAATAACTAGAAAATGCCCGGGATAGGGCAAGACTATGATGCGGTTCCAGAGGTAAAGAATATCGCATTTAGGTTTCATACTGTTTATTACGTTATAAGAGTAGATGACATTCTCATTGCGCGTATTCTTCATCAGCAGATGGAACCTCGCCGTCACTGGTAATGTGAGAATTTATTTACTCAGGATTGCGAAAATCCCTACATCTTGGGAAACTGCGCGTAACCCTACATTTCTTCCAGGTAATTTATTATGGCTGTCATCCCCAAAAACTATGCGCGGTTAGAAAGCGGTTATCGTGAAAAGGCGCTGAAACTCTATCCGTGGGTGTGTGGACGTTGTTCCCGCGAGTTTGTCTATTCCAACCTGCGTGAGCTAACTGTGCACCATATTGATCACGACCATACCAACAACCCGGAAGATGGTAGTAACTGGGAATTACTGTGTCTTTATTGCCACGATCATGAACATTCGAAATATACCGAGGCAGATCAGTATGGTACGACCGTTATCGCAGGGGAAGATGCGCAGAAAGATGTTGGCGAAGCGAAATACAACCCGTTCGCTGATTTAAAAGCGATGATGAACAAGAAGAAGTGATAAAAAAATGCCGGATACAAGATCCGGCATTTTCATAATCAGAAGTTGTAACCTACCACCAGGTAACCACCCCAACCGGTAGAGCGAACGTTGAAGTTGCCGTTACCGAAGTTCAGTTCTGCATCGTCGTTCCACTGACCACCGTCATGCCAGTAACGCGCGACGACAGAGTAGTGCCAGTGATCATAGTTCAGCGCCAGAATATGGCTGGAAGCGATAGAGTTATTGCTACGCGTTTTAATACCGTTGATTGCGTTACCGCTGTCATCACCCAGATCGGAACCCCAGTCGAAGTTGGTGAAACCGATGTAGCTCAACTGGCCGCCCCACAGATCGGTAATCGGTACAAAGTATTTCACTTTAAAACGGTAGCCGTCCCACTCGTTTTCGTTCGCTGCGCCGTAGTTCTGCCACTGGTATTTCGCATACACGTTCAGGGACAGGCTCATCGGCAGGCCAGTATCGATGTCCGTACCCAGACCCATATACCAGGTGCTCTGGCGACCATCTTTGTTACGGCCCATGTCGTAGATGTAGTTGTTCGCGAAGTACCACTCTTTGAACGGACCGAAGCTGAGATCGGTATTAGTCAGTTTGTCGATGGAGAAACGCGGTTCGATTTCCATAAACAGCGGAGAACCGTGGTTCCAGATACCTTTTGCATCGGAGTTACCGCCGAAGAATACCGGCGCATCCGCGTAACCATAGAAGTCGAACCAGTCTTTTTTAGCGAATGCTTCGTACTCCAGGTAGGTATCGTTGCGGATCTGCGGTCCGAAACGGGTGTGATAGCTTCCGACAACGTTAACGCTCTGGTGCCACCAGTCGGAAAGGTACTGCGGTTTGTCGTTTTCAGCTGCGTTGACAGTAAAAGACGAAGAGAGCGCCAGTACCGCACCGGCTGCCAGTAATGTTTTTTTCATATGTATGCCACTGTTTGAAAATCCCTTACGGGAGTGAAAAAGGCGCAAATTGCGTTTCTAAATATTTCGTATACAGAGGAGCCTATTATAAAAATCATTGCTCACAAAAATATGTTTCGTTTCACAGTTCTATCATTTACGTAATCGATTGCGTTCACGTTTACACACATTCGGGCGGGGATTGTACTGACTTTCACCTTTGTTGCAAACTTTTACTATCAATCCGGGTGATGTAAGCGGAATAACAAAATGATGGGGAAAGATGTTGCGGGACACACAAAATGCCCCGCGAAACGTTTACTGCATAACAGGTTGAATGTCGTGGATGCGTATAAAGCCTAACTGATCCACTGAAATGCCATTTAACTGTAACGGAATATCAACATCACTGGGCGCGAGGACACTGGCAGGGGCGTTAATCAATTGATTCTGCACATTGATCTCCTGAAAGTTGTCGATTGTTCCCTGAATTTTCCCATATTCAACGGTTCCGCTGAACGCGGGTAAGGGATCATTGGATTCGCCCTGAATACGCAGCGTCAGCGTAGTGCCATCTGCATTTGGCGTAATATTCACCAGCGACATACGTAAGGTGCCGATCTGGCTTTCCAGACGCGCTGGTGTCTTTGCTCCCGGCAGAAGGTAAACCCCACTGCTGGATTGTGCATTCAGCCTGTTTTGCTGAGTGATTTTGACGGTCTCTTTATTGAGTTGTGTCATCTCTTGATTCAGCGTGCTGACGCTTTGTTTCATCTGTCGTACTTCGCTTTGCTGTACACAGGCGCTTAAGCTGAACAGGCTTCCCAGCAAGAGCAGTCGAAAAACGTGAGTGTTCATGGTTGTCCCTTTCTCGTCGCAATTAGCCTAATGGTAGAGGGAAAAAGCAGCGAAAACATCGATCCTTTGTCTCAAAAGCGTTGCGCCTTTGTTGTATCGTCAGTTCAGGGTAAAATAGATTTCTGTTAACCACCTGGTCAGGATGCCGTATGCATTGCCCATTCTGTTTCGCCGTGGACACTAAGGTTATTGACTCTCGTCTCGTGGGCGAGGGTTCATCCGTACGCCGCCGTCGGCAGTGTCTGGTGTGTAATGAACGTTTCACCACGTTTGAAGTGGCGGAACTGGTTATGCCACGCGTTGTTAAAAGCAACGACGTGCGCGAACCGTTTAATGAAGAAAAATTGCGTAGCGGAATGCTGCGGGCGCTGGAAAAACGTCCGGTAAGTTCCGATGACGTCGAAATGGCGATTAACCATATAAAGTCACAGCTCCGCGCCACCGGTGAGCGCGAGGTGCCGAGCAAGATGATTGGCAATCTGGTGATGGAGCAATTGAAAAAACTCGATAAAGTCGCCTATATCCGTTTTGCCTCTGTCTATCGCAGTTTCGAAGATATCAAAGAATTTGGCGAAGAGATCGCGCGCCTGGAGGACTAAACCGTGCAGGATGAGTATTACATGGCGCGGGCGCTAAAGCTGGCGCAACGAGGACGTTTCACCACGCATCCCAATCCGAATGTCGGATGCGTCATTGTCAAAGATGGCGAAATTGTCGGTGAAGGTTATCATCACCGTGCGGGTGAACCACATGCCGAGGTACACGCGTTGCGCATGGCGGGTGAAAAAGCTAAAGGTGCAACTGCGTATGTGACACTCGAACCTTGTAGCCATCATGGTCGTACACCACCGTGCTGTGATGCGCTAATTGCTGCTGGCGTGGCGCGTGTGGTTGCCGCAATGCAGGATCCTAACCCGCAGGTCGCAGGGCGTGGACTTTATCGTCTGCAACAAGCAGGGATTGACGTCAGCCACGGCCTGATGATGAGCGAAGCCGAGCCGTTGAATAAAGGCTTTCTTAAGCGGATGCGCACTGGCTTTCCTTATATCCAACTGAAACTTGGCGCGTCGCTTGATGGCCGCACGGCGATGGCCAACGGCGAAAGCCAGTGGATCACTTCACCCCAGGCGCGTCGCGATGTTCAGCGTTTGCGTGCGCAAAGTCATGCTATTTTAACCAGCAGCGCCACGGTGCTGGCGGACGATCCGGCTTTAACGGTGCGTTGGTCTGAACTGGATGAACAAACTCAGGCGCTTTATCCGCAACAAAATCTACGCCAGCCGGTACGCATTGTGATTGATAGCCAAAATCGCGTAACGCCGGAACATCGCATTGTGCAGCAGCCGGGTGAAACCTGGTTCGCGCGCACTCAGGATGATTCTCGTGAATGGCCGGAAACGGTGCGCACCTTGCTGATTCCAGAACATAAAGGTCATCTGGATCTGGTTGTGCTGATGATGCAACTGGGTAAACAGCAAATTAACAGCATCTGGGTGGAAGCGGGGCCAACGCTCGCTGGAGCACTACTACAGGCGGGTTTAGTCGATGAACTGATTGTCTATATCGCACCTAAACTATTAGGCAGCGACGCCCGCGGATTATGTACGCTGCCGGGGCTTGAGAAATTAGCCGACGCGCCCCAATTTAAATTCAAAGAGATACGTCATGTAGGCCCGGATGTTTGCCTGCATTTAGTGGGCGCATGATCTCCCGGCTCGAAAGGGAAGCAGCGCACGAAATATTATGCTAAAATCCGCCCCCCTGCGGGGCCATACTCGAACCCGAAGGAAAAAAATGAACATTATTGAAGCTAACGTTGCTACCCCGGACGCTCGCGTCGCCATCACCATTGCGCGTTTCAACAACTTTATCAATGACAGCCTGCTGGAAGGTGCGATTGACGCACTGAAACGTATCGGTCAGGTAAAAGATGAAAACATTACCGTTGTTTGGGTGCCTGGTGCCTATGAGCTGCCGCTGGCGGCAGGCGCACTGGCAAAAACCGGTAAATACGACGCGGTGATTGCGTTGGGAACCGTTATTCGTGGTGGCACTGCCCACTTTGAATATGTCGCTGGCGGTGCAAGCAACGGCCTGGCGCATGTTGCCCAGGACAGCGAAATTCCGGTTGCTTTTGGTGTGTTGACCACCGAAAGCATTGAACAAGCGATCGAACGTGCTGGCACCAAAGCTGGTAACAAAGGTGCAGAAGCTGCACTGACCGCGCTTGAAATGATTAATGTATTGAAAGCCATCAAGGCCTGAAATTAGTAAGGGGAAATCCGTGAAACCTGCTGCTCGTCGCCGCGCTCGTGAGTGTGCCGTCCAGGCGCTCTACTCCTGGCAGTTGTCCCAGAACGACATCGCTGATGTTGAATACCAGTTCCTGGCTGAACAGGATGTAAAAGACGTTGACATCCTGTACTTCCGTGAGCTGCTGGCCGGGGTGGCGACTAACACCGCATACCTCGACGGACTGATGAAGCCATATCTGTCTCGCCTGCTGGAAGAGCTGGGCCAGGTAGAAAAAGCGGTACTGCGCATTGCACTGTACGAGCTGTCTAAACGTAGCGATGTGCCGTACAAAGTGGCTATTAACGAAGCGATCGAGCTGGCGAAATCGTTCGGCGCAGAAGACAGCCATAAGTTCGTCAACGGTGTACTCGATAAAGCAGCACCTGTGATTCGCCCTAACAAAAAGTGATATCCAGGCCGGTAGAGTAACGGAAAACAGTTCCGCACTCGCCGGCCTTTTCTTTTTTACCTGCTGAGGCGTAACGTATGGCATGTGGCGAGTTCTCCCTGATTGCCCGTTATTTTGACCGAGTAAGAAGCTCTCGTCTTGATGTCGAACTTGGCATCGGTGACGATTGTGCACTTCTCAATATCCCCGAGAAACAGACCCTGGCAATCAGCACTGATACGCTGGTGGCGGGTAACCATTTCCTCCCTGACATCGATCCTGCTGATCTGGCGTATAAAGCACTGGCGGTAAACTTAAGCGATCTGGCGGCGATGGGGGCCGATCCAGCCTGGCTGACGCTGGCATTGACTTTACCGAACGTGGACGAAGCGTGGCTTGAATCCTTCAGCGACAGTCTTTTCGAGCTCCTCAATTATTACGATATGCAGCTCATTGGCGGCGATACCACGCGTGGACCGCTATCAATGACGTTGGGTATCCACGGCTTTGTCCCGATGGGACGAGCTTTAACGCGCTCAGGTGCGAAACCGGGTGACTGGATCTATGTGACCGGTACGCCGGGCGATAGCGCCGCCGGGCTGGCGATTTTGCAAAACCGTTTGCAGGTTGCAGATGCTAAAGATGCGGAGTATTTAATAAAACGTCATCTCCGCCCATCGCCGCGTATTTTACAGGGGCAGGCACTGCGCGATCTGGCGAGTTCAGCTATCGATCTCTCTGACGGTCTGATCTCCGATCTCGGGCATATCGTGAAAGCCAGCGACTGCGGCGCACGAATTGATCTGACATTGTTGCCATTCTCTGACGCACTTTCACGTCATGTTGAACCGGAACAGGCGCTGCGTTGGGCGCTCTCTGGTGGCGAAGATTATGAGTTGTGCTTTACTGTGCCGGAGCTTAACCGTGGCGCGCTGGATGTTGCTCTGGGGCACCTGGGCGTACCGTTTACTTGTATCGGGCAAATGACCGCCGATATCGAAGGGCTTTGTTTTGTGCGTGACGGCGAACCTGTCACGGTTGACTGGAAAGGATATGACCATTTTGCCACGCCATAAAGATGTCGCGAAAAGTCGCCTGAAGATGAGTAACCCGTGGCACTTGTTGGCTACAGGGTTTGGGAGTGGGTTAAGCCCGATTGTTCCAGGTACGATGGGCTCGCTGGCGGCGATCCCCTTCTGGTATCTGATGACTTTTTTGCCCTGGCAACTCTACTCACTGGTGGTAATGCTGGGGATCTGCATCGGCGTCTATCTTTGCCATCAGACGGCGAAAGATATGGGTGTGCACGATCACGGCAGTATCGTCTGGGATGAGTTTATCGGCATGTGGATCACCCTGATGGCGCTGCCGACCAATGACTGGCAGTGGGTCGCTGCCGGGTTTGTCATTTTCCGGATTCTGGATATGTGGAAACCGTGGCCGATCCGCTGGTTTGATCGCAATGTGCATGGTGGCATGGGGATCATGATCGACGATATTGTCGCCGGAGTGATTTCCGCTGGAATACTCTATTTTATCGGCCATCACTGGCCGATGGGTATTCTGTAGCAGGCCGGGTAAGGCGTTCACGCTGCATCCGGCGGTTGTGCGCGATGTCTGATATGACGCTTGCCGCGTCTTATCAGACCTGCATACCTATTTAAATCCCACTATCGGATGCGGTTTATATGGCGTTTCCAGCTCGGCAATTTGTTCCGGCTTCAACGTGATATCCACCGCATTCAGTAACTCATCTAGCTGTTCTTCCCGCGAAGTTCCGATAATCGGTGCGGCAATGCCGGGTTTGCTCAATAGCCATGCCAGTGCAACTTGTGCCCGCGTAACGCCCAGTTCTTCACTTACACCGGCTAAACGGGCAGCTATTTGCGCGTCATTCTCATCGCTTTCTTTATAGAGATTTTTTCCCACTTCGTCAGAAACCAGTCGTGCAGTGGTTTCACCCCACGGACGCGTCAGACGGCCCCGTGCCAGCGGGCTCCACGGAATAACCGCCACGCCTTCCTGATAACACAGCGGCAGCATCTCGCGCTCTTCTTCACGATAAATCAGATTATAGTGATCCTGCATACTGACAAACTGCGCCCAGCCGTGCTGTTTTTGCAGTTCCAACGCCTGAGCAAACTGGGAGGCGTACATTGATGACGCGCCGATATAACGCGCTTTTCCGGCTTTTACGACGTCGTTCAGGGCTTCAAGCGTCTCTTCAATCGGCGTGTTGTAATCCCAGCGATGAATTTGCAGGATATCGACATAATCCATGCCGAGACGACGCAGGCTGTCGTCAATAGAGCGCAAAATTTGCGTGCGGGATAATCCTTCTGGTAAGTCACCGACACGATGGAAAACTTTTGTCGCGACGACCACGTCATCGCGACGGGCGAAATCCCGCAATGCGCGACCGACGATCTCTTCGCTGCTGCCATCGGAATAGCTATTCGCGGTATCAAAAAAGTTAATGCCGCCCTCAAGGGCGCGTTTGATTATTGGGCGACTGCTTTCTTCCGGCAGCGTCCATGCGTGATTACCGCGATCTGGCTCGCCAAAGGTCATACAGCCGAGGCAAAGTCGGGAAACGCGAAGGTCGGTTTTCCCTAAGAGGTTGTATTGCATGCTGCCACTCCCGTTATACTCGTCATACTTCAGGTTGCATGTGCTGCGGCTGCGAGTTATTCGGCCCATCCATGCCCTCACCCTTAACAGGGCCGCTGCAAACAGCGTTCAAATCCGCTCCATGCGGATTTGTCTTTCACCCCAGTCACTTACTTATGTAAGCTCCTGGGGCTTCACTCGTTTGCCGCCTTCCTGCAACTCGAATTATTTAGAGTCTATGAACAATCTTTTAAGCATAGCAGGAGTGGAGTAGGGATTATGCCAGCCAGGCTTTGATTTTGGCTTCCATTCCGGCGGCATCGAGGCCGAGCTCGGCGCGCATTTCTTCCTGCGTTCCTTGTGGAATAAAGAAGTCCGGTAGGCCAATATTCAGCACTGGCACCGGTTTACGATGTGCCATCAATACTTCGTTCACGCCGCTGCCTGCGCCGCCCATAATGGCGTTCTCTTCAACGGTGACCAGCGCCTCATGGCTGGCGGCCATTTCCAGAATTAACGCTTCATCAAGCGGCTTCACAAAACGCATATCGACCAGCGTAGCATTTAGCGATTCAGCGACTTTCACCGCTTCCTGCATCAAAGTACCAAAGTTGAGGATCGCCAGTTTTTCACCGCGACGCTTCACGATACCTTTACCAATCGGCAGTTTTTCCAGCGGCGTCAGTTCCACGCCAACTGCATTGCCGCGCGGGTAACGCACCGCTGACGGGCCATCGTTGTAGTGGTAACCGGTGTAAAGCATTTGGCGACATTCGTTTTCATCGCTTGGGGTCATAATGACCATTTCCGGGATGCAGCGCAGGAAGGAGAGATCAAAAGCCCCCTGGTGGGTTTGACCATCAGCACCAACAATGCCCGCGCGGTCGATGGCGAACAGAACCGGTAGCTTTTGAATTGCGACGTCATGCAGCACCTGATCGTAGGCGCGTTGCAGGAAGGTGGAGTAAATAGCCACGATCGGTTTGTACCCGCCAATCGCCAGACCAGCGGCAAAAGTCACCGCGTGTTGCTCAGCGATTGCCACGTCAAAGTAGCGATCCGGGAATTTCCGCGAAAACTCGACCATGCCGGAACCTTCACGCATCGCCGGCGTAATCGCCATCAGCTTGTTGTCTTTCGCTGCCGTTTCGCACAACCAGTCGCCAAAGATTTTTGAATAGCTCGGCAGACCGCCGCTGCTTTTGGGCAGGCAACCGCTGGACGGGTCAAATTTAGGCACGGCGTGGAAAGTGATTGGGTCTTTTTCTGCTGGTTCATAACCACGACCTTTTTTGGTCATGATATGCAGGAACTGCGGGCCTTTCAGGTCGCGCATATTTTTTAGCGTGGTGATAAGCCCCAGCACGTCGTGACCGTCAACCGGGCCGATGTAGTTAAAGCCCAGCTCTTCAAACAGCGTGCCAGGCACTACCATGCCTTTGATATGTTCTTCAGTGCGTTTGAGCAGTTCTTTAATTGGCGGCACGCCAGAGAAGACTTTTTTACCGCCTTCGCGCAGTGACGAGTAAAGTTTACCGGAAAGTAGCTGTGCCAGATGGTTGTTGAGCGCGCCGACATTTTCGGAAATCGACATTTCGTTGTCGTTGAGGATCACCAGCATATCAGGACGAATATCGCCCGCATGGTTCATCGCTTCAAACGCCATGCCTGCGGTAATCGCGCCGTCGCCAATTACGCAGACGGTGCGGCGATCCTTACCTTCTTTCTCGGCAGCCACCGCAATACCGATTCCGGCACTGATGGAGGTTGATGAATGCCCGACGCTTAACACGTCATATTCGCTTTCGCCGCGCCACGGGAACGGGTGTAGGCCGCCTTTCTGGCGGATAGTACCGATTTTGTCGCGGCGTCCGGTTAAAATTTTATGCGGATAAGCCTGATGCCCCACATCCCAGATTAACTGGTCAAATGGAGTGTTATAGACATAGTGCAGCGCCACGGTCAGTTCGACCGTGCCCAGCCCAGAGGCGAAGTGTCCGCTGGAACGGCTCACGCTGTCGAGTAAATAACGGCGCAGTTCGTCGCAGAGTTTCGGTAAACTCTCTTTTGGTAGCAGTCGCAACTCCTGGGTGGAGTCGACCAGTGCCAGGGTCGGGTATTTGGCAATATCAAAACTCATCAGAGGCCTATTAATACTTATTGTTTATTTATTACGCTGGATAATGTAGTCCGCTAGCGCTTCCAGTGCCGAGGTATCGAGCGACTGTTCAGCCAGTTGTTTCAGCGACTGGCGAGCATCGTCGATAAGATCTCTGGCTTTCTTCCGGGCTTGCTCAAGTCCCAGAAGTGCAGGGTAAGTACTTTTGCCAAGCTGCTGGTCGGCACCCTGACGTTTACCCAACGTTGCAGTATCTCCCACCACATCCAGGATGTCATCCTGAACCTGGAAGGCAAGACCGATGCTCTCTGCATACTTGTCGAGTATTGGCAGGGCATGACGTCCTTTATCTCCGGCGCTTAACGCACCAAGACGAACGGCGGCACGAATTAACGCACCTGTTTTATGACGATGAATACGTTCAAGTGCGTCCAGAGGTACGTGTTTGCCTTCCGCGTCTAAATCTAACGCCTGGCCGCCACACATTCCGGCAATACCGCTGGCATTTGCCAGTTCTGAAATCATCGCGATTCTGTCACGGTCTGAAACTTCTGGCATATCCGCATCGCTTAAAATCGAGAATGCTAACGTTTGTAAAGCATCCCCGGCGAGGATGGCGTTCGCTTCGCCAAACTTCACATGACAGGTGGGTAAACCACGACGTAAATCGTCATCATCCATTGCCGGTAGATCATCATGAATTAATGAGTAAGCGTGGATACACTCTACGGCTGCTGCTGGTGCGTCCAAAGTATTCAGACTTACGCCGAGCATTTGACCAGTAGCATAAACCAGGAAAGGTCGCAGGCGCTTACCACCTAATAATGCGCCATACTGCATGGTTTCTACCACGGGAGTGTTCTGAAAGGGCAGTGGGGCGATAAAACGGCTCAGCGCCTGGTTGGCCTGCTTAACGCAGGCTTCGAGTTGCTGCGGAAAGTCCATTACTCATTGTCCGGTGTAAAAGGTGTTGGAGAGGCGTCTTCGTTGTCAGACAGCAGGATCTGTACGCGCTGTTCGGCTTGTTGTAATTTGGCCTGCCCCTGACGTGCAAGCTGCACGCCACGTTCGAACTCATTCAGTGCCTCTTCCAGCGGCAGGTCGCCACTTTCCAGACGGGTCACAATCTGTTCCAGCTCGCTTAGCGCCTTTTCAAAGCTGGCGGGCGCCTCATTTTTCTTCGGCATAATGAATGTCTGACTCTCAATATTTTACGCCCCGTCATGGTAACGGACTCAGGGCAAATAGCAAATAACGCGCAATGGTAAGGTGATATGCGCAGCAAAGCGATGTTAGTGGTATACTTCCGCGCCTGGATGCAGCCGCAGGTGTGGGCTGCTGTATTTTTCCCCAAACAAGTCGCTTAAGACTTGCCAAAGAACCATTGCCGCCATGAAGTTTATCATTAAATTGTTCCCGGAAATCACCATCAAGAGCCAATCTGTGCGCTTGCGCTTTATAAAAATCCTTACCGGGAATATTCGTAACGTTTTAAAGCACTATGATGAGACGCTCGCAGTTGTCCGTCACTGGGATAACATCGAAGTTCGCGCGAAAGATGAAAACCAGCGTCTGGCAATTCGCGACGCTTTGACCCGCATTCCGGGTATCCACCATATTCTCGAAGTCGAAGACGTGCCGTTTACCGACATGCACGATATTTTCGAGAAAGCGTTGGTTCAGTACCGTGACCAACTGGAAGGTAAGACCTTCTGTGTACGCGTGAAGCGTCGCGGTAAGCACGATTTTAGCTCGATTGATGTGGAACGTTACGTCGGCGGTGGCTTGAATCAACATATTGAATCCGCTCGCGTGAAGCTGACTAACCCGGATGTGACTGTCCATCTGGAAGTGGAAGACGATCGTCTGCTGCTGATCAAAGGCCGCTACGAAGGTATTGGTGGTTTCCCGATAGGCACCCAGGAAGATGTGCTGTCGCTGATCTCTGGTGGTTTCGACTCTGGCGTTTCCAGTTATATGCTGATGCGCCGCGGTTGCCGTGTGCATTACTGCTTCTTTAACCTCGGCGGCGCGGCACACGAAATTGGTGTTCGTCAGGTGGCACATTATCTGTGGAATCGCTTTGGCAGCTCTCACCGCGTGCGTTTTGTCGCCATTAACTTCGAACCGGTAGTCGGTGAAATTCTTGAGAAAATCGACGACGGTCAGATGGGCGTCATTCTCAAACGTATGATGGTGCGTGCCGCATCTAAAGTGGCTGAGCGTTACGGCGTACAGGCGCTGGTGACCGGCGAGGCGTTGGGCCAGGTGTCCAGTCAGACGCTGACCAACCTGCGTCTGATTGATAACGTTTCTGACACGCTAATCCTGCGTCCGCTGATCTCTTACGACAAAGAGCACATCATTAACCTTGCTCGTCAGATTGGCACTGAAGACTTTGCCCGCACGATGCCGGAATATTGCGGCGTGATCTCCAAAAGCCCGACGGTGAAAGCGGTTAAGTCGAAGATTGAAGCGGAAGAAGAGAAGTTCGACTTCAGCATTCTCGACAAAGTGGTTGAGGAAGCGAATAACGTTGATATTCGCGAAATCGCCCAGCAGACCGAGCAGGAAGTGGTGGAAGTGGAAACCGTCAATGGCTTCGGCCCGAATGACGTGATCCTCGATATTCGCTCTATCGATGAACAGGAAGATAAACCGCTGAAAGTCGAAGGGATCGATGTAGTTTCCCTGCCGTTCTACAAATTGAGCACTAAATTTGGCGATCTCGACCAGAGCAAAACCTGGCTGTTGTGGTGTGAGCGCGGGGTGATGAGCCGCTTGCAGGCGCTCTATCTGCGCGAGCAGGGCTTTAAGAATGTGAAAGTGTATCGCCCGTAATTATGGGTATTTACGTCGCATCTGGCCAGATGCGACGCTTACCGCATCGACATTACTCGTAATAATTATAAATCCCTGCCGCCATCACCAGTTGTGATGCGACTTCATGGGCTTTCTCGCGCCCAACCAGCAGGTCGATAATTTTCAGACCAAAATCAATAGCCGTGCCTGGCCCCTGGCTGGTCAGCAATTTTACGCGTGCGTCCCAGACGACGCGCTTGTCTTGCCATTGTTCTGCGGGAATTTTATCTTTCAGCGTCGGGAAACCGGTCATATTGCCAATCGGGAAGATGTCGTGCGGCACCAACACCGTGGCTGGCACAGCACAAATCGCCGCAACGATACGCCCGGAACGGTGGAACTGTTTAACCGTTTCGACCAGTAGGGTGCTGTCACGAAAACACTCTGCACCTTTGATCCCACCAGGCAGTACAATCACATCATATTCGCCATCGGCCACTTCGACCAGCGGCGCATCCGCCAGCAGCTTCACGCCGCGCGAGCAGGTAATTGCCAGGTTGCCATCGCTGGCGACGCTGGCAGTAGTGACATTAATGCCACCGCGAACCAACAGGTCGATAGTGGTGACCGCTTCAGTCTCTTCACTACCAGGGGCGAGGCAAACCAGTGCCGATGCGCTCATATTCACTCTCCTTTCTTTTTACCATTTCAAACAGGCGGGTGTTTTCCGGTACAGCAATCCCATGCGCGCGGGCACGACGTAGCAGAAAACCGTTGATATAGTCGATTTCTGTATGGCGCAACGCGCGAATATCCTGCAGCATCGACGAGATGTTTTCTGCCGTAGCATCAATCACCTGCATCACATAATCACGCAGATCTTCCGCAGAAGTATGATGTCCTTCGCGTTCAATCACCGCCGCAACTTCTTCGCATATCTGCATAATTTCTTGCGGATGATGACGTAATTCGCCATTCGGGCAATTCCAGATGGCAGTCAGCGGATTAATCACACAGTTAACCGCCAGTTTTCGCCACAGCTCGGCGCGAATATTGTTATGCCAGGCGACGTCAGGTAAAACGGTTTGCAAAATATCTGCCAGATAGCTGTAATCACCATCCTGTTGACGCGCCGGGCCTATATGAGTAATACCGCTTGCCACGTGAATGATGACGTTGCCGTCGCGGCGCGCTGCATGGGTGGTCGTGCCCATCAGTAAAGGTTGCTCAATGTTCTGTAACTCTTCAATGGTGCCCATGCCGTTGTGGATCAGCAAAATTGGTGTGGTTACAGGTAGTGTTGATGCCAGACTTTTGACGGCATCAGACACCTGCCAGGCTTTCAACGTCACCAGTAACAGATCGCTGGTGGCCAGAAAATCTGGATCATTGGCGGTCAGAGATTCGTTAAATATCGAACCGTCTGTTTCAACCAGATTCACGCTACAGTACGGTTGTGGCACCCGCAGCCAGCCCTGAACTTCGTGGCCCTGTTTGCAAAGTGCTGTAAGCCATAATTGCCCTAAGGCACCGCATCCCAATACGGTAATTTTCATTGTTCCTCCTCACCCGCAACCACACCGGGTGTTCAATAAGGCTATCCCTTAATTGTGCATGGTGTTGTGACCATGCACAATTAAGGGATGCGTCCTGGCGCAGGACTGTCTGTTATTTAACTTTGCAGGTATTATGCTTCGCATCAAAAATGAAGGGAGAGAAAAAGATGCCATCTTTCGATATTGTCTCTGAAGTTGATCTTCAGGAAGCGCGTAACGCGGTCGATAACGCGAGTCGCGAAGTAGAGTCTCGTTTTGACTTCCGTAACGTTGAAGCGTCGTTTGAGCTGAACGATGCCAGCAAAACCATTAAAGTGTTGAGCGAGTCCGATTTCCAGGTCAATCAGTTGCTGGACATTCTGCGTGCCAAATTGCTGAAACGCGGCATTGAAGGCAGCTCGCTGGATGTACCGGAAAATATCGTTCATAGCGGTAAAACCTGGTTTGTGGAAGCGAAACTGAAGCAGGGCATTGAGAGCGCGACCCAGAAGAAAATCGTCAAGATGATCAAAGACAGCAAACTGAAAGTGCAGGCGCAAATTCAGGGTGATGAGATCCGTGTTACTGGCAAATCTCGTGACGATTTGCAGGCAGTGATGGCGATGGTGCGTGGTGGCGATCTCGGCCAGCCATTCCAGTTCAAAAATTTCCGCGATTAATCGCGATAACATACGCTTTGTTCATGCCGGCTGCGGCATGAACGCCTTATTCGGCCTACAAAAGTTTGTGAATTCAAAAGATTGCTGCAACTTTGTAGGCCAGATAAGCATAGCGCATCAGGCAATTTCGCCTCGTTTTTATGCCTGACGAATTGCCTGTTCAACCTCAAAGCGATTCGTCACTTTGCTGTCGATTTTCACGTAAGCTGAATGTTCTTCTTCTGCAATCAACACTTCTTTGACGCCTGCAGTTTCCTGTAAACGCACTTTTAACGCCTCGTTTGCGGCAATATCCGCCGGGATTTCAATGCGCAAACTGCTGACATACGGCGGTTCTTTCATGGTACTGGCGACTGCCAGCCACACTGCTGCCAGCATTGCGCCCGCGAGAAATACGCCCTGGCCGTCAAACATGCCGTCAATCCAGCCGCCGAGCGAACCGCCAATCGCCACGCCAAGAAACTGGCTGGTGGAGTAAACGCCCATCGCCGTACCTTTGTAACCTGCTGGCGACTCTTTACTGATAAGCGAGGGCAGGAGGGCTTCCATCAGGTTAAACGCCACAAAGAAAAGCTGCACGCCGACCACCAGTTGCCAGAACTGCGTTTGCGCGTTCCACAGCACGATTTCCGCAACCACGATCAGCCCGACGCAGAAGACAAAGACTTGCTTCATCTTACGCTTAACTTCAGCGTAGATAATGAAAGGCACGACAGAGCCAAAGGCGATTAACATCGTTGCCAGATAGACTTTCCAATGTTCCGCTGCCGGAAAACCCGCGCCAGCAAGTTGCCCAGGAAGAGCGACAAACGTCGACATCAGTAGCATGTGCAGACACATAATGCCAATGTTGAGTTTCAGTAGTCGCGGTTCTGCCAGCACTTTGCTGAAACTGCCTTTCACCATCCCGGACTCACGATTAAGTACGTGCGTGCTGCTGTTGGGTACAACCCAAATGGTCAACGCAATGCCGGTCGTTGCCAGAATAGCGATCATCCAGAACAGCGCATGTAGCCCAAGTTTGTGAGTGATAATTGGGCCAAGCACCATCGCAATGGCGAAGGTAATGCCAAAGCTAACGCCGATAAACGCCATCGCTTTGGTACGGTTTTGTTCGCGGGTGAGATCGGACAGCAACGCCATAACGGCAGCAGCAATTGCACCGGAACCTTGTAACGCCCGGCCCAGAATAATTCCCCAGATGGAGTCAGAGAGCGCGGCGATAACGCTACCGGCGACAAATACGGCTAACCCGCCGACAATTAATGGCTTGCGACCAATGCGGTCAGAAAGCAGGCCAAACGGAATCTGAAAAACGGCCTGAGTCAGACCGTAAATGCCAATCGCAATACCGATCAACGCTTCGCTGGCGCCTTGCAGAGCCATACCATACGTGGTCAGAACCGGCAGAACCATAAACATGCCCAGCATGCGCAATGAAAATACGATCCCTAAACCCCAGGTCGCGCGCCGCTCACCTGGCGTCATTTTATAATCGTTCATTACCACCTCTATTTTAAATTCGCGACTAGTGTAAAGCGGTAAACGAATGGGGTAAACAAGCGGATTTTTTAGTAAATATTTCGTGGGGGATATGTTTCTAATGCTAAGAAAAAAGGTGCCGTAGCACCTTTTTTAACAGGGATGTTGCGTTACCAGACGGCAGCCAGCAGCGTATGCGAGTCCGGCACCATAAAATCAATGGACATCATTACCGAGAGAGCAGTGATGGCGATGATCGAGAAGCCGAACAGTTTACGCGCCCAGACTCTGTCATCAGCGACTTTATAACCGCGCAGGGCCATACCTAACCACCAGACGCTAACTGCCGCGGCGACCACCAGATATTTATACCCTGCGTAACCGCCGAGAGAGAGCATCAGTGTGGCAACGGCAAAGGCGATGATGTACAGCGTGATGTGATTCTTCGCCACGGAAATGCCTTTCACTACCGGCAGTACCGGAATGTTTGCCGCCTGATAATCTTTAAAGCGGAAAATGGCGATAGCATAAGAGTGAGGCATTTGCCACAGGCTGAAGATAGCCAGCAGAATCGCTGCGCCACTATCGAAATCACCGGTCACTGCACAATAGCCAATCACCGGCGGCGCAGCGCCGGAGAGAGAACCAATCAACGTGCCGTAGACCGAGTGGCGTTTCATGTACAGGCTATAAACGCCGACATAAACCACAAAGCCCATTACCCCCAGCCAGCAGGCCAGCGGATTCGCGCCAAACCACAGCAGCATAAAGCCAGCAATACCCAGCACGGTGGCGTACACCAGCGAGACAGCAGGAGAGATCAGGCCTTTAACCAGCACCCGGTTCTTCGTCCTTTCCATCTTTCTGTCGATATCCCTGTCGATGTAGTTGTTAAACACACAACCCGACGCCACAACCAGTGACACCCCAACCAACGTGTAGATAAACAGGGGATAATCAATGCTGCCCTTTGAGGCCAGCAGGAATCCCCCAATCACCGAGATCAGGTTGCCAAAGATGATGCCTGGTTTCGTTACTTGCAGGTATTGCTTAAACATCATAACCGCCGCTCTTAGTGCATCATCATGTTGTAGTTGAGGTTCCACATAATCCAGATGGAGCCTACAACCAGAATAGCGATGATTAGCACGGTGAAGACAAACGCCGTCATGTTCCAGCCTTCATCTGATTTGGTATTCATGTGCAGGAAGCACACCAGATGCACCAGAACCTGTACCACTGCCATTGCCAGGATCGTTCCCAGAATTACGGCCGGGGAGGCAGTTCCTGTCATTACCATCCAGAACGGGATCACCGTCAGGATTATCGACAGGATAAAGCCTGTCATGTAGGTTTTTACGCTGCCATGGGACGCGCCGCCGCTCACGTTAGAATGACTCATTACATCGCCCCCATCAGATAAACAACAGTGAACACACAGATCCACACCACATCGAGGAAGTGCCAGAACAGACTCAGACACATGATGCGGGTACGGTTAGTGCTGGTCAGGCCGCGACGCGCGATTTGCACCATCAGCACCGCCATCCAGATAAGACCGGAAGTGACGTGCAGACCGTGCGTACCCACTAGCGCAAAGAACGCTGACAGGAAGCCGCTGCGATCCGGGCCCATGTCGTTAACAATCAGGTGATGGAATTCATAGAGTTCCATCCCGATAAATCCAGCACCAAACAACCAGGTCAACGCCAGCCAGGAGATAACCTGGCTTTTGTTGTTTTTGTACATGGCGATAGCCGCCATGCCGTAGGTGATGGAGCTGAACAACAGCAAGAAAGTTTCAACCAGAACGAACGGCAGTTCGAAAATGTCCTTACCTGTCGGGCCGCCTGCGGTGCCGTTCACCAGAACGGCATAGGTAGCAAACAAGATAGAAAACAGAATGCAGTCGCTCATCAGGTAGATCCAAAATCCGAAGATTTTGGTTCCGCCTGCATCGTGGTGCCCGTGTTCGTGCGCGTGGGCAGTCGCGTGCGTCAAAGTATCAGTTGCCATTTTTCAGCCCTGCCTTAGTAATCTCATCGAAATGCTGATTTTCCAGTTTTTCGATTTCTGCCACCGGCACGTAGTAATCCACGTCCTCGTCGAAGCTTTTCACGATCCAGGTGATGATCATGCCTGCGAAGCCAACAATCGCCAGCCACCAGATATGCCAGATCATGGCGAAACCGAAGATGGTGGAGAAAGCAGCGATGACGATACCGGCGCCGCTGTTTTTCGGCATATGAATTTCTTCATAGTGGTCAGGCTTTTTGTACGCTTCGCCTTTCTCTTTCATTTCCCAGAATGCATCACGCTCGTGAACGTGCGGCACAACGGCAAAGTTATAGAACGGAGGCGGGGAAGAGGTTGCCCACTCCAGCGTGCGGCCACCCCACGGGTCGCCAGTCAGGTCACGGTTCTGGTCGCGGTCACGAATAGAAACGTACATCTGAATCACGAGGCAGAGAATACCCAGCGCAATCAGTACCGCACCGCTGGCTGCAATCATCAGCATCGTGTGGAACTGCGGGTCAATCTGCTGGCTCAAACGACGGGTCATGCCCATGAAGCCCAGCGCGTACAGCGGCATAAAGGCAACGAAGAAGCCGATAATCCAGAACCAGAACGCGCGTTTACCCCAGGTCTCGTTCAGTTTGAAACCGAACGCTTTAGGCCACCAGTAGGTCATCCCTGCGAAGCAGCCGAAGACCACGCCGCCGATGATAACGTTATGGAAGTGTGCAATCAGGAACAGGCTGTTATGCAGAACGAAGTCTGCGCCCGGTACTGCCAGCAGCACGCCAGTCATACCGCCCACTGAGAAGGTGACGATAAAACCGATGGTCCACAGCATCGCAGAATGGAACACGATGCGACCCTGATACATGGTGAACAGCCAGTTGAAGATCTTCACCCCGGTCGGAATGGCGATAATCATCGTGGTGATACCGAAGAAGGCATTTACGTTCGCGCCCGCACCCATCGTAAAGAAGTGGTGCAGCCAGACGATGAACGACAGCACGGTAATACAGACAGTCGCCCATACCAGCGAGGTATAACCAAACAGACGTTTACGCGAGAAGGTCGCTGCAATTTCGGAGAACACACCGAAAACAGGCAGGATCAGGATGTAAACTTCCGGGTGTCCCCATGCCCAAATCAGGTTGATGTACATCATCATGTTGCCACCCATATCGTTGGTAAAGAAATGGGTGCCCAGATAGCGATCCAGGGTTAGCAACGCGACGGTAACCGTCAGAATTGGGAAGGAGGCGATAATCAGAATGTTTGCGCACAGTGATGCCCAGGTAAATACCGGCATCTTGAACATGGTCATGCCCGGTGCACGCATCTTCAGAATGGTAACGAAGAAGTTAATACCGGTTAGCGTCGTACCTATACCGGATAGCTGGAGACTCCATATCCAGTAATCGACACCGACTCCCGGACTGTACTCTATTCCCGATAGCGGTGGATAGGCCAGCCAGCCAGTCTGCGCGAATTCGCCCACGCCGAGAGAAACGTTAACCAGAATCACACCAACAACGGTAAACCAGAAGCTTAAGTTGTTGAGGAACGGGAACGCAACGTCACGCGCGCCAATTTGCAGCGGAACCACCAGGTTCATCAGACCGATAACGAAAGGCATCGCCACGAAGAAGATCATAATCACACCGTGAGCGGTGAAAACTTGATCATAGTGGTGTGGCGGCAGGAAGCCTGCTTCGCCAGCCGAGGCCAGTGCCTGTTGACTACGCATCATAATGGCATCTGCAAAACCACGCAGCAGCATCACAATCGCTACGATGATATACATGATACCAAGGCGTTTATGGTCGACAGAGGTCAGCCACTCTTTCCACAGGTAGGTCCACTTACCGAAGTAAGTGATCAGGCCAACGAGCGCCAGACCTCCCAAAATAATGCCAGCGATCGTAACCATGATGATAGGTTCATGGAACGGGACTGCATCAAGTGTTAATTTTCCGAACATCTTTATTCTTCCTCAACCCCTTTAATGGGCGGATTCCGCGTGGCTCATGTCCATGCCTTCCATACCTTCGTGTGCGCTGTGCTCACCTTCGGGCTGAGTCATGTCCATGCTCTTACCGTGAGCCATAAACTTGTTAATCACATCGGCAAACAAGTCGGGTTTCACGTTGGAGAAATATTCCACCTGGTTGTATTCGCTAGGCGCAGCCAGTTTTTCGAAGGTGGCCATGTCAGACATGGTTTTCGTCGACTGTTTTGCTTTTGCGACCCATTGGTCGAATGCGGCACGATCCGGTGTGGCGATAGCGTTGAACTTCATGCCGGAGAAGCCCTGACCGCTATAGCTGGCGGAAATACCGTCATAAGCACCGGGTTCGTTGGCGATCAGATGCAAGCGAGTCTGCATACCGGCCATGGCATAAATCTGGCTACCCAGACGCGGAATAAAGAAGGAGTTCATCACGGAGTTGGAGGTCACTTTGAAGTACACCGGAGTGTTCGCCGGGAAAGCGATTTCATTCACGGTAGCAATGCCCTGTTCCGGGTAGATGAAGAACCATTTCCAGTCCATGGAAACCACTTCGATGGTAATGGGCTTCTCGTCGTGTGCCAGCGGCTTGCTAGGCTCAAGAGCGTGAGTGGTTTTCCAGGTCAATACCGCAAGGAAGATGATGATTAAGATTGGCACCGTCCAGACCACAGCTTCCACTTTATTGGAGTGTGACCAGTTCGGGCTGTACTTAGCATCTTTATTGCTCGCACGGTACTTCCAGGCGAAACCAACAGCCATCAAGATTGCGGGAATAACGACAATCAACATCAGGCCAAATGCCGTCAGTATCAGCGAACGTTGCTCCAGACCAATCTGTCCTTTGGGATCTAACAGCGCAGAATTACAGCCACTGAGCAATACAGAGCCTGCAAATAATGACAACCATCCCAAACTTTTATTGTATTTCCTGAGTCTCATTTAACGACCTCAATTCCACGGGATCTGGTGGCGTTTAAAGTGTGTGGGCATTTTACGGGAAGGTTACATTACTGTAAACATGATTAAATTACTGTTACTTGAATTTGGCTCGCAGGTCACATATGTTTCAAAACATATCGGATTGATTTTAAGAAGCTGTTGCAAAAGGGCGTTATAACGAAAGGGGACTGAAGGAGGGGGTGGGGATGGCAATTGGTATAACCAATCTCAAAATAAAACAATTATTTAACAAATAATTATCATTAAGGTGACAAAACGGGCGTGGGGAAATAAAGAGTCATTAGCTGAATCGTGTAAAAAATAAAATATATAGATGGGGTCAATAATTTCCGAAAGCTAAGCCGCACAAAAGAACAAATATTATTAAGCGCTGCTGATGTTTATTTAGCCGTAATAATTACGCCGGGTGATTACTACAGCTAAATAATATTCACTGATTACGTCAAATGCGTTTTTCGTAGTGCCAGATAGTCCAATAAACCACCAAGTATGACACCACCCAGAGCGACTAAAACGCCGATTTCCAGCAGTGCAGGCAGGAAAGAGAAGTGAGTCAAATCCAGCGCATTCATCGTTAACAGCAGTAACCACACGGCCAACAGACTGACGCCTGCTGCCAGTGTCCACATGGCAAAGGTATAACCAGATGGATACTCGGTACGTGGGATAAAGTTGTCGTTGACCCGCGTGTACTCCAGCGTCTGGCGGCAAACCAGCAGCAAAATAAGTCCAGGTACAGCGGCCGCAACAGAGAACAGATAGAATGTCGACCAGCCGTGAGCTTCAACAAACCAGCCCGCTACGGGGCCTACATAAACCCGTCCTACAGCAGAAAGCGCTGAGAGCAGGGCGAACTGAGTAGCGGAAAATGACTTATTACACAGGGTCATTAACAGCGCCACAAATGCCGATGTGCCCATCCCGCCACACAGGTTTTCGAAAAAGACTGCCGCGCCCATGCTGTAGAGATGCTTATCAGTCACAGAAAGCAGCCAGTAACCGGCGTTGGACGCACCTTGTAAAAGGCCGAAAATCAGCAGCGCACGGAACAGTGAAAGACGCTGCATCAAAATACCGCCGTACAATGCGCCGACGATGGTCGCCAGCAAGCCGAGCGTTTTGTTAACCACGCCCACTTCGCCGGCATCAAATCCGACACCGCGAATCAAAAAGGTGGTTGTCAGGCTCATGGCGAAAGCATCGCCCAGCTTATACAGCACAATTAAAAGCAGAATTAACCATGCGTTATTGCGACCAAAGAAATCACGTAGTGGCGCAACAACAGCTTGCTCCAGCGTTTTGGGTACAGGAATGGTGTCGGTTGGTTCTGGCGCAAGCAAAGTCGCAATGATGCACGGGATTAACAGAGCTGCCATTAGCCAGTACATGCCTTGCCAGCCCAACCATTTATCCGCCAGCCATAAGGCTAAACCGCCGGAAACCAGCATCCCTAAACGGTAACCCAGCACGCTGATTGCCGCACCTGCGCCGCGTTCTTCCGCGGGAAGCACATCCGTTTTCCACGCATCAAAGACGATATCCTGGGAGGCCGAGCAAAAAGCGATAACGACTGCCAGTGCCGCCATCCAGCGAAGTTGCGTACCAGGTTCGAGAAAACCCATCGCCGCAATCGCCAGCAACAATAACGCTTGCGTGGCGAGCAGCCAGCCGCGCCGTCGCCCGAGAAACGGCGGAGTATAGCGGTCCATCAGCGGCGACCAGAGAAATTTAAATACGTAAGCCTGACCCACCAACGAGAAGAAACCAATGGTTTTAAGATCGATATTCTCGACTGTCATCCACGCCTGTAACGTGCCGGATGTCAGGGCGAGCGGCAGCCCGGAAGCAAAACCCAGAATCAACAAAATAGCTGAACGAGGCTGTTGGAAAATACGTAAATATTGACTGGACATGGGCGTCTACAGGCCCGACTTGCACCGGGCCAGAGGGCAGAAATTAACGTGCGTTCTGCTTAATGAATTCGTGGATGCTGGTGTCCTGAGACATGTCAGCGATGGTGTCGGTCAGCACGCTGTTAACCGCGTCAGCGATGTTTTTGTTAGAGGCCTGAAAAGCGCCCTCAACGTTGTAGCTGGCACGATAGTTTTTGGTCATTTTGTTGCCATTCTGCGCGGTGGCGATGATGGCGATATCCGCTTTGGTAGCAATGTTGTAGCGCACATTGCCCTGGGACACGTCGGCATACAACTGGCTAACGATGATTTGCAGATTAACCGGGCCATTCGGGCCAACCATATAACCGCGAGCGGTCATTTGTTTTTCCAGCACTTCTTGCAGCAGGAAACGCAGATCGCGGGACGCGGTCAGGGTAACAATTTGGTTGTCACGGGTGACTTTTGCTAACGCCTGATCGGTACGCTGATCGGCACCATTAATGCTAACGGTGACGCCCATCAGACTTGGATCTTGCTGTGGCAGTGTCATCGTCGGAGAAACTTCAATGGTTGTTGGCGGTTTCGCGCATCCTGCAAGCATAAACAGAGCAACTAACGGGAAGAGGATTTTTTTGAACATGTTCTGGCTCTCAGAGACTTTTAAGCGTGTTTGGTAAAGATTCCCGCCATCATAACATCGCCAACGACGAGGGGAAGTGGGTAAGACATGTAAATTCATTATGTTGACGAAATAATCGCCTTAGGTAAAAGAAACACCGATGTGAAGCCGGTGAATCAATCTTTAAATCAGTAAACTTCATACGCTTGACAGAAAAAACAGGATGAAAGCTAATTATTTGTTGTTAAGCTGTAATGGAAACGGTTAAAGCGGCTAGTATTTAAAGGGATGGGTGACATCTCAGCGTTGTCGGAGGAGATATTTCATGATGATACGTGAGCGGATAGAAGAAAAATTAAGGACTGTGTTCCAACCCGTATTCCTCGAAGTTGTGGATGAAAGCTATCGTCACAATGTCCCAGCCGGCTCTGAAAGCCATTTTAAAGTTGTGCTGGTCAGCGATCGTTTTATGGGTGAACGTTTTCTGAATCGTCATCGAATGATTTACAGTACTTTAGCGGAGGAACTCTCTACTACCGTTCATGCGCTGGCTCTGCATACTTATACCATTAAGGAGTGGGAAGGATTGCAGGATACCATCTTTGCTTCTCCTCCTTGTCGTGGAGCGGGAAGCATCGCCTAAAAACGCATTTGCAACAGTTAGCGTTTTTCCAGTATGTTGCTAAAGATTTTATGAAAAACGGCCTGCGGGCCGTTTTGTTTTGTCTGGATTTTGCGCTTTTTGCCCAGCATTCAGACGAAAATTGCCCGGGAATTGTGAAAAAATACGCGGCAGCGCGCAATAACCGTTCTCGACTCATAAAAGTGATGCCGCTATAATGCCGCGTCCTATTTGAATGCTTTCGGGATGATTCTGGTAACAGGGAATGTGATTGATTATAAGAACATCCCGGTTCCGCGAAGCCAACAACCTGTGCTTGCGGGGTAAGAGTTGACCGAGCACTGTGATTTTTTGAGGTAACAAGATGCAAGTTTCAGTTGAAACCACTCAAGGCCTTGGCCGCCGTGTAACGATTACTATCGCTGCTGACAGCATCGAGACCGCTGTTAAAAGCGAGCTGGTCAACGTTGCGAAAAAAGTACGTATTGACGGCTTCCGCAAAGGCAAAGTGCCAATGAATATCGTTGCTCAGCGTTATGGCGCGTCTGTACGCCAGGACGTTCTGGGTGACCTGATGAGCCGTAACTTCATTGACGCCATCATTAAAGAAAAAATCAATCCGGCTGGCGCACCGACCTACGTTCCGGGCGAATACAAGCCGGGTGAAGACTTCACCTACTCTGTAGAGTTTGAAGTTTATCCGGAAGTTGAACTGCAGGGTCTGGAAGCGATCGAAGTTGAAAAACCGATCGTGGAAGTGACCGACGCTGACGTTGACGGCATGCTGGATACTCTGCGTAAACAGCAGGCGACCTGGAAAGAAAAAGACGGCGCTGTTGAAGCTGAAGACCGCGTGACCATCGACTTCACCGGTTCTGTAGACGGCGAAGAGTTCGAAGGTGGAAAAGCGTCTGATTTCGTACTGGCGATGGGCCAGGGTCGTATGATCCCGGGCTTTGAAGACGGTATCAAAGGCCACAAAGCAGGCGAAGAGTTCACCATCGACGTGACCTTCCCGGAAGAATACCACGCAGAAAACCTGAAAGGTAAAGCAGCGAAATTCGCTATCAACCTGAAGAAAGTTGAAGAGCGTGAACTGCCGGAACTGACTGCTGAATTCATCAAACGTTTCGGCGTTGAAGATGGTTCCGTAGAAGGTCTGCGCGCTGAAGTGCGTAAAAACATGGAGCGCGAGCTGAAGAGCGCCATTCGTAACCGCGTTAAGTCTCAGGCGATCGAAGGTCTGGTAAAAGCTAACGACATCGACGTTCCGGCTGCGCTGATCGACAGCGAAATCGACGTTCTGCGTCGCCAGGCTGCACAGCGTTTCGGTGGCAACGAAAAACAAGCTCTGGAACTGCCGCGTGAACTGTTCGAAGAACAGGCTAAACGCCGCGTAGTTGTTGGCCTGCTGCTGGGCGAAGTTATTCGCGCTAACGAGCTGAAAGCTGACGAAGAGCGTGTTAAAGGCCTGATCGAAGAGATGGCTTCTGCGTACGAAGATCCGAAAGAAGTTATCGAGTTCTACAGCAAAAACAAAGAGCTGATGGACAACATGCGTAACGTGGCTCTGGAAGAACAGGCTGTTGAAGCCGTTCTGGCGAAAGCGAAAGTGACTGAAAAAGAAACCACTTTCAACGAGCTGATGAACCAGCAGGCGTAATTTGCGCAGCCTAACGCGCTAAATTCGCACAAAGGCCCGTCACCGCCAGGTGGTGGGCTTTTTTTTGTCATGAATTTTGCATGGAACCGTGCGAAAACCCTCTTTCGGTGTTAGCGTAACAACAAAAGATTGTTATGCTTGAAATAGGATGATGCCGTACCCATAACACAGGGACTAGCTGATAATCCGTCCATAAGGTTACAATCGGTACAGCAGGTTTTTTCAATTTTATCCAGGAGACGGAAATGTCATACAGCGGCGAACGAGATAACTTTGCACCCCATATGGCGCTGGTGCCGATGGTCATTGAACAGACCTCACGCGGTGAGCGCTCTTTTGATATCTATTCTCGTCTACTTAAGGAACGCGTTATTTTTCTGACTGGCCAGGTTGAAGACCATATGGCTAACCTGATTGTGGCGCAGATGCTGTTCCTGGAAGCAGAAAACCCGGAAAAAGATATCTATCTGTACATTAACTCCCCAGGTGGGGTGATCACTGCCGGGATGTCTATCTATGACACCATGCAGTTTATCAAGCCTGATGTCAGCACCATTTGTATGGGCCAGGCGGCCTCAATGGGGGCATTCCTGCTGACCGCAGGGGCAAAAGGTAAACGTTTCTGCCTGCCGAATTCGCGCGTGATGATTCACCAGCCGTTGGGCGGCTATCAGGGCCAGGCGACTGATATCGAAATTCATGCCCGTGAAATTCTGAAAGTTAAAGGGCGGATGAATGAACTTATGGCGCTTCATACGGGTCAATCATTAGAACAGATTGAACGTGACACTGAGCGCGATCGCTTCCTTTCCGCGCCTGAAGCGGTGGAATACGGTCTGGTCGATTCGATTCTGACCCATCGTAATTGATGCCAGAGGCGCAACTGTGCCGCTATACTTATTCAGGTTGGCACAACGCTGTAAGCGGCTTGCGCCTGAGAATGGCATTTGCGTCGTCGTGTGCGGCACAAAGAACAAAGAAGAGGTTTTGACCCATGACAGATAAACGCAAAGATGGCTCAGGCAAGTTGCTGTATTGCTCTTTTTGCGGCAAAAGCCAGCATGAAGTGCGTAAGCTGATTGCCGGTCCATCCGTGTATATCTGCGACGAATGTGTTGATTTATGTAACGACATCATTCGCGAAGAGATTAAAGAAGTAGCACCGCATCGTGAACGTAGTTCGCTACCGACGCCGCATGAAATTCGCAACCACCTGGACGATTACGTCATCGGTCAGGAACAGGCGAAAAAAGTGCTGGCGGTCGCGGTGTACAACCACTACAAACGTCTGCGCAACGGCGATACCAGCAATGGCGTCGAGTTGGGCAAAAGTAACATTCTGCTGATTGGTCCGACTGGCTCTGGTAAAACGTTGCTGGCGGAAACGTTGGCGCGTCTGCTGGACGTTCCGTTCACTATGGCTGATGCCACCACCCTGACCGAAGCGGGTTATGTGGGTGAAGATGTTGAAAACATCATTCAGAAGCTGTTGCAGAAGTGCGACTACGACGTACAGAAAGCGCAGCGCGGGATTGTCTACATCGATGAAATCGACAAGATTTCGCGTAAGTCTGACAACCCGTCCATTACCCGTGACGTTTCCGGTGAAGGCGTACAGCAGGCACTGTTGAAACTGATCGAAGGTACGGTTGCCGCCGTTCCACCGCAGGGCGGACGTAAGCATCCGCAGCAGGAATTCTTGCAGGTTGATACCTCCAAGATCCTGTTTATCTGTGGCGGTGCATTTGCCGGTCTGGATAAAGTGATTTCCCATCGTGTCGAAACTGGCTCCGGCATTGGTTTTGGTGCGACGGTAAAAGCGAAATCTGACAAAGCAAGCGAAGGTGAGTTGCTGGCGCAGGTTGAACCGGAAGATTTGATCAAATTTGGTCTGATCCCTGAGTTCATCGGTCGTCTGCCAGTTGTGGCAACGCTGAATGAACTGAGCGAAGAAGCTTTGATTCAGATCCTCAAAGAGCCGAAAAACGCCCTGACCAAGCAGTATCAGGCGTTGTTTAACCTTGAGGGCGTGGATCTGGAATTCCGTGACGAAGCGCTGGATGCTATCGCCAAGAAAGCGATGGCGCGTAAAACCGGTGCCCGTGGTCTGCGTTCCATCGTAGAAGCTGCGCTGCTTGATACCATGTATGATCTGCCTTCTATGGAAGATGTGGAAAAAGTGGTTATTGACGAGTCGGTTATTGAAGGGCAAAGCAAGCCACTGCTGATTTATGGCAAGCCGGAAGCGCAACAGGCGTCTGGTGAATAATTAACCATTCCCATACAATTAGTTAACCAAAAAGGGGGGATTTTATCTCCCCTTTCATTTTTCCTCTATTCCCGACGTTGAATGTGGGAGAAACATCCCCATATACTGACGTACATGTTAATAGATGGCGTGAAGCACAGTCATGTCATCTGATTACCTGGCGGACATTAAACTAAGAGAGAGCTCTATGAATCCTGAGCGTTCTGAACGCATTGAAATCCCCGTATTGCCGCTGCGCGATGTGGTGGTTTATCCGCACATGGTCATCCCCTTATTTGTCGGACGGGAAAAATCTATCCGTTGTCTGGAAGCGGCGATGGACCATGATAAAAAAATTATGCTGGTCGCGCAGAAAGAAGCTTCAACGGATGAGCCGGGTGTAAACGATCTTTTCACCGTCGGGACCGTGGCCTCTATATTGCAGATGCTGAAACTGCCTGACGGCACCGTCAAAGTGCTGGTCGAGGGGTTACAGCGCGCGCGTATTTCTGCGCTCTCTGACAATGGCGAACACTTTTCTGCGAAGGCGGAGTATCTGGAGTCCCCGACCATTGATGAGCGCGAACAGGAAGTGCTGGTGCGTACCGCAATCAGCCAGTTCGAAGGCTACATCAAGCTGAATAAGAAAATCCCACCAGAAGTGCTGACGTCGCTGAACAGCATCGACGATCCGGCGCGTCTGGCGGACACCATTGCCGCACATATGCCGCTAAAACTGGCTGACAAACAGTCCGTTCTTGAGATGTCCGACGTTAACGAACGTCTGGAATATCTGATGGCTATGATGGAGTCGGAAATCGATCTGCTGCAGGTTGAGAAACGTATTCGCAACCGCGTCAAAAAGCAGATGGAGAAATCCCAGCGTGAGTACTATCTGAACGAGCAAATGAAAGCTATTCAGAAAGAACTCGGTGAAATGGACGACGCGCCAGACGAAAATGAAGCGTTGAAGCGCAAAATCGACGCGGCGAAAATGCCAAAAGAGGCAAAAGAGAAAGCGGAAGCAGAATTGCAGAAGCTGAAAATGATGTCTCCAATGTCGGCAGAAGCGACCGTGGTGCGAGGTTATATCGACTGGATGGTGCAGGTGCCGTGGAATGCACGTAGCAAGGTCAAAAAAGACCTGCGTCAGGCGCAAGAAATCCTCGATACCGACCATTATGGTCTGGAACGTGTGAAAGATCGCATCCTTGAGTATCTCGCGGTTCAAAGCCGCGTAAATAAAATCAAGGGGCCGATCCTCTGCCTGGTTGGACCGCCGGGGGTAGGTAAAACTTCTCTGGGGCAGTCCATCGCTAAAGCTACCGGGCGTAAATATGTCCGTATGGCGCTGGGCGGTGTGCGTGACGAAGCGGAAATCCGTGGTCACCGCCGTACTTACATCGGTTCTATGCCGGGTAAATTGATCCAGAAAATGGCGAAAGTGGGCGTGAAAAACCCGCTGTTCCTGCTCGATGAGATCGACAAAATGTCTTCTGACATGCGTGGCGATCCAGCTTCCGCACTGCTTGAAGTGCTGGATCCAGAGCAGAACGTGGCGTTCAGCGACCACTATCTGGAAGTGGATTACGACCTTAGCGACGTGATGTTTGTTGCGACGTCGAACTCCATGAATATTCCGGCGCCACTGCTGGATCGTATGGAAGTTATTCGTCTCTCTGGTTATACCGAAGATGAAAAACTGAACATCGCCAAACGTCACCTGCTGCCGAAGCAGATTGAACGTAATGCACTGAAAAAAGGTGAGCTGACCGTCGACGATAGCGCCATTATTGGCATTATTCGTTACTACACCCGTGAGGCGGGCGTGCGTGGTCTGGAGCGTGAAATCTCCAAACTATGCCGTAAAGCGGTTAAGCAGTTGTTGCTCGATAAGTCATTAAAACATATCGAAATTAACGGCGATAACCTGCATGACTACCTCGGTGTTCAGCGTTTCGACTATGGTCGCGCGGATAACGAAAACCGCGTTGGTCAGGTAACTGGTCTGGCGTGGACGGAAGTCGGCGGCGACTTGCTGACCATCGAGACAGCGTGTGTTCCAGGCAAAGGTAAACTCACTTACACCGGTTCGCTGGGCGAAGTGATGCAAGAGTCCATTCAGGCGGCGTTAACTGTGGTTCGCGCGCGTGCGGAAAAACTGGGGATCAATCCAGATTTTTACGAAAAACGCGACATCCACGTGCACGTACCGGAAGGTGCGACGCCGAAAGATGGTCCGAGCGCCGGTATTGCCATGTGCACCGCACTGGTTTCTTGCCTGACCGGTAACCCGGTTCGCGCCGATGTGGCGATGACTGGTGAGATTACTCTGCGTGGTCAGGTGTTGCCAATCGGCGGTTTGAAAGAAAAACTGCTGGCAGCGCACCGCGGCGGGATTAAAACAGTGTTAATTCCGTTTGAGAACAAACGCGATCTGGAAGAGATTCCGGACAACGTGATTGCCGATCTGGACATTCATCCTGTGAAGCGCATTGAGGAAGTTCTGACTCTGGCGCTGCAAAATGAACCGTCTGGAATGCAGGTTGTAACTGCAAAATAGTGACTTCGCGCAAATTGCACTAATAAAAAAAGGGCTGGTGGGTCAATTCGGGCTTGCCAGCCTTTTTTTGTCTCGTTAAGTTAGAGGGCGGATTAGGCTTGCCCTTATTAAGGGGTGTTGTAAGGGGATGGCTGGCCTGATATAACTGCTGCGCGTTCGCACCTTGAAGGATTCAAGTGCGGGATAAATTATAAAGAGGAAGAGAAGAGTGAATAAATCTCAATTGATTGACAAGATTGCTGCAGGGGCTGATATCTCTAAAGCTGCGGCTGGCCGTGCGTTAGATGCTATTATTGCTTCCGTAACTGAATCCCTGAAAGAAGGGGATGATGTAGCACTGGTTGGTTTTGGTACTTTTGCCGTTAAAGAGCGTGCTGCCCGTACTGGTCGCAACCCGCAGACCGGTAAAGAGATCACCATCGCTGCAGCTAAAGTACCGAGCTTCCGTGCAGGTAAAGCGCTGAAAGACGCGGTAAACTAAGTATTGTCCCCATTGGGGATGTGACGAAGTTCAAGGGCGCATCTACTGATGTGCCTTTTTTATTTGTATTCCGTGACTTTCTGCAAGTTGTGGGCTGACAATTGCCCCCGTTTCTTGTCACAATAGGCCTTTGCACGCAGCGATATGTTGCGTGAGGTATACAGTCACCTACAGCGGAGTGTTGTTACACCATGATGGACAGCTTACGCACGGCTGCAAACAGTCTCGTGCTCAAGATTATTTTCGGTATCATTATCGTGTCGTTCATATTGACCGGCGTGAGTGGTTACCTGATTGGCGGAGGCAATAACTACGCCGCAAAAGTGAATGACCTGGAAATCAGCCGCGGGCAGTTTGAGAACGCTTTCAACAGCGAGCGTAATCGGATGCAGCAACAGCTTGGCGATCAATACTCTGAGCTGGCTGCGAACGAAGGCTACATGAAAACCCTGCGTCAACAGGTGCTGAATCGTCTGATCGACGAGGCGCTGCTGGATCAGTACGCCCGCGAACTAAAACTGGGTGTCAGCGATGAGCAGGTTAAACAGGCTATTTTCGCAACCCCAGCCTTTCAGGTTGACGGCAAGTTTGATAACAGCCGCTATAACGGTATCCTCAACCAGATGGGGATGAGTGCCGATCAGTACGCACAGGCGCTGCGTAACCAGCTTATGACCCAACAACTGATTAACGGCGTTGCGGGCACTGACTTTATGCTAAAAGGTGAAACCGACGAGCTGGCAGCGCTGGTTGCTCAACAACGTGTAGTGCGTGAAGCGACTATCGACGTTAACGCTCTGGCGGCTAAGCAGGCAGTGACCGAACAGGAAATCGCCAGCTACTACGAGCAAAACAAAAACAGCTTCATGACTCCGGAACAATTCCGCGTGAGCTACATCAAACTGGATGCCGCAACGATGCAGCAACCGGTTAGTGATGCGGATATCCAGAGTTACTACGATCAGCATCAGGATCAATTCACCCAGCCGCAGCGTACCCGTTACAGCATCATCCAGACCAAAACTGAAGATGAAGCGAAAGCGGTACTTGATGAGCTGAACAAAGGTGGTGATTTTGCTGCGTTAGCAAAAGAAAAATCTGCCGATATTATCTCTGCCCGTAACGGCGGCGATATGGGGTGGTTAGAAGATGCCACTATCCCGGATGAACTGAAAAATGCTGGTCTGAAAGAAAAAGGCCAACTGTCCGGCGTCATCAAATCTTCGGTGGGTTTCTTGATCGTGCGTCTGGACGATATTCAGCCTGCGAAAGTGAAGTCGTTAGACGAAGTCCGTGACGACATCACGGCGAAAGTGAAACACGAAAAAGCCCTGGATGCGTACTACGCGCTGCAGCAGAAAGTGAGCGATGCGGCAAGCAACGACACCGAATCTCTGGCCGGTGCAGAGCAGGCTGCGGGTGTTAAAGCCACCCAGACTGGCTGGTTTAGTAAAGATAAACTGCCGGAAGAGTTAAACTTTAAGCCGGTTGCGGACGCTATCTTCAACGGCGGTCTGGTTGGTGAAAACGGTGCGCCGGGCATCAACTCTGACATCATCACCGTAGACGGCGATCGCGCATTCGTGCTGCGCATCAGCGAGCATAAACCAGAAGCGGTTAAACCATTGGCAGATGTTCAGGAACAGGTTAAAGCGCTGGTTCAGCACAACAAAGCTGAACAGCAGGCGAAAATCGATGCTGAAAAACTGCTGGTTGATCTGAAAGCGGGCAAGGGTGCGGAAGCTATGCAAGCTGCCGGTTTGAAATTTGGCGAGCCGAAAACCTTAAGTCGTTCCGGCCGTGACCCAATTAGCCAGGCCGCGTTTGCACTGCCTCTGCCAGCGAAAGACAAACCGAGCTACGGTATGGCGACCGATATGCAAGGTAATGTGGTTCTTCTGGCGCTGGACGAAGTGAAACAAGGCTCAATGCCGGAAGATCAGAAAAAAGCGATGGTGCAGGGTATCACCCAGAACAACGCACAAATCGTCTTTGAAGCGCTGATGAGTAACCTGCGTAAAGAGGCGAAAATCAAAATTGGCGACGCGCTGGAACAGCAATAATCCTGAAGCCGCTTCGCAAAAAAATGCTTTGTAGCTGTAACAAGAAAAGGTCGCTTTCGCGGCCTTTTCCATTTCTGAATATTGCCATTTGTTTACTGTTTTCACTGCCGTTAAGGTGATTCCACTGTTAACAAACAAGGAGAAAACAGTATGAAACACGGAATCAAAGCACTTCTCATTACTCTGTCTCTGGCTTGTGCCGGAATGTCTCATAGCGCGCTGGCGGCTGCCCCTACGGCGAAACCGGCAGCGGTAGAAACCAAAGCGGAGGCACCCGCAGCACAAAGCAAAGCGGCAATACCGGCGAAAGCCAGTGACGAAGAAGGCACCAGAGTCAGTATTAACAATGCCAGTGCGGAAGAGTTAGCCCGCGTTATGAATGGTGTTGGCCTGAAGAAAGCGCAGGCGATTGTCAGTTATCGGGAAGAGTACGGTCCGTTTAAAACGGTGGAAGATTTAAAACAGGTGCCGGGGATGGGCAATTCGCTGGTGGAACGTAACCTTGCGGTATTAAGTCTGTAATTAATTTGCATAGTGGCAATTTTTTGCCAGACTGAAGAGGTCATACCAGTTATGACCTTTGTGCTTATAACTGTTCTTATAACAACAACGTAAGGCTATTGCGCTATGCAAACACAAATCAAAGTTCGTGGATACCATCTCGATGTTTACCAGCACGTTAACAACGCCCGCTACCTTGAGTTTCTCGAAGAAGCCCGCTGGGATGGACTGGAAAATAGCGACAGCTTTCAATGGATGACCGCCCATAACATCGCTTTTGTGGTAGTCAATATCAATATTAACTATCGCCGCCCGGCGGTGTTGAGCGACCTGCTGACCATTACCAGTCAGTTGCAGCAATTAAACGGTAAAAGCGGCATTTTAAGTCAACTAATCACCCTTGAGCCGGAAGGACAGGTGGTGGCGGATGCGCTCATCACCTTTGTTTGTATTGATCTCAAAACGCAGAAAGCATTAGCCCTGGAAGGGGAACTGCGCGAAAAGCTGGAGCAGATGGTTCAGTAAACGTTTTGTTGTGCCGGATGCGACGCGGGGTGCGTCTTATCCGGCCTCCAGGCGTGATACAATCGTAGATCGGATCAGGCGACACCCCGAATAATTACTTCAATCCGGTCTTCTGTTTCATCGCCGTCATCACCGCCGATTTATCGGCCAGATAATGATTCAACCCGTTGGCACGCAGATTACACGCAGCACAATGACCGCAACCGTCGCCTTTAATGCCGTTATAGCAGGTCAACGTTTCGTTACGGACTAAATCCAGCTTGCCGTAATAATCCGCCAGCGCCCAGGTTTCCGCTTTATCAATCCACATCAACGGTGTTTCAAAGCGAATATCTTTCGCCATGCCCAGACTGACGGCATGGTTCAGTGCTTTCACAAACTCATCGCGGCAATCCGGGTAACCGGAGAAATCCGTTTCGCAGACGCCGGTAATTACTGCTTCTGCTTTTACCTGATACGCATATATTGCCGCCAGCGTCAGGAACAAAATATTACGCCCTGGGACAAACGTATTCGGGATACCATCGGCTTCAGGTTCATAATCTGGCACTGGAATGCTGTCACGCGTCAGGCTGCTAACCGCCAGCTCGTTGAGCAGCGTCACATCCAGCACCTTATGCGCGCGTGCCCCTAGTTTTAGCGCCAGTTCGCGGGCCACGTCGATCTCTGCGCGATGGCGCTGGCCGTAATCAAATGTCACGCAATGGACTTCATCATATTGCTGCAATGCCTGTACCAGACAGGTGGTGGAATCCTGGCCTCCACTGAACACAACGACAGCACGTTTCATAAATCATCCTGCTAAATCGGTAAAAACCTTATGGTAACGCCTGTGGTTAACCCCGACCAGTGCTTCATTGCGACGGTGCGGGAAGCCAGGCTTCGGTAAATTCAAACCAGCCGCGCGGCGTCAGACGGACACCGTTAACACCGGGCGGCGCGCTAATGCGATAGTGATAGTTAAACAGTGGTGTCAGCGTGGCGTTATCCATTAATTGTGTGAAGACCGCTTTCAGGGCGTTATGTCGGTTTTCCTCATCAGGCATCAATTGCACGGCATCCAGTGTTGAGTGCAGATGTGCATATGTGCTGGCAGTGAAAACATGTGGCCAGAGCGGATCGCAACGCAGCCATTGCTCAAGGGTATATTCCGGTGCTTCGCCAATTAATCTATCGCCCATCATCAAATCTGCCTGAGCCAGTGGGGTTGTGTCATCCCAGTTTTTCGCATGATGAAAAATAATCTTTAATTCGCAACCTTCTGCTGCCAGCGTCGTCCGTAGCTGTTCTGCCATAGCATGAAGTTCCACTGGCAGGTGATAAGCCAGCGTCAATGTTTCCGGTAGTTTGACCTCATCTGGCACTTCCCATTGCGGAATAGTCCAGCCAGGCAGCAATGCATTACTGGCGGTGATCAGGTTTTCTCCGACTTCTAACGTTTGCAGTAAACCAGATTGATGAATAATGGTGATCACTTTTCGCGCCTGCCAGAGGGTTAGTCGGGAGCTTTTGCGCAACGTTAAATAGCAAAAACCTAAACTGATGCCGCTACTGACCTGGCTGACCAGAGGCAGATCCTCGGGTTTACCGATAGTGATTTGCACTGGATGCTGGCAACTGGTTCCCAAATCTTTTTCAAAAAGCGGTGGAGTTATCCAGTATTCAACCGCTTTTAGCAGTGGATGACGTAAATGGTAATAATCGTGACTTTCCAGACGCACCAGTTCCGCTGTGAATTGTGTTAAGCGAAAAGGACCGGTTCCCACCTGCGGGAATTGTGGATGCGCGAGATGACTGCAATAGCTTGCCAGCCGGTGGGCAAGCCAGTAATCGGGGCGATGTAAAAAGAAGGTCAGGCACTGCGGATGGGGGACTTCAATACGCTTCACGCTAATAAATAATTTACCCAATGCAGGTAGCTGGAGCAGCATCAACAACCGCTGATGCAGTTGCGTTGCTTTTACAGCATCGCCGTTATGCCAGTGCAGTGTTGAACGAAGATAAAAATCCCAGCGTAGCCCGTCAGTAGACGTTTCCCAGTGGTGCGCTAAATCGCCAATTGGGCGTTGCGTATTATTGTCGAAGCGGGTCAGGCCGGAAAAAACTTGCCCGGCGAGATGCTGTTCGGCACGGCCGGGCAAAAAGCCCGGTTGTAGCGGTTCGAGTGGGCGATAATAGGGGATACGCAACGTCGGTGTATCGTTATGCCATTGCCCGCCCATAAACGGTTGTAACAGGGTACGCAGCTCGCCAGGAGCCAGTTGCGCCAGCTCCAGCACATCCTGCTGTTTCCCGGTTTCCAGCGCCTGTTCCATCATCGTATTGCGCAGGAATTGCGGCGTCACCAGAAAGCGTAGTTGCCCGCGCTTTCCGCGTCCTGATTGCGCCTGCCACTCCAACCATCCAGCCTCCTGTGCCTGACGTAACAGTGTGCGCACATGCCGTTCGCTGCAAAAACAGCGTTCGGCCAGTTCGCTGACGGTCACGGACTGCGTCTCTCCCGCGGAAGGTTGCCACAGACGTTGATACTGGTTAAGACGGTTAAGCAGTCGCATATAAACCCGGAACAATATTATTTAACTATTCACTATTACTTCCGTATATATCAGGTGATACTCAATCACCATTAACCCTGTCACAGAGTGGAGAAAGAAATGGCTCGTCTGGCAGCATTTGATATGGACGGCACTTTATTGATGCCTGACCACCACTTAGGTGAGAAAACCCTCTCTACTCTGGCGCGCCTGCGTGAACGCGATATCACCCTTACTTTTGCTACGGGTCGCCATGCGTTGGAGATGCAGCACATTCTCGGGGCGCTATCGCTGGATGCGTATTTGATTACCGGCAACGGTACGCGCGTGCATTCTCTGGAAGGTGAATTGTTACATCGTGATGATTTACCTGCAGATGTAGCGGAACGGGTGCTCTATCAGAAGTGGGATACCCAGGCCAGCATGCATATCTTCAATGATGATGGCTGGTTTACCGAACGCGAAATTCCGGCGTTGTTGCAGGCATTTGTCTATAGCAAGTTTCGTTATCAGATTATCAATGTCAAAAAAATGCCTCTCGACCGCGTCACCAAGGTCTGTTTCTGTGGCGATCATGACGATCTTACGCGCTTGCAGATCCAACTACAGGAAGCATTAGGCGAGCGGGCACATTTGTGTTTTTCCGCGATTAATTGCCTGGAAGTACTGCCGGTGGGGTGCAATAAAGGCGCAGCGTTGGTGGTGCTGACCCAATATTTAGGTTTTTCGCTGCGCGACTGCATGGCCTTTGGCGATGCGATGAACGATCGTGAAATGTTAGGCAGCGTCGGCAGCGGCTTTATTATGGGCAATGCGATGCCGCAACTTCGCGCGGAACTCCCTCATTTACCGGTGATTGGACACTGCCGAAATCAGGCTGTCTCTCACTATTTGACGCACTGGCTGGACAATCCACATCTACCTTATTCCCCCGAATAACGAGATCCCTTCCAGCACCGGGCAATAGCCCGGTTTTTTTGCTTTGAATTTGTCATTTTGTGCAGTGGCGTTTAAACCGCACAGAATAAATTGTCGGTATTTGACCTTTAAAATAGAATGAAAAGAGAAAATAATTCTCTGTGGGTGGGCTATGTTAGATAAAATTGATCGTAAGCTGCTGGCCTTACTACAGCAGGATTGTACCCTCTCTTTGCAGGCTCTGGCAGAAGCCGTTAATCTGACAACCACGCCTTGCTGGAAGCGTCTGAAACGGCTGGAGGATGACGGTATCCTTATCGGCAAAGTTGCCTTACTGGACCCGGAAAAAATTGGCCTCGGGCTGACCGCTTTTGTACTGATTAAAACGCAACATCACAGCAGCGAATGGTATTGCCGCTTTGTCACGGTGGTAACGGAAATGCCAGAAGTGCTGGGGTTCTGGCGCATGGCCGGTGAATACGATTATCTGATGCGTGTCCAGGTTGCCGACATGAAACGCTACGACGAGTTTTATAAGCGTCTGGTAAACAGCGTGCCAGGGCTGTCGGACGTTACTTCCAGTTTCGCGATGGAACAGATTAAATACACCACTTCTTTACCCATCGAATAAATATCCAAAATCAGGTCAGGACACAACGCGTGCGATTATTTGCTCAACTAAGCTGGTATTTCCGTCGGGAATGGCGTCGCTATCTCGGGGCTGTGGCCTTGCTTGTCATTATCGCGATGCTGCAACTGGTTCCGCCGAAAGTAGTCGGGATTGTGGTCGATGGCGTGACGGAACAACACTTTACGACCGGACAGATCCTGATGTGGATCGCCACTATGGTGCTGATTGCAGTCGTGGTTTATCTACTGCGTTATGTCTGGCGTGTACTGTTGTTCGGTGCGTCTTATCAACTGGCTGTTGAACTGCGTGAAGATTATTACCGCCAGTTAAGCCGCCAGCATCCAGAATTTTACCTGCGTCACCGGACGGGGGACTTAATGGCCCGCGCGACGAATGACGTTGATCGCGTGGTATTTGCCGCCGGGGAAGGGGTGCTGACGCTGGTGGATTCGCTGGTGATGGGCTGCGCGGTGCTGATTATGATGTCAACGCAAATTAGCTGGCAGTTGACCTTAATAGCGCTGCTGCCGATGCCGGTGATGGCGATCATGATCAAACGTAATGGCGACGCTTTGCATGAGCGTTTTAAGCTGGCGCAGGCGGCGTTTTCCAGCCTCAACGACCGCACCCAGGAGAGCCTCACCAGTATCCGTATGATTAAAGCCTTTGGTCTGGAAGATCGCCAGTCGGCGCTATTTGCCGCAGATGCCGAGGACACTGGCAAGAAAAACATGCGTGTGGCACGTATTGATGCCCGTTTCGATCCGACCATCTATATCGCTATTGGGATGGCGAATTTACTGGCGATTGGTGGGGGAAGCTGGATGGTTGTGCAGGGCAGTTTAACGCTGGGACAGCTCACCAGTTTTATGATGTATCTTGGCCTGATGATCTGGCCGATGCTGGCGCTGGCATGGATGTTTAACATTGTGGAACGCGGCAGCGCGGCGTACAGCCGTATTCGAACGATGCTGGCGGAAGCGCCGGTCGTCAAAGATGGTAGCGAAAGTGTGCCGGAAGGACGCGGTAAACTGGATGTGAATATTCGCCAGTTTACCTATCCGCAAACTCACCATCCTGCGCTGGAAAACGTCAGTTTCGTATTGAAGCCCGGTCAGATGCTGGGCATTTGCGGGCCGACCGGTTCCGGCAAAAGTACCGTGCTGTCACTCATTCAACGTCATTTCGACGTCAGCGAGGGGGATATTCGCTTTCATGATATTCCTCTGACGCAGCTACAACTCGACAGTTGGCGTAGCCGCCTGGCAGTCGTCAGTCAGACGCCGTTCCTTTTTTCCGACACCGTGGCGAATAACATTGCGCTGGGTTGCCCGAATGCTACCCAGCAAGAGATTGAGCACGTAGCGCGTTTGGCCAGTGTGCATGACGATATTCTTCGTCTGCCGCAAGGTTACGACACAGAAGTGGGCGAACGTGGCGTGATGCTTTCCGGTGGCCAAAAACAGCGTATCTCCATTGCCCGGGCGTTACTGGTGAATGCGGAAATCCTCATTCTGGATGATGCGCTTTCTGCGGTGGACGGACGCACAGAGCACCAGATCCTGCATAACCTGCGCCAGTGGGGACAGGGGCGAACGGTCATCATCAGCGCCCATCGTCTTTCTGCACTGACAGAAGCCAGTGAAATAATTGTGATGCAGCACGGGCATATCGCTCAACGCGGCGATCATGATGTGCTGGCGCAACAAAGCGGCTGGTATCGCGATATGTATCGCTATCAACAACTGGAGGCGGCGCTTGACGATGCCCCTGAAATTCACGAGGAGGCCGTTGATGCGTAGTTTTAGCCAACTGTGGCCGACTCTGAAGCGCCTGTTAGCATACGGTTCGCCGTGGCGTAAGCCGCTGGGTATTGCGGTTCTGATGATGTGGGTTGCAGCAGCGGCAGAAGTGAGTGGGCCGCTGCTCATCAGCTATTTTATCGACAATATGGTGGCGAAAAATAATCTGCCGTTGAAGATGGTTGTTGGTCTGGCGGTGGCGTATGTTGGGCTGCAACTGCTTGCCGCCGGACTGCACTACGCGCAGTCGTTGTTGTTTAACCGGGCGGCGGTTGGCGTTGTACAACAGTTGCGTACCGACGTGATGGATGCTGCGCTACGCCAGCCATTAAGTGAGTTTGATACCCAGCCGGTCGGGCAGGTCATTTCCCGCGTCACCAATGACACAGAAGTGATCCGCGATCTCTACGTTACCGTGGTAGCAACCGTTTTGCGTAGCGCCGCACTTGTGGGTGCGATGCTGGTGGCGATGTTCAGTCTCGACTGGCGAATGGCGCTGGTGGCAATAATGATCTTCCCGGTCGTGCTGGTGGTGATGGTGATATACCAGCGTTACAGTACGCCGATTGTCCGCCGCGTGCGCGCCTATCTGGCGGATATCAACGACGGTTTTAACGAAATCATCAATGGCATGAGCGTTATCCAGCAGTTCCGTCAGCAGGCGCGATTTGGTGAACGTATGGGGGAGGCCAGCCGTTCGCACTATATGGCGCGAATGCAAACCTTGCGGCTCGACGGCTTTTTACTGCGACCACTGCTTAGTCTGTTTTCATCGCTCATTCTTTGCGGTTTGTTGATGCTGTTTGGTTTCTCTGCCAGTGGCACTATTGAAGTGGGCGTGTTGTATGCGTTTATCAGCTATCTGGGGCGACTTAACGAACCATTAATCGAACTGACCACGCAACAGGCAATGCTGCAACAGGCTGTTGTCGCAGGTGAGCGTGTATTTGAACTGATGGACGGGCCGCGCCAGCAATATGGCAATGATGATCGCCCGTTACAGAGCGGCACCATTGACGTCGATAATGTGTCGTTTGCCTATCGTGATGACAATCTGGTACTGAAAAACATTAATCTGTCTGTGCCTTCGCGCAACTTTGTGGCGCTGGTCGGGCATACCGGCAGTGGCAAAAGCACTTTGGCAAGTTTGCTGATGGGCTATTACCCGCTAACGGAAGGCGAGATTCGTCTCGACGGACGTCCGTTAAGTTCGCTAAGTCACAGCGCGCTGCGCCAGGGCGTGGCAATGGTGCAGCAAGATCCGGTTGTGCTGGCGGATTCCTTCCTGGCGAACGTTACGCTGGGGCGTGATATCTCCGAAGAACGCGTCTGGCAAGCGCTGGAAACGGTGCAACTGGCAGAGCTGGCGCGCAGCATGAGCGACGGCATTTATACGCCGTTGGGCGAGCAGGGGAATAATCTCTCAGTCGGGCAAAAACAGTTGCTGGCGCTGGCGCGCGTGCTGGTAGAAACACCGCAAATCCTGATCCTTGATGAAGCAACCGCCAGTATTGATTCCGGTACTGAACAGGCGATTCAGCACGCCCTGGCGGCGGTGCGCGAACATACTACGCTGGTGGTGATCGCTCACCGCTTATCGACCATTGTTGATGCCGACACCATTCTGGTGCTTCATCGTGGACAAGCCGTGGAGCAGGGGACGCACCAGCAACTGCTTGCGGCTCAGGGACGTTACTGGCAGATGTACCAACTGCAACTTGCAGGAGAAGAACTGGCTGCCAGCGTACGTGAAGAGGAATCGTTGAGCGCCTGATTAGCGCAAAATTTCATCGTTGGTGCAAAAATGCAACGCACTGTGCACTGTCATAGTGCGTTTTTGTTTTCAATCACCTTTGCGTCCTGCTTTCCCTCTCGTTTTTCATTTCTGGCACACCGCTTGCAATACCTTCTTCGTGTAGCAGAACCATTACCGAATTCTGACCGGAGGGGATCTATGAAGCTGGTGACCGTGATAATCAAACCATTCAAGCTGGAAGACGTTCGTGAAGCGTTATCTTCCATTGGCATCCAGGGCCTGACCGTCACTGAAGTGAAAGGTTTCGGGCGTCAGAAAGGGCATGCTGAGCTGTACCGTGGCGCGGAATACAGCGTCAATTTCCTGCCAAAAGTAAAAATCGATGTGGCGATTGCCGATGATCAACTCGATGAAGTGATCGATATCGTCAGCAAGGCGGCTTACACCGGAAAAATTGGCGACGGCAAAATCTTTGTCGCTGAATTGCAACGCGTCATTCGTATCCGTACCGGCGAAGCCGACGAAGCGGCGCTGTAATCTCTGGCACACAGCAACAGGACTGAAAAATGAAGATAGCGACGATAAAAACTGGGCTTGCTTCACTGGCGATGCTGCCAGGACTGGTAATGGCTGCTCCTGCGGTGGCAGATAAAGCCGACAATGCGTTTATGATGATTTGTACTGCGCTGGTGCTGTTTATGACTGTTCCGGGTATCGCGCTGTTTTATGGTGGTCTGATTCGCGGTAAAAACGTGCTGTCGATGCTGACACAGGTGACCGTGACCTTTGCATTGGTTTGTATTCTCTGGGTGGTTTACGGCTACTCACTGGCGTTTGGCGAGGGCAACAACTTCTTTGGCAACATTAACTGGTTAATGTTGAAAAATATCGAATTGACCGCGGTAATGGGCAGTATCTATCAGTATATCCACGTGGCGTTTCAGGGATCGTTTGCCTGTATTACCGTTGGCTTGATCGTCGGGGCGCTGGCGGAGAGGATTCGCTTCTCGGCAGTGTTAATCTTCGTGGTGGTGTGGTTGACGCTCTCTTACATTCCGATTGCGCATATGGTCTGGGGAGGCGGTTTGCTGGCTTCCCACGGTGCGCTGGATTTTGCCGGTGGCACAGTGGTGCACATTAACGCCGCAATCGCCGGTCTGGTAGGCGCGTATCTGGTCGGTAAACGCGTGGGCTTTGGCAAAGAGGCGTTTAAACCGCACAACCTGCCGATGGTCTTTACCGGAACTGCCATTCTTTATATCGGGTGGTTTGGTTTTAACGCCGGGTCTGCGGGCACGGCAAACGAAATTGCGGCACTGGCGTTTGTTAACACCGTGGTAGCAACGGCGGCGGCAATTCTTGGCTGGATCTTCGGTGAATGGGCACTGCGCGGTAAACCTTCTCTGCTGGGGGCTTGCTCTGGTGCGATTGCCGGTCTGGTCGGCGTGACGCCTGCCTGTGGTTACATTGGTGTTGGCGGCGCGTTGATTATCGGCGTGGTAGCTGGTCTGGCAGGCTTGTGGGGCGTTACTATGTTGAAACGTCTGCTGCGGGTGGATGATCCCTGCGATGTCTTCGGTGTACACGGCGTTTGCGGTATTGTCGGCTGTATCATGACCGGAATTTTTGCCGCCAGTTCGCTGGGCGGTGTGGGCTTCGCGGAAGGTGTGACGATGGGCCATCAGGTGTTGGTACAACTGGAAAGTATCGCCATTACGATCGTCTGGTCTGGTGTGGTGGCGTTTATCGGCTACAAACTGGCGGATTTGACGGTTGGCCTGCGTGTACCGGAAGAACAGGAACGTGAAGGGCTGGACGTCAACAGCCACGGCGAAAATGCCTATAACGCGTAACCTGCAATCAAATACAAATTTGCCTGATGCGCTGTGCTTATCAGGCCGACAATAAAAATCACAATTTATTGAATTTACAAGAATTGGTAGGCCGGATAAGGCGTTTACGCCGCCACCGGCATCAACAAAAGCACGTTACCAACAATCTGACAGCCGGACGGTTTTCACCTCCGGCTGTTTTTTAATTGTGATTACGCATTACCCCTTCCTGAACGGTCGAGGCAATCAGCATGCCGTCCTGGGTATAAAACTCACCACGCACAAATCCGCGGGCACTGGACGCTGACGTGCTCTCCACGCTATACAGCAGCCATTCGTTTAAATTAAACGGTCGATGGAACCACATGGAATGGTCGATGGTAGCAATTTGAATCCCCGGTTCGAGAAAACCGATGCCGTGCGGCTGTAAAGCTACTGGCAAGAAATTGAGGTCAGAGGCATAACCGAGCAGGTACTGATGAACGCGCAGATCATCCGGCACGCTGCCGTTCGCGCGGATCCACACCTGACGATGGGGGGCTGCGACGTGGCCTTTCAGTGGGTTATGAAACTCCACCGGACGGACTTCCAGCGGACGATCACAGATAAATTTATCTTTCAGCACTGGCGGTAACAAGTGGGCCAGCGACTGGGCGATTTGCGTTTCCGAAGGCAGACCATCAGGCGCAGGGGCTGGAGGCATCTCTTTTTGGTGTTCGAAACCCGCTTCCGGTGCCTGGAAAGAGGCCGTCATATAAAAGATCGGTTTGCCGTTTTGAATAGCAGCCACACGACGGGCGCTGAAACTGTTGCCGTCGCGCAGCGTTTCGACATCGTAAATAATCGGCTTTTTACTGTCGCCAGGGCGAAGAAAGTAGCTGTGGAACGAATGCACCAGACGCTCTTCGGGAACTGTCTCTTTTGCAGCATACAGCGCCTGACCCACGACCTGGCCACCAAACACCTGGCGTAAACCTAAATCTTCACTCTGGCCGCGAAAGAGTCCTTCCTCAATTTTTTCCAGATTCAACAATGTCAGTAAATTTTTTAAGGCCTGACTCATATTAACTCTCCAGTAACAAAGCTGCCGCAGCAAGCCAAAGTGAGTTGAGTATAACGCAATTTTGTTACTGGTCCGATGGGTGCAATGGTCTGAATTACTGGCTAAATGCAGGCGTTAATACGTGACATGTGCCACACTTATTGACGTTACTATTTTGTTAACCACTCTTCCGGCGAGGAAAGTTAGCCCGCTGGTGCATTGATAATAAGGAGAAGTGAATGAAACTCGTGCACATGGTCAGTGGTTTAGCGGTTGCGATTGCGTTGGCGGCTTGCGCGGATAAAAGCGCGGATATCCAGACGCCAGCACCGGCTGCAAATACGTCTATTGCAGCGACACAGCAACCTGCTATACAACAACCGAATGTTTCCGGTACGGTCTGGATCCGTCAGAAAGTCGCACTGCCGCCTGACGCCGTGCTGACCGTGACACTTTCTGACGCGTCGTTAGCGGATGCGCCTTCTAAAGTTCTGGCGCAGAAAGCAGTACGTACCGAAGGTAAACAGTCACCGTTCAGTTTTGTTCTGCCATTTAACCCGGCAGACGTTCAGCCGAATGCGCGTATCCTGTTGAGTGCGGCGGTTACCGTCAACGACAAACTGGTGTTTATCACCGATACCGTTCAACCGGTGATCAATCAGGGCGGAACCAAAGCTGACCTGACATTAGTGCCGGTTCAGCAAACCGCCGTGCCGGTTCAGGCCAGCGGTGGCGCAACAACCACTGTACCGTCGACTTCCCCGACACAAGTGAATCCGTCTTCGGCAGTTCCAGCACCTACGCAATACTAAGCGCCATTAACCCTCTCCGTCCGGAGAGGGTTAATAAATCCAGCGATAACGCTGCAAGTCGATTTGCCCGCTTCCCGACACCATCACACCTTCTGCCAGCAACGCCTGCCGCTGACGCTGTAAATCTGGGCCGGTTAACGAAATTGTGCCATGACGATTAACCACCCGGTGCCAGGGCAAGGTGCTGCCTTCGGGTAGGCGCTTTAACACAGCGCCTACCTGGCGCGCGGCGCGGGGTGATCCTGCCAGTTTTGCGACATCACCGTAGGTGGTGACATAGCCTTCGGGAATAGCGGCTACGATTTGCCAGACGCGTTGGGGAAATGAATCTTCTTTTTCCATCTTTTCTTCCTGAGGTAATTTTTCAGCATAATCTGGAAAAACGCCTGAGTGAAGCCGCATTGCGCAAGAAAGCAGCATCTGGCACGCAATGGGTTGCAATTAGCAGGGGCAGCAGTGATAATGCGCCTGCGCGTTGGTTCTCAACGCTCTCAATGGGGGCTCTGTTGGTTCTCCCGCAACGCTACTCTGTTTACCAGGTCAGGTCCGGAAGGAAGCAGCCAAGGCAGATGACGCGTGTGCCGGGATGTAGCTGGCAGGGCCCCCACCCATTTCTGTTTCCCCGCCGTTTCGTCAAAAAATCTCAATGTGGCTAAACTTTAATCACGACTGACGCTGCAGGAATTGCCTGACTGCGCAGTACGCTTCGGAGGAGTTTCTGATGAAGTATGTTGATGGGTTTGTTGTTGCTGTTCCTGCCGAAAATAAGGATGCCTACCGGGAAATGGCCGCAAAGGCCGCGCCACTGTTTAAAGAGTTTGGCGCGCTTCGCATTGTCGAATGTTGGGCCAGCGATGTGCCAAACGGCAAAGTGACCGATTTTCGCATGGCAGTGAAAGCGGAAGAGAATGAGGAAGTGGTGTTTAGCTGGATTGAATATCCTTCAAAAGAGGTCCGCGACGCTGCCAATCAAAAAATGATGTCTGACCCACGGATGAAAGAGTTCGGTGAATCAATGCCGTTTGATGGCAAACGGATGATTTACGGTGGGTTCGAGTCAATCATCGACGAGTAGCGTGACGGGCTGTGCGGCGTGCCGCCAGCCCCTAATTCAGAGATGCTGTTTTGCCCAGATAATGAAATCTTCTTTTGGCAAAGCTTTGCTGTACAACCAGCCCTGACCGTAGTGCACACCATGCTGGCGTAGCCACTCTTCCTGTTTGCTGGTTTCGATGCCTTCCGCCACCATTTTCAGCTTCAGCGTTTTTGCCATTTCGATGATATGCGGGGTGACATTTTTATATTCCAGTGCGTCAACGAAGGATTTATCTATTTTCAGAATATCGACATCCAGATCCTGCAAATAACTTAAGCTCGAATAACCAGTACCGAAATCATCCAGATAAATATCATGACCGGCTTCCCGGTAGCGAGAAATGATCGGAGCGCTGGTTTTCGGATCGGCAAACTCGCGCTCTGTGAGTTCAAGCGCGATCTGTTTAGGGTTAACCTGGTAGTGGTTGATCATTTTCCCCAGGAGTTGCGGAATTTTTTCCGATGTGAGCACAGTAGATTCCAGATTGATTGAAATATGCTGGTTCGGGTGTTGTCGCAGCCAGTCGCCCATATCTTCAAATACGTTTCTTATAATCAGCAGCGTCAGTGGTTCAGAAAGACCCGTTTGCTGTGCCAGCGGGATGAAACTATCCGGTGACAACCAGCTACCGTCCGTCTGTGGCCAACGTGCCAGTGCTTCGGCACCGACAATTTTGCCATTGGCTAAGGAGACAATCGGCTGATAATGTACGCAAATATCACGGTTTTCGATGGCATCTTGCAGTCGGTGATGCGGTGACTGGAGGCGGCGCAAAATACGAAGCACAAATATCGCTGCCAGCAGACCAATTAATAACCCAACAGGTAACCAAATAAAGACCTGCCGATACCAGCTTGTTTGCAACATTTTCGTTGGAGCCCAGGTGATGATGGAAATATTCATCTCCGGGAGGGGCTGGATGTCGTAAATAATTCCATTATTTTCGATATGCTCACCGGGCGTTTTTTGTAGTTGGGTAATAATGCCCCGGGCAATTTCATCGCTGCTGGTTATGACAGTATTATGGGCATTGCCAATAATGGCGGCATCAATTTGCCATGAGCTATAAGGAATTACGTCGATAAAGGAGGCAGGATCGATCATTACTACGTAATGTGCGGTTCCCATAGCAACCATGTAACGGGTGATACCTAAGTCGTTGTGCGAGGTTAACCAGACACGATAACCCTCTTTTGAAATCCTCCCCGGCTCCGGGAAGGTATCCGGTGGGCTTTCGTGTTCCAGAGAAGAGCACTGGGGAATGTTGTTATCGATATAGACCACTTCCTGAATATAGCGATAGCTGTATGAAACCCGGCGCATTTCCATGAGATGTTCTTCACTACAGGCTCCACCTTGCCATCTTTCCAGCTCTTGCAGCGCATCTTTTCCTTGCATCGCCACTTTATTGGCCCGAATAGCGACACGGGAAGAATAGGTATTCAACTCCTCAATAAATGACGCTTCTACCTGCTGATGGGCCAACCAGACGCTTAAGCCGACAGGCAGCAGTACTGAAAGTATAAGTACACCTGAAATCAGGCTGACCAGATGTCGTGTTCTCACCAGCATGTCCTTATTAACACAGTGTAGGGAAAGTATATCTGATCGTGAAAAAAGGCTGGCAAGAGATCAGTGGTTAGGACGGGGATTTCATGCAGTGACAGGTGGCAACGATCGTTGTCAATTGACCAGGCGTAGAGGTTTACGCCTGGTGGGAAAACCTAACTTAAGATGTTACTTCGGTGCGGGTGAGGGTGAATATATCGTAAAAAGACAGTTCACCTTTACGGACGATCATTTTTTGCAGTTGTTCTTTATGAACATCCGCGACACGCGGCGAGTTCAGTATGGCTTCAACCAGCGCAGCAGGGACAAATCGCGTGTTATACCATTCGCCGTTATAGCAAACCCGAAAATCGAGCACGTCGATATCTTCATAGCGGTAGCGTGGGTAGACATCGAAAAAGAAGAAACCGTTAAGCAGGATGAATAACACAACCAGTAGCCAGACTGAATCTGACAGCGTTTGGGACTGCAACATTACCGCCAGTGTGGCAAAAAAAGCAACATACATGCCGATAAACAGCCCCGGATGTTTGCGGATAAAACTGATACTAAAGCGGGGTTTGTTGTCGCGTTTTTCGCGCGTATTCAGAGAATCAATCGTTTCGGTTAGCAGGCGTTGTATTTCAGTCATCTTTTGCCTTCGTGGTATCTGCAACTTTCCAGTGAACACCCTATTTTAACGTGGGAATGATATGAAGAAAGTAACAGATTTGCCACAATTTTGCATAACAGTTGCAAATTGTAGTTACAACTTTTTAATGATTCTGGCTGGGTTGCCGCCCACGACGACGTTGTCCGGGATATCTTTTGTGACGACCGCACCTGATGCCACTACGACGTTATCGCCAATGGTAACGCCCGGGTTAATGATGGCACGCCCCCCAATCCAGACGTTATTACCGATAGTCACCGGTTTCCCCAGTTCACCACCAGCATTACGTTCTACAGGATCGACAGGGTGTGTAGCGGTATAAATATGAACGCCCGGAGCCAGAATGCAATTATCGCCAATACGAATAGGGCAGACATCAAGCATTACGCAATCGAAGTTTGCGTAAAACCCTTTACCGAGGAAAATGTTATAGCCATAGTCGCAACGAAAGGAAGGCTCAATATACGCATCCGCAACCTGGCCGAGTAAATCGGTGAGAATTTGTTGGCGTAGTGATTGATCTTCCGGCGCGGAATGGTTGTATTGGTGAATAAGCTGACGAGCGCGCAGGCGATCGCGAGATAAAGTCTCATCTGCCGAGCAATACAACTCACCAGCAATCATCTTTTCTTTTTCTGTGCTCATTACAAACATCCTGGTTGCTGAAAATGCGGCAACACAGTAATGCAAAAAGCCAATGAAGAGAACGTTCCCGTTACTTCTGTGTGATGGAGATCACATGAGGAATGCCTTCATGGAAAAAATAGAATATACTTAATAAACAGACTGTTATAGCCTGATTTTATACTAATTGAGTTATCGAATAAATTTCCACACCGAGGAAGGGATCTTGTCGTAAAGTTTATTCATGGTCAATTCTGCAAGGCGGTGATCTGCGGCTGAGTAAAATACCGCCAGTTCATTATCTGATAATTCGTATTTATTTTTCTCGATAACACGTTCCAGCGTGTCAATTGTCTGACAACGACGCAAACGCATCAAATAATCGGTTTTTGTTAAAGGTTTATCGGACATACTTCTACCCATGGTTGTAATAATTCGAACAAGATAAACTTGCAGGATTCTCTTTCGTGGCATTCACGAAACAACGGAACAGTCGGTTACCTGACTTCCGCCATTTCTGGAGATCCTGCATATTAATACCATAACTACTGAACAACATAAAGGTGTCGTCCAGATATTCATCTATCTGCTCAATGAGCTTATTGTCTTCATTATACTTAATTTTGTAATTAAGCGCGAAGGTTGCAATATGCTCAATGAGTTCATTAAGTTGCAGATTGATAGCCGAGGTAGGGTCGTTAACCCAACCATGATTGCTTTCTTCAAGGTTTGCAAGACAGTCATGATACAGGGTTTCGCAAAGAAACTTAAGCTGTGCAATATCATGTCTTTTTGGTGAGTATTCATCCATAACGCGTCCCCTTCTTAGCGATTGAACTAACGGACACCTTTCGGGATGGGAAAACTTACTGACCTGGACTTGCCCTCACATTTGTTAGATTAACTATAATCCACTCTTTGAAGGTTTTCATCGCATTATTACGAAAAATTACAATTAGGAGGAGGAGAGGGAAAAGGCTTACTTCTTCATCCTGGCACCAACTACGTAAAGCCTAAAGCAGTTAGTTTGATGCTATTCATAACGTAATCAGGATTCTCGCATCGCGGCTGATAAAATGGTATGGGAATTTGTCACACTAATACCCAGGATTGCTCTGATTATGATGTAATTGACATGAATAAATAAAGAATTGCCGCAAATAATTAAGAATAGCCTCTAGATGTCTATGGGTTATTATACCTATTAGCGCGACTTAATATAAATTAACTAACAATAGGCATTTTTTATGAATTTTATGCCGCGTTAAAACTACCCTCCGTTTGAAACCTTAGCTGTAAACATTGTGACTTTAAGATTATACGTATTAAAAAGGCCGCTTGCGCGGCCTTAGTGATTACGAGTTTTATCAATGATGATCGACAGTATGGTTGTGTTCGATATCTTCATTCTTGCGGCTAAAGCGGCGGCGAACCACCACAAAAAACACCGGAACGAAGAAGATCGCCAGTACCGTTGCGGTCACCATGCCGCCCATTACACCAGTACCAACTGCGTTCTGTGCGCCGGAACCAGCACCAGTACTGATAACCAGCGGCATAACACCGAGGATAAACGCCAGTGAAGTCATCAGGATCGGACGTAAACGCATTCGCACCGCATCCAGAGTAGCTTCAATCAGACCTTTACCTTCTTTATCCATCAAGTCTTTGGCGAATTCGACGATAAGTATCGCGTTCTTCGCTGACAACCCAATGGTTGTGAGCAGGCCCACCTGGAAGTAAACGTCGTTGGTTAAGCCACGGAAGGTGGCTGCCAGCAATGCACCGATAACCCCCAGCGGAACAACCAGCATAACGGAGAACGGAATTGACCAGCTCTCATACAGTGCCGCCAGACACAGGAACACGACAATCAACGAAATCGCGTACAGCGAAGGTGCCTGGTTACCGGAGAGGCGTTCCTGATAGGACATCCCCGTCCAGTCGTAGCCAACCCCCGTAGGCAGCTTACTCGCCAGTTGTTCCATCAGCGCCATCGCTTCACCGGTACTCTTACCCGGTGCCGCCTGACCTAAGATCTCCATGGATGGCAGACCGTTGTAACGTTCCAGACGCGGCGAACCGTATTCCCAATGTGAAGAGGAGAACGCCGAGAATGGCACCATCTGACCATCAGCAGCACGAACATACCAGTTACCGATATCTTCCGGCAGCATGCGGTATTTCGCTTCTGACATTACGTAAACTTTCTTCACACGACCGCGGTCGATAAAGTCGTTCACGTAGCTGCCGCCCCATGCAGCCCCCAGGGTGGTGTTAATGTCGTTAATAGAAACACCCAGTGCCTGAGCTTTTTCCTGGTCGATATCAATCTTAAACTGCGGCGTATCTTCCAGGCCGTTCGGACGCACGCTGGTCAGCAGATCAGGGTGCTTCGCTGCTTCGCCCAGCAACTGGTTACGTGCCTGGGTCAGTTTTTCGTGGCCGAGGCCCGCCTGGTCAATCAGCTCAAAGTCAAAGCCGGTTGCCGTACCCAGTTCCACAATCGCTGGCAGGTTAAAGGCGAACACCATCGCATCTTTAATTTGCGAGAAGGCACGCGTTGCACGCGTGGTAATCGCTTCAACTTTGTTCTCATCACCCGGACGGTCAGCCCAGTCCTTCAACGAAACGAACGCAATACCCGTGTTCTGACCACGTCCTGCAAAGCCGAAGCCGTTAACGGCGAACACCGATTCAACGTTGTTCTTTTCTTTGGTCAGGTAGTAATTCGTCACCTCGTTGAGCACTTTTTGCGTGCGTTCTTGTGTTGCACCTGCAGGCAGTTGGACCATGGTCATAAACACGCCCTGGTCTTCATCTGGCAAGAAGGAGCTTGGCAGACGCACGAACAGATAGGCCATGCCGACAACAATGATCAGATACAGCACCAGGTAACGCCCCGTACTGCGCAGAATACCGCCTACGCTGTCGGTATAGTGGTGCGTGCTCTTTTCGAACATGCGGTTAAACCAGCCGAAGAAGCCTTTTTTACCTTCCCCATGATCGCCTTTAGCGATAGGTTTTAGCATGGTCGCACAAAGCGCCGGAGTCAGGATCAACGCCACCAGTACTGACAATGCCATTGCGGAAACAATGGTAATGGAGAACTGACGATAGATTGCACCAGTTGAGCCGCCAAAGAAGGCCATCGGTATAAATACAGCCGACAGCACCATCGCGATACCAACCAGTGCGCCCTGAATCTGCCCCATTGACTTACGAGTGGCTTCTTTCGGCGGCAGACCTTCTTCTGCCATCACACGTTCAACGTTTTCTACCACAACGATGGCGTCATCCACCAACAGGCCGATAGCGAGCACCATCCCGAACATTGTTAGCGTGTTTATCGAGAAACCAAAGGCAGCAAGGACGGCAAATGTTCCCAGCAATACCACCGGTACAGCAATGGTCGGAATCAACGTCGCGCGGAAGTTCTGCAAGAACAGATACATTACCAGGAACACGAGGATGATTGCTTCGACCAGGGTTTTCACTACTTCGTGAATGGAGATTTTCACGAACGGCGTAGTGTCGTATGGATAAACGATTTTCAGACCCGACGGGAAAAACGGCTCCATCTTCGCCAGTTCAGCCCGGATTGCTGAGGCGGTATCCAGCGCGTTTGCACCGGTCGCCAGCTTGATACCCAGACCAGAAGCCGGTTGTCCGTTAAATTCCGCGATGATGTCGTAGTTTTCACCACCCAGCTCAATTTTCGCCACATCACGCAGCAGTACGCGGGAACCATCCTGATTCACTTTCAGCAGAATTTTGCCGAACTCTTCAGTGGAGGTCAGACGCGTCTGAGCAATAATAGAGGCGTTAAGCTGCTGGCCTTTAACCGGCGGCGTACCACCGAGCTGACCGGCAGCTACCTGGGCGTTCTGTGCTTTGATTGCGGTAATAACATCAACCGGCGTTAACTGGTATTTGTTCAGTTCATTCGGGTTCATCCAGATACGCATCGCGTACTGGGAACCGAACAACTGAACGTCACCGACGCCCGATGTACGGCTGATGGCATCTTTCATATTTGCCGCTACGTAGTCAGAGATATCCTCCTGCGTCATGGTGCCGTCGGTGTTGATAACGCCGACAACCATCAGGAAGCTACTGGAAGATTTCTCAACACTCACCCCTTGCTGCTGTACTTCCTGCGGCAGTAACGGCATTGCCAGTTGCAGTTTGTTCTGCACCTGAACCTGCGCGATATCCGCATCAGTACCAGACTCAAAGGTCAGAGTGATCTGCACAGTACCCGTGGAGTCACTATTGGATGACATGTACATCAGGTTATCGATACCGTTCATATTCTGTTCGATAACCTGTGTAACAGTATCCTGCACTGTTTTTGCATCAGCGCCAGGATAGGAAGCGGAGATCGTTACTGCCGGCGGTGCAATCGTAGGATATTGCGCCACCGGCAGTTTGAGGATCGCCAGCCCCCCTGCCAACATGATGATGATGGCGATCACCCACGCAAAAATCGGGCGATCAATAAAGAAATTAGGCATGTCTTAACGGCTCCTGTTTAAGTTAAGACTTGGACTGTTCAGGCTGAGCACCGCTTGCGTCTTGCTGGTTGTTATCAGCGGTTATCTCTTGTGCTTTCACCTGGACACCAGGACGCACTTTCTGCAGCCCACTTACTACTACGCGTTCGCCTGCTTTCAGACCCTCAGTCACCAGCCACTTATCGCCAATGGCCTGGCTGGCGACGATCGGACGAGTTTCCACTTTGTCATCCGCGCCAACCACCAGTACGGTAGCTTCGCCGCGTGGTGTACGAGTTACCCCCTGTTGTGGAACTAAAATGGCGTTTGGATTAAGCCCTTCTTCCAGACGTGCACGCACGAACATACCCGGCAGCAGGGTGTGATCCGGGTTCGGGAAAATGGCGCGTAACGTGATAGATCCGGTGGTCTGATCGACGGTAACGTCAGAGAACTCCAGCGTACCATCCTGCGGGAACTTAATACCGTCACTGGTGATCAGCGACACTTTAGCTTTGCCGTTCTCTTGCTTCAGTGTGCCGTTAGCGAGTTCCTGTTTCAGACGCAGGAAGTCGTTACTGGACTGAGTCACATCAACGTAGATCGGATCAAGTTGTTGCACGGTTGCCAGCGCAGTCGCCTGACCGTTTTGCACCAATGCGCCTTCCGTCACGTTCGATTTACCAATACGGCCGGTAATCGGAGAGGTGACTTTGGTATAAGCCAGATTGATTCGTGCGGTTTCAACCGCCGCTTTCGCCGCAGTGACAGCAGCATTTGCCTGTTGTGCATCTGCCAGTGCCTGATCGTACTCCTGCTTACTGATGTACTGAGTACCCAGCAGCTTCTGGTAACGATTAACAGTCAACTGCGCGATATTGGCTGCTGCTTGCGCTTTAGCCAGATCGCCTTTTGCACTATCGTAAGCTGCCTGGTAGGTAGCAGGATCAATCTGATAGAGAGATACCCCCGCTTCGATGTCGCTACCTTCTTTGAAATTACGCTTCAGGATGATCCCGCTAACTTGAGGACGAACTTCTGCGATCCGGAAAGCACTGGTGCGGCCCGGAAGCTCGGTTGTGATCTGCAGAGGTTCAGTTTTGACTGTTACTACCCCAACGGCGGGCATCTGCTGGCCACCTTGTTGGGCCTGTTTGTCGTCACATCCTGTAAGCGCTAAGCTGCCTGAGAGCATCAGAACGATCGCCAGAGGCGTAAACCCTCTGTTTTTGTTCATATGTAAACCTCGAGTGTCCGATTTCAAATTGGTCAATGGTCAAAAGTCGATAAACCCATTGCTGCGTTTATATTATCGTCGTGCTATGGTACATACATTCATAAATGTATGTAAATCTAACGCCTGTAAATTCACTAACATATGGCACGAAAAACCAAACAAGAAGCGCAAGAAACACGCCAACACATCCTCGATGTGGCTCTACGTCTTTTCTCACAGCAGGGGGTATCATCCACCTCACTGGGAGAGATTGCAAAAGCAGCAGGCGTTACGCGTGGTGCAATCTACTGGCATTTTAAAGATAAGTCGGATTTATTCAGTGAGATCTGGGAGCTGTCAGAATCCAATATTGGTGAACTAGAGCTTGAGTATCAGGCAAAATTCCCTGGCGATCCACTCTCTGTGTTAAGAGAAATACTAATTCATGTTCTTGAATCGACGGTGACAGAAGAGCGGCGGCGCTTATTGATGGAGATTATATTCCATAAATGCGAATTTGTCGGAGAAATGGCAGTCGTTCAGCAGGCACAACGTAATCTCTGTCTTGAAAGTTATGACCGTATAGAACAAACGTTAAGACATTGTATTGAAGCGAAAATGCTGCCCGCGGATTTAATGACGCGTCGCGCAGCAATTATTATGCGCGGCTATATTTCCGGTTTAATGGAAAATTGGCTGTTTGCCCCGCAATCTTTTGATCTCAAAAAAGAAGCCCGCGATTACGTTGCTATATTGCTGGAAATGTATCTCCTTTGTCCCACGCTTCGTGCACCTGCCGCCAACGAAAAATCCTGAATCAGACTCCAGGATTTATCCTGGACATTTTCGCTGTTGCTATTCTGGTTCTCCACGCCGTGCTATTCTAGCCGCTTGACTATTTCAGGTCGTTCTTCAGGTTCAGAAACCTTCACTCATCATGACTATGTTCCAGTATTACAAACGATCACGACATTTTGTTTTTTCAGCATTTATTGCTTTTGTTTTGGTCTTGTTATGCCAGAACACGGCCTTTGCGCGGGCGTCATCGAATGGTGATCTACCGACGAAAGCGGATCTACAGGCACAACTTGACTCGCTTAATAAACAAAAAGATCTTTCTGCCCAGGATAAGCTGGTACAGCAAGATGTTACTGACACATTAGCCACTCTTGAGAAAATCGAGCGTGTAAAAGAAGAAACGGTGCAATTACGGCAAAAAGTTGCCGAAGCACCAGAGAAAATGCGCCAGGCGACTGCTGCGTTAACTGCGCTTGGCGATGTGGATAACGACGAAGAAACCCGTAAGACGTTGAGTACGCTGTCGTTACGTCAGTTGGAGTCTCGCGTTTCGCAGGCGCTGGACGAGTTGCAAAACGCACAAAACGATCTGGCTTCTTATAACAGCCAGTTGGTTTCATTACAGACGCAGCCCGAACGCGTGCAAAATGCGATGTATACCGCCTCGCAGCAGTTGCAACAAATTCGCAGCCGTCTGGATGGCACTGAGGTTGGTGAGGCGGCTTTACGTCCCAGCCAGAAAGTGTTGATGCAGGCGCAGCAGGTTTTGCTGAATGCCGAGATTGACCAGCAACGTAAAAGCCTGGAAGGGAACACCGTCTTACAGGATACCCTACAAAAGCAACGCGATTACGTGACGGCGAACAGCACGCGTCTGGAACATCAACTGCAACTGTTGCAGGAGGCGGTGAACAGCAAGCGCCTGACATTAACTGAAAAAACAGCGCAGGAAGCGGCAACGCCGGACGAAGCTGCGCGTATTCAGGCTAACCCGCTGGTGAAGCAGGAACTGGAAATTAACCAGCAATTAAGTCAGCGTCTGATTAGCGCCACAGAAAACGGCAATCAGTTGATGCAGCAAAACATCAAAGTTAAAAACTGGCTGGAGCGGGCGCTGCAATCGGAACGCAATATTAAAGAGCAGATTTCTGTCCTGAAGGGCAGCCTGCTGTTGTCCCGTATTCTTTACCAACAACAACAAACGCTGCCGTCGGCGGATGAACTGGAAAACATGACCAACCGCATCGCGGATTTGCGTCTCGAACAGTTCGAAGTCAACCAGCAACGTGATGCACTGTTCCAGAGCGATGCTTATGTGGCCAAACTGGAAGAGGGCCATGCTAACGAAGTCAACGATGAAGTCCGTGACGCACTGTTGCAAGTGGTAGATATGCGTCGTGAACTGCTGGATCAGCTAAACAAACAGTTGGGTAACCAACTGATGATGGCCATTAACCTGCAAATCAACCAGCAGCAGTTAATGAGCGTGTCGAAAAACCTGAAATCTATCCTGACCCAGCAAATTTTCTGGGTGAACAGTAACCGTCCGATGGACTGGGACTGGATTAAGGCGTTCCCGCAAACGTTGCAGGATGAATTCAAGTCGATGAAAATTACGGTGAACTGGGAAAAAGCCTGGCCCGCCGTATTTATCGCTTTCCTTGCCGGTTTACCGCTGCTGTTAATTGCCGGGCTGATCCACTGGCGTCTGGGTTGGCTGAAAGCGTATCAGCAAAAACTGGCTTCCGCCGTAGGTTCCCTGCGTAACGATAGCCAGCTCAACACACCAAAAGCGATTCTTATCGACCTGATTCGCGCGCTGCCGGTGTGTCTGATTATTCTCGCCGTTGGTCTGATTCTGCTGACCATGCAGCTCAACATCAGTGAATTACTGTGGGCGTTCAGCAAAAAACTGGCGATTTTCTGGCTGGTGTTTGGCCTGTGCTGGAAAGTGCTGGAGAAAAACGGCGTTGCGGTTCGTCACTTTGGTATGCCAGAGCAACAGACCAGCCACTGGCGTCGGCAGATTGTTCGCATCAGCCTCGCGTTGTTGCCAATCCATTTCTGGTCTGTGGTAGCAGAACTCTCCCCGCTGCATTTGATGGATGATGTGCTGGGGCAGGCGATGATTTTCTTTAACCTGCTGCTGATCGCCTTCCTGGTATGGCCAATGTGCCGTGAAAGCTGGCGTGATAAAGAATCCCACACCATGCGTCTGGTCACCATTACCGTGCTGTCGATCATCCCGATTGCGCTGATGGTGCTGACTGCAACAGGCTATTTCTACACTACGCTGCGCCTCTCCGGGCGTTGGATTGAAACGGTGTATCTGGTAATCGTCTGGAACTTGCTGTACCAGACAGTGCTGCGTGGGTTAAGCGTGGCGGCACGGCGTATCGCCTGGCGTCGTGCGCTGGCGCGTCGGCAGAATCTGGTGAAAGAAGGGGCCGAAGGTGCCGAGCCGCCGGAAGAGCCAACCATCGCGCTGGAGCAAGTCAACCAGCAGACGTTGCGTATTACGATGTTGCTGATGTTTGCGCTGTTTGGTTTGATGTTCTGGGCGATTTGGTCCGATTTAATCACCGTATTCAGCTATCTCGACAGCATCACCCTGTGGCATTACAACGGCACTGAAGCCGGGGCTGCGGTGGTGAAAAATGTGACGATGGGCAGCCTGCTGTTTGCGATTATCGCCTCAATGGTGGCCTGGGCGCTGATCCGCAACCTGCCAGGTTTGCTGGAAGTGCTGGTGCTGTCGCGGCTGAATATGCGTCAGGGCGCGTCGTATGCCATTACTACCATCCTTAACTACATCATCATAGCCGTTGGCGCGATGACCGTGTTTGGGTCGCTTGGCGTATCGTGGGATAAACTCCAGTGGCTGGCGGCGGCATTATCGGTAGGTCTGGGTTTTGGTTTACAAGAGATCTTCGGTAACTTCGTCTCGGGTTTGATCATCCTGTTCGAACGTCCGGTGCGCATTGGCGACACAGTAACCATCGGCACTTTCTCCGGGACGGTCAGTAAGATCCGTATTCGTGCTACCACCATTACAGATTTCGATCGCAAAGAAGTGATTATCCCGAACAAAGCGTTTGTTACCGAGCGTCTGATCAACTGGTCGTTAACCGACACCACCACCCGTCTGGTGATCCGCCTCGGTGTGGCTTACGGTTCTGATCTGGAAAAAGTACGCAGAGTACTGCTTCAGGCGGCGGCGGAGCATCCAAGGGTGATGCACGAACCCATGCCGGAAGTCTTCTTCACTGCGTTTGGTGCCAGCACGCTGGATCATGAGCTGCGTTTGTATGTTCGTGAACTGCGTGACCGCAGCCGCACTGTCGATGAACTGAACCGCACCATTGATCAGTTGTGCCGCGAAAACGACATCAACATTGCCTTTAACCAGCTTGAAGTGCATCTGCACAACGAGAAGGGCGATGAAGTGACTGAAGTGAAGCGCGACTACAAAGGCGATGATCCGACGCCTGCGGTAGGGTAATAACAAAAGGGGCAGCATTGAGTTGCCCCGAGATTACTGACAAAGTGCGCGTTGCTCATGCCGGATGCGGAGTGACCGCCTTATCCGGCCTACAAAACCGCGAAAATTCATTATATTGCAGGAGCGGTGTAGGCCTGATAAGCGTAGCGCATCAGGCAGTTTTGCGTTTACCAGCAATCTGCGGGGACATTTAGCGGCCCCATTTATTTATCACTTTTCGCCTCATCATCGTGCGTTAATTTCTTTTCATAATCGCGTTTTACAATATCCAGTGCGCGCAGCACGGTGCGGGCTGGGATCTGATTTTCTTCCAACAGCACAATCAAATCGACGGCCAGTTTCACATCGTCAGGGGCATTTTCCAGTGACATATTTTCTCCATTGTTAGCGAGTTAAACGCGCTAACCTGTTTTCGATTTTTTCCAGCGCATGGCGGCACCGAACCAGGCGTGCTTCATAGGCTTCAACCTCACGATGCAGCGTCTGCTGCTCGACTAAATCGGTCGCCTGTGCCAGACGTGCTTTACGCTCGGCAACCATCTCACGTAGCCGCCGCTCAAACTCCTGATGCTGAATGCGTTTACGCTGCCAGCGGGCGATTTTCGGCGGCGCGCTGTCCCATTCGCGCAGCGACCAGGACGCCGCTTCACGGGCAATTGCTTCCAGTTGAGCTGCCAGATGTTCCGCCAGCCAGGCCACTTGTGGCAGTTGTTGCCGTTCGACCGCGTGATGAAGCGCGGTCAGGTTGTCCCCAGCCTCAGCCAGACACGCCTGTAACGTCGTCGCGCGAGTCTGAAAAAGATGCCGGTCGAAACGGGCGCTTAGCGTGCCAAACTGCGCCACCGGGGCACAACGCTGGCGCAGCATGGCGAGCTGACCTTCCAATTTTTCCAGCAGCAGGGTAGTTTTCACGATAAGACCTCAATGAAAATGATAATTGTTATGCTAAAGTAGCCACTCTGTAAGCTGACAACACTTAATATGCAACGAATCATTTTAATCATCATTGGCTGGCTGGCGGTAGTGCTGGGTACGCTGGGCGTGGTATTACCGGTATTACCGACGACGCCGTTTATCCTGCTGGCTGCCTGGTGTTTTGCTCGTTCTTCCCCGCGCTTTCACGCCTGGTTGCTGTACCGCTCATGGTTTGGTAGCTATTTACGCTTCTGGCAGAAATATCATGCAATGCCACGCGGTGCAAAGCCCAGAGCGATTTTACTGATCCTCGTAACCTTTGCGATTTCGTTGTGGTTTGTACATATGATGTGGGTACGCATCCTGCTATTGATCATCCTCGGTTGTTTGTTGATTTTTATGTGGCGAATCCCGGTGATTGATGAAAAGCAATAAAAACGGCGAAGCACAACAATCGCTGTTGCAATTATCGCCCACAGCCAGTACATTCTGGCGTTTTCGAGCACAGGCGCAGGCGGTCAAAGGTTAAACAAAAGTTACTTTTGATACGTTTAAAACGCGCCGTGAGTACCACCGTAACAAGCAGGCATACACTTATGACCGCGACTGCACAGCAGCTTGAGTATCTCAAAAATAGCATCAAAAGCATTCAGGACTACCCAAAACCCGGCATTCTGTTCCGTGATGTCACCAGCTTACTGGAAGACCCGAAAGCTTACGCTCTCAGCATCGACCTGCTGGTTGAGCGTTACAAAAATGCGGGTATTACCAAAGTTGTGGGCACCGAAGCACGTGGCTTCTTGTTTGGTGCTCCGGTAGCATTGGGCCTGGGCGTAGGTTTTGTACCGGTACGTAAACCGGGCAAATTGCCGCGCGAAACCATCAGTGAAACTTACGAACTGGAATATGGCACCGATAAACTGGAAATCCATGTTGATGCCATTAAACCAGGCGACAAAGTGTTGGTCGTAGACGATTTGCTGGCAACTGGCGGCACCATTGAGGCGACCGTGAAGCTGATCCGTCGTCTGGGTGGCGAAGTCACCGACGCTGCGTTCATCATTAATCTGTTCGATCTCGGCGGTGAACAGCGTCTCGAAAATCAAGGCATCACCTGTTATAGCCTTGTCCCGTTCCCGGGCCACTAATTTTTGCCAGCCCGCGTCGTGGGCAGTACAAGATGTACATTCAGCCTCGCCGTTCTGACGGGGCTGTGTTAGCATTACCCCTTCGTGAATCCACCTTCCAGCGTTTCAGAGCCTGCCAATGAGTTATCAGGTCTTAGCCCGAAAATGGCGCCCACAAACCTTTGCTGACGTCGTCGGCCAGGAACATGTGCTGACCGCACTGGCGAACGGCTTGTCGTTAGGGCGTATTCATCATGCTTATCTTTTTTCCGGCACCCGTGGCGTCGGAAAAACCTCTATCGCCCGACTGCTGGCGAAGGGGCTAAACTGCGAAACCGGCATTACCGCAACGCCGTGCGGCGTATGCGATAACTGCCGTGAAATCGAGCAGGGGCGCTTTGTCGATCTGATTGAGATCGATGCCGCCTCGCGCACCAAAGTCGAAGATACCCGCGACCTGCTGGATAACGTCCAGTACGCGCCAGCGCGTGGTCGTTTTAAAGTTTATCTGATCGACGAAGTGCATATGCTGTCGCGCCACAGCTTTAACGCACTGCTAAAAACCCTTGAAGAGCCACCGGAGCACGTCAAGTTCCTGCTGGCAACGACCGATCCGCAGAAATTGCCGGTGACGATTTTGTCACGCTGTCTGCAATTTCATCTCAAGGCGCTGGATGTCGAGCAAATTCGCCATCAGCTTGAGCACATCCTCAACGAAGAACATATCGCTCACGAGCCGCGGGCGTTGCAATTGCTGGCGCGCGCCGCTGAAGGCAGCTTGCGAGATGCCTTAAGTCTGACCGACCAGGCGATTGCCAGCGGTGACGGTCAGGTTTCAACCCACGCGGTCAGTGCGATGCTGGGTACGCTTGATGACGATCAGGCACTGTCGTTGGTTGAAGCGATGGTTGGGGCCAACGGCGAGCGTGTAATGACGCTGATTAACGATGCCGCAGCCCGTGGTATCGAGTGGGAAGCGTTGCTGGTGGAAATGCTCGGCCTGCTGCACCGCATTGCGATGGTCCAGCTTTCGCCTGCCGCGCTGGGTAACGACATGGCGGCCATCGAACTGCGGATGCGTGAACTGGCGCGCACCATACCGCCGACGGATATTCAGCTTTACTATCAGACGCTGTTGATTGGTCGCAAAGAATTACCGTATGCGCCGGACCGCCGCATGGGCGTTGAGATGACGTTGCTGCGCGCGCTGGCATTCCATCCGCGTATGCCGCTACCCGAACCGGAAGCGCCGCGCCAGTCCTTTGCGTCCGTCGCGCCAACGGCGGTAATGACGTCATCGCAAGTGCCGCCGCAGCCGCAATCAGCGCCGCAGCAGGCACCGACCGTACCGCTCTCAGAAACCACCAGCCAGGTGCTGGCGGCGCGTCAGCAACTGCAGCGCGCACAGGGAGCGACCAAAGCAAAAAAGAGTGAACCGGCAGCCGCTACCCGCGCGCGGCCGGTGAATAACGCTGCGCTGGAAAGACTGGCTTCGGTCACCGATCGCGTTCAGGCGCGTCCGGTGCCATCGGCGCTGGAAAAAGCGCCAGTCAAAAAAGAAGCGTATCGCTGGAAGGCTACCACCCCGGTGATGCAGCAAAAAGAAGTGGTCGCCACACCGAAGGCGCTGAAAAAGGCGCTGGAGCATGAAAAAACGCCGGAACTGGCGGCAAAGCTGGCGGCAGAAGCCATTGAACGCGATCCGTGGGCCGCTCAGGTGAGCCAACTTGCGCTACCAAAACTGGTCGAACAGGTGGCATTAAATGCCTGGAAAGAGGAGAACGGCAACGCGGTATGTCTGCATTTGCGTTCCTCCCAGCGGCATCTGAATAACAACGGTGCACAGCAAAAACTGGCTGAAGCGTTGAGCACATTAAAGGGTTCAACGGTTGAACTGACTATCGTTGAAGATGATAATCCCGCGGTGCGCACGCCGCTGGAGTGGCGTCAGGCGATATACGAAGAAAAACTTGCGCAGGCGCGCGAGTCCATTATTGCGGATAATAATATTCAGACCCTGCGTCGATTCTTCGATGCGGAGCTGGATGAAGAAAGTATCCGCCCCATTTGATCGTAAGCACAGCTTATGATCGTCATCCTTAACGTGATTGAGAGAGAAACCTATGTTTGGTAAAGGCGGTCTGGGCAACCTGATGAAGCAGGCCCAGCAGATGCAAGAAAAAATGCAGCAGATGCAGGAAGAAATCGCGAAGCTGGAAGTGACCGGTGAATCCGGCGCAGGTCTGGTGAAAGTGACCATCAACGGCGCGCACAACTGCCGTCGTGTTGAGATCGATCCAAGCTTGCTGGAAGATGACAAAGAGATGTTGGAAGATCTGGTAGCTGCGGCATTCAACGACGCAGCACGTCGCATCGAAGAAACTCAGAAAGAAAAAATGGCCTCTGTTTCCTCCGGAATGCAGTTGCCACCAGGCTTTAAGATGCCGTTCTGATGCAAACCAGCCCGCTGTTAACACAGCTTATGGAAGCACTGCGCTGTCTGCCGGGCGTTGGCCCGAAGTCGGCGCAGCGTATGGCGTTCACGCTGCTTCAGCGCGATCGTAGCGGCGGGATGCGTCTGGCGCAGGCGCTCACCCGGGCGATGTCGGAAATCGGTCACTGCGCCGATTGTCGCACCTTTACCGAACAGGACGTGTGTAACATCTGTTCAAATCCGCGTCGTCAGGAAAATGGCCAAATCTGCGTGGTGGAGAGTCCGGCGGACATCTACGCCATTGAGCAGACCGGGCAGTTTTCAGGCCGCTATTTTGTGTTGATGGGGCACTTGTCACCGCTGGATGGCATTGGCCCGGACGATATCGGTCTCGATCGCCTGGAACAGCGTCTGGCAGAGGAAAAAATCACTGAAGTGATCCTCGCAACTAACCCGACGGTCGAAGGTGAAGCTACTGCTAACTATATTGCCGAGCTTTGCGCGCAATATGACGTTGAAGCCAGTCGAATTGCGCATGGCGTACCGGTTGGCGGCGAACTGGAAATGGTTGATGGCACCACGCTGTCACACTCCCTTGCCGGACGCCATAAGATTCGTTTTTAAGCAAACGAGAGCAGGATCACCTGCTCTCGCTTGAAATTATTCCCCCTTGTCCCCATCTCTCCCTCATCCCGTTTTTAACCTTAAAAATGGCATTATTGAGGTAGACCTACATGAAAGGACAAGAAACTCGTGGTTTTCAGTCAGAAGTGAAGCAGCTTCTGCATCTGATGATCCATTCTCTCTATTCCAATAAAGAAATTTTCCTGCGTGAGCTTATCTCTAACGCCTCCGATGCGGCGGACAAGTTGCGTTTCCGTGCGCTCTCTAATCCGGATCTGTACGAAGGTGATGGCGAACTGCGCGTTCGTGTCTCTTTCGATAAAGACAAGCGCACGCTGACCATCTCTGATAACGGCGTGGGGATGACCCGTGATGAAGTGATCGATCATCTGGGTACTATCGCTAAATCCGGCACCAAATCATTCCTCGAATCGCTGGGTTCCGACCAGGCAAAAGATAGCCAGTTGATCGGCCAGTTTGGTGTTGGTTTCTACTCTGCGTTTATCGTTGCCGATAAAGTGACCGTGCGCACCCGTGCGGCAGGCGAAAAACCAGAAAACGGCGTGTTCTGGGAATCTGCGGGCGAAGGTGAATACACCGTTGCCGACATCACCAAAGAAGATCGCGGTACTGAAATCACCCTGCATCTGCGTGAAGGTGAAGATGAGTTCCTTGATGACTGGCGCGTACGCTCCATTATCAGCAAATACTCTGACCATATCGCGCTGCCGGTAGAGATCGAAAAACGCGAAGAGAAAGACGGCGAAACCGTTATTTCCTGGGAGAAAATCAACAAAGCGCAGGCGCTGTGGACGCGTAACAAGTCGGAAATCACTGACGAAGAGTACAAAGAGTTCTACAAACATATCGCCCACGACTTTAACGATCCGCTGACCTGGAGCCACAACCGCGTCGAAGGTAAGCAGGAGTACACCAGCCTGCTGTACATCCCGTCGCAGGCACCGTGGGATATGTGGAACCGCGATCACAAACATGGCCTGAAACTGTACGTACAACGCGTGTTCATCATGGACGACGCAGAACAGTTTATGCCGAACTATCTGCGCTTCGTGCGTGGTCTGATTGACTCCAGCGATCTGCCGCTGAACGTTTCCCGTGAAATCCTTCAGGACAGCACGGTAACGCGTAACCTGCGCAATGCGCTGACCAAACGCGTTCTGCAAATGCTGGAAAAACTGGCGAAAGACGATGCGGAAAAATACCAGACCTTCTGGCAGCAGTTTGGCCTGGTGCTGAAAGAAGGTCCGGCAGAAGATTTCGCCAACCAGGAAGCGATTGCCAAACTGCTGCGTTTTGCTTCTACCCATACCGACTCTTCTGCGCAGACCGTGTCTCTGGAAGACTATGTTTCCCGCATGAAAGAAGGGCAGGAGAAAATCTACTACATCACCGCAGACAGCTATGCGGCAGCGAAAAGCAGCCCGCATCTGGAATTGCTGCGTAAGAAAGGCATCGAAGTCCTGCTGCTTTCCGACCGCATCGATGAGTGGATGATGAACTATCTGACTGAGTTCGACGGTAAACCGTTCCAGTCTGTGTCTAAAGTTGATGAGTCGCTGGAAAAATTGGCTGACGAAGTCGATGAAAGCACGAAAGAAGCAGAAAAAGCGCTGACGCCGTTTATCGATCGTGTGAAAGCACTACTGGGCGATCGTGTGAAAGATGTGCGTCTGACTCACCGTCTGACCGATACGCCAGCGATCGTTTCGACCGACGCCGACGAAATGAGCACCCAGATGGCGAAACTGTTCGCCGCGGCGGGTCAGAAAGTGCCGGAGGTGAAATATATCTTCGAACTGAACCCGGATCACGTGCTGGTGAAACGTGCGGCAGATACTGAAGATGACGCGAAGTTCAGCGAATGGGTAGAACTGCTGCTGGATCAGGCGCTGCTGGCAGAACGCGGTACGCTGGAAGATCCGAACCTGTTTATTCGTCGTATGAACCAGCTTCTGGTTTCCTGATGTAATACCGGATGTAACGCGATTGCGTTTCTCCGGCCTGAACGTTGAATACGATGCCGGATGACCTTAACGTCATCCGGCATTTTTTATCACCTTTCCTTAAATTATCCCCCCCTTAACCGTTTCAGCCCAAGGTGCCTTTCTTGAGGCAATCGCCTGTTGGTGGTATCGTTTATCGCTTTTTCAAAAAATTCGACACATTTTAAGGGGATTTTCGCAATGCGTATCATTCTGCTTGGCGCTCCGGGCGCGGGGAAAGGGACTCAGGCTCAGTTCATCATGGAGAAATATGGTATTCCGCAAATCTCCACTGGCGATATGCTGCGTGCCGCGGTCAAATCTGGCTCCGAGCTGGGTAAACAAGCAAAAGACATTATGGACGCTGGCAAACTGGTCACCGACGAACTGGTGATCGCGCTGGTTAAAGAGCGCATTGCTCAGGAAGACTGCCGTAACGGTTTCCTGTTGGACGGCTTCCCGCGTACCATTCCGCAGGCAGATGCGATGAAAGAAGCGGGTATCAATGTTGATTACGTTCTGGAATTTGACGTACCGGACGAACTGATCGTTGATCGTATCGTAGGTCGCCGCGTTCACGCGCCGTCTGGCCGTGTTTATCACGTTAAATTCAATCCGCCGAAAGTAGAAGGCAAAGACGACGTTACCGGTGAAGAGCTGACCACCCGTAAAGACGATCAGGAAGAAACCGTGCGTAAACGTCTGGTTGAATACCATCAGATGACTGCACCGCTGATCGGCTACTACTCCAAAGAAGCAGAAGCGGGCAACACCAAATACGCGAAAGTTGACGGCACCAAACCGGTTGCTGAAGTTCGCGCGGCTCTGGAAAAAATCCTCGGCTAATCTAAGTCACCATTGATTTGCACTCTGCCTGATAAGGCGTTCACGCCGCATCAGGCATGGTACATGTCAGCAGATCTACTTTCGGGCAGGTCTGCTTATCCTCCTCAGGCAATACCTCTCACAGCAATTAGTTCTTATTCCTCACTTTTCCGCTACAATTATCAACAAGTTGAATCGATAAGAGGCGGTAATGCGTCAGACAAAAACCGGTATCCTGCTGGCAAACCTGGGGACACCCGATGCCCCCACTCCTGAAGCGGTAAAACGTTACCTGAAACAATTTTTAAGCGACAAACGCGTAGTTGATACCTCACGGCTGTTGTGGTGGCCATTGCTGCGCGGCGTGATATTACCGCTGCGTTCGCCGCGCGTGGCGAAACTGTACGCTTCTGTCTGGATGGAAGGTGGCTCGCCGCTAATGGTTTACAGCCGTCAGCAACAGCAGGCGCTGGCACAACGCTTACCGGAAATACCGGTGGCACTGGGAATGAGCTATGGTTCGCCATCACTGGAAAGCGCGGTGGATGAACTGCTGGCGGAGCATGTCGATCATATCGTGGTGCTGCCGCTCTACCCGCAATACTCCTGTTCTACGGTCGGCGCGGTATGGGATGAACTGGCGCGCATTCTGGCGCGTAAACGCAGTATTCCGGGCATTTCGTTTATTCGCGATTATGCCGACGACCCCTCTTATATTAATGCTTTAGCGAATAGCGTTCGTGCATCATTCGCGCAACATGGCGAGCCGGATCTGCTATTGCTCTCCTATCACGGCATTCCGCAGCGTTATGCGGATGAAGGCGATGACTACCCGCAACGTTGCCGGACAACGACCCGTGAACTGGCTTCAGCACTGGGAATGGCACCGGAAAAAGTGATGATGACCTTTCAGTCACGCTTTGGTCGCGAACCCTGGCTAATGCCTTATACCGATGAAACGCTGAAAATGCTCGGAGAAAAAGGTGTAGGTCATATTCAGGTGATGTGTCCGGGCTTTGCTGCGGATTGTCTGGAGACGCTGGAAGAGATTGCTGAGCAAAACCGTGAAGTCTTCCTCGGTGCGGGCGGTAAAAAATATGAATATATTCCGGCGCTTAATGCTACACCGGAACATATCGAAATGATGGCTAATCTGGTTGCAACCTATTGCTAAAGAATCGAGCGCCGTCGCGTAGAGCATCGTCGGCGGTTTTCATCATCCGTGAATAATGCAAAAAGGCGTGTAGCGTACCGGAGTAGAGTTTGAACTCACAAGGTTGCTGGTGTGCCGCTAACGTCTGGTAAAGCAGGCGACTGTCATCCAGCAGCGGATCAAACTCTGCACCCGCGATAAAGCAGGGCGGCATATCGCGAGTGAGATCATTATTAAACAGGCAGTAATATGGCGACTCGCGGTCTGCTTTGTTACCTAAATAGGCCTCTTCATACATCAGCAAATCCTGTTGCGTTAAACCATCCCAGTCACCGCCCAACAGGCGGCGAGTTACGGAATCTCGTAATCCGTAAAGCCCATACCACAGCAAAACCCCAACAACTTTACCGCAATCAATCTGCTTATCTCGTAGCCATAAAGCACTGGCGAGCGCCAGCATCGCGCCCGCGGAATCACCGGCAAAACCTATGCGTGACATATTGATTTGATAATCGCTTGCCTGTCGGTGGAAGTGACAACAGGACGCCACGATTTCCTCTATTGCTTGCGGAAAACGCGCTTCTGGTGAAAGGGTGTAATTGATACCAACCACCGTACACTGAGTGTAGTTCGCCAGCAGCCGCATAATGCGATCGTGGGTATCGAGATTGCCGAGAATAAAACCGCCGCCATGCAGATAAAACAGCGTCGCGGTGCTGTCTGTGTCCGGCGAGTAGAGCCGTGTTTCCACCTGGCCATAAGGCGTAGGGACTGCGTAAGCTCTGGTTGCCATTTCTGGAGCGTCAGCATTCCAGAATCGACGCTCAAGTGTGTAATGCTGCCGTTGCTCAGTAATCGTTCCCGCTGCGGGCCAGGGCGGTAAATCGGGCTGAAGAGTATTAACAACGGCCTTCATTTCAGGAGAAATAAGTTCCAGCACGGATAATTTGTTTTCCGTCTTCATTAAAAAACTCCTTTCAAATAACGCCATTGTAAGGAACCACTGCCATGAAAATGCGATCTCACCTGCTGATATTGAAACTGCCTGCGTCTCGCGCGTTCAGGCATGATTGTGTTAACATTCGCCGCTCAGTTAACCACCCGTAAAAACAACCATGAAATTTCCCGGTAAACGTAAATCCAAACATTACTTCCCTGTAAACGCACGCGATCCGCTGTTGCAGCAAATCCAACCAGAAAACGAAACCAGCGCCGCCTGGGTGGTGGGTATCGACCAGACGCTGGTGGATATTGAAGCGAAAGTGGATGATGAGTTCATTGAGCGTTATGGATTAAGTGCCGGGCATTCACTGGTGATTGAAGATGATGTTGCCGAAGTACTTTATCAGGAACTGAAACAGAACAACCTGATAACCCATCAGTTCGCGGGTGGCACCATTGGTAACACCATGCACAATTACTCCGTGCTGGCGGATGACCGTTCGGTGCTGCTGGGCGTAATGTGCAGCAATATTGAAATTGGCAGCTACGCCTACCGTTACTTGTGTAACACCTCCAGTCGAACCGATCTTAACTATCTGCAAGGGGTGGACGGCCCGATTGGTCGTTGCTTTACGCTGATTGGTGAGTCTGGCGAACGTACCTTTGCTATCAGCCCGGGTCATATGAACCAGCTACGTGCGGAAAGTATTCCGGAAGATGTCATTGCCGGAGCGTCGGCGCTGGTATTAACGTCCTATCTGGTGCGCTGCAAGCCGGGTGAACCGATGCCGGAAGCGACCATGAAAGCCATTGAATATGCCAAAAAATACAACGTGCCGGTGGTGCTGACGCTGGGAACCAAATTTGTTATTGCGGAGAACCCACAGTGGTGGCAGGCGTTCCTCAAAGAACACGTTTCTATTCTGGCGATGAACGAAGAGGAAGCGGAAGCGTTGACCGGAGAGAGCGATCCGCTGCTGGCATCTGATAAGGCACTGGACTGGGTAGATCTGGTGCTGTGCACCGCGGGGCCAATTGGTTTATATATGGCGGGCTTTACTGAAGACGAAGCGAAACGCAAAACCCAGCATCCGCTATTGCCGGGGGCCATACCCGAATTTAACCAGTATGAGTTTAGCCGCGCCATGCGGCACAAAGATTGCCAGAATCCGTTGCGTGTCTATTCGCACATTGCACCATATATGGGCGGGCCGGAAAAAATCATGAACACCAACGGAGCCGGAGATGGGGCGCTGGCAGCGTTGTTGCATGACATTACCGCCAATAGTTATCACCGCACCAACGTGCCAAATTCCAGTAAGCATAAATTCACCTGGTTAACCTATTCGTCGTTAGCGCAGGTGTGTAAATACGCTAACCGCGTCAGTTATCAGGTTTTGAACCAGCATTCACCACGCTTAACACGCGGGCTGCCGGAGCGTGAAGACAGTCTGGAAGAGTCTTACTGGGATCGTTAAACCAGCGAACTGATGACTGTCGGATGCGGCGTAAACGCCTTATCCAACCTACGGAAGATGGCACGCGTAGGCCGGATAAGATGCGTTAGCATCGCATCCGGCAATGATGTCAATATATTACCCCGTCACCACCTCACCAGCCGGTGGCGCTTCCAGCAGTTCCAGCATAGTACGGGCAATTTCGCGTTCACCCATCACCACCTGATTTGCTCCACGTTCGGAGATATACGCCACCTCATCGTCATAATGGGCACGGGCGATAATCTCAATATCTGGGTTTTGGGTGCGAGCAGAGGCCACAATCTCACCGGCTTCGTAACCGTTGGGAATGGTCAGAATCAGCCATTTCGCGCATTTCAGATGCGCCAGGTGCATTATCTCTTCGTTAGCAGCGTTGCCTAATACTGCGCGAACCCCGCGTTCACGCAACTCATCAACACGGGTTCGTGATGTTTCAATCACCACTAACGGAATATCAGACGCGAGCAATTTTTCCCCCAGCAGGCTGCCCACGCGACCATAGCCCACCAGTATCGCGTGGTTGCAAATATCCACCGGGATCTGTTTCTCTTCTTCGATAGCCTCTTCCAGCGTCTGCTCTTCCAGTGTTTCGGTCTTCGCCAGATATTTCTCCAGCAGCGCGAACAGCACCGGGTTGAGCATAATCGACAGGATCGCGCCTGCCAGCACCAGGTTTTGCCCTGCCTGCGGCAGCAGATTCAGCGCCATCCCCAGACCTGCCAGGATAAAGGCGAACTCACCAATCTGCGCCAGGCTGGCGGCAATGGTTAACGCTGTACGCTGGGAGTGACCAAACAGACGAACCAGGAAAAGCGCTGCCACTGATTTACCAAACAGAATAATCGCCAGCGTAGCCAGCACCGCCAGCGGTTGCTGAATCAGGATCAGTGGATCAAACAACATGCCTACAGAGACAAAGAACAGCACCGCAAACGCATCGCGCAACGGCAGCGTATCATGCGCTGCGCGGTGACTAAGTTCGGATTCGTTAAGCACCATTCCGGCAAAGAATGCGCCCAGCGCGAAGGAGACGTCAAACAGTTCTACTGCACCAAAAGCAATGCCTAATGCCAGCGCCAGCACCGATAAGGTAAACAATTCACGCGAACCGGTTGCTGCGCTCCGCGCCATAATCCACGGCACCAGACGGCGACCCACCAGCATCATAATGGCGATAAATGCGACCACCTTGCCGATGGTGATCCCCATATCAACCGCCAGCGTGGCAAAGCCAACATCGCCTTGTTCCATCATCCCCGCTACCGCCGGCAACAATACCAGCGTAAGAACCATCACCAAATCTTCCACAATCAGCCAGCCAATGGCGATTTGCCCGCGCTGACTGTCTATCAATTGCCGTTCTTCAAGCGCGCGTAGCAGTACCACGGTACTGGCGGTGGAAAGGCACAGGCCGAACACGATGCCGGTCATCAACGACCAGCCGATCACGGCAGAGAGAGCCATGCCCAGCAACGTCGCCACGGCTATCTGGGCAATCGCGCCGGGAATGGCGATCGACTTTACCGCCATTAAATCCTTTAGCGAAAAATGCAGGCCGACGCCGAACATCAGCAGAATAACGCCCAGCTCCGCCAGTTCCGGTGCCAGTTTAGTATCAGCAACAAAACCTGGGGTAAAGGGGCCAGCCAGCACACCCGCTAACAGATATCCCACCAGAGGAGAAATACGCAGTTTATTGGCCAGCATGCCGAGGATAAAGGCAAGCACAAGGCCGCCAACAATTGTGGTGATAAGCGGGGTGGCGTGATGCATTCCGTCTCCTTTTCCTGGTGGTAGTTGTCCATATTTTGGCCGGGAAAACCAAAATTACAGGTAATAGTTTATGACAATTTCATTGATGATGTTTATGAATAATTGTTGAATTTTGCAGAAAAATGGAATTAGCCGCAAAAAAAGCACGGATCGGAAAAGTGATGAGGTGTATGAAGAGGAAAGGCTTATGGCTACTGCAAAATGAAGCAGCCAAAGTTTACCTTTGGCTGCCGGGAATTCAGGATTTATGCCGATTATCAGGTAAGAATATGGTCAACATTCCCAGAAGCGGCAGGAAAGCACAGATTTTATAAACTAACTCGATGCTGGTATGGTCAGCGAGAAGCCCCAGAACCGCTGCGCCAAGGCCTCCCATCCCGAAAGCAAAACCGAAAAAGAGTCCAGAAACCATGCCGATACGCCCCGGAAGTAGCTCCTGGGCGTAGACCAGAATGGCGGAAAACGCCGAGGCGAGGATAAATCCAATAATCACCGTTAAAATACCCGTCCAGTACAGGCTGGCGTAAGGTAAAATCAAGGTAAACGGCGCAACGCCGAGGATAGAACCCCAAATTACATATTTTCTACCAATTCTGTCCCCCACAGGCCCGCCAATGACGGTTCCCGCCGCGACGGCAAACAGGAAGGCAAACAGATGAAGTTGGGCATTCTGGATAGATAAACCGAACTTTTGCATCAAATAAAAGGTGTAATAGCTGCTGATGCTCGCCATATAGAAATATTTCGAGAAAATCAGGATTAACAAGATGCTGACTGCCAGTACCACTTTGTCGCGTGGCAGCGGGTTAACAATCACTTCTTTCGGTTTGCTTTTACTCATTTGGTGTTGCGCGGCGTACCAGCGGCTGATTTGCGCCAGTACTACGATAGCCAGCAGTGCTGCCAGTACAAACCATGCGACGTTGCCTTTGCCGTAAGGTGCGATGATCACCGCCGCCAGCAATGGCCCCAACGAACTACCAAAGTTACCGCCTACCTGGAAGATAGATTGTGCCAGGCCATGACGCCCCCCAGACGCCATACGCGCCACGCGGGAAGATTCCGGGTGAAAGACCGATGAACCTGTACCGACCAGCGCCGCCGCCAGCAGAACCGCACCAAAACTGTCCGCCAGCGCCAGAAGCACCAGGCCGCTCAGGGTAAAGCACATGCCAATCGGCAGCGACCACGGCATCGGGTATTTATCGGTCCAGTAGCCGACCACCGGTTGCAGCAGAGAGGAAGCGAGCTGGAACGTCAGGGTAATCATGCCAATCTGCATAAATGTCAGAGAAAATTCAGACTGGAGCAGAGGATAAATCGCCAGAATTAGCGATTGGATCATGTCGTTCAGCAGATGCGAGAGGCTGATTGCGCCTAAAATACCAAACGATGTGCGTGCCTTAGTGGTTGACGCAGCCGCGCCCGCCACAGGCTGGGTTTGTTCACTCATTGCCATAGGAAAGTCACTTTTTCAGGGTTGCGATGTAAAGAATTATCTTATTTGTGATTATTACCTGACTAACATACCTGCATGCGCTGTCTTAAGGAAGTCTCAATGCTTAATACAGAATTTCCATTTTTGTATGTAGATTTACCATCACCACACACAGATTTGTCTATTATGTCGCGTCATACTAATTTTTAACACGTTGATATCTGGTCAGGGAGAGAGAAATATGAAGTTTTTGCAGCGGGGTGTGGCATTAGCATTATTAGCCGCATTTACACTGGCGAGTGAAACCGCCCAGGCTTATGAGCAGGATAAAACCTACAAAATTACGGTGCTTCATACCAACGATCACCACGGTCATTTCTGGCGTAATGAATATGGCGAATATGGTCTGGCGGCGCAAAAAACGCTGGTGGATGGTATCCGCAAAGAAGTCGCTGCTGAAGGTGGTAGCGTGCTGTTACTTTCTGGTGGCGACATTAACACCGGTGTACCGGAATCCGACTTACAGGATGCTGAACCTGATTTTCGCGGCATGAATCTGGTGGGTTATGACGCGATGGCGATCGGTAATCATGAATTTGATAACCCGCTCGCCGTATTACGTCAGCAGGAAAAGTGGGCTAAGTTCCCGTTGCTGTCCGCCAATATCTATCAAAAAAGTACCGGCGAGCGCCTGTTTAAACCCTGGGCGTTGTTTAAGCGTCAGGATCTGAAAATCGCGGTTATTGGTCTGACGACCGATGACACGGCGAAAATTGGTAACCCGGAATATTTCACTGACATTGAGTTTCGTAAACCTGCCGACGAAGCGAAGCTGGTGATTCAGGAACTGCAACAGACAGAGAAGCCGGACATTATTATCGCCGCCACGCATATGGGGCATTACGACAATGGTGAGCACGGTTCAAATGCTCCGGGCGATGTAGAGATGGCGCGCAGCCTGCCTGCCGGATCGCTGGCGATGATCGTCGGTGGTCACTCGCAAGATCCGGTCTGTATGGCGGCGGAAAATAAAAAACAGGTCGATTATGTTCCTGGTACGCCTTGTAAACCGGATCAACAAAACGGCATCTGGATTGTGCAGGCGCATGAGTGGGGGAAATACGTGGGGCGGGCTGATTTTGAGTTCCGCAATGGCGAAATGAAAATGGTCAACTACCAGTTGATTCCGGTGAATCTGAAGAAGAAAGTGACCTGGGAAGACGGGAAAAGTGAACGTGTGCTTTACACCCCGGAAATCGCTGAGAACCAGCAAATGATCTCACTGTTATCGCCGTTCCAGAACAAAGGCAAAGCGCAACTGGAAGTGAAAATTGGCGAAACCAATGGTCGCCTGGAAGGTGACCGCAGCAAAGTCCGTTTTGTGCAGACCAATATGGGACGATTAATTCTGGCGGCACAAATGGATCGCACAGGCGCTGACTTCGCGGTGATGAGCGGCGGCGGGGTTCGCGACTCCATTGAGGCTGGTAATATCAGCTACAAAAACGTGCTGAAAGTGCAGCCGTTCGGCAATGTGGTGGTGTATGTGGATATGACGGGTAAAGAGGTGATTGATTACCTGACCGCCGTCGCGCAAATGAAGCCGGATTCCGGTGCCTATCCGCAATTTGCCAACGTCAGCTTTGTGGCGAAAGACGGCAAACTGAACGACCTGAAAATCAAAGGCGAAGCAATCGATCCGGCGAAAACTTACCGCATGGCGACATTAAACTTCAATGCCACCGGTGGTGATGGTTATCCGCGCCTTGATAACAAACCGGGTTATGGGAATACCGGCTTTATTGATGCTGAAGTGCTGAAAGGCTATATCCAGAAAAACTCGCCGCTGGATGCGAGCGCATATGAGCCGAAAGGTGAGGTAAGCTGGCAGTAATCTGAAAGTGCCGGATGTGCGCATCCGGCACAATGCTTAATCGCGGCGAGCAATATCGGCAAATTTCGCATCGAGGATCTTCGCCAGATCGCCTGCTGCCAGTTCGATATCTAACCCGCGTTTACCACCAGAAACATAAATGGTGGCAAATTCTTGCGCGGGGGCGTCGATGATCGTCGGCAGACGTTTTTTCTGCCCCAGTGGGCTAATTCCCCCAACCAGATACCCCGTGGTGCGTTGTGCCACCATCGGATCGGCCATCTCCACTTTCTTGGCACCCAGCGCCTTTGCCACCTTTTTAAGATCCAGTTGACCTGCGACTGGCGTAACGGCTACCGCCAGATGTTTCATATCGCCGTTCACCGCGACAAGCAGCGTTTTGTAGACCTGATCCGCATTTAAACCTAATTTTTTGACCACTTCATCGCCAAAATTAGTTTCAGCCGGATCGTGATCGTAGGTATGAATCTGGAAAGAAATCTTGTTTTTTTCGAGTAATTTAACTGCGGGTGTCATCGTAATTTTCCTGCCTCAAACAAAAAACGGAGAAAGCATACGCCTGATGGCGGCCCAAAAAAAAGAGTCATCTTACCTAAGAGTATTGGCAGGATGGTGAGATTGAGCGACAATCGACTTACACCGTCGCTTAAAGTGACGGCATAATAATAAAAATATGAAATTCCTCTTTGACGGGCCAATAGCGATATTGGCCATTTTTTTAGCGCAGCATCTGCGGCAAATTCCCTTCTCCATATAAGTGCAGTGCGCCAACCGCGACCACATAGCGCCCCGGCGGCATAGCGCGTAATTTATCCCGCCAGGCAAGATTGCGCTGGTGCATCAGCACATCGTACAGCGACTGACTGAATGTATTGGGCAGCGTTATTTCATTATCTTGCGGTGGCGCATTCAGCCACCAGCTCATCATTTGTTGCAACAACCGGGCGTTGGTATGCCAGTGGGTCAGAGTATCGTCCAGCAGTGCCAGTCCGTTGTCGGGAAGCTGGAGCAACATGGCAATCTGATTTTCTGCCCCTTCCAGTTCAATCACGGGCTTATGTTGTTGCTTCGCTACCTGCAATAACTGGTAATCGATACCATATTCTGCCCGCAGCCCCAGTTTTTGCGCCTGTGTCGCCTGAAGAACCATCGCAATTTGCCACAGCGGTTGAGTAGAAAACAGCGAGGGAGAAATGCCCATCTCCTGGCTAATGTGTTGCAGGTTTTGCATCTGTTCTTCGCTGATACGCTCTTCCAGCGCCTCGCAGGAAGGGAGATTGGCAAATGGGGTATCGCTGGTGGAAACATCCGCCTCGACGATAAGCGCATCGGCTTGTTTGAGTTTTTTGAGCAGCCGGGCGGGCAGGGGAGCCATATCGTGGCTACCCATATGAATACTGCCAATGAGATGAAAATGACGATTACCGGAAAGAGAGATATCGATGGCAGGCCAGGTGTAATGATTACCGCGCAGCGCAGCCCAAAGTGTTTTTACCCGGTACAACAGATCCATACGACCTCCCTTTGTGAAATATCATGCTAGCGCGCGGGGAGGAATGGCGCAAATGGAGTTGATTGTTGCACTTGTGCACAGTGCTTTGTCCAGTAAACCGGACAAGGCGTTCACGCCGCATCCGGCACCTGAGCACTATTGCCTGATGCGACGCTGACGCGTCTTATCAGGCCTACAAACTTGTGCC
>NZ_KE137292.1:311761-347102 GCF_000408805.1 Escherichia sp. KTE159
CTGATGCGACGCTGACGCGTCTTATCAGGCCTACAGACTTGTGCCCGAACCGTAGGCCGGATAAGGCGTTCACGCCGCATCCGGCAGTCGTGCGTTAATGCCAAATGCGCCGCCCTGAAGCAGCGCATCCGGCAATGACGTACTTACTCTTTCGGTTTAAACCGCAGCAACCGGTTGGCGTTGCTCACCACGGTAATCGACGAGAGTGCCATGGCTGCTCCGGCAACCACCGGGTTAAGCAAGGTTCCGGTGAACGGCCATAAAATACCGGCGGCGACGGGGATCCCAATGCTGTTATAGATAAACGCACCAAGCAGATTCTGCTTCATATTACGCAGCGTTGCGCGGGAGATGGCGAGCGCATCGGCAACGCCCATCAGACTATGGCGCATCAGAGTAATCGCTGCGGTTTCAATCGCAACATCACTCCCACCGCCCATTGCAATACCGACATCCGCCTGGGCCAGTGCTGGCGCGTCGTTAATACCGTCACCCACCATTGCGACCTGACGCCCCTCGCTTTGCAGACGTTTAATCGCTTCGGCTTTACCATCCGGCAATACACCCGCAATCACTTCATCAATCCCCGCTTCTTTGGCGATCGCATTGGCGGTCGTTGGGTTATCCCCGGTCAACATCACCAGACGATATCCCGCTTTATGCAGCCGTTGCAGCGCCGCCACGCTATCACTACGTAATGGATCGCGTACTGCCAGCAGGGCTACCGCTTTACCGTCAACCGCCAGCAGCACTGGCGTTGATCCTTGCGATGCCTGGGCGGTAATCTCCGCTTCGATAGCTTTCGTATCTACTTGCTGATCATTTAACAGCGCCTGATTCCCCAACAGCAGCGCATGGCCTTCTGCTTCACCGCTCACGCCCAGCCCGCGCAATGTGCGGAAGCCGTTGACTTGTGGCAGTTGCATATCGCCTGCTTTATCGAGGATTGCCCGCGCCAGTGGGTGGCTGGAACCTTGTTCCAGTGCCGCCGCCAGACGCAGCGCCTGCGCTTCGTCAACATCAGCAAAGGTTTTCACAGTGACAACCTGCGGCTTCCCTTCGGTCAGCGTCCCGGTTTTATCGAAAACTACGGTATCCAGCGTACTGGCACGTTGCAGTGCGTCGGCGTCACGCACCAGCACACCGAACTCTGCCGCGCGGCCGACACCAGAAATAATCGACATCGGCGTTGCCAGCCCCAGCGCACACGGGCAGGCGATAATCAGCACCGTGGTGGCAATCACCAGGGTATAAACAATTTGCGGTGCCGGACCAAAGAAATACCAGATTGCCGCACTGATCAGCGCAATCACCACCACTACCGGCACAAACACGGCAGAGATTTTATCCGCCAGTTGGCCGATTTCCGGCTTACTGCTCTGGGCCTGGCGCACCATGCGAATAATCCGCGACAAGGTAGTATGGCTGCCAACCGCACTGGCGCGAAACAGCACGCTGCCGTCCTGCACCACCGTCCCGGCATGGACACTATCGCCTTCGCCTTTTTGCTGCGGAATAGGTTCACCCGTCAGCATTGCTTCATCCAGCCACGCTTCGCCCTGGGTAATCTCACCATCTACCGGCACACGATCACCGGTCGTCAGGCGCAGCAACATACCTGGCTGCACTTCAGCCAGCGGCACACTTTTTTCACCATCTTCGGTGACCAGTCGTGCCGTGGGCGGGGTTAAATCGAGTAATTTCTCCAGCGCTTTAGAAGAGCGCTGACGTGCGCGCGCTTCCAGCATATGGCCGAGATTAATCAGACCGATAATCATCGCGCTGGCTTCGTAATAAAGATGTCGCGCTTCCATCGGGAACCACTGCGGCCACAGGTTGACGCTCATCGAATAGAGCCACGCCACGCCTGTACCCAGCGCTACCAGCGTATCCATCGTCGCCGCGCCGTTCAGCAGGCTTTTCCATGCGCTGCGGTAAAAATGCCCACCCGCGAAAACCATCACCGCCAGCGTAATCAGGCCGATAACCAACCACAGGTTGCGGTTGTCGGCAGTGACCATCATGTTCTCGCCAATCATCCCCCAGACCATCACCGGGATACCCACCGCCAGGGCGACAATCGCCTGCCAGCGGAAGCGTTTCATAGTCGCGACGGCGGTTTCCTGCTGGCGCTCGCGGCGTTTAGCATCATCTTCAATCGCCTCTGCGCCGTAGCCCGCTTTTTCCACCGCCTGCACTAAATCTTGTGGGGAGGCACTGCCCATCACCAGCGCAGTGCGCTCCGCCAGGTTTACCCGTGCCTGGGTGACGCCCGGTACGCTTTGCAGCGCGTTCTGCACCCGGGTGACACAACTGGCGCAGCTCATGCCGCTCAGCAGCAACTGCTGACTATCGTCTTCGGCGGTCGCTGCCGGAAGCTCATCAGGAACCGCTGTCAGTGCTTCCGACGGGATTGATGACTCCGCCAGCGGTTTAGCCTTTGGGTGGCTTACTGATGCGTCATAACCCGCTTGCTTGATAGTTTCGATAAGCTGTTCTGCGCTGGCAGTACCGGTAACGTGCGCTTCAGTGATAGACACGTCCGCCTGCTCAACGTCCGGGCGCTGCTCAAGACTCTCTTTTACGCGTTTAACGCAGTGACCGCAGGACAAGCCGTCCAGGGTCAGGTCGATTGTTTGAGACATAATTCACTCCTTTAAGACAGTGTTGACTGACTGAGATAAAGGGTAAACCTTCCAGCAAGGGGAAGGTCAAGAAATTAATTAATCACCAGGATAAAAGTCAGTGAAGATTAAAAAATTGGCTCAATTTCCATCAGAATCAGACAATTATCTCTTTGTTTTCCTGTAGTTAATTTGCGGGTGCTAAGTTAAATCAGGATGCCTGAAAATTGGCATCGGGGTGAGGAATAACCTCCCGCATCTATAAAAAGGAGTTAACAAAAGATGTCAGATGCAAAAAATTTACAGCAGGCAGTGGACCAGGCATATACCCAATATCATTCACTGAGCGGCGGACAAAATGCCGATTACATTCCCTTTCTGGCGAATGTCCCCAGCCAACTGGCGGCAGTGGCTATTGTGACTTGCGATGGTAGCGTCTATCGCGCGGGTGACAGTGATTACCGCTTTGCGCTGGAATCCATCTCGAAAGTCTGTACGTTAGCCCTCGCGCTGGAAGATGTCGGCTCGCAGGCGGTTCAGGACAAAATTGGCGCTGACCCGACCGGATTGCCTTTTAATTCAGTCATCGCCTTAGAACTTCATGGCGGCAAACCGTTGTCGCCACTGGTGAATGCAGGTGCTATCGCCACTACCAGTCTGATCAAAGCCGATAATGCCGAGCAACGCTGGCAGCGGATTTTACACATCCAACAACAACTGGCTGGGGAGCAGGTGGCGCTCTCTGATGAAGTGAATCAGTCAGAGCAGACCACCAACTTCCACAATCGCGCAATTGCCTGGCTACTGTATTCCTCCGGATACCTCTATTGCGATGCGATGGAAGCCTGCGACGTGTACACCCGTCAGTGCTCCACGCTTATCAATACCGTTGAACTGGCGACGCTTGGCGCGACGCTGGCGGCGGGCGGTGTTAATCCGCTAAGCCAAAAACGTATTCTTCAGGCCGATAATGTACCGTACATCCTGGCCGAAATGATGATGGAAGGACTGTATGGTCGCTCCGGTGACTGGGCGTATCGCGTGGGGTTGCCCGGAAAAAGCGGCGTTGGCGGCGGTATTCTGGCGGTCGTACCTGGCGTGATGGGTATTGCCGCGTTCTCGCCACCGCTGGATGAAGAAGGCAACAGTGTTCGCGGACAAAAAATGGTGGCATCGGTCGCTAAACAACTCGGCTATAACGTGTTTAAGGGCTGATCATGATGAACACGGAAGGTGATAACGATAACAAACCCCTCGGGCTATGGAATGTCGTTTCCATCGGCATTGGGGCGATGGTGGGGGCGGGGATCTTTGCCCTGCTGGGGCAGGCCGCGTTGTTAATGGAAGCCTCGACCTGGGTCGCCTTTGCCTTTGGCGGTATTGTGGCGATGTTTTCCGGTTATGCCTACGCGCGGCTTGGGGCGAGTTACCCCAGTAACGGCGGGATTATTGACTTCTTTCGTCGGGGATTAGGTAATGGCGTCTTTTCGCTGGCTCTATCGTTACTGTACCTGATGACGCTGGCGGTGAGTATCGCGATGGTGGCTCGTGCCTTTGGCGCTTATGCCGTGCAGTTTTTGCATGAAGGCAGCCAGGATGAGCATCTTATTTTGCTGTACGCACTGGCGATCATTGCGCTGATGACACTATTTAACTCCTTAAGCAATCATGCGGTAGGGCGGCTGGAAGTGATCCTCGTCGGCATCAAAATGATGATCCTGTTGTTGTTGATCGTCGCAGGCGTCTGGTCGCTACAACCAGCGCACATTTCTGTCTCTGCACCACCCAGCTCCGGCGCGTTCTTCTCCTGTATTGGGATAACCTTCCTTGCTTATGCGGGCTTTGGCATGATGGCAAACGCAGCGGATAAAGTGAAAGATCCGGCGGTCATTATGCCACGGGCGTTTCTGGTGGCGATTGGCGTTACCACGCTACTCTACATTGCGCTGGCACTAGTGCTACTTAGCGATGTTTCGGCATTAGAGTTAGAAAAATATGCCGATACCGCCGTAGCGCAAGCCGCTTCTCCGTTGCTCGGACATGTGGGTTATGTGATTGTGGTCATCGGCGCTTTACTGGCGACGGCCTCAGCCATCAACGCCAACCTGTTTGCCGTGTTTAACATCATGGACAATATGGGCAGCGAGCGCGAACTGCCGAAATTAATGAATAAATCCCTGTGGCGGCAGAGTACCTGGGGAAACATCATCGTAGTGGTGTTGATTATGCTGATGACGGCGGCGCTGAATTTAGGCTCGCTCGCCAGCGTCGCCAGTGCCACTTTTTTGATCTGCTACCTGGCGGTGTTTATGGTCGCTATCCGCCTGCGTCATGATATTCACGCCTCGTTACCGATCCTTGTTGTTGGCACGCTGGTTATGTTGTTGGTGATCATCGGGTTTATTTACAGTCTGTGGTCACAGGGCAGCAGTGCGCTGATGTGGATTATTGGCGCACTATTACTAAGCCTTATTGTGGCAATGGTAATGAAACGGAATAAAACGGTATAAACTTTTCTGTGCGCGGTGCTTTCTGTACTGCGCTTTTATTTTTATCCTTAAATTAATCTCCTTTCTTATGCCTTTAATAAATAATTCACAAAAAAAAGATATATAGACGATAAAACTGTGATTTCTATCACTTCCTGGTATGGATTATTCTTAACAAGGATGATGGTAATCTAAAAGTCGTAGTGTATTCTTAATAAATGACGTATAAGCATTTCAACTGCATTTCTTTTAAAGGGGGAAGTAAAAACGAAAGAGATGCGCAAGTTATTACCCTTCTTAAATAAAATGATGCTGGTTATAAAGATCAGTTAAAATAATGACCTGGAAGGAAGTGACTTACCTATGGCGCGATTACAATTAAAAAACCGTAAAAATAAAGGTCTGATATTTTTAATAAGTTTTATTGTGATGGGAGGAGACGCGCTTGCTGCACCGTTACCACAATGGGCTAATGCCCCTGCGGTTACGCCGGTTGCCAGTTTATCCTTACAGGAAAGTATATTACGCGCATTTGCCCGCAATCCTGACGTCACCCAACAGGCGGCGCAGATAGGTATTGGCGAAGCGCAAATCGATGAAGCCAAAAGTGCCTGGTATCCGCACGTGGGTTTAACCGGCAACGCAGGCCCGTCGCGACAAACTGACTCCAGCGGCAGGCTGGATAACAACGTTTCTTATGGCATAACCCTGACGCAACTGGTGTATGACTTTGGTAAAACTAACAACAATATCAAACTGCAAACTGCCGCTCGTGATAGCTACCGCTTTAAATTAATGGCCACCCTGACCGATGTCGCAGAGAAAACGGCGACCGCCTATATGGAAGTTAGCCGTTATCAGGCTTTGTGTGACGCGGCGCAACGCAATATTCACTCGCTGGAAAATGTCTATAACATGGCGGCACTGCGCGCCAATGCCGGGCTGAACTCATCTTCTGATGAATTACAGGCCCAGACGCGTATTGCCGGAATGCGCTCGACGCTGGAGCAATATCAGGCACAGATGGCCAGCGCCAAAGCACAACTGGCGGTGCTGACCGGCGTACAGCCGGAGGCGATAGCCGCGCCGCCAGGCGAATTAGCCGAACAGCCAGTATCGCTAAAAAATATCGATTATCAGTCCATCCCACTGGTGCTGGCGGTAGAAAACTTACGCCAGTCGGCTCAGTACGGGGTAGAAAAAACCAAAGCGCAATACTGGCCCACGCTCAGTATTCAGGGGGGCAAAACGCGCTACCAGACCAGTGACCGTTCGTACTGGGACGACCAGTTACAGTTGAACGTCAATGCGCCGCTGTATCAGGGGGGCGCGGTTTCTGCTCAGGTGCAACAAGCCGAAGGGCAACAAAAAATCTCTGCCTCGCAGGTCGAACAGGCAAAACTGGATGTGCTGCAACGGGCGTCGGTGGCGTATGCCAACTGGACCGGTGCACGGGGTCGTGAAGAAGCAGGTTTAGCGCAATCCGAAAGCGCGCACAAAACGCGAGATGTGTACCAAAATGAATATAAATTAGGCAAACGCAGTCTGAATGATCTATTAACCGTCGAGCAAGATGTCTTTCAGGCGCAATCGGCTGAAATAAATGCCAATTATGATGGTTGGGTCGCAGCAGTTAATTATGCCGCTGCGGTTAATAACCTGATTCCATTAGCGGGAATTAAACAAGGCTTATACAACGACTTACCCGACTTGAAATAATCCTGCCATTATTAATAGTAGGGCTACATCGTTATTAAGTGATTTTACTCGTCATGCTTCAGGTTAGCATGAATTGCGGCTGCGTATCCTCTCGCTTGCCACCTTTCTGCAACTTGAATTATTTAGAGTAACCCTTTGTCTTATTAAGATAAATGGACTCGCTAAGGATGTGCGCCATTTATCAGGAATGCCATTATGAGCCTGATTATTGATGTTATTTCGCGTAAAACATCCGTCAAACAAACGCTGATTAATCCGGGCGACGTCACGGTTGTTATTTATGAGCCATCTGTGGTGCAGGTTCATGCTCAGGCATCTGCCGTCGCACGTTATGTTCGCGAAGGAAATGACCTGCTGATTTATATGCAGGATGGTACGGTTGTCCGTTGCAATGGCTATTTTTTGCAAGCGGCTAATTCAACTGAACAATCGGAGCTGGTCTTTGCCGATGGACAACAGCTTACACATGTCACTTTTGCTGATACTGCTGCGGGTGGTTTAGCCCCTGTGGAGCTGGTAGCCCATACTGCAGCCATTGAAAGTATTGCACCATTTCTTGATACCGTTGCTCAGACGAGCACCTTCCCGTGGGGATGGTTAGCGGGTGCAGCGGTAGGTGGCGGCGCGCTTGGCGCTTTGCTGGCAAGTGGTGGTGGTGATGATTCGAAAACTGAAGTGGTTAATAACCCACCGCCAGCCGAACCAGGCAATGCTACCCCGTCATTTTTAGTGACCGATAATCAGGGCGACCAGCGCGGCATTCTCGCTACCAATGACATCACCGATGACACCACGCCAACCTTTAGCGGCAGCGGACAGGCGGGGGCGACAATCCAGATCAAAGACAGCAACGGCAACACCATCGCCAGTACACAGGTAGACAGCAACGGGCACTGGAGCGTTTCTTTACCTACACAAAGTGCCGGTGAACATACCTGGTCAGTCGTGCAAATTGTCGGCAACACCATCACCGATGCCGGTTCGATAACGTTAACTATCGACAACAGTCAGGCCGCCGTACAGGTTGCCACCACCGCAGGCGATAACATTATTAACGCCAGCGAGCAGGCTGGCGGATTTACACTTTCTGGCAGCAGTAGCCATCTGGCACAGGGAACAGAACTCACCGTCACGCTTAACGGCAAAACTTACACGACTACCGTCGGGGCTAACGGCGCGTGGAGCGTGCAGGTGCCGACTGCCGATGCGCAGGCGTTAGCTGAAGGGAACCAGGCAGTACTGGTTAGTGGTAAAGATGCCACGGGCAATACGGTCACTGGTGCGCAACTATTAACAGTCGATACCCAGCCGCCGACGCTTGCCATCAATGCTATCGCTCAGGACAACATTGTCAGCGCCGCGGAACATAACGCCGCGCTGGTGTTAAGTGGTACATCGAATGCTGAAGCGGGACAAACCGTTACCCTGACAGTAAACGGTAAAAGCCATACAGCAATCGTCGGTAGCGACGGCACATGGCAGGTGACGCTGCCTGCCGCAGAAGTGCAGGCACTGACGGAGGGTAACTACGCCGTAAATGCCAGCGTCAGCGACCGGGCAGGAAACGCCACCAGCAACAGCGCAAATTTCACGGTAGACACCAGTGCGCCTGTGGTCAGCGTTAACACCGTTGCGGGTGACGATGTTCTTAACACCGCTGAACAGATTGTGGCACAGATTATTTCCGGGCGGGTCAGTGGGGCTTCACCTGGCGACACGGTCACCGTCAAATTAGGTGCCACGGTTCTGACCGGTGTGGTGCTGGCAGACGGCACCTGGAATGTCGCTCTGGATCCAGCGGTAACCCGCACGCTGGCGCGTGGGCCTAACGACCTTATTGTCACGGTTACCGATGCTGCCGGAAATACCGGTACAGCGACTCATAACATCACCCTGGCGGGCGTCGCGCCGCAGGTGGCGATAGATCCCATCAGCGGTGATAACGTACTGAATGCGCTGGAGTCTCAGCAGCCGCTAACGTTAAGCGGCACCAGCAATTTGCCCGATGGCGGCACGGTTAACGTGACGCTGAATAATGTCACTTATAGTGCGCAGGTTAACGGCGGCGTGTGGTCACTGAGCGTGCCAGTAAGCGATGTCCTGAACCTGGCAAACACCAACTATATTGTTACCGCCAGCGCCACGGATGTGACCGGCAATACGGGAACCGCGCAAAGCAACTTACTGGTCGATACGGTGCTGCCGCAGGTGATTATCAACACCTTTGCGGGCGACAACGTGGTGAACAATGCCGAAGCGGCGGCAGATCAAACCCTGAGCGGGCGCGTAGTGGGCGCAGTGCAGGGCGATACTGTAACCATTGAGCTGGGTGGCAATACGTACACGGCGACGGTGGGGAGCAACCTCACCTGGAGTGTGAACGTTCCGGCGGCTGATTTACAGGCGCTGGGCGATGGCGCATTAACAATCAACGCCTCTGTGACGAACGGACACGGCAACACCGGTAATGGTGAACGTGATATCACCATCAGCGCCACGCTGCCGGGTCTGCGTATCAATACTATTTCCGGCGATGACGTTATTAACGCCCTCGAACAGCAGCAAGATCTGGTTATTTCTGGTAGCAGTAGTCATCTCCCCGCGGGCACCACCGTGACGGTAACGCTCGGCAACGAAACGTATCAAGGCGTGACCGATAGCAACGGCAACTGGCAGGTGGGCGTTCCGGCTGCGGACTTGCAGGCGCTCAGTGCAGGCACGGTCGTCGTGACGGCCAGTGCAACAGACCCGGCAGGTAACCCGGTCTCTATCGACCACAACGTGCTTGTTGATGCGGGTGAAGTGGCGATCGCTATCAACATCGTTTCCGGCGATGACATTATCAACGCCGCAGAAAAAGGCTCGCCGCTGACGCTGACTGGCACCACCCAGGGCGTCGAGGCCGGGCAAACTGTGGTGGTGAAATTCGCCGGGCAAACCCTGACGACCACAGTACAGAACGACGGTTCCTGGAGCCTGACCGTACCCGCCAGTACAGTCAGTAGCCTGTCAGATGGCGCAACGGAAATCACCGCAACTGTCACTAATACCAGCGGTAACACCGGCGACACCTCCCGCACGATTACCGTCGATAGCCAGGCTCCGGCCTTAAGCATCGATTCGCTGACCGCCGATAACATCATTAATGCCACTGAAAGCGGACAAGATTTGTCTATCACCGGCACCACCGACGCCCAGCCAGGGCAGACGGTAACGGTCACGCTGAATGGGCAGACCTATCAGGGCACCGTGCAGTCAGACGGCACCTGGAGTGTGACCGTTCCCGCCGCCAACGTTGACGCGCTGGCTGACGGCAACGCCACGGTCACCGCCAGGGTGAACGATATCGCCGGTAACCCGACCAGCGTTTCACGTGTGGCGCTGGTGGATGCCACGCCGCCGGTGGTGACCATTAATCCGGTGGCGACCGACAACGTCATCAACACGCCGGAACATGCTCAGGCGCAAATCATCAGCGGCACGGTCACTGGCGCACAGGCGGGCGATATCGTCACCGTGACGCTGAATAATGAGAATTACACCACGGTGGTGGATGCTTCCGGCAACTGGAGTCTGGGCGTTCCGGCCTCGGTGGTCAGTGGGCTGGCGGACGGCAGTTATCCTGTCAGCGTCTCGGTAACCGACAAAGCCGGAAACACGGGCAGCCAGTCACTGACCGTCACGGTCGATACCGCCGCGCCGGTGATTGGTATTAACACCATTGCTGGCGACGATGTGATTAACGCCAGCGAAAAAGGAGCCGATGTTCAAATTACCGGCACCAGCGATCAGCCTGTTAATACCGCCATCACCGTGACATTGAACGGGCAAAATTATACGGCGACGACCGACGCCTCCGGCAACTGGAGCGTGACGGTTCCGGCATCGGCGGTAACCGCATTAGGCCAGGCCAACTATACGGTGACAGCAGCGGTGACCAGCGGTATCGGCAATAGCGCCACCGCCAGCCATAACCTCCTGATCGACAGCGCGCTGCCCGGCGTGACCATTAATCCGGTAGCAACCGACGATATCATTAACGCCGCCGAAGCGGGCGTAGCGCAAACCATCAGCGGGCAGGTGACTGGAGCTGCCGTTGGCGACACGGTAACCGTTACGCTGGGTGGCAATACCTACACCACCACCGTACAGCCTGGATTAAGCTGGAGCGTGAGCGTTCCGGCGGCGGATATCCAGGCGCTGGGTAATGGTGATTTGACGGTGAGTGCCTCAGTCACCAATGAAAACGGCAACACCGGCAGCGGTACGCGGGATATCACCGTTGACGCCAATCTGCCTGGTCTACGGGTCGATACGGTGGCGGGTGATGATGTGGTCAATATCATCGAACACGGGCAGGCGCTGGTCATCACCGGCAGCAGCTCGGGGCTGGCAGAAGGAACGCCGCTTACCGTCACGATTAATAATGTGGAATACACCACTGCGGTGCAGGCCGATGGTAGCTGGAGCGTGGGCGTCACGGCGGCGCAGGTTAGCGCCTGGCCTGCGGGGACGGTGACGGTTGCCGTGTCCGGGGAAAGTAGTGCCGGAAATCCGGTGAGCATCACTCATCCAGTGACGGTCGATCTCACTCCGGCGGCTATTTCTATCAACACCATCGCCACGGACGACGTGATTAATGCCGCAGAAAAAGGCGCTGATTTAACCCTTTCCGGCACCACCACTAACGTAGAAGCCGGACAAACGGTCACCGTGACCTTTGGCGGGAAAAATTACACTGCCAGCGTGGCGAGCGATGGTAGCTGGACTGCCACCGTACCCGCCGCTGATTTAGCGTCATTAACTGATGGTGCCGCCACCGCGCAGGCCAGCGTCAGCAACGTCAACGGCAATAGCGCCTCGGCGGTGCATAACTACAGCGTCGACAGCAGTGCGCCAACCATCATTATTAATACCGTTGCCAGCGACAATATCGTCAATGGCAGCGAAGCCGATGCGGGCGTGACGGTGAGCGGTAGCACCACCGCCGAAGCGGGGCAGATTGTTACGGTAACGCTCAATAGCCCAACCGTGCAGACATATCAGGCAACGGTACAGGCCGATGGCACCTGGAGCATCAATATTCCGGCGGCAGATCTCGCAGCGTTGACGGATGGCAGCCATACCCTGACGGCGACGGTCAATGACAAAGCGGGCAACCCGGCGAGCACCACGCATAATCTGGCGGTGGATCTCACCGTTCCGGTACTTACCATCAACACCATTGCCGACGATGACATTATTAACGCCGCCGAACACGGGCAGGCGCTGGTGATTTCTGGTTCCAGCACCGGTGGAGAAGCGGGGGATGTCGTCACCGTTACGCTAAACAGTAAAACCTACACCACGACGCTTGATGCCTCCGGCAACTGGAGCGTCGGCGTTCCGGCGGCGGACGTCACCGCGCTAGGCAGCGGTTCACAGACCGTAACGGCGAGCGTTACCGATGCGGCAGGCAACAGCGACAGCGAGACGCACACGGTTACCGTTAACCTTACCGCGCCGACTATTGGCATTAACACCATCGCCACCGATGACGTTATTAACGCCAGCGAAAAAGGCGCGGATCTGCAAATATCTGGCACCAGTAATTAGCCCGCAGGCACCACAATTACGCTGACGCTTAACGGGCAAAATTACACCGCGACGACAGACGCCGCAGGCAACTGGAGTACCACAGTGCCAGCCTCTGCTGTCGGCGCGCTGGGCGAAGCCAGCTACACGGTGACGGCGAACGTCACCGACAGCGCGGGTAACAGCAATTCCGCCAGTCATAATGTGCAGGTCAATACCGCGCTGCCTGGCGTCACCCTTAATCCGGTGGCGACCGACGATATTATTAACGCGACGGAATCGGGTTCCGCCCAGACTATCAGCGGCCAGGTGACGGGCGCAGCGGCGGGCGATACCGTCACCGTAACGCTTGGCGGGAAAACCTATACCGCCACCGTGCAGGGCAATTTAAGCTGGAGCGTGGACGTTCCGGCAGCGGATATTCAGGCCATCGGTAATGGCGACCTGACGGTTAACGCCTCGGTGACCAACAGCGTGGGCAATACCGGCAGCGGTTCGCGAGATATTACTATCGACGCCAATTTGCCTGGTCTGCGCGTCGATACCGTGGCGGGCGATGATGTGGTCAATAGCATCGAGCACACTCAGGCGCTGGTGATAACCGGTAGCAGCAGCGGGCTGGCTGCGGGCGCGGCGCTGACGGTGGTGATTAACACGGTCACTTACGCTGCGACAGTATTAGCCGATGGCACGTGGAGCGTCGGTGTTCCGGCGGCAGATGTGGGCAACTGGCCTGCGGGGACGGTGAATATTACGGTTTCAGGCGCCAGTAGTGCCGGAAACCCGGTCACCATCACCCATCCGGTCACCGTCGATCTGGCGGCGGTGGCGATTTCCATTAACACCGTTTCCGGCGACGATGTGATTAACGCCGCTGAAAAAGGGGCAGATTTAACCCTTTCTGGCAGCACCTCCGGCGTGGAAGCGGGGCAAACCGTCACCGTCACCTTTGGCGGCAAAACTTATACCGCCACTGTAGCGGGCGATGGTAGCTGGACAACCAGCGTACCCGCCGCCGATCTCAACGCGTTACGCGACGGTGACGCTACGGTGCAGGCCAGCGTCAGCAACGTTAACGGCAACACGGCTTCGGCAACCCATGCCTACAGCGTCGATGCCACGGCACCCACGCTTTCCATCAATACCATTGCCACCGACGATATTCTTAACGCCGCTGAGGCGGGCAATCCGTTAACCATCAACGGCACCAGTAGCGCCGAAGCGGGTCAGACGGTAACCGTCACGCTTAATGGCGTCAGCTATACCGGCACCGTTCAGGCGGACGGAAGCTGGAGCGTCAGCGTACCGACAACAGATCTCAGCAATCTGACCGCCAGCCCGTACACCGTCAGCGCCTCGGTAAACGACAAGGCGGGTAACCCGGCGACCGCAATTCACGGTCTGGCGGTGGATCTCACTGTTCCGGTATTAACGATCAACACCGTCTCCGGCGATGACATTATTAACGCCTCCGAACACGGACAGGCGCTGGTGATCTCCGGTTCCAGCACCGGCGGGGAAGCGGGCGATGTCATCACCGTCACGTTAAACAGTAAAACCTACACCACGACGCTGGACGCTTCCGGCAACTGGAGCGTCGGCGTTCCGGCGGCAGATGTCACTGCGCTGGGCAGCGGTGCGCAAACCATCACCGCGACCATTACCGACGCGGCAGGCAACATCGATGACGCCAGCCGCACGGTTACCGTGAATCTGACCTCGCCAACCATTGGCATCAACACCATTGCTACGGATGACGTGATTAACGCCACGGAAAAAGGCGCGGATCTGCAAATCACCGGCACCAGTAATCAGCCAGCGGGCACTACGGTTACAGTGACGCTGAACGGGCAAAATTACACCGCCACCACAGATGCTTCCGGCAACTGGAGCGCCACGGTGCCAGCTTCGGCGGTTAGCGCGCTGGGTGAAGCTAACTACACAGTAACCGCGAACGTCACAGACAGCGCGGGCAACAGCAACTCCGCCAGCCATAGCGTGCTGGTCAACAGCGCCTTGCCTGCTGTCACCATTAACGCGGTGGCGACCGACGATATTATTAACGCTGCTGAATCCGGTAACGCGCAAACCATCAGCGGTCAGGTGACGGGCGCAGCGGCGGGCAATACGGTCACCGTGACGCTGGGCGGCAACACCTACACCGCCACGGTGCAGGCTAACTTAAGCTGGAGCGTCAGCGTTCCGGCGGCGGATATTCAGGCCATCGGCAACGGCTCTCTCACCGTAAACGCCTCGGTGACTAACGGCGTCGGCAACACCGGCAGCGGTACGCGCGATATCACAATCGACGCCAATCTGCCTGGCTTACGCGTCGATACGGTGGCGGGCGATGACGTCATAAACAGCATTGAGCACAGTCAGGCACTGGTGGTAACCGGTAGCAGCACCGGGTTAACGGCAGGAACGGCGTTAACGGTCGTTATCAACAACGTCACTTATGGCGCGACGGTGTTAGCCGACGGCACATGGAACCTCGGTGTTCCGGCGGCGGATGTCAGCAACTGGCCTGCGGGTACGGTGGATATTACGGTAAGCGGCACCAACAGCGCCGGAACAACCTCCACCATTACCCATCCGGTCACCGTCGATCTGGCGGCGGTTGCCATCACCATTAACACCCTTTCCGGCGATGATGTGATCAACGCTGTCGAAAAAGGCGAAACGCTGGTGGTGAGCGGCAGCACCAGCGGCGTGGAAGCCGGGCAAACGGTGACCGTCACCTTTGGCGGCAAAAATTACACCACTACCGTGGAAGCCAACGGTAGCTGGACGGTGAACGTGTTACCTGCCGATCTCGCTGCGTTGCCGGACGGCGCGGGCAACGTGCAGGCGAGCGTCAGCAACATTAACGGCAACAGCGCCCAGGCGGATCGCGCGTACAGCGTCGATGCCACCGCGCCGCTTGTGACCATCAACACCATCGCTGGCGACGATATTCTCAACGTAAGCGAAGCTGGCGCGGGGATAACCATCAGCGGCACCACCACGGCGCAGGCCGGACAGACGCTGACCGTTACGCTGAATAACAACACTTACCAGACCACCGTTCAGGCGGATGGCACCTGGAGCGTGAACGTTCCGGCAACGGATTTAAGCGGATTAACCGCCAGCAGCTATACCGTGACTGCGACGGTGAGCGACAAAGCGGGTAACCCGGCAAGTGCCGACCATGCGCTGGCGGTGGACCTTACCGCGCCAGATCTCACCATTAACACCGTTGCGGGCGATGACATTATCAACGCCATCGAACACGGGCAGGCGCTGGTCGTCAGCGGAACCAGCACGGGCGCGGCGGCGGGCGATGTGGTCACGGTTAACCTGAACGGTAAAAACTACACCACCACGCTGGACGCCTCCGGTAACTGGAGCGTCGGCATTCCGGCGGCGGATGTTACGGCGCTGGCCACCGGCAGCCAGACTATCACCGCCAGCCTGAGCGATCGCGCGGGCAACAGCGACAGCACGACCCACGATGTGACCGTTGATCTCAGTGGCCCGACGCTGACCATCAACACCGTCTCCGGCGATGACATCATTAACAATACCGAGAAAACCCAGGATCTGACCATCAGCGGCGGCTCCAGCGGTCTGGCGACCGGCACCACGGTCACTGTGATGTTGAACGGCCTGGCGTACAGCGCCACCACCGATGGTTCCGGTAACTGGAGCGTTACCGTGCCAGCTTCGGCGGTCGGTGCGCTGGGCGAGGCGGTTTATTCGATTAGCGCCACCGCTACCGACAGCGCGGGCAACAGCGGCAGCACAACGCATACGGTGAATGTCGAATCGCTGCTGCCTGGGGTGATCATTAATACCGTAGCAGGCGATGACATTATCAACGCCGCTGAAATCGCCGTTAACCAGACCATCAGCGGGCAGGTAACGGGAACGGCAGAAGCGGGGAATACGGTGACGGTCACGCTTGGTGGCAACCAATACACTGCCACCGTGCAGCCAGATTTAAGCTGGAGCGTCAGCGTACCGGCGGCAGATTTGCAGGCGCTGGGCAACGGTGAACTGACCATCAGCGCCTCGGTGACCAACACCACAGGCAATACCGGCACCGCAACGCACGACATTGTGATAGACGCTAACCTGCCTGGTCTGCGCGTCGATACCGTGGCAGGCGATGATGTGGTTAATATTATCGAACACGGTCAGGCACTGGTGGTAACCGGCAGCAGCACCGGACTGGCGGCGGGAACGCCACTGACAGTGGAAATCAACGGCGTCACCTACGGCGCAACGGTATTAGCCGACGGCACCTGGAGCGTGGGCGTTCCGGTTGGGGATGTCGCTAACTGGCCTGCGGGGACGGTCGATATTACGGTTACAGGCACCAACACCGCCGGAACGACAACCAGCATTAGCCATCCGGTCACCGTCGATCTCGCCGCCGTCGCTATCACCATCAATATACTTTCCGGCGACGATGTGATTAACGCCGCCGAAAAAGGCAGTGATTTGCAGCTCTCCGGCACCACCTCCGGCGTGGAAGCGGGGCAGACCATTACCGTTATTTTCGGCGGCAAAAGCTACACCACCACCGTGGCAACGGGCGGTAGCTGGGGCTTGACAGTTCCGGCGGCGGATCTCGCAACCTTGCCAGATGGCGCAGCAAACGTACAAGCCAGCGTCAGCAACGTAGCTGGTAACAACGCCCAGGCAACGCATGTTTATAGTGTCGATGCCACCGCACCCTCTGTCACCATCAACACCATCGCCACGGACGATATTATTAACGCCGCTGAAGCGGGATCGGCGCTGACTATCAGCGGCACCAGTACGGCAGAAGCCGGGCAGACGGTGACCGTGACGCTAAACGGCGTCGATTACAGCGGCAATGTACAGGCAGACGGTAGCTGGAGCGTCAGCGTACCGACTGGCGATTTAGTTAACCTCACCGCTAATTCGTATACGGTCAGTGCATCGGTCAGCGACAAAGCAGGCAACCCGGCCTCGGCAACGCATAACCTGACGGTGGATCTTGCCGCTCCGGTTGTCACCATCAACACGGTGGCGGGCGATGACGTGATTAATGCCACAGAACACGCCCAGGCACAGGTTATCAGCGGCTCGGCAACGGGCGCGACCACCGGTAACACGGTTTCCGTTACCATTGGCACGACCACCTATACCACCGTGCTGGACGCCAACGGCAACTGGAGCATCGGCGTGCCTGCCAGCGTGATTTCCGCACTGGCGCAGGGCGATGTAACCATTACCGCCACGGTCACCGACTCCGCAGGCAACAGCGGCACGGCCTCGCACGTCGTTAGCGTGGCGCTCGGCACGCCGGTGCTCGGCATTAACACGATTGCCGTCGACGACATTATCAACGCCACGGAGAAAGGCGCGGATCTGGCGATTTCCGGCACCAGCAACCAGCCTGCGGGCACGCAGGTAACCGTCAAGTTCAATGGGCAAAATTACACCACCACAGCCGATTCTTCCGGGAACTGGAGCGTGACCGTTCCGGCGTCTGCGGTGGGTTCGCTTGGTGAAGCGACTTATACGGTGACCGCCACCGCAACCGATGTTGATGGCAACAGCGGTTCCGCCAGCCATAACGTACAGGTCAATACCGCGCTGCCAGGCGTCACCATTAACGTTGTGGCAACGGACGATATTATTAACGCCGCCGAAGCCGGGGCAGATCAAACCATCAGCGGTCAGGTGACGGGCGCGGCGGCGGGCGACACCGTGACCGTCACGCTCGGCGGAGCGACTTACACCGCCACGGTGCAGGCGAATTTAAGCTGGAGTATTAATATTCCGGCAGCCGCTTTACAGGCATTGGGCAACGGCGAGCTGACCATTTCAGCCACGGTGACGAACAGCGTAGGCAATACCGGTAACGGCACGCGTGAAATCACCATAGATGCGAATCTCCCCGGTCTGCGGGTCGATACTGTCGCGGGCGATGATGTGGTTAATATCATCGAGCACGGGCAGGCGCTGGTGATTACCGGCAGCAGTTCCGGTCTGGCTGCGGGTGCGGTACTCACGGTTTCGATTAATAACCAGACCTATAGCGCAACGGTTTTAGCCGATGGTTCATGGAGCGTCGGTGTTCCGGCGGCGGATGTCAGCGCCTGGCCTGCGGGGACGGTCACGATTACGGCGAGCGGTAGCACCACTGCCGGAAATCCGGTCAGCGTCACGCATCCGGTCACCGTCGATCTCACGGCGATTGCCGTCAGCATCAACGCCATTACCGCCGATGATGTGATTAACGCCGCCGAAAAAGGCGCGGCGTTAACGCTCTCCGGCAGCACGTCCGGCGTGGAAGCCGGGCAAACGGTCACCGTCACCTTTGGCGGCAAAACCTACAGCGCCACGGTGGCTGCGAATGGTTCGTGGAGTACCACGGTTCTGGCGGCGGATATGGCCGCCCTGCGTGATGGCGATGCCAGCGCGCAGGCCAGCGTCAGCAACGTTAACGGCAACAGCGCCACCACTACCCACGCTTACAGCGTCGATGCCAGCGCGCCAACGGTGACCATCAACACTATTGCGGGCGACGATATTCTTAATGCCGCCGAAGCCGGTACGGCGCTGACCATCACCGGCAGCAGTACGGCGGAAGTGGGGCAAACGGTGACCGTCACGCTCAATGGCGCAAATTATACCGGCACGGTACAAACGGACGGTAGCTGGAGCGTCAGCGTGCCGCCAGCAGCGTTAAGCGCCCTGACCGCCAGTAACTACACCGTCAGCGCGGCGGTGATCGACAAAGCCGGAAACCCGGCCTCCGTTAACCACAATCTGACCGTTGATACTTCCGTTCCGCTCGTCACCATCAACACGGTAGCGGGCGATGATGTCATCAATGCCACAGAACACGCCCAGGCGCAGATTATCAGCGGCTCCGCCACTGGCGCGGCAACCGGTAGCACCGTCACGGTGACTATCGGCACAAATACCTTTACCACCGTGCTGGATGCCAGCGGTAACTGGAGTGTCGGCGTACCGGCAAGCGTCGTCTCGGCACTGGCGAACGGTACGGTCACCATTAACGCCAGTGTCACCGATGCCGCCGGAAACAGCGGCAGCGCCACCCATCAGGTGACGGTCAATACCGGTCTGCCATCAATTACCTTTAACGCCATCAGCGGCGATAACGTTTTGAACGCCGATGAAAAAGGCCAGCCGTTGACCATCAGCGGCAGCAGCTCCGGGCTGGCGACCGGCGCACAGGTGACCGTCACGCTTAACGGTCATAACTACAGTGCCACCACCGACGCAGCAGGCAACTGGACGTTAACCGTACCGGCGAGCGATCTGGCAGCCTTAGGTCAGGCCAACTATACCGTCAGCGCCAGCGCCACCAGTGCAGTGGGCAACACGGTCAGCAGCCAGGCAAATTTACTGGTCGACAGCGGCCTGCCGGGCGTCACCATCAACACCGTGGCGGGCGACGATATTATCAACGCCGCTGAAGCGGGCGCCGATCAAACCATCAGTGGGGCGGTGACCCGCGCCGCCGCAGGCGATACGGTTACTGTCACGCTGGGTGGCAATACTTATACTGCACAAGTTCAGGCCGATTTAAGCTGGAGCGTCAGCGTTCCGGCAGCCGATCTCCAGGCGCTGGGCAATGGCGATTTAACCATTAACGCCTCGGTCACCAACGCCAGTGGCAACACCGGCAGCGGCACGCGGGATATCACCATTGATGCCAATCTGCCGGGGCTGCGCGTCGATACCGTGGCGGGCGATGATATCGTCAACAGCATCGAACACGGGCAGGCGCTGGTGATCACCGGCGGCAGTAGCGGCCTGAATACCGGCGCAGCGCTGACGGTCACCATCAACGGCGTGGCCTATGCCGCCACGGTACAGGCGGACGGTAGCTGGAGCGTAGGCATTCCGGCGGCGAACGTCAGCACCTGGCCTGCGGGGCCGTTAACCGTTGAAGTCGTCGGCCAGAGCAGCGCCGGAAATCCGGTCAACGTCAGCCATCCGTTCACCGTCGATTTAACGGCGGTAGCTATCAGCATCAACACCGTTGCCAGCGATGATGTGATTAACGCCGCCGAAAAAGGCACCGACCTGACCCTTTCCGGCAGCACCAGCGGGATTGCAAGCGGGCAAACCGTTACCGTCACCTTTGGCGGCAAAACTTACACCGCAAGCGTCGCCGCCAACGGGAGCTGGAGCGTAACGGTTCCGGCGGCGGATCTGGCAACCCTGCCAGACGGCGCGGCGAACGTGCAGGCCAGCGTCAGCAGCGCGAGCGGCAATAACGCTTTGGCAACTCATGCGTACAGCGTCGATGCCAGCGCGCCGACGCTCACCATTAACACCATCGCCAGCGACGATATCCTGAACGCCACAGAGGCCGGAAGCCCGCTCACCGTCAGCGGCACCAGTACCGCCGAAGCCGGGCAGACGGTGACCGTCACCCTTAACGGCGCAACCTACACCGGGAATGTACAGGCGGACGGTAGCTGGAGCGTCAATGTTCCCACCTCAGCCTTAGGCGCGCTGACCGCAAGCAATTACACCGTCAGCGCCACGGTCAATGACAAAGCGGGCAACCCCGGCAGCGCCAGCCATAATCTGGCGGTAGACACCACCGCGCCGATTCTTACCATTAACACCGTGGCAGGCGATGACATCATCAACGATGCTGAACACGCGCAGGCGCTGGTGATCTCCGGCACCAGCAGCGGCGGGGAAGCGGGCGATGTGGTGAGCGTCGTGCTCAACGGCAAAACGTATACCACCACGCTGGATGCCTCCGGTAACTGGAGCGTCGGCGTACCGGCGGCGGATGTTACGGCGCTGGGTAGCGGTGCGCAGACAATCACTGCCAGCGTCAGCGATCGGGCGGGCAACAGCGACGACGCCAGCCGCACCGTGACCGTCAGCCTCACCGCGCCAGTGATTGGCATCAACACCATCGCGGGCGATGACGTGATCAACGCCACTGAAAAAGGATCGAATCTGGCGCTTTCCGGCACCAGCGATCAACCTGCGGGCACGGCGATCACCGTTACGCTGAATGGACAAAACTACAGCGCCACCACCGATGCCTCCGGCAACTGGAGCGTTACCGTGCCCGCCTCGGCGGTCAGTGCGCTGGGCGAAGCCACCTACAGCGTCACGGCGAGCGTCACCAACGCCCAGGGCAACAGCAGCACCGCCAGCCATAACGTGCAGGTCAATACCGCGCTGCCGGGCGTAACCATTAATCCGGTGGCAACGGACGACATTATCAACGCCGCTGAAGCAGGCAGTGCACAAACTATCAGCGGCCAGGTAACCGGTGCGGCGGCGGGCAGCACCGTCACCGTTACGCTGGGCGGCAAAACCTACAGCGTCACCGTCCAGCCAGATTTAAGCTGGAACGTGAGCGTGCCTGCCGCCGACTGGCAGGCGCTGGGTAACGGTGAGTTAACCGTTAACGCCTCGGTCACCAACGCTGTTGGCAACACCGGCAGCGGCACGCGCGATATCACCATTGACGCCAGTCTGCCAGGTCTGCGAGTCGACACCGTTGCAGGCGATGATGTGGTCAATATCATCGAACATGGTCAGGCGCAGGTGATTTCCGGCAGCAGCTCCGGCTTTGCCGCAGGCACGGCGCTGACGGTGGTGATTAATAATCAAACTTACGCTGCAACGGTGCTGGCGAACGGCAACTGGAGCGTCGGCGTTCCGGCGGCGGATGTCAGCAACTGGTCTGCGGGAACGCTGAACATTAGCGTTAGCGGCGCGAACAGTGCCGGAACCCAGACCAGCATTACCCATCCGGTCACCGTTGATCTCACCGCCGTTGCCATCAGCATTAACGCCATCACCAGCGATGATGTGATTAACGCCGCCGAAAAAGGCGCGGCGTTAACGCTCTCCGGCAGCACCTCCGGCGTCGAAGCGGGGCAAATCGTTACCGTTACCTTTGGCGGCAAAACTTACAGCGCCACGGTGGCGGCAAACGGTAGCTGGAGCACCACCGTTCCGGCCGCGGATATGGCGGCTCTGCGTGATGGCGATGCCAGCGCCCTGGTGCGGGTGACTAACGTCAACGGCAACAGCGCCACGGCAACGCATGAATACAGCGTCGATAGCGCCGTGCCAATGGTGACCATCAACACCATTGCCAGCGATAACATCATCAATGCCAGCGAAGCGGCGGCGGGCGTAACGGTTTCCGGCACCAGTACGGCGGAAGCGGGGCAAACGTTGACCGTCACGCTTAACGGCACTACCTACCAGACCACGGTGCAGGCGGATGGTAGCTGGAGCTTAACGCTGCCTGCCAGCGCCTTAACCACGCTTGCTAATAATGGTTACACCCTGACTGCCACGGTCAGCGATCTGGCGGGTAATCCTGGCAGCGCCAGCAAAGGCGTAACCGTCGATACCACCGCGCCGGTGATTAGCTTTAATACCGTGGCGGGCGATGATGTGATTAACAACGTTGAACACACTCAGGCGCAGATTATCAGCGGCACCGCTACGGGCGCGGTAGCGGGCGACCGCCTGGTGGTGACCATCGCCGGGCAGCAGTATGTCACCAGCACCGATGCCAGTGGCAACTGGAGCGTCGGCGTGCCTGCCAGCGTGATTTCCGGCCTTGCAGACGGCACGGTAACCATCAGCGCCACCATCACCGACAGCGCAGGCAACAGCAGCACCCAGACGCACAACGTGCAGGTGAATACGGCGGCGGTGTCACTTTCGGTCAGTACCATCAGCGGCGATAACCTCATTAACGCCGCCGAAGCAGGCAGTGCGCTGACCCTGAGTGGCACCGGAACGAACTTTGCCACTGGCACCGTAGTCACCGTGTTGCTTAACGGCAAAGGTTATAGCGCCACCATTCAAAGCAACGGGAGCTGGAGCGTGAATGTGCCTGCGGCAGACGTCGCCGCACTAGCCGATGGCACCAGCTACACGGTCAGTGCCTCCGCCCAGGACAGCGCCGGAAACAGCGCTACGGCTTCGCGCAGCGTGGCGGTAGATCTCACCGCGCCGGTGATCAGCATTAATACCGTTTCGACGGACGACCGACTCAACGCCGCTGAACAGCAGCAGCCGTTAACCCTTAACGGCTCGACTAGCGCGGAAGTGGGACAGACGGTCACCGTGACCTTTGGCGGTAAAACCTACACCGCCACGGTTGCCGCCAATGGCACCTGGGCGCTGAACGTGCCAGCGGCAGATCTGGCAACACTTGGGCAGGGCGCACAGACCATTACCGCCAGCGTGAACGACCGCGCCGGTAACCCCGGACAGACCACGCACGCACTGACTGTCGACACCGTTGCGCCGACGATCACCATCGCCACGGTGGCGGGCGACGATATTATCAACAACGCCGAGCAGCTTGCAGGACAAACCATCAGCGGCACCACCACCGCCGAAGTCGGTCAGACGGTGACTGTCACTTTTAACGGGCAAACCTGGACTGCAACGGTTGGTAGCGGAGGAAGCTGGTCGGTATTTATTCCGGCTCAGCAGTTTGTCGGATTAAGCGACGGCAGCTACACCGTCAGCGCGACGGTCAGCGATCAGGCCGGAAACTCCGGCAGCGCCAGCCGTGGCGTCACGTTGAACGGCGACGTCCCCACGGTCACCATCAACACCTTCGCGGGTGATGATGTGGTGAATGCGGCGGAACACGGCTCATCGCTGGTGATCAGCGGCACCACCACCGCGCCGGTCGGTCAGACGCTGACCCTGACTTTAAACGGCAAAACCTACACCACCACGGTGCAGACCGGTGGTAGCTGGAGCTACACCCTCGGCAGCGCCGATGTCACCGCGCTGGCAGATGGCAACGCCTACGTGATTAACGCCTCGGTGAGCAACGCCATTGGCAACACTGGCAGCAACAATCACACCATTACCGTTGATCTCAGCGCTCCGGCGATGGCCATTAATATCGATTCCCTGCAAGCCGACACCGGCCTTAGCGCCAGCGACTTTATCACCAGCGTCAGCCCGGTGGTGGTCAACGGCTCGCTGACCGCTGCGCTTGCCAGTAACGAGACGGCGCAAATCAGTATCGACGGCGGGGTAACCTGGATCACGCTCACCGTGACCGGCACGACCTGGCGCTACAACGACAGCCGCACGCTGACCGATGGTAACTATCTCTATCAGGTGCGGGTCATTGATGCGGCGGGCAATGTCGGCGCGACCGACAGCCAGAACGTTGTGATCGATACCATCGCCCCAGATCCAGCGGTGAAAACCATCGCCATTAGCGCGATCACCACCGATACCGGCTTGATCACTAACGATTTTGTCACCAGCGACACGACGCTTGCGGTGAGCGGCACGCTGGGGGCGACGCTTTCTGCCGGTGAGTTCGCACAAATCAGCATCGACGGCGGCACCACCTGGCAGAACCTGTCGGTAAGCGGTTTGACCTGGACGTACCTTGACGGGCGCACGCTGACCGACGGCAACTACAACTACCAGGTGCGGGTTATCGACACCGCCGGAAATATCGGCGCGACCGCCAGCCAGATAGTCACCGTGGACACCAGTGCGCCGCTGGCGAGCAAAACCATCACCATTGCGGGCATTAGCGATGACACCGGTTTAAGCAGCAGCGATTTTGTTACCCGCGACACCACACTGACCGTGCGCGGGACGCTCGGCGCAACGCTTGCCGCCGATGAACGGGCGCAAATCAGCCTCGACGGCGGCGTTACCTGGGCCACTTTAACCGTTATCGGCACCAACTGGAGCTATGCCGATGGTCGCACACTGACCGACGGCACCTGGAACTACACGGTGCGGGTGGTGGATCTGGCGGGAAACGTCGGGCAGACCGCGACGCAAAACGTGGTGGTTGACACCACCAGCCCGGAAGCGGCAAAAAGCATCACCATTACCGGCATCAGCGATGACACCGGAGCCAGCAGCAGCGATTTTATTACCAGCGACACCACGCTTACCGTGCGCGGCGTACTGGGCGCGGCGCTCGGTGCTAACGAGTTCGCGCAAATCAGTACCGACAACGGCGCAACCTGGGTGAACGTGACGCTGGCGGCAGATGGCCTGAACTGGACATACGCTGACGGGCGCACGTTGACTAACGGCACGACAACCTGGCAGGTGCGGGTGGTCGATCTGGCAGGCAACATTGGCGCAACGGGCAGCCAGTCGGCGCAGATCGACACCGTTAATCCGGCGCAGGTGTTGACCATCGCCAGCATCAGCACCGACACGGGGAGTTCGGCCACCGACTTTATCACCAGTGATACCACGCTCACGCTGACCGGTTCGCTGGGGGCGGGGCTTGCCAGCGGCGAAGTGGCGCAGATTAGCCTCGACGGCGGCGCGACCTGGACCACGCTCACCACCAACGGCACGCAGTGGACTTACACCGACAGCCGCACGCTGACCGATGGCAGCTACGTTTATCAGGTGCGGGTGCTGGATCTGGCGGGGAATACCGGCCCGGTGGTGTCGAAAACGGTGGTGGTCGATACGATTAACCCCACCGCCACGCCGACTATTGTGTCGTATACCGATGATGTCGGGCAGCGTCAGGGGACGTTAAGCAGTTCGCAGGCCACCGACGACACCACGCCGCTGCTGAACGGCGTGCTCTCCGGCCCGCTGGCCAGTGGCGAAGTGGTTTACCTCTACCGCAATGGCCTGCTGTTAGGCGCGGTGACGATGGTCGGCGCACTGAACTGGACTTACAGCGACAGCGGTCTGGTCAGTGGCGCGTACACCTACAGTGCGCGAGTGGTGGATCTGGCAGGGAATATCACCTCCTCCAGTGATTTTGTTCTGACGGTGGATACCTCTATTCCGACCACGCTGGCGCAAATCACCAACCAAACCACGCGTGACACCACGCCGATTATCAGCGGCGTAATCACCGCTGCGCTTGCCAGTGGGCAGTACGTCGAAGTGGTGATCAACGGCAAAACCTACACCTCGCAGCCGGGCGGCGCGGTGGTAGTCGACCCGGCACACAATACCTGGTATGTGCAACTGCCGGATACCGATGCACTGGCAGCGTCCGCAACCGCTTATAACGTCACCGCGCAGGTGAAAAGCTCGGCGGGCAACGGCAACACCGCTAACGTCAGCAACGGCACGGTGACGGTCAACGCGGCAATTGATTACACGCCAGCCTGGACGACCGCCAATAAAACAACGGCCTGGGGGCTGACCTACGGCCTCGACAACCACGGGATGTGGACGGTGCTGGCGAACCAGCAAATTATGCAATCAACCGATCCGCTCACCTGGTCGAAGACCGCACTGACGCTGGTGCAAAGCGGCAACAACTACGCCACCAGTTCCATTGCCGATTACGACCGCAACGGCACGGGCGATCTGTTTATTACCCGCGATGACTACGGTACGGGCTATATCAACGGCTTTACCAATAACGGCGACGGCACCTTTTCCAGCGCGATTCAGGTGAACGTTGGCACGCTGACGTGGTATGGCTCGATTGTGGCGTTTGATAAAGAGGGCGACGGCTATCTCGATTTCTGGATTGGCGACGCTGGCGGGCCGGACTCCAACACCTTCCTGTGGAATAACGCGGGCACCCTGGTAGGCAACTCCACCACCGCCAACAACGGCGGGAGCGCCACGGTCGGCGGGTTGGTAAACGGCTATCTTTCACTTAACGAAGGTTCCGGCGTCGATCTTAACAATGACGGCAGGGTAGATCTGGTTCAACACACCTTCAACCTGAATAACTTCTACACCCTTTCATCGCTCATCAGCCAGGGCAACGGCACCTTTGTCTGGGGACAAAACACCATCAATACCTTCCTCAGCACGGCGGGCAGCGGTGGTAACTCGACGTCTGTCTCCATGACCTGGGCAGATTTCGATGGTGACGGCGATATGGATCTGTTCCTGCCCGCCAGTCAAGGAAGAGCTAACTACGGCTCCCTGTTATTCAACACCAACGGCGTACTGGGGAGTCCGGTTGCGGTGGGCGCAACGGGCACAACCTATGCCAGCCAGTTCAGCGTAGCGGTGGACTGGGATCATGACGGGTTAATGGATATCGCCCGTATTGCCCAGACTGGACAGTCGTATCTTTACACCAACGTTGGCGGTGCCAGCAACTGGACACAGTCGGTACTCGGCGGCAGCCAGAGTGGCACCACCAGCGGCGTGGCGGCAATGGACTACGACTGGGATGGCGCGGTGGATGTACTGGTGACCAAACAGTCGGGCAGCGTGTTCCTGATCCGTAACACCAACACGGTGAGCTACGGCACTTCGCTGCACCTGCGTATTACCGATCCCAACGGTATTAACGTCTATTACGGTAACACCGTGAAGCTGTACAACTCGGCGGGTGTGCTGGTCGCCACGCAAATCATCAACCCGCAGTCGGGGATGGGGGTTAACGACACCTCGGCGCTGGTCAATTTCTACGGGCTGAATGCCGGAGAAACCTACAACGCGGTGTTGATCAAATCCACCGGTGCCACCGCCAGCAATATCGACCAGACGGTAAACACCACCTGGGGCGGTTTACATGCCACTGATGCTACCCACGCTTATGATCTCAGCGCCGAAGCAGGCACCGCGAGCAACAACGGCAAATTTGTCGGCACCGGCTATAACGACACCTTCTTCGCCACCGCAGGCACCGACACTTACGACGGCTCCGGCGGCTGGGTGTACAGCTCCGGCACCGGAACCTGGCTGGCGAACGGCGGGATGGACGTGGTTGATTTCCGGCTTTCGACGGTGGGCGTGACCGCTAACTTAAGCAGCACCGCCGCGCAGGCCACCGGTTTTAACACCTCGACATTTACCAATATCGAAGGCATTTCTGGATCGAATTTTAACGACACCCTGACCGGCAGCACAGGCGATAACCAACTGGAAGGGCGCGGCGGTAACGACACGCTCAATATCGGCAACGGCGGTCACGACACCTTGCTCTATAAACTGCTCAACGCCAGCGACGCCACCGGCGGCAACGGTTCGGACGTGGTGAATGGCTTTACGGTAGGGACATGGGAAGGTACCGCCGACACCGATCGCATTGATATTCGTGAACTGTTACAGGGTAGCGGCTACACCGGAAACGGCAAAGCCAGCTACGTCAACGGTGTGGCGACGCTGGATGCACAGGCCGGAAACATCGGTGATTTTGTCAAAGTTACCCAGAGCGGCAGCGACACCATCGTGCAGATCGACCGCGACGGCACGGGCGGCGGCTTTGCGACAGCTAACGTGGTCACGCTGACGGGCGTGCATACCGACCTTGCCACTTTGCTGGCGAATCATCAATTGATGGTGGTGTAGATAATGAAAAAAAATGCCCAGTCCGTGGAAGCCTGGCTGGAGGCGATGATCGCCGTGGCGCGCTATTATCGACTTGATTTTTCTCAGGAGAACGTGCGCGCGACCGTCAACTGGGAGCGCGACAGTAAACGGGAGGAGTTACTCACCGACATGGCGCGGCAGTTGGGGATGGGGCTGCGGCTGGTCGAGTTTTCCGCCGATTCGCTTAACCCCTGGCGGCTGCCGTTGATTGCAGTGTTTGATAATCAGCAGGTCGGCGTGATCACCCGGCGCGACAACCACGACAATATCAGCATTCAGTTCAGCGGTGACGAAGGGCTGGAAACTACGCTTAACGTCGCGGATGTTGAAGACAAAATCGTCGAACTGGCGCTGCTGCGACCACTCAGCGCCATCCCTGATGCGCGGGTAGATGACTATATTCGCCCGTATCAGGCGAACTGGTTCTGGAATCTGTCGCTGAAAGACTGGCGGCGCTACGGCGATATTATGCTGGCGTCACTGGTGGCGAACGTGCTGGCGCTGGCGGCGATGATTTTCTCGATGCAGGTTTACGACCGCGTGGTTCCGGCGCAGTCGTACCCGACGCTATGGGTGCTGTTCGCCGGGGTGATGATGGCGATCCTGTTTGAGTTTTGTATGCGCATGGTGCGCACACATCTTTCCGATGTGATTGGCAAGCGGGCGGATCTGCGTATTTCGGATCGCGTTTTTGGCCACGCATTACGGCTGAAAAATAACGTGCGTTCGAAATCCACCGGATCGTTTATCTCGCAGATCCGTGAACTGGAATCGGTGCGGGAGCTTATTACTTCCACCACCATCGGCGCGGTGGCAGACCTGCCGTTCTTCCTGCTGTTTGTCTTTATTTTGTGGATGATTGGCGGCTGGCTGGTGCTGGTGGTTTTGTTGGCGCTGCCGTTGCTGGTGATCCCCGGCCTGCTGGTACAACGCCCGTTAGCGCGGCTGGCGAACGAAGGGATGCGCGAATCGGCGGTACGCAACGCGACGCTGGTGGAGGCCGTGCAGTCGATTGAAGACATTAAACTGTTGCGCGCCGAACAGCGTTTCCAGAATCAGTGGAACCACACCAACGACGTTGCCTCGTCCATCAGCATGAAGCAACGCTTTCTCACCGGGTTGCTGCTTACCTGGACTCAGGAAGTGCAGTCCATCGTTTACGTGGTGGTGCTGTTGGTGGGCTGCTTTATGGTGATGAACGGCGACATGACCACCGGCGCACTGGTCGGGACGACGATCCTGGCTTCGCGCACCATTGCGCCGCTGTCGCAGATTTCCGGCGTGCTGTCGCGCTGGCAGCAGGCGAAAGTGGCGCGTAACGGCCTCGATGAACTGATGAAGCGCCCGGTGGATCAGCCGGAACACGGCAAACTGGTGCATAAAGCGGTGCTGCACGGTAATTATCAGTTCAGCAACGCGGTGTTTTATTACGACGAAGAAGAGAAGATTGCCGATGTGGCAATCGGCAAACTCAACATTCAGGCCGGAGAGAAAATCGCCATTCTCGGGCGCAACGGCGCGGGTAAATCGACGCTGCTGCAAATGCTCGCCGGAATGCGTATCGCCCAGCAGGGGCAGGTGCTGCTGGATAACATCAGCATCGGGCAGCTTGATCCGGCGGATTTGCGTCGCGACATGGGGCTACTCAGCCAGACCGGGCGACTGTTCTTCGGCTCGCTGCGGGAAAACCTCACCATGGGGATGCCAGAGGCCAGCGATGAAGATATCGAACGCGCGTTAATCCTCAGCGGGGCGCTGCCTTTTGTGCAGAAGCAGAAAAACGGACTCAACTACATGATTCAGGAAGGGGGATTTGGCCTTTCTGGCGGTCAGCGGCAAACGCTGCTGCTGGCGCGGCTCCTCATCTCTCAACCCAATATTGTCCTGCTCGACGAACCCAGCGCCTCGCTGGATGAAATGGCGGAAGCGCACTTAATCGAACAACTGAAACAGTGGATTGGCCATCGCACGCTGGTCATCGCCACTCACCGCACGGCGATGCTGCAACTGGTGGACAGGATAATCGTGATGGATCAGGGGCGGATTGTCATGGACGGTGCGAAAGAGGCCATTTTGCGTGAGCAGGGCGAACCCACGGCGCGACGCGTGGTGTTACAGGAGAAGAATAAGGGGTCTGCCGCATGAACGGACAAATGCAATACAACCGTGGCCTTAATGAACCGCATCTGCCGCGATCGGCGCTGGCAGTTCGCGTTACCGCAGTGATGCTGCTTTGTTTTCTCGGCTGGGCGTGGTATTTCCAGCTTGATGAAGTGACTACCGGCAGCGGCACCGTAGAACCTTCCGGGCGCGAACAGGTGGTGCAGTCGCTGGAAGGCGGCATTTTGTATCATCTCGACGTGAAGGTGGGCGATATTGTCGAACAGGGTCAGCCACTGGCGCAGCTTAACCGCACCAAAACTGAATCCGACGTACAGGAAGCGATGTCGCGGCTGTACGCAGCGCTGGCAACCTCGGCGCGGTTGCGGGCGGAAGTCAGCAATAAACCGCTGGTGTTCCCTGACGAACTGAATAAATTTCCCGAACTTATCGAATCCGAAACGGCGTTATACAACACCCGCCGTGAAGGGTTAAGCAAAGCCACCACCGGACTGACGCAAGGGATTAGTCTGGTCAATCGTGAACTGGCAATGACCCAGCCGCTGGTGAAACAAGGGGCGGCGAGCAACGTGGAAGTGCTGCGTTTACAGCGCCAGGCTAATGAACTGGAAAACAAACTTAACGACGTGCGTACACAGTATTACGTTCAGGCGCGGGAAGAGTTAGCAAAAGCCAATGCGGAAGTGGAAACCCAGCGCTCGGTGATCCGTGGGCGGGAAGATTCTCTCACCAGGCTCAACTTTACCGCGCCGGTACGTGGCATTGTCCAGGACATTGACGTTACCACAGTTGGCGGCGTCATCGCCCCCGGTGGTAAACTGATGACTATCGTGCCGCTGGATGAGCAACTGCTGATTGAGGCAAAAATCTCCCCGCGCGATGTGGCATTTATCCATCCGGGGCAAAAATCGCTGGTGAAAATAACCGCTTACGATTACTCCATCTACGGCGGCTTGCCAGGAGAAGTGGCGGTGATCTCACCGGACACCATTCAGGATGAAGTGCGGCGCGATGTTTATTACTATCGGGTGTACATTCGCACCTTCAGCAACCATCTGGAAAATAAACATAAACAACAGTTTCCGATATTCCCAGGTATGGTCGCGACAGTAGATATCCGCACGGGCAAAAAGAGCGTGCTGGATTATCTGTTGAAACCCTTTAACAAAGCACAGGAGGCGTTGCGCGAACGATGAACATTAGCGATGTGGCAAAAATTACCGGCCTGACCAGCAAAGCCATCCGCTTCTATGAAGAGAAGGGATTGGTGACACCGCCAATGCGCAGCGAAAACGGCTATCGCACCTACACGCAGCAACATCTCAACGAACTGACGTTACTGCGCCAGGCGCGCCAGGTGGGCTTTAACCTGGAAGAGAGCGGAGAGCTGGTGAACCTGTTTAACGATCCGCAGCGACACAGCGCCGACGTAAAACGGCGCACGCTGGAGAAAGTGGCGGAGATCGAACGGCATATTGAGGAATTGCAAGCCATGCGCGACCAGTTGCTGGCGCTGGCAAACGCCTGCCCCGGCGATGACAGCGCCGACTGCCCGATTATCGAAAATCTCTCCGGCTGCTGCCATCATCGGGCGGGGTGAAAAATCAGTTAATCCCCGTTTGCACAGAAAGAATATGCTGCAAACTTTCTACCATAATGCGTCCCGACTGAAATAAACCTTCCTGGATTGCGTTGCTGGCATTAACAGCGTGAACCAGGGAGGCTAATAAAACAACTTGTAAGAACGCAAAGATAAATGCACCAATAATCATAATATGCATCAGAGTTGGTTTTTTTTCATTCTTCATTTTAAATAGCCCACAAACTGGCCTTCCTTCATTAATGCGACTTTCCCTGTATGGTGATAAACAATCACGTTATAAAGACCAGACTGGTATACGGTGGCATCTTTATTATCTTCATCAATCGCGCATAATGAATCATTGAGATAAGCAAAGTTTTTACTGCTCATTCTAAAGGTGAGACCAAAACCTTTATAAATGGATTTTTTAGCGGCCTGGGCGTGTTGTGCGGCTTCTGCGTTCTTATAAGCCTGCGCCTCGGATGCACTTAAAATAGCCGCCTGGCGCTGCTGTTCTGCAAGATAACAGGTGTCATGGCTGACGCCCTGCGCCTGGCAATCTGCGATACGGGAAGTGGGGGAGCTACAGCCAGCCAGTAAGATAATAGTCAGCAGGGAAAACGATTTAATGGTGCTATTCATCATTATTAACCTTAAAGAATTGAGAAATATTGCGAATAAGAAATCGCTATAAAATTTAGAAAGAATATCCCACGCCGACACCCGCGCCGAAATCAGATTGTGTGTCTGCAGAGACACCCGCTTTAATTACTGTATGAATTCCAGCGTTAAACGAAGCACCGACAGATACCGCAGATTCATTATTAAATGTACCCGCTCCGGCAGACACCATCATAAAATCACCTGTCTTAACCTGAGGCTGTGAAGCAATAGCGACGGCTGACGCGATACCTGCATTAGCTTCTTTACGGTTATCTTCCACCTCATGTTTCAACGAACTGAAATTGTTATTGAGTGAATTGATTTGTTGGCTGTTATCTGCGACACGTTTTTGGGTATTTGTTAACTGCTGATGCGTTTGGGTTACGTCTTGTGTCAGGCTGTCAATTTGTTCATGTGTTTGGGTTGAGTCTTGTGCCAGACGCTGAATTTGCTCCCCGTATTGCACGCTGTCGATATGCTGCTGCGTTGCCTGGTTGGTTGTGAGGGTATCTATTCTTTGTTTTTGTTCTGCTGTGGTACGTGTATTAGCGTCATTTTGTGCGGCCAGCCTGGCGTTAACCATCTCCTGATAATGTGCGCTGGTGCGGGCATCGCCAAGTGCGGAAACCGTTTTTTGTGTAGTGTCGAGTTGTTGCTGCTGTGCATCGGTAGCGGCTGTCTGTCTGGCGTCGATCATGCTCTGATAACGGGCGGCAGTCTGTACATCGCCAGTGGCGGCAACGGTTTTCTGGGTTTCGTCGAGTTGTTGCTGCTGAACGGCAATATCGTTACGGTTCTGCTCAATATTGTTTTTGTTTTCAGTCACGGCACCAGAAAGTTTGACGCCGTTCATCAGTGCGGTGTTGGCGTTAATGTTGGCATGGTCAGCCGCTGACTGAGCATGTACGACATCGCCTTTCAAGGTGCTGACATCTGACTGCACGACCGAGACATCATTGCGGGTGTCGGCAATGGCGACTTTATTAGCATCAATATCCGTCTGCGCCACCATAATGGCATGATGCGCGTCATCGGCTTTCAGCGATGCCCAGTTGGCTGTGTGCTGCGCGTTCTGAATGGCGGTATCCTGCCCGTTGTCGCGGTCGAGCTGCGCTTGATTGGTTATCGGGTTCAGCGTACTGGTGGGCTGTACGGGAGAGGCGGCTGTATCATCGGCTTTCTGAGGCGTTGTAGTTTTGTAATTATGTGCAATTAGATAATTTTGTGTAGCAGCACTGTTCCCTGTCCTTTCTAAAAATCGACCAATTTTCTGATCAATTTCCATTTGCGACATTCCTGGCTGGATTGCCGCTAATTCTGTCGCTGCTGCCTCAACAGTATCACCCGCAAACGCAGATGGACTTACCGCGGTAGCAACAACAACAGCCAGTAAAGACAACTTTACAGATTTCATGCATTTTTTCTCGATCAAAGTAAGTCACGTTTATTGTTCTAAAGAAAACAAATATTGTTTCTATAAGAAATAATATGCGTTGCAGTTTGAACAAAATCTACGCCGCCATTTGTGTGATGTAAAGCGCATTTTTATGCGATGTAAGCGTAAACACTAGCCAAAAGAAACATTGGTTGTTTCTTATATAAATAATTATGAAGTTCATTTCGTGCTATTTCCTTGTAAAAAAGAGTAACGACTTGTTTTTATAAGCGAAATAAATTCCGTTTCTGGGCTAAACGTGAAGAGGTTCCTGATGTGTGCTAGAATGCGTTTCTTTGATAAATCTCAATTTTTAAGAGGTTTACGCCAGGCAGGGAAATTAAATGAATGAATTTGAGAAGATTTTTAATGAAATGAATCTGGACAGGGCGCTACTCCCCATCCTTTTTCGTTCGAATCGTTCCACGGTGTGGAAGTATTTAAGCGGCGATAGTACGGCTCCTGCCTCTGCTATGTCGCTGATCATGCTGTTGCAGTTGATCCAGAAGAGAAACCCCGATCTGTTAGCCGAATGGTTAACGCTTTCTGATTTTACCATTCCGCCAGAAGTGTACCTGGACCAGCCTGATTACTGGAAAGGGTGGGTGTATACCCAACATAAGGTCAATAAAAACGTCCTGGAATATCTAAAAAAACACTATCCGGATGAAGACCAAAAAAGTATGAGTAAAGGCCGGGAAGAGTAATTTTGCCTCTACTCGGCTATATGCCGGATGCGGCGTAAACGCCTTATCCGGCCTACGATTCGGGCATATTTTTGTAGGCATGATAAGACGCGTCAGCGTCGCATCAGGCGTCGGTG
>NZ_KE137292.1:347477-356148 GCF_000408805.1 Escherichia sp. KTE159
TGATAAGACGCGTCAGCGTCGCATCAGGCGATGACCGCACGGATGATCAACGTTATCCCTTCAATCGCAATCACCTCAACATGCGTGCCCGCACCTAAATCTTCGCTGGCGCTGACCGGCCATGAACTGTCGCCAACGCGCATATGGCCACGCCCGTTGACCAGCGGCGTTTCCAGCACAAAACGACGACCAATTAACTGTTGTCCGCGTTGGTTTAGATGACTATCGCTGTGCTTTTGTTCGCGTACCCGCTGCGACAGCCATTTCCACCACAGCCAGGCGGCGAGTAACGTCAGAACAGCAAACATCACCCCTTGCCATTCCCAACCCAGCGGCAGTAGCCAGACCACCAGACCAGTAATCACCGCCGCGACACCGCTCCACAGCAGATAACCATTGCCGCCCAGCATCTCGGCCGCCAGCAGCAAACCACCGAGACTCAGCCAGAAAATATGCGGGTGGACTACCAGCAACGCGATCATGATTTAGCCCGCTCGCTGGCGCTGTCTTTCACCAGTTCGGCAATCCCGGCAATCGACCCCATCAGACTACTGGCGTCTAATGGCATCATTACCACTTTGCTGTTACTGGACGACCCGATCTGCTGTAACGCTTCGGTGTATTTCTGCGCCACGAAGTAGTTCACCGCCTGAATATCGCCAGAGGCAATGGCTTCAGACACCATTTGGGTGGCGCGGGCTTCCGCTTCGGCGGAACGTTCACGCGCTTCGGCCTGTAGAAAAGCCGACTGACGTTCGCCTTCCGCTTTCAGGATTTGCGATTGTTTTTCACCTTCCGCTTTGAGAATTTCCGCCTGGCGTATCCCTTCCGCTTCAAGGATGTAAGCGCGTTTGGTACGTTCCGCTTTCATCTGCGCGTTCATCGAAGAGATCAGCTCTGCCGGTGGGCGTACATCACGAATTTCTATGCGGGTGACTTTTATCCCCCACGGGTTAGTGGCTTCATCGACAATATGCAGCAGGCGCGAGTTAATGCTATCGCGCTGGGAGAGCATTTCATCCAGTTCCATCGAACCCAGTACGGTACGGATGTTGGTCATGGTCAGGTTAATGATTGCCAGCTCCAGATTGCTGACCTCATAAGCTGCGCGTGGGGCATCAATCACCTGAATAAAACAGACTGCGTCGATAGTCACGTTGGCGTTATCTTTCGAGATAACTTCCTGGGAAGGAATGTCGAGTACTTGTTCCATCATATTGATCTTGCGACCAATGCGATCCATAAACGGCACCACCAGGCTTAGCCCCGGTTGCAATGTTTTGGTATAGCGGCCAAAACGTTCCACCGTCCACTGATAGCCCTGCGGCACGATTTTGACGCCTGCGCCAACAATCACCAGCGCGACAAAAATAAGAATCGGGATAAAGATAAGCATCGGAAAAACCTCCTGTTGTACCGTCCATAATGAGCAAAGTTGCTGCTTGATTAAACAAATTATACCTGATTACTGAAAGGGAGTTCCCCCTTATTACTGTGGAGGATAAACTGTTTTTAGTAAAAATCAGAAAAAGGGATGGGTAATGCCGGAAAATAGTCTTTTGCTTCAGTTACACAACGTCGGATATCTGGCGGGTGATACGAAGATTCTTAATAACATTAATTTTTCGCTGCGAGCTGGCGAATTTAAGTTAATTACCGGCCCTTCCGGTTGCGGCAAAAGTACGCTGCTAAAAATAGTTGCTTCATTAATCAGTCCGACCAGCGGAACGTTACTGTTTGAAGGCGAGGATGTCAGCACACTAAAGCCGGAAATCTACCGCCAACAAGTTTCTTACTGTGCCCAGACGCCAACTCTGTTTGGCGACACAGTATACGATAACCTGATTTTTCCCTGGCAGATCCGTAACCAGCAGCCTGATCCGGCCATTTTTCTCGATTTTTTCGAACGCTTTGCTTTGCCGGATACCATCCTGACTAAAAATGTCTCCGAGCTTTCCGGTGGTGAAAAACAGCGCATCTCGTTGATTCGCAATCTGCAATTTATGCCGAAGGTATTATTACTCGACGAAATTACCAGCGCGCTGGACGAAAGCAACAAACGTAACGTCAATGAGATGATCCACCGTTATGTACGCGAGCAAAATATTGCTGTGCTGTGGGTGACACACGACAAAGATGAAATTAATCATGCGGATAAGGTAATTATGCTGCAACCGAATGCCGGAGAAATGCAGGAAGAACGCTATGAACACGCATAATATTACTAACGAGTCGTTGGCGCTGGCATTAATGCTGGTGGTGGTGGCAATCTTAATTAGCCATAAAGAAAAACTGGCGCTGGAGAAAGATATTCTCTGGAGCGTCGGGCGGGCGATAATCCAACTGTTCATCGTTGGCTATGTACTGAAATATATATTCAGTGTTGATGATGCCAGCCTGACATTATTGATGGTGTTATTTATCTGCTTTAATGCGGCGTGGAATGCGCAAAAACGGAGCAAATATATTACTAAAGCCTTTGTTTCGTCGTTTATTGCCATTACGGTGGGGGCGGGAATTACTCTGGCGGTGCTGATTTTATCGGGTTCGATTGAGTTTATCCCGATGCAGGTGATCCCTATCGCCGGGATGATTGCTGGTAATGCGATGGTTGCTGTGGGGCTGTGTTATAACAATCTCGGGCAGCGGTTTATCAGCGAACAGCAGCAAATCCAGGAAAAATTGAGTCTTGGTGCGACGCCGAAGCAGGCGTCTGCAATATTAATACGCGACAGTATTCGCGCGGCTTTAATTCCGACGGTCGATTCAGCAAAAACGGTTGGCTTAGTGAGTTTGCCGGGAATGATGTCCGGGTTGATATTTGCCGGGATTGATCCGGTGAAGGCGATTAAATATCAGATTATGGTGACTTTTATGTTGCTCTCGACCGCCAGTCTGTCGACCATTATTGCCTGCTATTTAACTTATCGTAAGTTTTATAATTCGCGCCACCAGTTGGTGGTGGCGCAATTGAAGAATAAATAATGCGATGCCTGATGCGACGCTGGCGCGTCTTATCAGGCCTACATGGCTCCTGCAATTTATTGTAGTTGCACGATTTGGTAGGCCGGATAAGGCGTTTACGCCGCATCCGGCGGTTATGCGCGGATGGCTGATGCGACGCTGGCGCGTCTTATCGTGCCTACAAATCCGGGCAAGCGTCGCATCTCAACGAAATATCAATACAACAACGCATACAACTGACGGCGATATTTCGACGCCAGCGCATCACCTGTACCTAGTGCGGCGAGGATCTCCTGGAACGTCTTACGTGTCTGACCGTCTGCGGCGGTTAAATCTTTACGCAGATGCCCAAACAGTAACTCCAGCGCCTCTTCATTGCGCCCAACCTGATGCAGTTGCAGCGCCAGTTGCGTCGCCAGTGCAGCATCTTCTGGATTCTCTGCCACCTGTTGTTGCAACTGTTGAATTTCCGGCGTATCAGCCGCCTGCTTCAGCAGTTCGATTTGCGCCACCAGCCCCTGGTAGCGGGTGTCCTGATCCTGCAACGGGATGGTTTTCAGCACCGCTTCTGCATCTTCTGAACGGTTCAGTGCAATCAGCGTTTCTGCCAGTAGCAGACCGATTTCCCCGTTCTGATTCGACAACTGCCAGGCGTCTTTCAGCAGCGGCAGTGCGTCGGTGTAATTTCCTTCCTGCATCAGTTGCATCGCCTGCTGCGCTTTCAGTTCTTCTTCGCGCGGCAGCACTTTATCCAGCAGGGCGCGGATCGCTTCTTCCGGCTGCGGCCCCTGGAAGCCGTCTACCGGCTGACCGTTCTGGAACAGATACACGGTCGGAATAGCGCGCAGACCAAACTGGGAAGCAATCATCTGCTCCGCGTCACAATCCAGCTTCGCCAGAATAAATTGCCCGTTGTACTGCGCCGCGAGGCTTTCCAGAATCGGGGTTAACTGCAAACAGTGCTGGCTACGTTCAGACCAAAAATAGAACAGTACCGGCGTGGTCATCGACTGTTCAAGAACCTGTTGCAGGTTAGATTCGTTAATGTTGACAATATTTTGTACGGACATGGAGTCACTCTCTGTTGTCGATATTTTCTTTGACATGGGGGCTTAAGCGCACGCTTCAACTCACCCCTGCAATATTTTGTCCATCACGCGCCCCGGCAGCAGGCGTTTAAGCACCATTACCGCCCAGGTAACCAGCGTCACCGGATAGCGTATTTTGGGCTTCTCGCTGATAAAAGCATGGCGCACTTTAGCCACAACTGCTTCCGGCCCCAATGTAAAACGGGCGGCAATGCCGGGGTTTTCGACCGGTTGATCGCTTTGCGTCTGGTTGACGTTGTCGGTGAAACGAGTACGAATAGGGCCTGGCTCAATCAGGCTGACCTTGATTCCGCTGTGGCGCAGTTCCATGCGCAGCGCGTCTGACCACGCCTCCAGCGCATATTTGCTGGCCGCATAAGCGCCGCGACCCGGCGTGGAGATTAATCCCATCACCGATGAGGTCATGACAATACGCCCTTCACCATGCGGCAACATGGCGGGTAACAGACGCATGGTGAGCTGATGTGCGCCGAAAAAGTTGGCGGAAAACTGCTGTTCCATCTGCGTGCGGCTGATGGTGGAAAGGGGGCCATACACGCCGAATCCGGCATTGTTAAAGATCCCATACAGACAATTATCGGTCAGGGCGATCACTTCGTCGGCTGCGCGATCAACACTTTCCGGTGAATCCAGATCGATCAACACGCCGGTTAATCCCATATTGTTCATGCGCTCAACATCATCCGGTTTCCGGCAACCTGCCAGTACATGAAAACCCTGGCGTTTTAATTCGAGCGCGCTTTCCAGGCCAATTCCACTGGAACATCCGGTAATTAAGACCGATTTTTGCATAACTTTACCTGTCAGGATCTCCGTTGCTTTATGAGTCATGATTTACTAAAGGCTGCAACTGCTTCGCCATCCAGTCGGCAATAAACGGCTGGGCGTCGCGGTTGGGATGAATACCGTCATCCTGCATCCATTGTGGTTTGAGGTAGACCTCTTCCATAAAAAAGGGCAGCAGCGGGACATCGAACTCTTTGGCGAGTTTGGGATAAATGGCGCTAAAGGCTTCATTATAACGGCGACCATAGTTTGCAGGCAGACGTATTTGCATTAACAATGGTTCAGCGTTGGCGGTTTTGACATCCTGCAAAATCTGGCGCAGCGTCTGCTCCGTTTGCTGCGGCTGAAAACCACGCAAACCGTCATTGCCGCCCAGTTCAACCAGCACCCAGCGCGGCTGATGCTGTTTCAGCAGAGCCGGAAGGCGCGCCAGCCCTTGTTGCGAGGTGTCGCCGCTGATGCTGGCGTTGACTACCGACGTTTTACTCTGCCACTTATCATTCAACAAGGCAGGCCAGGCCGCGCTGGCAGACATTCGATACCCGGCGCTCAGGCTATCACCCAGAATTAATAACGTGTCCGCTGCGGCGGCACGGAAAGTTAACAGGACCAGGAACAGGAAGGGCAAATGCCAGCGGAAAACATTGTTGAAGTTCATCATCTTAAGAAGTCCGTCGGTCAGGGGGAGCATGAACTCTCCATCCTCACCGGAGTTGAGCTGGTTGTCAAACGCGGCGAAACCATCGCGCTGGTGGGCGAGTCAGGGTCGGGTAAGTCAACCTTACTGGCGATCCTCGCCGGGCTGGATGACGGTAGTAGTGGTGAAGTGAATCTGGTGGGGCAACCGCTACATACTATGGATGAAGAAGCGCGGGCAACGTTACGCGCGAAGCATGTCGGCTTTGTTTTTCAGTCATTTATGTTAATTCCTACCCTTAATGCACTGGAAAATGTCGAACTTCCGGCGCTGCTGCGCGGTGAGAGTAGCGCGGAAAGTCGTAATGGGGCGAAAGCGTTGCTCGAACAGTTAGGACTGGGCAAACGTCTTGATCATCTTCCGGCACAGCTTTCCGGTGGAGAACAGCAACGGGTGGCGCTGGCGCGAGCTTTTAACGGTCGGCCTGATGTGCTGTTTGCCGATGAACCCACCGGCAACCTTGACCGCCAGACGGGCGATAAAATTGCCGACCTGCTGTTTTCCCTCAACCGTGAGCATGGCACCACCCTGATTATGGTGACCCACGACCTGCAACTGGCGGCACGCTGCGACCGCTGCTTACGGCTGGTGAACGGACAGTTGCAGGAGGAAGCATGATTGCACGTTGGTTCTGGCGCGAATGGCGCTCGCCGTCGCTGTTGATTGTCTGGCTGGCGTTAAGCCTGGCGGTGGCCTGCGTGCTGGCGTTGGGCAATATCAGCGATCGGATGGAGAAAGGTTTAAGCCAGCAAAGCCGTGAGTTTATGGCGGGCGATCGGGCGTTGCGCAGTTCGCGCGAAGTACCGCCAGCGTGGCTGGAAGAGGCGCAAAAGCGCGGCCTGAAAGTCGGCAAGCAGCTTACCTTTGCCACCATGACCTTTGCGGGCGACACGCCGCAACTGGCGAACGTCAAAGCGGTTGATGATATCTACCCGATGTATGGCGAGCTACAGACCAATCCTTCTGGACTAAAACCGCAACCGGGCAGCGTATTGCTGGCTCCACGGCTGATGGCGCTCCTGAATTTGAAAACGGGCGATACCATCGACGTGGGCGATGCCACGTTGCGCATTGCCGGAGAAGTGATTCAGGAGCCGGATTCCGGTTTTAATCCCTTCCAGATAGCCCCACGCCTGATGATGAATCTGGCAGATGTCGATAAAACAGGAGCCATACAGCCGGGAAGTCGGGTCACCTGGCGTTATAAATTCGGCGGCAACGAGAACCAGCTCGACGGCTATGAGAAATGGTTGTTACCACAGCTTAAACCCGAACAACGCTGGTACGGTCTGGAACAAGACGAAGGTGCGCTGGGGCGTTCGATGGAACGCTCGCAACAGTTCCTGCTGCTTTCGGCGTTGCTGACCTTGCTGCTGGCGGTGGCGGCGGTCGCGGTGGCGATGAATCATTATTGCCGCAGCCGCTACGATCTGGTGGCGATCCTTAAAACGCTGGGGGCTGGGCGGGCGCAACTGCGTAAGTTAATCGTCGGTCAGTGGCTGATGGTACTGATACTTTCAGCCGTTACCGGCGGAGCGATTGGCCTGTTGTTCGAAAGCGTGTTGATGGTTTTGCTCAAGCCTGTTCTGCCCGCCGCGCTGCCGCCTGCCAGCTTCTGGCCGTGGTTGTGGGCGCTCGGCACCATGACGGTTATCTCGTTGCTGGTGGGGCTGCGACCGTACCGACTGTTGCTGGCAACGCAGCCTTTACGCGTATTACGTAATGATGTGGTCGCCAACGTCTGGCCGCTGAAGTTTTATCTGCCGATTGTCAGTGTGGTGGTTGTGCTGCTGCTCGCCGGATTAATGGGTGGCAGTATGCTGCTGTGGGCGGTGCTGGCGGGCGCGATAGTGCTAGCTTTGCTATGTGGCGTGCTGGGCTGGATGCTGCTCAATGTATTACGCAGTATGACGCTGAAATCGCTGCCTCTGCGCCTGGCGGTTAGCCGCCTGTTACGTCAGCCGTGGTCAACGTTAAGCCAGCTTTCGGCATTTTCGCTCTCCTTTATGCTGCTGGCACTGCTGCTGGTGTTGCGTGGCGATCTGCTTGACCGCTGGCAGCAGCAGTTGCCGCCAGAAAGCCCGAACTACTTTTTAATCAACATCGCCACGGAACAGGTAACGCCGCTAAAAGCGTTCCTCGCGGAATATCAGATAGTCCCGGAATCGTTTTATCCGGTGGTGCGGGCGCGGCTGACGGCAATCAATGGCAAAGCGACAGAAGGCAATGAGGATGAAGCGCTTAATCGCGAGCTGAATCTCACCTGGCAAAATACGCGGCCGGATCATAACCCGATTGTCGCCGGTAGCTGGCCGCCAAAAGCCGATGAAGTGTCGATGGAAGAGGGGCTGGCAAAACGCCTGAACGTTGGTCTGGGCGATACCGTCACCTTTATGGGTGACACCCAGGAGTTTCGCGCCAAAGTCACCAGCCTGCGCAAAGTGGACTGGGAAAGTCTGCGTCCGAATTTCTATTTTATTTTCCCTGAAGGGGCACTGGACGGGCAACCGCAGAGCTGGCTCACCAGTTTCCGTTGGGAGAACGGCAACGGCATGTTGACGCAACTCAACCGCCAGTTCCCGACCATTAGCCTGTTGGACATTGGTGCGATCTTAAAACAGGTCGGCCAGGTGCTGGAGCAGGTAAGTCGGGCGCTGGAAGTGATGGTGGTGCTGGTCACTGCCTGCGGTATGTTGCTGTTGCTGGCACAGGTGCAGGTGGGAATGCGTCAGCGGCATCAGGAATTGGTGGTGTGGCGCACACTCGGCGCGGGCAAAAAGCTGCTGCGCACAACATTGTGGTGTGAGTTTGCCATGCTCGGGTTTGTTTCCGGCCTGGTAGCCGCAATCGGCGCGGAAACGGCGCTGGCGGTGTTGCAGGCGAAAGTGTTTGATTTCCCGTGGGAGCCAGACTGGCGATTGTGGATTGTGCTGCCGTGCAGCGGTGCGTTGCTTCTTTCCCTGTGCGGCGGCTGGCTGGGTGCGCGACTGGTTAAGGGGAAGGCACTGTTCAGGCAGTTTACGGGGTGATGAGAGGCGTTAGATTGCCTGATGCGACGCTTTGCGCGTCTTATCAGGCCTACGGTCTACGGGCAAAATGTAGGCCGGGTGAGGCG
>NZ_KE137292.1:356555-549166 GCF_000408805.1 Escherichia sp. KTE159
GCCGCATCCGGTAGCTGTGCACTGATGCCTGATGCGACGCTTTGCGCGTCTTATCAGGCCTACGGTCTACGGGCAAAATGTAGGCCGGATAAGGCGTTTACGCCGCATCCGGCATGAACAACGCGCACAGAATGCCGCCCATCACTGCGCCTTCACCCACTCCATCACTTCCGCCCACTCACCGCGAAAGACAACTTTTTCCGCTTTTTTCTCAAGCTGATAGCGATACATCGGGTCGTAATACTCTTCAAGCAGCGGCACCAGCCAGGCCATATGACCGTCGGTGCTGCCGGTTGCGAGTTGCGTTGTCAGCGCCGCATCCAGCCGTGCTGCCAGTTCGTTATAGCGCTGTAATCCCAGCCGACGTTTAATTGCTGAAAGCCCATGATGCAGGTACTCGCAATACTCTTGCCAGCCCTGTTCTTCACCATATGCATGGGTAAAATCATGATGCATACGCAGGAAATACTCTTCGTTCAGGCGTTCAAGACGGATCTCAAACGGGTCTTCCACCACCGCAATCGCCGCCTGGGTCATTCGCTCGCGCAGACATTCCGGAAGGTGATTTGAACCAATCATCCGGCTTTCATCTTCCAGCACCCACAGGTGCAGATCCTGACGGGCGTCGGTTTTTAGCATTTCGGCGGCCAGCAGGTTTTCAAAACTCGCCTGGCTAAGTTGTGGTTGTAACGTGCGACCAAAAGCAGAACCACGATGGCGCGCCAGCCCTTCCAGATCAACACCGTTCGGTTGCTGTTGCACTAACAGCGTTTTGCCGCTGCCGGTACAACCGCCAATCAGCACTATCGGTTTTTTTGACAGTTCAATGGTCGCCTGAATCGCGGTTTGGCGCAGTGCCTTATAACCGCCTTCCACCAGCGGATAATCAATCCCTGCGTCATGCAGCCAGCGTTGCACAATATGTGAACGTTGACCGCCGCGGGCGCAGCAGAGAATACCTTGTGGATTTTGCAGGCACGCTGCCCGCCAGGCGTCCATGCGATGCTGACGAATTTCACCCGCCACCAGTTTATGCCCCAACGCCAGCGCCGCCTCTGATCCTTGCTGTTTATAGCAGGTGCCAACGGCGGCGCGTTCATCGTTATTCATTAACGGCAGGTTGATAGCGGCGGGCATTGCGCCTTGCTCAAACTCGATGGGGGCACGAACATCAATAATTGGCGTATCAGCAATCAGCAGGGCACGATAGTCCTGTTCCGTGTATCTCTCTTGCATAGTAAAAAGTGAACCTCAAATCAGCTTGCGCGCTATTTTACGCGCCAACGCGCAAGGAAACTTGATTTTTAACTACGTGGGTTGCCGAAAATTTCTAAAAAACCGCTGATTTCCGGCCTGCGCTGGGTAAACAAGGTCACAATATCTTCCACCGCTTTGCCGCTGCCAAACTTGCGCCATGCCAGACTTAATGGCGAAGGAGGGCGCATCGTCGGGATGACCCGGCTGACCAGTTGTTGATTATCAATCATCGACTGGCAAAGTGATTTTGGCAAAAAACCAATGCCAACGCCCGCCAGATGGGCGGCGATTTTCGTTTCCATATCAGGAACAATAATTTCCTTTTGTCCCGGCAAACGCCAGGCGACGCGTTTGGTTAAGGTTCGGGCGCTGTCTTCAATATTGACCGCCGGAAAGCGCCGTAACTGCGCTTCTGTTAGCGGCTCTTCAACGTTCGCCAGCGGATGATCCGCCGCGATAACAAAGCGCCATTGCACCGAACCTAAAGGATCAAGGCTAAAAGTATTTGCCAGTGCTTCGGTCCCCGTGACGCCGATAGCCAGGGAAAAGCCTTCGTACAATAGCGAATCCCAGACACCCATATAGATTTGTCGGGAGATGTGAAACTGGGTAAAGGGATAACGTTCATTCAGCCACGCCAGCAGTTGGGCGACGGCCTGGGGATTGTAGAGCAGGTTGTTGATGACGATATTCACCTGGCGTTCCACGCCATCATTCACCTGTTGCAGCTCGCTGGGCATACTTTCCAGCCAGCTCAGCCAGTCTCTGGCCTGACAAAGCAGATGCTCGCCTGCCGCTGTCAACGTCACGCTGCGAGTCGTGCGGAAAAACAACGCCACCCCGGTATTCTCTTCCAGAAGTTTAATGCGATAACTGATAGTCGCCGTGGTTTTACATAATCGTTCAGCCGCTTTTGAAAAACTTCCTGTTTCAGCAACAGCAATAAAAGTTCGCAAGGTTTCTGGATCAAACATCTTCAGGTATCCCATTTTAAATCAGCAAGTTGCATGATTTTCTTGTCCTTTGATTTACCTGTATTTTCACATGATAACCCTGCGTGATTTGTGGACTAAATCTTGTTTTGGAAAAATATTCCAACTTTTGTATTGATGTTGTTCTCTTAAGGTTTTAGATTGCCTGTTATTGAAACCTGGCTGACCGGTCGGCGGTGGTTGAACGGAATTATGTTACAAGGACAAAAAGATGAAACTTCAGGTATTACCGTTAAGTCAGGAAGCCTTCAGTGCTTATGGCGACGTTATCGAAACGCAGCAACGGGATTTTTTCCATATAAACAATGGACTGGTGGAGCGTTATCACGATTTGGCGCTCGTTGAGATTCTTGAGCAAGACCGGACGCTTATCAGCATTAACCGCGCGCAACCGGCGAATCTGCCGCTGACCATCCACGAACTCGAACGCCATCCGTTGGGCACCCAGGCATTTATTCCGTTGAAAGGGGAAGCGTTTGTGGTGGTCGTGGCGTCAGGTGATGAAACCCCAGATCTGTCAACGCTGCGGGCGTTTATCACCAACGGTGAGCAGGGGGTGAATTACCATCGTAATGTCTGGCACCATCCGCTTTTCGCCTGGCAGCAGGTTACCGATTTTCTGACCATCGATCGCGGCGGCAGTGACAACTGTGATGTCGAAAGTATTCCTGAACAGGAACTCTGTTTTGCGTGACGCCTGGAACCGACTTGCATAAGATAAACTAATTGTTCATTGTTTATGCTCACTTGTAGGTCGGAGTTAACGTAGGTATGACGGAAGTTAGACGGCGCGGCAGGCCAGGACAGGCAGAGCCTGTGGCACAGAAGGGCGCACAGGCGTTAGAACGGGGAATTGCGATCCTGCAATATCTGGAAAAAAGTGGGGGAAGTTCATCGGTTAGCGATATTTCTCTCAATCTGGATTTGCCGCTCTCAACGACCTTTCGCTTGCTGAAGGTTTTACAGGCAGCGGATTTTGTCTATCAGGACAGTCAGTTAGGCTGGTGGCATATAGGATTAGGTGTCTTTAACGTCGGCGCGGCGTATATCCATAACCGCGATGTCCTCTCCGTTGCCGGGCCGTTTATGCGCCGCCTGATGTTGCTTTCCGGCGAGACGGTCAATGTCGCAATTCGTAACGGCAATGAAGCGGTTTTAATTGGTCAGTTAGAGTGTAAATCGATGGTCAGGATGTGCGCGCCGCTGGGCAGTCGTCTGCCGTTACATGCTTCCGGCGCAGGCAAGGCGCTGCTTTATCCGCTGGCGGAAGAGGAGCTGATGAGCATCATCCTGCAAACCGGTTTGCAGCAGTTTACGCCAACGACGCTTGTGGATATGCCCACCTTGCTGAAGGACCTGGAACAAGCGCGTGAACTGGGCTATACCGTAGATAAAGAAGAGCATGTTGTAGGCCTGAATTGCATAGCTTCAGCAATTTACGACGATGTAGGTAGTGTTGTTGCCGCTATCTCTATCTCCGGGCCTTCATCACGACTGACAGAAGATCGTTTTGTCAGCCAGGGTGAGCTGGTCAGAGACACCGCCCGCGATATTAGTACGGCGTTGGGACTGAAAGCACATCCATAGTGTCTGTCGCATCCCGCTCTGCGGAGCGGGTTTTTTTGACAAAAAATGAAAGTTGGAAAATTTTTCCAATTAATAGAGGTAGGAATAAAATGGCAAAAATGAGAGCCGTTGACGCGGCAATGTATGTGCTGGAGAAAGAAGGTATCACCACCGCCTTCGGCGTTCCGGGAGCAGCAATCAACCCTTTCTATTCAGCGATGCGTAAGCACGGCGGTATTCGTCACATCCTGGCGCGTCACGTAGAAGGTGCGTCGCACATGGCTGAAGGCTATACCCGCGCAACGGCAGGGAATATCGGCGTTTGTTTGGGGACTTCCGGTCCGGCGGGCACTGATATGATCACCGCGCTCTATTCTGCTTCTGCTGATTCCATTCCTATTTTGTGCATTACCGGTCAGGCTCCGCGCGCTCGTCTGCATAAAGAAGATTTCCAGGCGGTGGATATCGAAGCTATCGCCAAACCGGTCAGTAAAATGGCGGTTACTGTACGTGAAGCGGCGCTGGTGCCTCGTGTGCTGCAACAGGCATTTCACCTGATGCGTTCTGGTCGTCCGGGTCCGGTACTGGTGGATTTACCGTTCGACGTTCAGGTTGCGGAAATCGAGTTTGATCCTGACATGTACGAACCGCTGCCGGCCTACAAACCTGCTGCCAGCCGTATGCAGATCGAAAAAGCGGTAGAAATGTTAATTCAGGCCGAACGTCCGGTGATTGTTGCCGGGGGCGGGGTAATCAACGCCGATGCCGCGGCGCTGTTACAACAGTTTGCTGAACTGACCAGTGTTCCGGTGATCCCAACGCTGATGGGCTGGGGCTGTATTCCGGACGATCACGAACTGATGGCCGGGATGGTGGGGCTGCAAACCGCGCATCGCTACGGTAACGCAACGTTGCTGGCGTCCGACATGGTGTTTGGTATTGGTAACCGTTTTGCCAACCGTCATACCGGTTCGGTAGAGAAATACACCGAAGGGCGCAAAATCGTCCACATCGATATTGAGCCGACACAAATTGGCCGCGTGCTGTGTCCGGATCTGGGTATTGTCTCTGACGCTAAAGCGGCGCTGATGCTGCTGGTTGAAGTGGCGCAGGAGATGCAAAAAGCCGGGCGTCTGCCTTGTCGTAAAGAGTGGGTTGCAGAGTGCCAGCAGCGCAAACGCACTCTGCTGCGCAAAACCCACTTCGACAACGTGCCGGTGAAACCGCAGCGCGTGTATGAAGAGATGAACAAAGCCTTTGGACGCGATGTTTGCTATGTCACCACTATTGGTCTGTCGCAAATTGCCGCTGCACAAATGCTGCATGTCTTTAAAGACCGTCACTGGATCAACTGTGGTCAGGCAGGCCCGCTGGGCTGGACCATTCCGGCGGCGCTGGGCGTGTGTGCGGCTGATCCAGAGCGTAATGTGGTGGCGATTTCCGGTGACTTCGACTTCCAGTTCCTGATTGAAGAGTTAGCCGTTGGCGCACAGTTCAACATTCCGTACATCCATGTGCTGGTCAATAACGCCTATCTCGGTCTGATTCGCCAGTCGCAGCGTGCATTTGATATGGATTACTGCGTACAGCTCGCGTTCGAAAATATTAACTCCAGTGATGTGAACGGTTATGGCGTTGACCACGTGAAAGTAGCGGAAGGTTTAGGTTGTAAAGCCATTCGCGTCTTCAAACCGGAAGATATTGCTCCGGCCTTTGAACAGGCGAAAGCCTTAATGAATCAGTACCGTGTTCCGGTGGTAGTGGAAATTATGCTGGAGCGTGTGACTAATATTTCGATGGGCAGTGAACTGGATAACGTCATGGAATTTGAAGATATTGCGGATAACGCAGTGGACGCACCGACGGAAACCTGTTTCATGCACTATGAATAAGGGAGATAAATAATGTTACGTTTCTCTGCTAATTTATCGATGTTATTTGGCGAATATGATTTTCTCAGCCGTTTTGAGAAAGCCGCTCAGTGTGGTTTTCGCGGTGTTGAATTTATGTTTCCTTATGACTACGACATTGAAGAATTAAAACAGGTACTGGCGAGTAATAAACTTGAACATACGCTGCATAATTTACCGGCGGGTGACTGGGCGGCAGGCGAGCGGGGTATTGCCTGTATTCCAGGACGTGAAGAAGAGTTTCGTGATGGCGTAGCAGCAGCGATTCGTTATGCCCGTGCGCTGGGTAATAAAAAAGTTAACTGTCTGGTCGGGAAAACACCAGCAGGCTTCAGCAGTGAACAGATTCACGCAACGCTTGTGGAAAATCTGCGTTATGCCGCGAATATGCTGATGAAAGAAGATATTTTATTATTGATTGAGCCAATCAACCATTTCGATATTCCTGGTTTTCATCTCACCGGAACTCAGCAGGCACTGAAACTGATTGAAGATGTTGGCTGCTGCAATGTAAAAATCCAGTATGACATTTATCATATGCAACGGATGGAAGGTGAATTAACCAATACCATAACCCAATGGGCCGATAAAATTGGTCATCTGCAAATCGCTGATAATCCACATCGCGGCGAACCAGGAACCGGAGAAATTAATTACGATTATCTCTTTACGGTAATTGAAAATTCTGACTACAACGGTTGGGTTGGGTGTGAATATAAACCCCAAACCACTACGGAAGCCGGTTTACGCTGGATGGAACCGTACCGTTAAAACGTAACGCTGTTCAGACAATGCTTTTTTAGGCCGCAACATCGGCAGGGGATCGTGTTGTCTGAATTCAGGAATGGCGACATTTAAAAGAGGTTAATTATGAAACTGGGATTTATTGGCTTAGGCATTATGGGCACCCCGATGGCCATTAATCTGGCGCGTGCCGGTCATCAATTACATGTCACAACCATTGGACCGGTTGCTGATGAATTACTGTCACTCGGTGCCGTTAATGTCGAAACCGCGCGCCAGGTAACGGACGCTGCCGACATCATTTTTATTATGGTGCCGGATACGCCGCACGTTGAAGAGGTTCTGTTTGGTGACAATGGCTGTACTAAAGCTGCGCTGAAGGGCAAAACCATTGTTGATATGAGTTCTATTTCACCGATTGAAACTAAACGTTTTGCTCGTCAGGTAAATGAACTGGGTGGTGATTATCTCGATGCGCCCGTTTCCGGCGGTGAAATTGGCGCGCGTGAAGGGACGTTGTCAATTATGGTTGGCGGTGACGAAGCGGTATTTGAACGCGTGAAACCGCTGTTTGAACTGCTCGGTAAAAATATCACCCTCGTGGGCGGTAACGGCGACGGTCAAACCTGCAAAGTGGCGAACCAGATTATCGTGGCGCTCAATATTGAAGCGGTTTCTGAAGCCCTGTTGTTTGCTTCGAAAGCCGGTGCTGATCCTGTGCGTGTGCGTCAGGCGTTGATGGGCGGCTTTGCCTCCTCGCGCATTCTGGAAGTTCACGGAGAGCGTATGATTAAACGCACCTTTAATCCGGGCTTCAAAATCGCTCTGCACCAGAAAGATCTCAACCTGGCGCTACAAAGTGCGAAAGCGCTGGCGCTGAATCTGCCAAACACCGCGACCTGCCAGGAATTATTTAATACCTGTGCAGCAAACGGCGGCAGCCAGTTGGATCACTCTGCGTTAGTGCAGGCGCTGGAATTAATGGCGAATCATAAACTGGCCTGATAAATGAGCATCATGGCTGATGAAGCTACGATGCCCGCAATAAATAATGGCCGATATCAAATAATTGATTCGGCCTGCAGTAAAAAAGAAAGCAGCCAACGATGTTGCTTCAGTATTAAATCTATTTTTTATTTTATTAGTTCCTCATAGCTAGATTAAAACAGCGTTATTCAATACGTGAAATTAAGAGGGATTTATGGAACATCAGAGAAAACTATTCCAGCAACGTGGCTATAGCGAAGATCTATTACCGAAAACGCAAAACCAGCGGACCTGGAAAACATTTAACTATTTTACCTTATGGATGGGGTCGGTACATAACGTTCCCAACTACGTAATGGTAGGTGGCTTTTTTATTCTCGGCTTGTCTACCTTTAGTATTATGCTGGCAATTATCCTTAGTGCCTTTTTTATTGCAGCGGTAATGGTATTAAACGGTGCGGCGGGCAGTAAATACGGCGTACCATTTGCCATGATCCTGCGTGCTTCTTACGGTGTACGTGGCGCACTGTTTCCCGGATTATTAAGAGGTGGTATTGCCGCTATCATGTGGTTTGGCCTGCAATGCTACGCGGGGTCACTGGCCTGCTTGATCCTGATTGGCAAAATCTGGCCGGGGTTTTTAACTCTCGGTGGTGATTTCACTCTGTTAGGACTTTCTCTACCCGGCCTGATTACCTTCTTGTTTTTTTGGCTGGTTAACGTTGGAATTGGCTTCGGTGGCGGCAAAGTTTTAAATAAATTCACCGCCATTCTTAACCCGTGCATCTATATCGTTTTCGGTGGCATGGCGATTTGGGCGATTTCGTTGGTTGGGATCGGTCCAATCCTCGACTACATCCCCAGTGGTGTACAGAAAGCAGAAAACAGTGGTTTCCTGTTCCTGGTGGTGATAAACGCGGTGGTTGCGGTCTGGGCAGCACCGGCGGTAAGCGCATCTGACTTTACGCAAAACGCCCACTCGTTTCGTGAGCAGGCGCTGGGGCAAACGCTGGGTCTGGTCGTGGCCTATATTCTGTTTGCGGTTGCTGGGGTAAGTATTATTGCCGGAGCCAGTATTCATTACGGCGCTGATACCTGGAACGTGCTGGATATTGTTCAACGTTGGGACAGCCTGTTCGCCTCATTCTTTGCGGTACTGGTTATTCTGATGACGACCATTTCGACTAACGCCACCGGTAATATTATTCCGGCCGGTTATCAGATTGCTGCTATTGCACCGACGAAACTGACCTATAAAAACGGCGTACTGATTGCCAGTATTATCAGCCTGCTGATCTGCCCGTGGAAATTAATGGAAAATCAGGACAGTATTTATCTGTTCCTCGATATTATCGGCGGAATGCTGGGGCCGGTAATTGGTGTGATGATGGCTCACTATTTCGTGGTCATGCGTGGGCAAATTAATCTTGATGAATTGTATACCGCATCCGGTGATTTTAAATACTACGATAACGGCTTTAACCTTACCGCGTTCTCAGTAACTCTGGTGGCGGTTATTTTATCTCTCGGCGGTAAATTTATTCCGCTCATGGAACCATTATCTCGAATTTCATGGTTTGTCGGCGTTATCGTCGCCTTTGCGGCTTACGCTTTATTAAAAAAACGCACAGCAATAGAAAAAACAGGAGAACAAAAAGTCACAGGTTAATTAATCCCGATATTGAACATTGAGTTAAAAAACCAATCTGTATTTCACAAGGAGTTTGTTATGTCTTTTGATTTAATTATTAAAAACGGCACTGTCATTTTAGAAAATGAAGCTCGCGTTGTAGATATCGCCGTTAAAGGCGGAAAAATTGCCGCTATCGGTCAGGAGCTGGGCGATGCAAAAGAAATTATGGATGCGTCTGGTCTGGTGGTCTCTCCGGGCATGGTTGATGCGCACACCCATATTTCTGAGCCAGGTCGCAGCCACTGGGAAGGTTATGAAACCGGCACTCGCGCAGCGGCAAAAGGCGGTATTACCACCATGATCGAAATGCCGCTCAACCAGTTGCCAGCTACCGTTGACCGCGCTTCTATTGAACTGAAGTTTGATGCCGCTAAAGGCAAGCTGACTATCGATGCGGCACAACTCGGTGGCCTGGTGTCTTACAACATCGACCGTCTGCATGAGCTGGATGAAGTGGGCGTTGTCGGCTTCAAATGCTTCGTCGCAACCTGTGGCGATCGCGGTATCGACAATGACTTCCGTGACGTCAATGACTGGCAGTTCTTCAAAGGCGCGCAGAAGCTGGGCGAACTGGGTCAGCCGGTGCTGGTGCACTGCGAAAACGCGCTGATCTGTGACGAACTGGGCGAAGAAGCGAAGCGTGAAGGCCGCGTAACCGCGCATGACTATGTCGCTTCGCGCCCGGTATTTACGGAAGTGGAAGCGATTCGCCGCGTACTGTATCTGGCAAAAGTTGCCGGTTGCCGTCTGCACGTTTGCCACATCAGCAGCCCGGAAGGTGTTGAAGAAGTGACTCGTGCGCGTCAGGAAGGTCAGGACGTTACCTGTGAATCCTGCCCGCATTACTTTGTGCTGGATACCGATCAGTTTGAAGAAATAGGCACTCTGGCGAAGTGTTCACCGCCGATCCGCGATTTGGAAAACCAGAACGGCATGTGGGAAAAACTGTTCAACGGTGAAATCGACTGCCTGGTTTCTGACCACTCTCCATGCCCTCCTGAAATGAAAGCCGGTAACATCATGAAAGCATGGGGCGGTATCGCTGGTCTGCAAAGCTGCATGGACGTGATGTTCGATGAAGCGGTACAGAAACGTGGTATGTCTCTGGCCATGTTCGGCAAATTAATGGCCACCAATGCGGCGGATATTTTCGGTTTGCAGCAAAAAGGTCGTATCGCCCCAGGAAAAGATGCCGACTTCGTCTTCATTCAGCCGAATAGCAGCTATGTTCTTACCAATGACGATTTGGAATATCGCCACAAAGTCAGCCCGTATGTTGGCCGTACCATTGGCGCGCGTATCACGAAAACCATCTTACGTGGTGATGTGATTTACGACATCGAACAGGGCTTCCCTGTTGCGCCTAAAGGTCAATTTATCCTTAAACATCAGCAGTAATCTGGCCCCTGCAATGCCCGCCGCGTGCGGGCATTCTCCGGTTAAGGTGTGTTTATGTTCAATTTTGTAGTCAGCCGCGAAAGCCTGTTATCAGGGTTTCAGTGGTTTTTCTTTATTTTTTGCAACACCGTTGTGGTTCCTCCTACGTTGCTTTCGGCTTTTCAGTTGCCGCAAAGTAGCCTGCTTACGCTCACCCAATATGCTTTTCTCTCTACCGCGCTGGCCTGCTTTGCTCAGGCATTCTGCGGTCATCGTCGCGCAATTATGGAAGGGCCGGGGGGCCTGTGGTGGGGAACCATCCTCACCATCACCCTCGGAGAAGCGTCGCGCGGTACACCGATCAACGATATCGCCACCAGTCTGGCGGTGGGAATTGCGCTCTCCGGCGTACTGACAATAATGATTGGTGTTAGTGGCTTAGGTCATCGCCTGGCGCGGTTATTTACCCCGACGGTGATGGTGCTGTTTATGCTGATGCTTGGCGCACAACTGACCAGCATCTTTTTTAAAGGTATGCTCGGGCTGCCGTTTGGCATAGCCGATCCTGATTTTAAAATTCAGTTACCGCCGTTCGCGCTCTCGGTGGCGGTAATGTGCCTGGTGTTGGCGATGATTATCTTTCTGCCGCAACGTTTTTCCCGTTACGGCTTGCTGGTCGGCACGATAACCGGGTGGTTGTTATGGCATTTTTGCTTTTCGTCCTCGCATTCGCTTTCCGGTGAGTTGCACTGGCAGTGGTTCCCGCTCGGCAGTGGTGGCACGTTGTCACCGGGAATTATTCTGACGGCGGTGATTACCGGTCTGGTTAATATCAGTAATACCTACGGTGCGATTCGCGGTACAGATGTTTTTTATCCGCAACAGGGCGCGGGGAATGCGCGTTATCGTCGCAGCTTTGTGGTGACCGGATTTATGACCTTGATAACCGTACCGTTGTCGGTAATTCCATTCTCGCCGTTTGTTTCATCAATTGGTTTATTAACCCAGACTGGCGATTACTCGCGACGCTCGTTTATTTATGGCAGCGTTATTTGTCTGCTGGTGGCGCTGATTCCTGCACTTACACGACTGTTCTGTAGTATTCCATTACCGGTGAGTAGCGCGGTTATGCTGGTTTCTTATCTACCGCTGCTCTTTTCTGCTCTGGTATTTAGCCAGCAAATAACTTTTACCGCTCGCAATATTTATCGCCTCGCATTGCCGTTATTTATCGGCATATTTTTAATGGCATTACCGCCTGTGTATCTGCAAGATCTTCCATTAACGCTTCGTCCTCTACTCAGTAACGGCCTACTGGTCGGAATTTTACTGGCTGTTCTTATGGATAATCTAATTCCGTGGGAACGCATCGAATAATTTGTTGAAAAAGGATTAATAATGAAAATTGTCATTGCGCCAGACTCTTTTAAAGAGAGCTTAAGTGCAGAAAAATGTTGTCAGGCAATTAAAGCTGGATTTTCGACCCTCTTTCCCGATGCGCACTATATCTGTTTGCCGATAGCGGATGGTGGAGAGGGGACGGTTGATGCGATGGTTGCTGCGACGGGCGGCAAAATCGTGACGCATGAAGTCTGTGGACCGATGGGCGAAAAAGTGAATGCTTTTTATGGCATTACTGGGGATGGGAAAACGGCGGTGATCGAGATGGCGGCGGCAAGTGGCCTGATGCTGGTCGCACCTGAAAAGCGTAATCCGCTACTGGCGTCAAGTTATGGCACCGGTGAGTTAATTCGCCATGCGCTTGATAACAGCATTCGTCATATTATTCTCGGCATTGGCGGCAGCGCGACGGTAGACGGCGGCATGGGCATGGCGCAGGCACTCGGTGTGCGTTTTCTCGATGCTGATGGTCTGGTGCTGGCGGCAAATGGCGGTAATTTAGCCCGTGTGGCAAGCATTGAGATAGAGGAGCGCGATCCGCGTCTGGTGAGCTGCCATATCGAAGTCGCGTGCGATGTCGATAACCCGCTGGTAGGGGCACGCGGTGCGGCTACGGTGTTTGGCCCACAAAAGGGGGCAACGCCGGAAATGGTCGAAGAGCTGGTGCAGGGGCTGCAAAATTACGCCCGTGTTTTACAACAGCAAACTGAAATTAACGTCTGCCAGATGGCAGGTGGCGGCGCAGCGGGCGGAATGGGCATTGCGGCGGCAGTGTTTCTCAATGCGGATATCAAACCGGGTATTGATATTGTGTTAAATGCGGTCAATCTTGCGCAGGCGGTGCAAGGTGCGGCGCTGGTGATCACCGGTGAGGGGCGCATTGACTCACAAACGGCAGGCGGTAAAGCGCCGCTGGGTGTGGCGTCAGTGGCGAAGAAATTAAATGTCCCGGTGATTGGGATTGCTGGCGTATTGGGTGATGGCGTGGAAGTGGTGCATCAATATGGTATCGATGCTGTTTTCAGTATACTGCCGCGGCTGGCACCTTTAGCCGAAGTGCTCGCCAGTGGTGAAACCAATCTCTTTAACAGCGCGCGGAATATTGCCTGTGCCATTAAAATAGGTCAGGGAATTAAACTCTGATTTTTACCTTAATAAAGTGGATGCGGTTCATATCGCATCCGTTCAGATTACTGACAACGTGCGTGTTGTGTATGCCGGTTCCGTCCTGGAAATCGCGAAAATTATCATGTAGGCCTGATAAGTGAAGCGCATCAGGTAATGTTGCGAAAAAAAAAAGCCACGGTATAAACCGTGGCGAAATCCAACATAGCTAAAATAAAAATCTCAGCGAGAGTGGTATTAATTAAATCTCAACGTCGCGGTTGCAATCTTTCGAATAAATATAACTAAACGCTTCACCGCGCCCTACGCCATAACCGGCTTGCAAGGAATATGCGCCCATAAAGATGTAATCGCCTTTTTTCACTGGGATCCAGTTATTGTCGAGGTTATAAACCCCCTGACCGGAAAGAATATAGGCACCGTGTTCCTGAACGTGGGTTTCGATATAACCGTGGCTGGCACCTGGCGCAAAAGAGAGGATATGCATGTTCATATCAAAGCCTAACTCTTTTGGCAGGAAGTCCAGCAGGATCACATCGTCCATACCTTCATAGTGAATACGTTCCAGTTCATTTGCATTGCCAGAAACCAGCCACGGCGCATGGCCTTCTACCGGAATATAACGGCGCTTATATAAGAAGATTTGGCTGTCTTCGGTCTGGGAATTAACAAACGTCATTAAGGAACCTGGGGGGCAATACAGATACCCACCTTCGCTTAAGTCAAATTTTTTCCCTTCAGCTTCGGCAGTGATATTTCCAGAAATCACATACAGGAAAGTTTCTATCCCATCGCCGCCGAAACCCTGCTGATTACCGCCGTTTTGATGCAGCGTGACCAGATAATCGACAAACGTAGCGCCCAGCTTTGGTGTAGACAGGATCGTCGAGTCACAATTTTCAAAGCCCGGAATAATATTTTTCACCAGGCCGTCTGGGGTTAACAGTGCGAAATTACCGTGTTTCACAATCGCGCGGTTAGCCAGTAAATCATCGCGGTAACCCGTGACGTTATTTAAATATCCCATTTATGACTCCTTATTTCTGCCAGGCAAGTTGATAAAGCATGAGTGCCAACGTTTTGACCCCTTCGGCAAGGTCGTTAATATTGGTGCGTTCCGCCGGGTTATGGCTGATCCCGTTAATGCTGGGAATGAAAATCATGCAGGTCGGCACGCGAGGCGCGAAAATTTGCGCGTCGTGTCCGGCACCGCTGTGCATTACCCGATAGTTCAGGGCTTCCTTCTTGCACAGCTCCGTCAGGGTGGCGACCAGTTCTTTGTTCATTGGCACGGGTTCTTCATCCATCCATAAATCGATATCAATACCGATATCCATTTCATCGCAAATCGCCCGCATGTCGTTTTCTAACCGTTGGGTGAAATCACGCAACACGGCGGCGTCAGTATGGCGACAATCAATAGTGAAAGTGGTTTTCCCCGGCACCACATTCACCGTATTCGGGCGCGGCTCCACCTTGCCAAAGGTGAGCACCAGCGGATCGCCCATCTTTTTCGCTTTTTCAACCGCTTGATTGCAAATGCGACTGAACGCGTAGACCGTATCACGACGATAGCCCATCGGCGTGGTGCCTGCATGGTTTGATTCGCCGTTCAGCGTCACCGTGTAGCGACGTTGCCCGACAATTGCATTCACGATGCCAATTGATTGACCATTACTTTCCAGCACACAGCCTTGTTCAATATGCAGTTCGACAAAGGCTTTGATGTCCTCGCGTGGTGGTAGCGGCGCGTTCGGCAGGGCAAATCCGCAGGCGAGCATCGCATCAAGGAAGCTGTTGCCTTTGGCATCACAGATATTCCGCACATCGTCAGGATTCGCCAGACCGAAAATGTTTTTACTGCCCCAGAAGACATATGGGAAGCGGCTGCCTTCTTCTTCTGCCATCGCCACCACTTCGACTGTACGCAGCGGCGCGCCGTATTGCGTTTTCAGCCAGTCAATTGCCAGCCACGCCGCCAGTGCGCCGAATTGCCCGTCAAGGTTACCGCCGTTAACAACGGTATCGATATGCGAACCGCTCAGAACCACTTCCTGTGGGTATTCGGTGCCGCTCAGGCGGCCGTATAAATTCCCCACTTTGTCGAAATGTGTTTCCAGCCCGCTGACGGCCATTCTTTTTTTGAATTGTTGCTGGGTTTCCAGCCATTCCGGCGAATAAAGTAAACGGGTCATTCCACCCGTTGGGTCTGCGCCAAAAGAGGAAAGCCAGGGCAGCGTTTCTTCTATGGCCTGGCGAAAATGTGTGATCATAGGAAAGTCCTGTCTCAATTATTATTGTGCAAAGGGATTTTTCGTTTCATATGACGTGTTATAAAGCGCGTCGGAAATTAAATACTGGTAAATATCATCAACAATCTCGATACCTTCGACGGCGGCTTTGCGTTGTTTAATATCTTGATCCTGTCCGGGATAATAAACCTGGCTAAAACCGGGCGCGGGGGTAATGGCATTTAATTCGCACATGGTCTGGCTAAGATGTTGTCGGAATAATTCGCTGGAGGAGAAAAAGTCAGGATTAATTACCAGATGTAATTGCCCCAAATTACGTCCGGCGTGTAAATCGTCATACATTGAACTGACCTGACGCCCGAACGGTAAACCGAGTAACACGCCTGAAAGCAGATCAATCATCATCATCAGGCCATAACCTTTCGGTCCGGCAGCGGGCAGCAGGGCGTTAACCGAGAATGGATCGGCTGTTGGTGCTCCGTTTTTATCGACCGCCCAGGTCTCCGGAATAGACATATTGCGCGAGCGCGCGTCGAGTACTTTCCCCCATGCCTGTACGGTAGTCGCCATATCAAAGGTAAGGATCTCGTCACTTTCTCCCGGCGCGGCAAAGGCCAGTGGGTTAGTACCGTAGTAAATTTCCGCCCCACCAAATGGCACCACCATGGGATCGGACTGACACATCGAAATGCCAATTAATCCGGCGTGAGCTGCCTGCTGCACAAAATAAGAGATTGCACCGCTGTGCCCCATCCGGCTAATGCCGACCACGGCAACGCCATTTTGTTGGGCGGTTTTGATGGCATGTTCCATAGCCATTTTTGCGGCAACCTGCCCGGCGGCGTTGTCGGCATGTAAAATTGCCGAGCACGGCCCTGTCTCCTCAAGACGGAATGCCGGTTCGCGGTTAGTGCCGCCTTTTGAAATGCGTTCTGCGTAGTATTCCACGCGTACCGCGCCATGAGAGTGGATCCCTCTGGCATCGGCGTAAACCAATACTTCAGCAACGGTTGCAGCGTGCTCACGTTTTAACCCAGCCAGGCAGAGTTTATTCTCAATTAGCTGGTGGAGTGTTTCCCGACTGATTTTCATCTGTCTTCCTTTTTAACGACGGTGTGAAGCATGACTGCAATTAACATACAGGGAAAATATCTGGATTATGTGATCCAGACAGGCAAAAAAATATAGTTAGAATTTATTTGATAATCCGCCTGTTTTTAATCTGATTTTTAAAATTACGTCGCTTGTTAAAAAATAACACGTAATGCTCTGGCGGTTATTTGATTTATTTTACTAATAATCTCTGTGTGATGTTTATCACCTTATTTACCATCGACCGACGATACCGTAATTGACACATTAATACTGCTCGTGCAATTGCCATGGGCGCAATTTTTAAGGAGTTGTTATGATCCACGCCTTTATTAAAAAAGGGTGTTTTCAGGATTCGGTCAGTTTAATGATTATTTCACGAAAACTCAGCGAATCAGAAAATGTTGATGATGTTTCCGTAATGATGGGTACGCCCGCTAATAAAGCGTTATTAGAGACTACAGGTTTCTGGCATGACGATTTTAATAACGCCACGCCGAACGATATTTGCGTGGCAATTCGTAGCGAAGCGGCGGATGCGGGGATCGCGCAGGCGATTATGCAGCAGCTTGAAGAGGCGTTAAAGCAACTGGCGCAGGGGACGGTCAGCAGCGAGGCGTTAACGCAGGTGCGCCGCTGGGATAGCGCCTGTCAGAAATTACCCGACGCTAATCTGGCGCTGATTTCAGTGGCGGGTGAGTACGCGGCGGAACTGGCTAATCAGGCGCTGGATCGCAACCTCAACGTGATGATGTTCTCCGATAACGTCACGCTGGAAGACGAAATCCAACTCAAAACTCATGCGCGGGAAAAAGACTTGCTGGTGATGGGGCCGGATTGCGGTACGTCGATGATTGCCTCTACGCCGCTGGCTTTCGCTAATGTGATGCCGGAAGGCAATATTGGTGTCATTGGCGCTTCTGGTACAGGGATCCAGGAATTGTGCTCGCAGATTGCGCTGGCAGGGGAGGGGATCTCCCACGCAATTGGTCTGGGCGGGCGCGATCTCAGCCGTGAAGTGGGCGGCATCAGTGCGCTGACGGCGCTGGAAATGCTCAGTGCAGACGAGAAAAGCGAAGTGCTGGCGTTTGTCTCAAAACCGCCAGCCGAAGCCGTGCGCCTGAAAATTGTTAATGCCATGAAAGTAACCGGCAAACCGACGGTGGCGCTGTTTTTAGGTTATACCCCGACGGCGACTCGTGACGAGAATGTGTGGTTTGCCTCCTCGCTGGATGATGCCGCGCGTCTGGCTTGCCTGCTTTCACGCGTTACAGCGCGACGTAACGCGATAGCTCCGGCCAGCAGTGGATTTATTTGCGGCTTGTATACCGGCGGTACGCTGGCAGCCGAAGCGGCGGGATTACTCGCCGGACATCTGGGCGTGCCAGCCGACGATGCCCATCATCACGGCATGATGCTGGACGCTGATGGTCACCAGATCCTCGATCTGGGCGATGATTTCTACACCGTCGGGCGTCCCCATCCGATGATCGACCCGACGTTACGTAATCTGTTGATTGCCGATCTCGGTGCTAAACCACAAGTGCGTGTATTGCTACTCGATGTGGTGATTGGTTTTGGTGCGACTGCCGATCCTGCCGCATCGCTGGTAAGCGCATGGCAACAAGCCTGTGACGCCCGTCCAGATAGTCAACCTCTGTATGCCATTGCCACGGTGACGGGTACTGAACGTGACCCGCAATGCCGTTCGCAACAAATTGCCACACTGGAAGATGCGGGGATCGCGGTGGTCAGTTCACTGCCTGAAGCCACGTTGCTGGCGGCGGCGCTGATTCATCCGCTTTCGCCAGCCACGCATAAATACACTCCATCATTACTGAAAAACGTCGCTGTGATTAACGCCGGGTTACGCAGTTTTGCGCTGGATCTTCAAAGTGCCAGCAAACCGGTAGTGCATTACCAATGGGTGCCAGTCGCTGGCGGCAATAAAAAACTGGCTCGTTTATTAGAACGTTTGCAATAAGGGGTTCCCATGTTTACATCAGTGGCGCAAGCCAATACTGCGGTTATCGAACAAATTCGTCGCGCTCGTCCACACTGGCTGGATGTGCAACCGGCTTCTTCACTCATTAGCGCGTTAAATCAGGGTAAAACACTGCTTCACGCCGGGCCACCGATGCGCTGGCAGGAGATGACCGGGCCAATGAAAGGAGCGTGCGTGGGCGCATGTCTGTTTGAAGGCTGGGCAAAAGATGAAGCGCAGGCTTTGGCGATGCTGGAGCAGGGGGAAGTGAACTTCATTCCTTGCCACCATGTGAATGCTGTCGGGCCAATGGGCGGTATTACCTCTGCCAGTATGCCGATGCTGGTGGTTGAGAATGTGACCGACGGTAACCGGGCGTATTGCAACCTCAACGAAGGTATCGGCAAAGTGATGCGTTTCGGTGCCTATGGCGAAGATGTTCTGACTCGCCATCGCTGGATGCGCGATGTGTTGATGCCAGTATTAAGCGCCGCGCTGGGGCGCATAGAGCATGGTATCGATCTCACCACGATGATGGCGCAGGGCATTACGATGGGCGATGAGTTCCATCAACGCAACATTGCTTCCTCAGCACTGTTGATGCGTGCGCTGGCACCGCAAATCGCCCGTCTCGATCACGATAAACAGCAAATCGCGGAGGTGATGGACTTCCTTAGCGTGACCGATCAGTTCTTCCTCAATCTCGCGATGGCCTATTGCAAGGTGGCGATGGATGCAGGTGCGATGATCCGCGCGGGCAGCATCGTTACGGCAATGACCCGCAACGGCAATATGTTTGGGATTCGGGTAAGCGGTCTGGGCGATCGCTGGTTTACTGCGCCAGTTAACACTCCACAAGGTCTGTTTTTCTCCGGCTTCTCGCAGGAGCAGGCGAATCCGGATATGGGCGATAGCGCGATTACCGAAACCTTTGGTATCGGTGGAGCGGCAATGATCGCCGCCCCAGGCGTAACGCGTTTTGTCGGTGCGGGTGGCGTGGAGGCTGCAAGAACGGTATCTGAAGAGATGGCGGAAATCTTCCTTGAACGCAATATGCAGTTGCCGATCCCCGGCTGGGATTTCCAGGGCGCATGTCTGGGGCTGGATATTCGTCGCGTTGTGGAAACCGGCATTACGCCGCTCATCAATACTGGTATCGCCCATAAAGAAGCGGGGATCGGGCAGATAGGGGCAGGCACTGTACGGGCACCGCTGGCCTGCTTTGAACAGGCGCTGGAAGCCCTGGCTGAAAGTATGGGTATTGGTTGAGGAACGCGCGATGACGATCATCCATCCTCTGCTTGCCAGTCGTAGCGCACCAGACTATCGCCAGTCCTGGCGGTTAGCGGGCGTCTGGCGGCGGGCGATTAATCTGCTGACGGAAAGCGGCGAACTGTTAACGCTGCATCGTCAGGGAAGTGGTTTCGGCCCCGGAGGATGGGTGCTTCGCCGCGCGCAATTCGATGCGTTATGCGGTGGATTACGTGGCAATGAACGACCGCAAGTTGTGGCTCAAGGGATTTGCCTCGGGCGTTTTACGGTTAAACAGCCACAGCGTTATTGTTTGCTACGTATTACGCCGCCTGCGCATCCTCAACCGCTTGCCGCTGCATGGATGCAACGCGCGGAGGAAACCGGGCTTTTTGGGCCACTGGTGTTGGCGCTAAGCGATCCGCTACCCGCTGAATTGCGCCAGTTTCGTCACTGTTTTCAGACCGCACTCAATGGCGTTAAGACCGACTGGCGGCACTGGCTGGGCAAAGGTCCGGGATTAACGCCAAGTCATGATGACACGCTGAGCGGAATGCTGCTGGCGGCCTGGTATTATGGCGCTTTAGATGCGCGCTCCGGTCGCCCGTTTTTTGCCTGTTCCGACAATCTTCAACGCGTTACCACGGCGGTGAGCGTTAGTTATTTGCGTTACGCCGCCCAAGGCTATTTCGCCTCGCCACTCCTGCACTTTGTTCATGCTCTGAGTTGCCCGAAACGTATCGAAGCAGCAATTGATTCGCTGTTGGCGCTGGGGCATACGTCAGGGGCAGATACGCTGCTGGGGTTCTGGCTTGGTCAACAATTATTACAAGGAACACCATGAAAACACTGGTTGTAGCTCTTGGGGGCAACGCCTTACTCCAGCGCGGTGAGGCGCTGACGGCAGAAAATCAATATCGCAATATTGCCAGTGCTGTACCCGCGCTGGCACGTCTGGCGCGTTCTTATCGGCTGGCGATTGTTCACGGCAACGGGCCGCAGGTGGGGCTGCTGGCGTTACAGAATCTGGCGTGGAAAGAGGTGGAACCGTATCCGCTGGATGTGCTGGTGGCGGAAAGCCAGGGGATGATTGGCTATATGCTGGCGCAGAGTTTGAGCGCACAGCCGCAGATGCCACCGGTGACGACGGTGCTGACGCGCATTGAAGTTTCACCTGATGATCCGGCATTTTCGCAGCCAGAGAAGTTTATCGGTCCGGTTTATCAGCCGGAAGAGCAAGAGTCGCTGGAAACGGCATATGGCTGGCAGATGAAACGCGACGGTAAATACTTGCGCCGGGTGGTGGCATCTCCACAACCGCGTAAAATTCTCGACAGCGAAGCCATTGAGTTGTTGCTCAAAGAGGGGCATGTGGTGATTTGTAGTGGCGGCGGCGGTGTTCCGGTGACGGATGACGGAGCTGGGAGTGAAGCGGTGATTGATAAAGATCTCGCCGCTGCGTTGCTCGCCAGGCAGATTAATGCCGATGGGCTGGTGATCCTCACCGATGCTGATGCGGTATATGAAAACTGGGGAACGCCACAGCAACGCGCCATTCGCCATGCCACACCGGATGAGTTAGCGCCATTTGCCAAAGCCGATGGTTCGATGGGGCCGAAGGTGACGGCGGTGAGTGGTTATGTCAGAAGCCGTGGTAAACCCGCGTGGATTGGTGCGTTATCGCGAATTGAAGAGACGCTGGCGGGCGAGGCGGGAACCTGTATTTCGTTGTCGTCGTAGGCATTTGTGCCTGATGCGATGCTTGGCGCATCTTATCAGGCCTACAATTGGTGCCGGATCGGTAGGCCGGATAAGGCGTTCACGCCGCATCCGGCAAGAATATGAGCACCAGGTTAACTGAACTTACTCTGCGCCCAAATCACGCCGCTGGCATACTCCGGCGGCAGCAGTGGGATTAATGCTTCCAGCGTCGCGGTCAGACGCGATGTGTCGCTGTCGGTCAAATTCAGATGCCCCACTTTACGACCTGGGCGTACTTCTTTGTCGTACCAGTGCAGATGCACCAGCGGCAGTTTCAGCCAGTCATAGTTCACATCGCTACCAATCAGGTTGATCATCACCGACGGGCTATTAACCACCGGTTGCGGTAACGGCAGAGCGGTAATCGCCCGCAGGTGCAGCTCAAACTGGCTGATGCTGGCACCGTTTTGCGTCCAGTGACCGCTGTTATGCACACGCGGAGCCAGTTCGTTGATCAACAGACCTTGCGGGGTGACAAAACACTCCATCGCCATCACACCGACATAACCCAGTTCCTGCATAATCGCTGACAGCATTTCTTCGGCCTGCGCCTGCTGCGGTGCATTGGCCTGCGGGAAAGCCACGCTGGTGCGTAAAATACCGTCCTGATGCAGGTTGTGCGTCAGCGGATAAAACACTGTGCTGCCATCAAAGCCGCGCGCGCCAACCAGTGACACTTCGCCAGAGAAGTTAATGCCCTGCTCGACAATACATTCGCCGTAGCATTCAGCCGGTAACTGTTCAGTTTCATCGGCGCGTAAACGCCATTGACCGCGACCGTCATAGCCACCAATACGACGCTTAACAATCGCCAGCTCACCTAAACGATCAAACACCGCAGGCCACTCGCTGCGATCGGCAAGTAACTGCCACGGCGCGGTCGGTAGGTGAAGTTTGTCGAAAAGCTGCTTCTGAGTCAGGCGATCGGCAATAATCGGGAATACATCGCGGTTCACAAAGGCCGGATGGCGCGCCAGCTCGCGAGTTAATGCAGTTTCTGGCCAGCGTTCGATCTCAGCGGTAATCACGCTTTGTTGAAAGGGCACCGCCGCCGGTTCAGCGTCCAGCCCGACCGGCCAGACAGCAATGCCTAACGGTTCGCCTGCCTGGCGCAACATACGGCCTAACTGCCCGTTACCGAGGACGCAAACCTGTTTCATGCCGCACCTCGCGGGTCCGGGTTTTCCAGTACTTCGTCGGTCTGGGCTTTGCGCCAGTCATTCAGACGCTGGTGCAGTTCTTTATCATGAGTAGCAAGAATTTGTGCTGCCAGTAACGCCGCGTTTGCCGCGCCCGCTTTACCAATCGCCAGCGTACCCACCGGAATGCCGCGCGGCATTTGCACGATGGAGTAGAGGCTATCGACACCGCTCAGTGCGGCGCTCTGTACTGGTACGCCCAGCACCGGCACCAGCGTTTTTGCGGCAATCATGCCTGGCAGGTGCGCTGCGCCGCCAGCGCCCGCAATAATCACCTGATAACCGTTCTCTTCGGCGCTTTCAGCGAAGCTGAACAGTTTATCAGGGGTGCGGTGAGCAGATACCACTTCTACGTGGTGCGGGACATTCAGGATTTCGAAGATTTCGGCGGCGAACTGCATGGTAGCCCAGTCGCTTTTGGACCCCATCACGATGGCGACACGCGCCGGATTATTGCGGGAAGACATGCGTCTTAAAACTCCTGTGGTGCACAACTCTCGGCTTTAGAGGGCACAGAGAATAGCACGGAAAGAGAGCAAGGAAAACGGTTGCGTAGGCGGGATTAACCGTTATTTGTTGAGTTTTTAATCTGATCTGCGTGTTGATTATGCGCTCTGGATGAACTGGCAAAGAATGCCCATATCAGCACAATGCTCCACGGAAAAAAGCAAATACCGACAATCAATACAAATCTTTCGACAAAACGTTGGTTATGGGGGCGGGTGAGTACTAAGTAAATGAGCCAGAAATAGACTATCCACGAAATGACCGCTGCAACTACCAGTGACAATACGCCAAAATAGAAGCCGACAAGGCCAAACCAGCTAATACACAGAGGCGCTCCTGCCGTAAGGGCGATGCCAGAAATCAAAAATCCGTTGCAGCGTCGCATAATAATATTCCCTGTTGTTATTTCACTCAGGGACTTATTACCTTGCTGACTCAGAAAAAGATATACAGGTTGCGGTAGTCTGGCGCTTTTTCAGAATCTGTTCATTCGCGGTCAGAAAGGAAAATGGATTAGCTCAACGTCATCTGCCGTGACTTTCACCATCGAACCTTCGGTATGCCAGGCTCCCAGCACGACGCGGAAAGCAGGTTGCGCATTGGCGATGAGTTCATGCACCGCCGGGCGATGCGTATGCCCGTGGATCAGCCATTGCACCTGATGCTTTTCCATCGCACTGACCACCGCGTTTTGGTTAACGTCCATGATCGCCAGCGATTTACTGCTGTTGGCTTCTTTACTGTTTGCGCGCATTCGCGCAGCAATACGTTTACGTAAAAACAGCGGCAGGGCGAGGAATAGCGTTTGCAACCAGGGCTTGTGGACTTTGGCGCGAAAAGCCTGATAACCGACGTCATCGGTGCACAGCGTGTCGCCATGCATAATCAGCACCCGACGACCATAAAGTTCGAGCACTTTTTCTTCTGGCAATAACGTCATACCGCTTTCACGGGCAAAGCGTTTGCCGAGCAGAAAATCACGGTTGCCATGAATGAAATAACAGGGAACGCCGGAGTCGGATACCGCTTTGATCGCCGCCGCCATCTGGCGATGAAACGGGCTGGGATCATCGTCGCCAATCCATGCTTCAAACAGATCGCCAAGAATATACAGCGCGTCGGCCTTGCGGGCTTCTCCCGCTAAAAAACGCAGAAAACCGGCGGTGATCGCCGGTTCTTCCACGCAGAGATGAAGATCTGCAATAAAGAGTGTCGCCACGATTACTCGCTAACGGTCACGCTTTCAATGATAACGTCTTCTTTTGGCACGTCCTGGTGCATACCGCTACGACCGGTTGCGACACCTTTGATTTTGTCGACTACGTCCATGCCTTCAACCACTTCGGCAAATACGCAGTAACCCCAACCTTGCAGGCTCTCGCCGGAGAAGTTCAGGAAGTCGTTATCAACCACGTTGATGAAGAACTGGGCAGTTGCAGAGTGCGGAGCCTGAGTACGAGCCATTGCCAGCGTACCACGGGTGTTTTTCAGACCGTTGTTGGCTTCGTTTTTGATTGGCTCTTTGGTGGCTTTTTGCTTCATGCCCGGTTCAAAACCGCCGCCCTGAATCATAAAGCCGTTGATAACACGGTGGAAAATGGTGTTGTTGTAAAAACCTTCGCGGCAGTAGTCCAGGAAGTTTTTAACTGTTTCAGGTGCTTTATCGTCAAAAGTTTTGATGACAATATCGCCGTGATTGGTGTGGAAAGTAACCATTTTTGCATCCTGTTCCGTTTGATTGGTGCTTCAACCCGGTTCGGGTCATATATAGGGTGGTGTTATAGCATAACCGCACGATCGGATCATCTCGCAATGTATGCTGATTCGCGCGGGAAATATGGGTATTATACGCAACTCAATTACCCACACATGTCTAAACGGAATCTTCGATGCTAAAAATCTTCAATACTCTGACACGCCAAAAAGAGGAATTTAAGCCTATTCACGCCGGGGAAGTCGGCATGTACGTGTGTGGAATCACCGTTTACGATCTCTGTCATATTGGTCATGGGCGTACTTTTGTCGCCTTTGACGTAGTTGCGCGTTACCTGCGTTTCCTCGGTTATAAGCTGAAGTATGTGCGCAACATTACCGATATCGACGACAAAATCATCAAACGCGCCAATGAAAACGGCGAAAGCTTTGTGGCACTGGTGGATCGCATGATCGCTGAAATGCACAAAGATTTCGATGCTTTGAATATCCTGCGCCCGGACATGGAGCCGCGTGCAACGCACCATATCGCAGAAATTATTGAACTCACTGAACAACTGATTGCTAAAGGTCACGCCTATGTGGCGGACAACGGCGACGTGATGTTCGACGTACCGACCGATCCAACTTACGGCGTGCTCTCGCGTCAGGATCTCGACCAGTTGCAGGCAGGCGCGCGCGTTGACGTGGTCGATGACAAACGCAACCCGATGGACTTCGTGCTGTGGAAGATGTCGAAAGAGGGCGAACCGAGCTGGCCTTCTCCGTGGGGCGCGGGGCGTCCTGGCTGGCACATTGAATGTTCGGCAATGAACTGCAAACAGTTGGGTAATCACTTTGATATCCACGGCGGCGGTTCTGATCTGATGTTCCCGCACCACGAGAACGAAATTGCCCAGTCCACCTGTGCGCACGATGGTCAATACGTCAACTACTGGATGCACTCCGGCATGGTGATGGTTGACCGCGAGAAGATGTCCAAATCGCTGGGTAACTTCTTCACCGTGCGCGATGTGCTGAAATACTACGACGCCGAAACCGTGCGTTACTTCCTGATGTCGGGTCACTATCGCAGCCAGTTGAACTACAGTGAAGAGAACCTGAAACAGGCGCGTGCGGCGCTGGAACGTCTCTACACTGCGCTGCGTGGCACAGACAAAACCGTTGCTCCTGCGGGTGGCGAAGCGTTTGAAGCGCGCTTTATCGAGGCGATGAATGACGACTTCAACACGCCGGAAGCCTATTCCGTGTTGTTTGATATGGCGCGTGAAGTGAACCGTCTGAAAGCAGAAGATATGGCAGCGGCGAACGCAATGGCGTCTCACCTGCGTAAACTCTCTGCCGTGCTGGGTCTGCTGGAGCAAGAACCGGAGGTGTTCCTGCAAAGCGGCGCACAGGCAGACGACAGCGAAGTGGCTGAGATTGAAGCGTTAATTCAACAGCGTCTGGATGCTCGTAAAGCCAAAGACTGGGCGGCAGCGGATGCGGCGCGTGATCGTCTTAACGAGATGGGGATCGTGCTGGAAGATGGTCCGCAAGGAACCACCTGGCGTCGTAAGTAACACCCTCACTCTTATCCTCTCCCGCAAGGGAGAGGATACGCTCAGCGCAATTTACGCCTGCTCCACCACAATATTCCCATCACTATTATTCCTGGTAGCCATACCCACATTAGCTCTGAAATAATCACCTGATGCCCATATGGCGTGGTGTAACGCGATAACGCAAACGGCGCGACTTTAATCACCTGCCAGGGGGCGAAAAATCGTTCCTCTGACCACGGCCACAACCAGCCAACACCTTTGCCGCCAGTGGTTACCGAATCCAGCAAGCTGTGTGATAGCAGCGATACGGTTAAAAATAGCCAGCAGCGAATCAGCCCCGTCCTGAACCATCGATGCCCAATAAGCACGCATAACAGCGGGACAACAAACGCAAATACCAGCGAATGAGTAAAACCGCGATGGCCAAAAACATTGCCGTAGGCAACGCCAAATTTAAACGACAATACGTCGGCGTTTGGCAGCATCGCCAGGATGATTCCGGCAAATAACAGACGCGGCGGGATGATTTTCGACCCCAACCCTAAACCAATACAAAGGGGGACGGCGGCGTGGGTAATAACGGTTGGCATGATGATTGCTTCGGCAAAATGTTGATGCTAACAGCATGAATGAAAGCAACGAAGAGGGCAAAGGTCTGAAAAGAGAATCGGCCTGCATACAGGCAGGCCGGAATGGGGTCAGGCAACAACCTGTACGCTGTGACCTGCAAAACTCACTGTCTGACCGGCGACGATTTTGCAACGTTTGCGCGTTTCAACTGCGCCGTCGACTTTCACCTGGCCTTCAGCAATCGCGATTTTCGCCTGCGCGCCGCTTTCGCTCCAGCCTTCCAGTTTCAGCAAGTCGCACAGCTCAACGTGCGGATGTTTACCTAAAGAAAATGTCGCCATGTTACTCACCCTGTGGATCATGATATTCAACGCACGCCTGTAGCGTGTTTTCAATCAGCGTGGCAACCGTCATTGGGCCAACGCCGCCGGGAACAGGCGTAATGTATGAGGCGCGCTTAGCCGCTTCTTCAAACACGACGTCGCCCACAACTTTGCCATTTTCCAGACGGTTGATACCGACATCAATCACAATTGCGCCTTCTTTGATCCAGTCACCGGGAATAAAGCCTGGCTTGCCGACGGCGACGATCAACAAATCGGCGTTTTCCACATGATGACGCAGATTTTTGGTGAAGCGGTGAGTCACGGTGGTGGTGCAACCTGCCAGTAGCAGTTCCATGCTCATCGGGCGACCGACGATATTCGATGCACCAATCACCACAGCATTAAGGCCAAAGGTATCAATGTTGTAACGCTCAAGCAGCGTGACGATACCGCGCGGGGTGCAAGGACGCAGGCGCGGCGCACGCTGGCACAGACGACCAACGTTATAAGGATGGAAACCGTCTACGTCTTTGTCCGGGTGAATACGTTCCAGTACTTTTACGTAGTCAATTCCCGCCGGAAGCGGCAACTGCACCAGAATACCATCGATGGTATTGTCGGCATTCAGCGCATCGATAAGCTCAAGCAGTTCTGCTTCGCTGGTGGTTTCAGGAAGGTCATAGGAGCGGGAGACGAACCCGACTTCTTCGCAAGCTTTGCGTTTGCTTGCGACATAAATTTGCGATGCAGGGTTGCTGCCGACCAGCACAACGGCCAGTCCTGGCGCCCGCAGTCCGGCCGCAACGCGTGCCTGAACTTTTTGAGCAACTTCAGAGCGCACCTGCTGCGCAATCGTTTTACCGTCAATAATCTTTGCTGCCATCAGAGAGAGGATTCCATCTGTTACGTAGGTCGAAGGGGATGCGTCTATTTTGTCAGAAGCGTAGCGCGCTGTCAGTTTTCGTTTTCTGAAAAGTAAAACCTTCTGTACCAGGCAGATTAACGCCGATAATGATAACCGCCGTTGGTTTGCCGTCGTAGTGAGATAAATCAGACACGACCGTACACTTGTTCAGCAACCAGTTCAAAAGCCATTGACTCAGCAAGGGTTGACCGTATAATTCACGCGATTACAGCACATCGTGGTATCAATGCGCCCTTAGCTCAGTTGGATAGAGCAACGACCTTCTAAGTCGTGGGCCGCAGGTTCGAATCCTGCAGGGCGCGCCATTACAATTCAACCAGTTACACCTTCTTTACCACCTTCATAATTTCAGAGTGGACGTATTTGGGGCATCATTACCAAAAATATCGTCTATTTTCCTCGCGTGCTCTGTCAAATGATTAGACGTAAGGTGAGCATATCTACGCACCATTTCTATGGATCCCCATCCGCCCATTCCCTGAAGCACTGATGAAGAGCATCAATGAATGCACCAGGGGGAACCAGTGAGTTAAGTTCGAACTGTAGTACAATTCTCTCCGGTATTAACAGGAATGAATATGCTATGAACCCTTATATTTATCTTGGTGGTGCAATACTTGCAGAGGTTATTGGTACAACCTTAATGAAGTTTTCAGAGGGTTTTACACGGTTATGGCCCTCTGTTGGTACAATTATTTGTTACTGTACATCATTCTGGTTATTAGCTCAGACGCTGGCTTATATTCCTACAGGGATTGCTTATGCTATCTGGTCAGGAGTCGGTATCGTCCTGATTAGTTTACTGTCCTGGGGATTTTTCGGCCAACGGCTGGATCTTCCAGCCATTATAGGCATGATGTTGATTTGTGCCGGAGTGTTGGTAATTAACTTATTGTCACGAAGCGCACCACATTAAAAATAGTTTCGTTCGAGTTTAATGAAATACGTCAGCTCGTATGTTTATACGGGCTGCTTTTTTATACTGCAGGTAAATGTTTTTTGGCAAGTGGAGCAGGGGATTGCCATATTTGTGTTTTGAATAGCAATAACAAAGTTGTAGGCAAGAAATACTGTCGGCATTTTGTGATTAAATGGTTTATAGCAATATAACAAGAAACTCTTAAGTCTGTTTGTTTTTTAAACTTCATCCACATCGTGGATAAATATGAGAACCACCCGCTGAACGGGTGGTTTTACGTAAGTTAAATTTTATAATTTCAGTGAATGTTTACGCTACAATAATACAAATGATAGTGGACAAAAACACAATCAGGCGATGGATTCACCGTAGGATGCAACTGCCTGAGCGGTGAAACCCACGCTCAATTCCTGTCTGACCCCATCATTTTTAAGCCAATAATAAATATTATCTTCTTTATTAAAAGCGTAAATTCTACAAATGCCCGCACATTCACTATTTGTTTTCCATCCACTATTAGCTACATCGCCCCATTCCTGGTAAAGTCCTGCGTTAACTTCTCGCTTAATAATATGCCCTGAATCATGATCATTATAATCGTAACTATCGATATCCTGCGCTTCGGGAAATTCTCCGTTCATTTTTTTAACCCACGGTAAAATATCTTTAACTGAATCATAAGCTTCAATGCTGTATTTGAAAAAACGCTTCACGGTAAAAATATAAATACCGGCAGATTTGTTCGTTGATTTATCAGTAGCGAAAATGGCAAAAATATTCCCGATGCACTTTTCGTCAACGTCAGGAAAAGTTACTGTGCCATCCTGACTGATCGCCAGAACATTATTGTCTGCATCAGTGCTACAGCTCCATTTTACCTTGCCATTATTAACCGGGTCATTATCAATGACCATCTTAAAGGTGGCACCTGGAAACAAGCAGTTAGGGAAATGGTAACCATTCGTCATATCATTTTTAATATCATAGATATGGTTGTCAACTAAAACGCCTGTAATTTTACTCATCATTGACTCTCTTTGTTTATTAAATAAAAGGTTTTATTCCTGTGTAAAGGAATATGCTGATATTAATGCGCTTGATGAATAATTGTTCTTATTTAAAAGTTATATAGCGGTATAAATATGATTATATAATCCCTCTGAGTAGTGGTTACGCCGCTTATTTGTGTTATGTACGGGAATATCTGGAAAGTGCCAAATCGTCGCAAGCGTAATCCTGAGCCGAAGCATTGCAAGATCTGATGGCAACTATCATGTGGTGACAAATGGTAAAGCGGGTAATGATGTTTATTGTGAATATAATGGTGTAACCGCTGATAAGAATATTTGACTGGAGGGCAGATAATTAAAAGATAACGTATGAAAGAATGAGCTTTGAAGTTTCATGACAAACAGCAGTTTAAAACCTTCCGGTTATCTATTGACCGGTAGGAGAATGAAGACCTCCAGAACAAACAGTTAGTCGATGAAATTAGTTTCACCTATATTCTTCCTTTAACGCCTCCTCTTTCGCAAATTACACTATCACTTTTTGATCGCGGTTTGGTTAAATAATTGAAAAACGTCAGACGCATAAAATGCGTTGAAAACTGAGAATTAATACAGACAGGATTCTGATCAGGCAAGTGAAAAGGAAGGGAGCAAGCAAAGTTGCTCCCTTAAACAATTAATACTCGAGGATGCCACGCGCGACGGGCAAATAGCGCAGAGAGAAATAGAGTGCGTCTTTGCCACAGGCGGAACGTTTTGCTAGTAGCGAGGCGATCTCCGCATTCGGTTTTGGTTTAGCTGCAAACGTTTTACCTTTGCCCGCGACAAACAACTCATAAACAATGCCGCTGGCGGGTGAGGCAGTTTGGCAATCTGCGCTGGCTTGCAGATAACGGTCACGCTGTTCGGCGGTGAGTTTATCAACGCCGCCGCCATCCTGTACCCAGACATTAACGCCTGTCGCTCTAACTTGTTCCAGCAGTTGCCGATAGCCATCGGGCGACATATTGCCAGCGAAAAAGCTACTGATATAAACCGGTTTTGCTGAAACATCGCTAATCAGTCGCTGCGTATTGTTTAACCATTTTAGTAAAGGTTGTCGGGCGGCTTCACTGCGCCAGTTCAGATCGTCAATTTCCGCACTGATGTACCAGCCATCCGGCGTTACGCCAGGCGTGGCACGCCATAATCTGGCTTGCTGGAGATCGGCGGCCAGCAGGCGATTAAGGTAGCTTTCCAGCGCTGCAGATGACTGCTTCTGATGCAGAAAAAATTCCGGATCGGCGTTCAGACCAACAATCAGCTTCAGACCAGCCTGTTGCGCTGCTGCGGCACGCTTAAACAATAACGCGCGCTGTTCTGGCTGGGTGAATGCATCGCCATAACGAGTCCATTGCAGAATCAGGGTGTCGAAGCCCTGGAGACGCAACTGACTCATCAGTCCCTGCCACTGGGCGTCGGTGACCTGACTGTCACGGTTTTGCGGTTGCCAGATAATACCTTTCATTGCAAAGGAAAAAGGGCTGACCAGGAGCAGTGTCAGCAATACGAAAATGAACTTACGCATTTACCAGTGCACTCCAATGGTGAGAAACGCGTTGTTGCGCTCCCCGCTACGTTGATTAATCACCTTAAAGGTATGCTGATATTCGACGCCGAGACTGACTTTGTGCGGCCAGGCATCGTAATGCGTCTCGCCGGTCCAGATATTCCAGCGCACGCCGACGCCACCAAGCTGTGCGCCCTGAGTGCCTTTATCACGATAGCCGTTATCCTGTATGTGAGCGTAAGGTTCGATTGTCTGCCCGTTCGCGACTTTCTGATGCCAGCTCACACGGTAATCAGCCGTCCACGCCTGAATATCCTGGCGGACATATTGCGCCGCATCGAGATACAGATTTTGGGCAAACCAGCCTGAACCGTTCGGGTGCCACTCATCGCTGTATTTACCGCCGTTAAAGAACGAGGCGCTGGCACGCAGCATGGTGTCGGAGGTGCCATTTTGCCCATTCAGTGGGAACTGCTGTTCAACGGCAAGGAAAAAGATCTGATCGCGCAGCGGCTTCCAGCGCAGGCCGGTGCCGGACATCGGATTTTTCACCGGCATCACCACACTGTTTTCTCCGGTATCGGCAAACACACGGCTGTAAACCGAAAGCAGGTCGCCTTCCAGCAGTATATTGCGCCCGATGCGGTATTCGGCTTCCAGTTGTCCGTAGCTACGATAGCTTTTACCTGGCGCAGCGCCACCGACGTTATTGCTAGCTGAACTCATCGCGCCGGAACGCAAGCCGATGGAGGAATCGAAACTGAACGTCCAGCGGCGACCAACGTCCTCATGCAGACGACGGAAATTGAAGCGTTGCTGATTTTGTTCCGGTGTCAGCGGTGTAATCAGCGCCTGGTTATCAATGTCATCAATCACCAGCCGGGCGTAGTGTTGCGTCGCAGGCATATCATCCAGACGCTGATTCACGTAAGCCAGTTGTCTGATGAGTGCCGGATCGTCCGGTAGCCCTTTATGCGCCTGTTCCAGCATCTCCCGCGACTGCGCGATATCGCCGCTATCCCACAAGGCGTAACCGAGCGCCGCCTGGGTATTGCTGTTATTCGGTTCCAGTTCCAGAGCGGCGCGCAAATCGCTCACTGCCGCTGAGACATTATGACGTTGCCGATAAATCGTCGCCCGCGCAACGTAAGCGTTAGCTGAAGGCGCAATGTTAATTGATCGAGTGAGATCGTTCAGTGCAAGTTCTGGCTGAGCAGGAATATAACGTTGTGCATGTAGCCACCAATACTGAGCATTGTTGCCCAGCCCGCGTTGTTCTGCCTGCTGAAGCCAGCGATCGCGAGCCGTGCCATTTCCAGCCGCCTGGGCGGTATTGGCGGCAGCGAGCAGATCTTCATTGCTCATGTCGTGAAGACTGATTTTCTGCCAGGCCGCCAGTGCGGTGGCGTAGTCTTCAACCTGATACGCCTGATAGGCCACCGCGCGATGTTGCCACGCGTTCGGTTGCCGTTTTTCTGCCTGAAGCCATGCATACAACGCCACACCAGGTAGCGTCTCCCGATAACACTTCGCCAGACGGTTCCAGGCGGCTGCATCGTAAGTCGGTGACATATCGCCCAGTAAACGGACGATTGCCGGGCAATTGTCAGCAATACCCGGCAACTGGCTTTGCCACTGGCGTTGCGCCGCCAGCGGCAACGGTTTCGATAAAATCGCCACTTTCGCTGGCGTTGCCAGGTAAGGATGACTTTCCAACAGAGACGCCAGCCGCGTCATTAACGTATGGCTGGCGCTTGCATCGCCCTGGAAAGGGTAGCGTTGCAGTAACAAATCGGCAGCTTCACGTGACTGTCCGTTCTGCATCAGTTGCCAGGTCAGTTGATCCAGGCGCGTAAGATTTGCTGGTTCTCGCTGATACAGCAACCGCGCCAGACGTAGTGCTTCAACTCTGTTGTGGGTTGCCACACTGACGGCATAACGCTCTTCAAGCATTTCATTGGCGGGGAGGGTGGCGAGCAGTTTTTGCGCCGCGTCGTACTGACCCTCTTTTAACAGCTCCGGAAGCGTTGCGCCAATAACGTACTGGCGGTTATCGGCAAACTGTACCGTGTAATTCGCCAACGCTTGCACCGGAGTGTCACTGTATTTTGATAACAGATAGAGCCAGCTTTTCTCTTGTAAGTCCGTAGTGAACAGAGGTTTGTTTTCAGCGAGATAACGCTGGAGGCGTGCTTTTTCGCCACGATAAGCCAGTGCGGTCGCGTAAGTAATATACGACTGTGGATCGGTGAAGATCCCCACTGATTGCAGCGCCAGGATCCGATCATCCAGATGCCCGGCAAGAAGCACGTCAAACCACTGACGGCGCTCTGCTGCGCTTAATGTATTCTGCTGGCGTGCTTCATTGTATAGCGTATCCGCCTGGGACCATTGTTTCAGGTAGATTGCGCGTTGCAGCAGAGCGGTTCGTAACGTTTTTCCTTCCGGCGATGCGGCAAACGTCGCATCGTTCAGTTGCGCTTTGGCAACAGATAACTGTGCCAGCCGCAGCGCATTCTGCCCAACTTCACTGCGGCAACGCAGAGTCGGCGCAGCATCGCACGCTTTTTGCTGGGCCAGCAGTTCCTCGACGGTATTCACTGTTTTGACTTCCACAGGAATTGCCGCAAGGCTACGTTGAAGCCGGGCATCGCCGGGAGTTCGTTTAAGCTGATCCTCAAGCAACAGCCGCGCGCGGTCATCATGACCAAAATGGCGATAGGCTTCTGCCAGATATAAAGTCAGCGGAATATTATCCGGCACCTGCTGATGAATATATTCAAATTCACGGATGGCGGTTGCTTCGTCGTTATTTTTCTGTGCTTTCAGCGCCTTATCGAGGCGGGGATAAATAACAAAATGGCGATAGTCGCTAAGCCCCAGCTCTTTGGCGCTGGTGCCAATATTGTCTGCGAGTGCGCCAGTACTCAATAAAGACGTCAGCAGTAAACCAGACCATCCGATGATGCGATTAAGGTTATTTTCCTTCATTTTCGGACTCCAGTTGCGCAACCTGTTCTGTGGTTAAACCTGCTTTGAGTAATAGAGATTGCATCGAAACTTGTAATTCGCGTTGAATTGTCAGTACGCGATCCAGCGTTTCCTGGCTGATGACACCTTCAGTAACCAAAAATTTGCCGAGCGGCAGAGAGCTGCGTTCATGACGCAGTAGCAGCACATTAATCGCTGAACGATTAATATGGCCGAGTGTGGTCAGTATTTCGGCAAACAGGAACTGATGCGGCACATATTGCTGCCAAATATCGCTGGCCTGTTGTTCCGTGAGCCACTGATGCTGAACCGCATTGTACAACATTGCCCGCGGATCGTGACCGCGGCGGCGTGCATACCAGTGGCGTAATCCGGTGACAATTTGCCCGCGCAGAACAATGACGTAGCGCACTTTACGTCCAACCTTGCGCGTCAGTGCCGCCAGTGACACCGGATCAATGCCGTCTTCACTACCGACAATTAACTCATCATTTTCCAGACGCAGCGGCAGCACCGCATAATGCAGTGCTACGGAAGCCGGCATTTCGGCAATCAGCGAGGAAGGGATCTGCCAGGCATCGATTGATTCCCATGCCACGCCGTTTTGCTCAGCCAGCGCCTGCGCCAGTTGCTCTGCGCTGATCAACCCTTGCATCAGCATCGAACCGCCGAGACGCAGACCTTCGACGCGATTACGCAGTGCTGTATCGAGTTGTTCTTCGGTGATGACCTGATTTTCCAGCAGAATTTGACCTAACGGGCGCAACGAACGGGTATCGCCAGTCACGCTGGGGAAATCGTGCGTCGTTTTATCCCACGCTACGCGACGCGGATCGCCATGTTGAAGCACCTGTTTCAACGCGCGCCAGTTAGCCATAAAGTTAATCAGGTTGCCCCAGAATAGCCGCAGGACGGATAGCAGGCCCTGCGTCAGGCCGTAGTAACCAGTGACAAAAATCACCCGTTGCACAATACGGTTAACCATCAAGCCAAAGTTTAGCCATAGCAGGGTCATTAACCATGCGCTGCCGCTGAAAATAGAAAGAAAATGCCAGGCATCAGGGCATAAACTTTCATACGCCAGTAACAGCAAAAGTTGGATCATCACCAGCATCGCGAGGAAACTAACAAAGTTGCTGATTGCCCCTTTGCGGTCACGCCAGAGAAAGTAGTTGAGTGTCAGGCTGGAAGTCCATTTATGGGTTTTAAATCCCTGGAAAACAATGCCGATGATCCAGCGAGACTTTTGACGCACTGCGGTGGAAAAGGTATCGGGGAAATATTCGCGCACGCAGATCATGTTTGACGTCCGCGCGTGCTGTAAAAATTTACGCTGCTCGCGTTCTTTAGCTTCGTCCACCACCGGAAAACGGACAAAAATCTCCGTCATTCCTTTCTCTTTCAGGCGGAAACCAATGTCGTAATCTTCGGTGAGACTTTGCACGTCAAAAGCAATGCCGTCACCGTCAGCCAACAGCGCGGTCACGGCGCGGCGGCTGAAACAGGTGCCAACACCTGCGCTGGGCACCTGTCCGGCGAGGGCTTCACGCACCGGAACATCTTTGCCATGCAGTTCGGAAAACTCATCGATATAGGTCATGCTGGTGAAGTGCGTCCATTCGCGTTCGAACGGATACACCGGGATCTGAATCAGATCCTTACGCTCGACAAGGTAGTTGAACAGACGCAGTTCCATTGGCGAAATCACATCTTCGGCGTCATGCAGAATAAAACCCGCAAAGGCGAAATTGGCGCTTCGCTCAAACTGGGTGATGGCGTCCAGCACATTGTTCAGACAATCTGCTTTGCTGGTGGGGCCAGGACGTGCGCAGACCACCTTATGCACGTTCGGGAAGCGAGCACACACTTCGTCAACATCACGCTGAGTATCGGGGTCGTTCGGGTAAGTGCCGACAAAGATATGATAGTTTTCATAGTCGAGCGTGGTTGCCGCCAGCTCGGCCATATTGCCGATGACGCCAGTTTCATTCCACGCCGGAACCATAATCGCTAACGGTTTTTCATCTGGTTTGTACAGTTCGCGGTAACTCATTCGTGGGTAGCGCCGATAAACACTCAACTTGCGCTTAATGCGACGAACCCAGTAGACGACATCAATGAAAAAATCGTCCAGTCCGCTGATGAACATTATGACCGCTAACGTTATCGCGATTACTTTTAAGCCATAAAGCCAGGTAGCAAAAACATCAAGAAGCCAGTCCACGCCAAAACCTTACATTAACGCTGCTTATGTTTAGGGTGGCGTATATTAAGGTTTTTTATGAATTGTGACAGCTTTTTACCATTAATAGGTATGACTATTGCGGCACGTTATTTTTACACTGGTGATAAAAGTTGCTGTTTGCTGAATGATTAAGCGGGTAATGAGATCACAAACCTTGTCCCACGCGCATCTGACGTTACCGCAACCGTGCCTTTATGCGCGACAACAATCGATTTCACAATCGCCAGGCCAATGCCGCTACCTTCACCTTTTCGTTGGCGGGAGGGGTCAACGCGGTAGAAGCGGTCGAACAATCGCGGTAAGTGTTCGGGCGGAATGGGCGTACCGGGGTTTTCGACGGTAACCTGTACCTGGCGATCGGTAGTCTGGCAACGCACTACAATTGCCTCTCCGGGCGGCGTATAACGCAGGGCGTTAGAAAGCAGGTTGCTTAACGCCCGACGCAACATCAGCGGATCGCCCGCGACCTGACACTTGTCGCCAACAAATCGCAGTTCCACGCCGCGATCTTCCGCTAACGCCTCGAAAAAATCGAAAACTTTGCTGACTTCATCTGCCAGATTGAGCATTTTCTTTTCCGGGATTAGCTGGTTGTTATCGGCCTGGGCGAGAAACAGCATATCGCTGACCATTTTCGCCATTCGCGTCAACTCTTCCAGATTAGAGTAGAGCACATCTTCCAGTTCCTTCTGGCTGCGCGACTGACTCAGGGCAATTTCCGTTTGCGTCACCAGATTCGTAATTGGCGTGCGAATTTCGTGGGCGATATCTGCCGAGAAGTTGGACTGGCGGGTAAAGACATCTTCAATACGTTCAATCATATGATTAAACGACAGCACCAGTTGCTCCAGCTCAATCGGCACGGTCTGCGGGTCCAGGCGAACGTCGAGATCTTTCGAAGTGATATTCTGGATCTGGCGGCTGACGCTGCGGATCGGCGCGTGACCTTTATGTACCGCCAGCAGCACGATAAAGACGATCAGGATGCTGATGATCGATGCAGTCATTACAAGTTTATTCATCAAATCATTTATGTAATGAAGATGAAAATCGATCGACAGCGCAATGTAGAGCGTATAAGCCGGTTTGCCGTCCACCAGCGGGCCAACCGACAAGTTAATCATCCGCCAGTTGCTGTGTTCCCTATGCCCGTGACCGTGGCCCGGCATCATAATCGTCGGGCCGGAGAGGAGATACACCTCACCACCACGTGCGTCTTTATCGGGTATGGCATCGCGTGCAAACTCGCGGATATCCGGCGCGCCTGGGGAGTGATATACCGTTTTACCGTGGCTATCTGCCAGGGAAATCAAGACGTTGGAATAACCACTGACGATATCTTCCAGCGTCATTAAGCGTCGGGCTTGTGTCTCGTCAGGGTGATTAAGTACCCGTTCAAGGGTGGTGCTAATCTCTTTTAAATCATTAATATCCTGCTCAGCAAAATGGACTTTTACCGAGTGGATCATGATCCATGCAAAGGCGAAAAATGCCGCGATGGTGGCAAGGCTGATAAAAAAGGTCAGGCGGGTTGCCAGCGAAAACGGGCGCTGAAATGGCTTATTGGCCATCCGGCACCTCAAGCATGTAACCCACGCCACGCACGGTTTGAATCAGCTTTGGCTCAAAATCATTGTCGATTTTGCCGCGCAGTCGCTTCACCGCCACATCAATGGCGTTGGTGTCGCTGTCAAAATTCATGTCCCATACCTGTGAAGCGATAAGCGAGCGGGGCAGTACTTCGCCCTGATGACGGAGGAAAAACTCCAGCAGGGTAAATTCTTTACTGGTCAAAGTGATACGCGTGCCGCTACGGGTGACTTTGCGGCTGACAAGATCGACCATCAGGTCGGCAACCTGAAACTGGCTTTCGATAATCACCGCCGCTCCGCGCCGCAGTAAGGTGCGCACCCGCGCCAGTAGTTCAGCAAAAGCGAATGGCTTCACCAGATAATCATCCGCTCCCAGCTCCAGCCCCTTGACGCGATGTTCAATCGTACCCAGCGCGCTGAGCAGCAGAATCGGCATCCCTTTGTTGGCAGAACGCAACATGCGCACGATATCCCAGCCGTTCACGTCTGGCAGCATAATATCGAGGATTATCAGGTCGTAATCTCCAGTCATCGCCAGATGGTAGCCGTTAAGTCCGTTATCGGCCAAATCGACCACAAAACCGGCTTCGGTTAACCCTTTGGTCAGATATTCGCCGGTTTTCTTTTCATCTTCGACAATCAACAGTTTCATGTTTCCTCCGCATACTGCCCGGCCAATTCTAGAGGAGCGCGATCAGATGGCAATCGCTTATTGGCAAAATGACAATTTTGTCATTTTCCTGTCACCGGAAAATCAGAGCCTGGCGGGTAAAGTTGGCGGCATAAAATCACCAGAAATTATGCGCCTATGTCTCATTGTAAACTCCTGACACTTTGTGTGGCCCTCGCGCTAAGTGGTTGCTCACTGGCACCGGATTATCAGCGCCCGGCAATGCCCGTGCCGCAGCAGTTTTCGTTAAGCCAGAACAGCCTGATCAACCCGGTCGATAATTACCAGAGTGCGGGCTGGCGCACCTTTTTTGTTGATAATCAGGTGAAGACGCTGATTAGCGAGGCGCTGGCGAATAACCGGGATTTGCGTATGGCGGCGCTAAAAGTGCAGGAGGCGCGGGCGCAATATCGACTGACCGATGCCGATCGCTACCCGCAACTCAACGGCGAGGGTAGCGGCAACTGGAGCGGTAATCTTAAAGGCAATACCGCCACGACACGGGAGTTCTCGACTGGCCTTAACGCCAGTTTTGACCTCGATTTTTTCGGTCGCTTAAAGAACATGAGCGAAGCCGAGCGACAAAATTATTTAGCTACTGAGGAAGCCCGGCGCGCGGTGCATATTCTGCTGGTTTCGAATGTCGCGCAAAGCTATTACAACCAGCAACTGGCTTATGCGCAATTGCAAATAGCCGAAGAAACGCTGCGTAATTATCAACAGTCATATGCGTTTGTCGAAAAACAACTGTTAACCGGTAGCAGCAATGTTCTGGCGCTGGAACAGGCTCGCGGGGTGATTGAAAGTACCCGTAGCGATATTGCTAAACGTCAGGGGGAACTGGCGCAGGCGAATAATGCGTTGCAACTGTTATTGGGACGCTACGGCAAGCTGCCGCAAGCGCAGGCAGCAAACAGCGACAGCTTGCAAAGCGTTAAATTACCGGCGGGTTTGTCATCGCAAATCTTATTGCAACGCCCGGATATTATGGAAGCCGAACATGCATTAATGGCGGCCAATGCCAATATTGGTGCTGCACGCGCGGCATTTTTTCCGTCTATAAGCCTGACCAGCGGAATATCAACCGCCAGCAGCGATCTGTCGTCATTATTTAACGCCAGCAGCGGGATGTGGAATTTTATCCCCAAAATTGAGATCCCCATTTTTAATGCCGGACGTAACCAGGCCAATCTGGATATCGCTGAAATTCGCCAGCAGCAGTCGGTGGTGAATTATGAACAGAAAATCCAGAACGCCTTTAAAGAAGTGGCCGATGCGCTGGCGTTACGCCAAAGCCTGAATGATCAAATCAGCGCTCAGCAGCGTTATCTGGCGTCGTTGCAAATTACCCTGCAACGGGCGCGGACGTTATATCAGCACGGCGCGGTAAGTTATCTGGAAGTGCTGGATGCCGAACGTTCTTTATTTGCTACCCGACAAACCTTACTCGACCTGAATTATGCCCGTCAGGTTAACGAAGTTTCCTTATATACCGCTCTGGGTGGCGGTTGGCAGCAATAATTTTTTAACTCCAGGAGATATAAAATGAAAAAGACACTGCAAGTCGCAATGTTCAGTCTGTTTACCGTTATTGGCTTTAATGCGCAGGCTAACGAACATCATCATGAAACGATGAGCGAAGCACAACCGCAGGTAATTAGCGCCACCGGTGTGGTAAAAGGTGTTGATCTGGAAAGCAAAAAAATCACTATCCATCACGATCCGATTGCTGCCGTGAACTGGCCGGAGATGACCATGCGTTTTACCATCACCCCGCAGACGAAAATGAGCGAAATTAAAACCGGTGACAAAGTGGCGTTTAATTTTGTCCAGCAGGGCAACCTTTCTTTATTACAGGATATTAAAGTCAGCCAGTAACCCAGGTTTAATGAAATGAAAAAAATCGCGCTTATTATCGGCAGCATGATCGCGGGCGGTATTATTTCCGCGGCAGGTTTTACCTGGTTTTCCCAGGCGGAACAGCCAGCAGAAAAAACACCAACCGCAGAACGTAAAATTTTATTCTGGTATGACCCGATGTATCCCAATACGCGGTTCGATAAACCGGGTAAATCGCCGTTTATGGATATGGATCTGGTGCCGAAATATGCCGATGAAGAGAATTCTGCGTCTGGTGTGCGTATTGACCCGACCCAGACGCAGAATCTGGGGGTGAAAACGGCCACCGTCACGCGCGGGTCGTTGACGTTTGCCCAGAGTTTCCCGGCAAACGTCAGTTACAACGAGTATCAGTTTGCTATTGTGCAGGCCCGCGCCGCCGGGTTTATCGACAAGGTTTATCCGCTTACCGTGGGCGATAAAGTGAAAAAGGGCGCGCCGCTTCTCGAGCTGACTATTCCCGACTGGGTGGAAGCGCAGAGTGAGTATTTACTGCTACGTGAAACCGGCGGTACGGCGACCCAGATCGAAGGCATTCTTGAGCGGCTGCGACTGGCGGGAATGCCGGAGGCCGATATTCGCCGCTTGATCGCCACGCAAAAAATCCAGACTCGCTTTACGCTCAAAGCGCCCATTGATGGCGTGATCACCGCGTTTGATCTGCGCGCGGGAATGAATATCGCCAAAGATAACGTGGTAGCGAAAATTCAGGGTATGAACCCGGTGTGGGTCACTGCCGCGATCCCGGAGTCCATCGCCTGGCTGGTGAAAGATGCCTCGCAGTTTACGCTCACCGTTCCGGCGCGACCCGATAAAACGCTCACCATTCGCAAATGGACGCTGCTACCCGGCGTGGATGCCGCGACCCGCACGCTGCAACTGCGTCTGGAAGTCGACAACGCCGAAGAGGCGCTAAAACCGGGAATGAACGCCTGGTTGCAACTCAATACCGCCAGCGAACCGATGCTGCTGATTCCGTCACAGGCGCTGATCGACACCGGCAGCGAACAGCGGGTGATTACCGTTGATGCCGACGGGCGTTTTGTTCCGAAACGCGTTTCCGTTTTCCAGGCATCACAAGGTATCACCGCGCTACGCTCTGGTCTGGCGGAAGGTGAAAAGGTGGTTTCCAGCGGGCTGTTTCTGATTGATTCCGAAGCCAATATTTCTGGTGCGCTGGAGCGGATGCGCTCTGAAAGCGCTACCCATGCGCATTGAGGGAATAACCAATGATTGAATGGATTATTCGTCGCTCGGTGGCGAACCGTTTTCTGGTGCTGATGGGCGCATTGTTTCTGAGTATCTGGGGCACTTGGACCATTATTAACACGCCAGTGGATGCACTGCCGGATCTCTCCGATGTGCAGGTGATTATTAAAACCAGTTACCCCGGTCAGGCACCACAAATCGTTGAAAATCAGGTCACTTATCCGCTAACCACTACCATGCTGTCGGTGCCGGGCGCGAAGACAGTGCGCGGTTTCTCGCAGTTTGGCGACTCTTATGTGTATGTCATTTTCGAAGATGGCACCGATCCGTACTGGGCGCGCTCGCGGGTGCTGGAGTACCTCAACCAGGTGCAGGGTAAGCTGCCTGCGGGTGTCAGTGCCGAGTTGGGGCCAGATGCCACGGGCGTTGGCTGGATTTATGAATACGCGCTGGTGGATCGCAGCGGGAAGCACGATCTGGCTGATTTACGCTCATTGCAGGACTGGTTTCTTAAATATGAGCTAAAAACCATCCCCAATGTTGCGGAAGTGGCATCGGTGGGCGGTGTGGTAAAAGAGTATCAGGTAGTTATCGATCCTCAGCGCCTGGCGCAATATGGCATCAGTCTCGCAGAAGTGAAAAGTGCGCTGGATGCCTCAAACCAGGAAGCAGGCGGTTCGTCGATTGAACTGGCGGAAGCAGAGTATATGGTACGTGCCAGTGGCTATCTGCAAACGCTCGACGACTTTAATCACATCGTTTTAAAAGCCAGTGAAAATGGTGTTCCCGTTTATCTGCGTGATGTAGCGAAGGTTCAGGTTGGGCCGGAAATGCGCCGGGGTATTGCGGAGCTGAACGGCGAAGGCGAAGTGGCGGGTGGGGTCGTTATCCTGCGCTCCGGCAAAAACGCCCGTGAAGTTATTGCCGCCGTGAAGGACAAACTGGAAACGCTGAAAAGCAGCCTGCCGGAAGGCGTGGAGATAGTTACAACATACGATCGCAGCCAGCTTATTGACCGCGCTATCGACAATCTCAGCGGCAAGCTGCTGGAAGAGTTTATTGTGGTGGCGGTAGTCTGTGCGCTGTTCCTCTGGCATGTGCGCTCGGCGCTGGTGGCGATTATTTCGTTGCCGCTGGGGTTGTGTATTGCTTTTATTGTCATGCACTTTCAGGGGCTGAACGCCAATATTATGTCGCTGGGCGGTATTGCGATTGCCGTCGGGGCGATGGTCGATGCCGCTATCGTCATGATCGAGAATGCCCATAAACGGTTGGAAGAGTGGCAGCATCAGCATCCTGACGCCCCGCTGGATAATAAAACACGCTGGCAGGTGATCACCGATGCTTCTGTTGAAGTAGGGCCAGCGCTGTTTATCAGCTTGCTGATTATTACGTTGTCGTTTATCCCGATCTTCACCCTTGAAGGACAGGAAGGGCGTTTGTTTGGTCCACTGGCGTTCACTAAAACCTATGCGATGGCGGGGGCTGCGCTGCTGGCGATCGTGGTGATCCCGATCCTGATGGGTTACTGGATCCGTGGCAAAATTCCGCCAGAAAGTAGTAATCCGCTCAACCGCTTTTTGATTCGGATTTACCATCCGCTGTTGCTGAAAGTATTGCACTGGCCAAAAACCACACTGCTGGTGGCGGCGCTTTCGGTGCTGACGGTAATCTGGCCGCTCAATAAAGTTGGCGGCGAATTTTTACCGCAGATCAATGAAGGGGACTTGCTGTATATGCCTTCGACGCTACCGGGGATTTCCGCGGCGGAAGCGGCGAGTATGCTGCAAAAAACTGACAAGCTGATCATGAGCGTGCCGGAAGTGGCGCGGGTATTTGGCAAGACCGGGAAAGCGGAAACGGCAACTGATTCTGCTCCGCTGGAGATGGTAGAAACGACCATTCAACTTAAGCCGCAGGATCAGTGGCGGCCAGGTATGACGATGGACAAAATCATCGAAGAGCTGGATAACACAGTGCGGCTGCCGGGGCTGGCAAATCTGTGGGTGCCGCCAATCCGTAACCGTATCGATATGCTCTCGACCGGCATTAAAAGTCCCATCGGGATTAAGGTTTCCGGCAACGTGCTGGCGGATATCGACGCGATGGCGGAACAAATCGAAGAAGTGGCGCGAACGGTGCCTGGCGTGGCTTCTGCGCTTGCCGAACGCCTGGAAGGTGGGCGCTATATCAACGTTGAGATTAACCGCGAAAAAGCCGCGCGTTACGGTATGACGGTGGCGGATGTGCAGTTGTTTGTGACATCCGCAGTGGGCGGAGCGATGGTTGGCGAAACGGTGGAAGGGATTGCTCGTTACCCGATTAATCTGCGTTATCCACAAAGCTGGCGCGACAGCCCGCAGGCGCTGCGACAGCTACCGATTCTGACGCCGATGAAACAGCAAATCACCCTTGCTGACGTTGCTGACGTCAAAGTCTCTGGCGGACCGTCAATGCTGAAAACCGAGAATGCGCGACCGACGAGCTGGATTTATATCGACGCTCGCGACCGTGACATGGTGTCGGTGGTTCACGATCTGCAAAAAGCGATTGCCGAGAAAGTGCAGTTGAAACCGGGCACTAGTGTGGCGTTCTCCGGGCAGTTCGAGTTACTGGAGCGCGCGAACCATAAGCTGAAACTCATGGTGCCGATGACGTTGATGATCATTTTCGTGCTGTTATATCTGGCGTTCCGTCGCGTAGGCGAAGCGTTGTTGATTATCAGCAGTGTACCGTTTGCGCTGGTGGGCGGTATCTGGTTCCTGTGGTGGATGGGCTTTCATCTTTCCGTGGCAACGGGCACCGGTTTTATCGCTCTCGCCGGAGTCGCTGCCGAGTTTGGTGTGGTGATGTTGATGTATTTACGTCACGCCATAGAGGCAGAGCCGTCGCTGGATAATCCGCAAACCTTTAGTGAACAGAAGCTGGATGAGGCGTTGTATCACGGCGCGGTACTGCGCGTGCGCCCGAAAGCGATGACGGTGGCGGTGATTATCGCTGGTCTGCTGCCGATTCTGTGGGGAACAGGGGCGGGTTCCGAAGTGATGAGTCGCATCGCTGCGCCGATGATTGGCGGTATGATCACCGCACCGTTGCTGTCGCTGTTTATTATCCCGGCGGCGTATAAGTTGATGTGGCTGCACCGTCATCGGGTTTAGGCAAAATTGCCTGATGCGCTATGCCTTATCAGGCCTACAGCGTGAATTATAATTTATTGAATTTGCACGTTTCTGTAGGCCAAATAAGGCGTTAACATCTTATTTGGCAATAACAGAGTACTTTTTGTCGGCAATTTGCATAAGAAAAGGATACCCGGTTTAACTGTGTGGATTGTGTCTTGCGACGACCAGCACTAAATGTTAAAAGATGCCCCTCATTAAAAAAGACACACAGGGGAAAGGCGTGAAAAACGCGTCAACCGTATCGGAAGATACCGCGTCGAATCAAGAGCCGACGCTTCATCGGGGATTACATAACCGTCATATTCAACTGATTGCGCTGGGCGGTGCAATTGGTACTGGTCTGTTTCTTGGCATTGGCCCGGCGATTCAGATGGCGGGGCCGGCCGTGTTGCTGGGCTACGGCGTCGCCGGGATCATCGCTTTCCTGATTATGCGCCAGCTTGGCGAGATGGTGGTTGAGGAGCCGGTTTCCGGTTCGTTTGCCCACTTTGCTTATAAATACTGGGGACCGTTTGCAGGCTTCCTTTCCGGCTGGAACTATTGGGTAATGTTCGTGCTGGTGGGAATGGCAGAGCTGACCGCTGCGGGCATCTATATGCAGTACTGGTTCCCGGATGTTCCTACGTGGGTCTGGGCCGCCGCCTTCTTTATTATCATCAACGCCGTTAACCTGGTGAACGTGCGCTTGTATGGCGAAACCGAGTTCTGGTTTGCGCTGATTAAAGTGCTGGCGATTATCGGCATGATCGGTTTTGGTCTGTGGCTGCTGTTTTCTGGTCACGGTGGCGAGAAAGCCAGTATCGATAACCTCTGGCGCTTTGGTGGTTTCTTTGCCACTGGCTGGAACGGGCTGATTTTGTCGCTGGCGGTGATCATGTTCTCCTTCGGCGGCCTGGAGCTGATTGGGATCACAGCCGCTGAAGCGCGCGATCCGGAAAAAAGCATCCCGAAGGCGGTAAATCAGGTGGTTTATCGTATCTTGCTGTTTTATATCGGTTCGCTGGTGGTATTACTGGCGCTCTACCCGTGGGTGGAAGTGAAATCTAACAGTAGCCCGTTTGTGATGATTTTCCATAACCTCGACAGCAACGTGGTGGCTTCTGCGCTGAACTTCGTCATTCTGGTGGCATCGCTGTCAGTGTATAACAGCGGGGTTTACTCTAACAGCCGGATGCTGTTTGGCCTTTCCGTCCAGGGTAACGCACCGAAGTTCCTTACCCGTGTTAGCCGTCGCGGCGTGCCGATCAACTCGCTGATGCTTTCCGGGGCGATCACCTCACTGGTGGTGTTGATCAACTATCTGTTGCCGCAAAAAGCGTTTGGTTTGCTGATGGCACTGGTGGTGGCAACCTTGCTGTTGAACTGGATTATGATCTGCCTGGCGCATTTGCGTTTTCGTGCAGCGATGCGACGTCAGGGGCGTGAAACACAGTTTAAGGCGCTGCTCTATCCGTTTGGCAACTATCTTTGCATTGCCTTCCTCGGCATGATTTTGCTGTTGATGTGCACGATGGATGATATGCGCTTGTCGGCAATTTTGCTGCCGGTGTGGATTGTGTTCCTGTTTGTGGCGTTTAAAACACTGCGCCGGAAAGCGAAATAATAGTGTAGGTCGGATAAGGCGTTCACGCCGCATCCGACAAAATGATGTCAACAATTTGAAGCCGCTCTCATCCATTCGATGAGAGCGGTTTTTTAATTACTGCTTAAATGCTTCTGCCAGGGAGCGAATATCATTGCTGGTTGGTGACTGATGAAGTCGCAGACCAAACTCTTCGACGATGGCAAATATGTGGTCGAATATATCAGCCTGAATGCTTTCATATTCCAGCCACACCACAGTATTAGTAAACGCATAGATCTCAAGCGGTAAACCATTATCGCCGGGAGCTAACTGGCGCACCATTAAGGTCATATCTTTACGAATCCGCGGATGATTGCGTAGATATTCGTTCAGATAGGCGCGAAACGTTCCAATATTGGTCATTCGGCGCAGGTTTAATACTGACTCCGTAGAACCTTGCTGGCGATTCCACTCGTTAATTTCCTGATGGCGGCTGGTTAAATAGGGTTTCAACAAATGCGCTTTATTCAGCCGCTGCATTTCGGTTTCATCAAGAAAACGAATACTGGTGACATCAATGCTGATACTGCGTTTAATACGTCGACCGCCAGAGGCTGACATCCCGCTCCAGTTTTTAAAGGAGTCGGATACTAACGACCAGGTGGGAATAGTGGTAATGGTATTATCCCAGTTACGCACTTTGACGGTAGTTAAGCCGATATCGATCACTGAGCCATCCGCGCCGTATTTTGGCATCTCCAGCCAGTCGCCCAGTTTCAACATATCGTTCGCGGAAAGCTGAATCCCTGCAACCAGACCAAGAATCGGATCTTTAAACACCAACATCAGTACGGCAGCCATCGCGCCAAGACCACTGATCAGAATTGCCGGTGACTGACCAATCAGCAGTGAGATCATTAATATGCCGACCAGAATCGCGCCGATCAGTTTGATCCCCTGAAATATCCCTTTTAACGGCAACTGTTTTGCTGCCGGGAATTTCTGAGCCAGATTTAAAATAACATCCAGCAGGGAGAAGACTGAAAGCAGCGCATACATCATGATCCACAACTGCGCACAGGTGGTCAGGATATCAGCCGCTTCGGTGCCTTTTTGCAGCCAGAATACCGCCTGAATATTGACGATAATCCCCTGCAGGGTAAAAGCTAAACGGTGGAAGAGTTTATTCTGGGTAATGATTTGCAACCACAGCCGTGAGCTGGCGATGGCGCGTTTTTCGAAGGTACGCAGTACCACCCAGTGCAAAATAATATGCACTATTACGGCGGTCAGAAAAATAATACCGAAAATCATCACCATTGAGGTGGTGTGATCGATCTCAATACCCGCTAAATCTTCAACCTGGGATATTAAATCCTGCATAACGTCTCCTTTATACAACAGCGGCCTATGATGACGGGTGAAAGGGGGTTATGCAAATAAGTAAAATCTGAGGATAAATAGCCGGGCGGATGCCCGGCAAGGGAGAATTACACTTCGGTTAAAGTGATACTTTGTGGCAGACGAGATTTCGGCAGGGTAGCGTTAAAATCTTCGACGCTATGATGACCCACCGGAACGATCACCAGACTGGTGTAGCCTTTCTCTTTCAGACCAAATTCTTCATCGAGGATCGCGGCGTCAAAACCTTCGATTGGCACCGCGTCCAGACCCAGTGCCGCAACGCCCAGCAGGAAATTACCGACGTTGAGATATACCTGTTTTGCCATCCACTCTGCATCATCTTGCAGATCTTTACGGTGCATATCCGCGAAGAATTTGCGGCCTTTATCGTTCGCGGCTTTCGCTTCCGGCGTGGCAAAGCGGCCATCAGCATCTTCCTGGTCAACAACCAGCTTCAGCCAGGCATCGTCCATTGCGGTTTTCGCGCAGAACACCACGACGTGCGAGGCATCAAGTATTTTACGTTCGTTGAACACGTAATTATCGGCAGCGGATTTGGCGACACGCGCTTTGCCTTCTTCAGTGCTGGCAACGATAAAATGCCACGGCTGGGAGTTGGTGCTGGAAGGGCTGTATTGCAGCAGGGTTTTGATCTGCTCCGCCTGTTCTGGGGTAAGTTTTTTGTTGGCATCGAATGCCTTAGTGGAATGACGCTTTAAGGCGACAGAAATAATATCCATAAAGACTCCTTGTGAAAGACATTTGTGTGCCAGCAGATTACAAGGATCGAAGTAAAATGGTAAGCGAGAAAAATGCTCTATAGATTTACGTTTTAGCCTGGGCGCAGTCTTTTTTGATCGCGTTTGGCTAAGCCATCAACCACTAAATTCCATGAATCGTTGATCAGATCGCGAAGTAACGCTTCGGAGATTTCCTTGCCGGGATACACCGAAATCCAGTGCTTTTTATTCATGTGATATCCAGGCTTAATGTTCGGATATATCTGCTGATTTAACAGGGATTTTTGTGGATCGGACTTCAGATTTATGAAGGGGACGCCGCGCAGTTCTGACGACAGCATAAAAATCTTGCCGCCAATTTTAAAAACATCAAACTCCGGGCCAAACGGCCAGCAAAGCTCGACGAAAGGCAGCTCAAGCGCCAGGCGTTTCGCCGTTTCAAGCAGTGATTGCTTATCCATAAACTTTCCTTAAGGCGAAGGAGAATAAGCAAAGTATGCCGCGAACCGCGGCGATAATCGATGTTTAATCCGCCAGCGAGAACCAGCGTCGCCAGATAAATCTAAGAATAAAATATTCAATAGCGCCCAGCACTAAAAACCACAGACAAAATAACAAAGTGTAAAGCTGACTCAGATCCATCAGATGGAACGTGGCCATCAGTTTCTGTGCCAGCGTCAGCCCCAGCGCGGGGGCGGGCAGCAGCAGGCAAGAGAGGAAAGCCATCAACAAAATGCCTGCTGCGGCGGTCAAGGTTTCTAAAGGATGTTTCATAACATTGTTAAATGTAAGTTAAAACACCATTGTCAGGGATATTCTTCTGTAAGGCAATTCCCGACTTAGTCTCCGGCCCAAATCTCACAATGCTTTTTCACCAGCCCAATCAGCGAGCCGCCATCGGCAACGAAATCACGCATCAACTGTGCTTCATTCAGACCGCTGGCGACCTGGCGATGCAGAGCCTCAACCGCACTCGACGCACCAATTTTATGCGCAGAAGGGGCGATTTTTTCCAGCAATCGTAAGGTGTCTTCTGTTAGTGGCCGACGATCGCCGGTGTGTGGATCGGTAACAACGCCTTCCAGACCATAGCGGCAGGCCTGGAAACGGTTGAACTTATACAGCAGATAATCCTTTTCCTGATGCTTAAAAGGGCGTTCCGTCAGCAGCCAGTGAGCGGTGGACTGAATCAATCCCGCCATATTTATCGCATGGCTAAGGGTTAACGGGGTATCCATCACCCGAACTTCTACTGTGCCAAAATGAGGGCTGGGGCGAATATCCCAGTGCAAATCTTTAATGCTGTCGATCATCGTGGTGTAGCTCAGGCAGCGAAACAGGGTTTCGAATTGCTGCCAGTTACTGACCCACGGCATCGGACCATTATCGGGAAAGGCGGAAAAGATATTTGGCCGTGAGGAGACAAAATGGGTATCTGTTCCCTGCATATACGGCGACGCGGCAGAAAGGGCGATAAAGTGCGGCACAAAGCGCGATAAGCCGTGTAGCAAATAAATGGCGTCATCGCCACTGGCGCAGCCAACGTGAACATGCTGACCAAAAACAGTCGCCTGCTGAATGAGATAACCAAAGTGTTCCAGCGTCCGCTGATAGCGTGCGTTATCGCACACCTCCTGACGCTGCCATTTCTGAAATGGGTGCGTACCGCCACCGCAAATTTCCAGATGATTCTCCGCCGCAGCTTGCAGAACGACTTTCTGCATCGCTGAAAATTGCCCGGCAGCCTGGTTGATATCACGGCAAACACCAGTTGCCAGTTCCAGCATACTTTCGGTGATATCGTGCTTCACTTCCCCGGCGCTAATCTCACTTTTTACCGCATCAATTAGCGTTGAAGAGTCCTGACTAAGATCATAGCCCGGCGGATTAACCACCTGCATTTCCAGCTCAATACCGAGGGTAAAAGGTTCAGAAATATGAAAATCGGGTAATGACATAGGTTTCTCTTATGTGGGCGTTTTCGTTTCAGTATAGAAGTGGGCGCGGCTGGGCGAGACGCGGAAGTTCTGGAATGTTTCTTTTTTTGGTGATGATGAACCGATTGCTACTGAAGCAATTTGGCTACTTTTGCAATGTGACAAGTTATGGCTGAGCTGGCTGGTGGCGAAGAATTTTGACGATTGGGGCGTACAGAAAAACTGGCTCAGCTTCAGTTGATCTGATGAATTGTGGAAAGCCCGAAACAGGATTTACTGTATAAATAAACAGTTATTTTGCTAAGGAAGGGTAAGATAACCGCGGGTGCCTGAAGCTTTCCGGTTTCAGGTTTACTCTGAGGTCTGGAAAGATGAAGCCCAGGAGATATTTCTATCAACCCTGGGGCTACCTACCCAAACCTGAACAATTTGGATGCTAGTCCCTTCTTCGCATGGAGGCAATATAAACACGCTGACGAAATATGCCCTTGTGGCAGTCATAGTACTGTGTTTGACGGTACTGGGATTTACGCTTCTGGTCGGAGACTCGCTGTGTGAGTTCACCGTAAAGGAACGTAATATTGAGTTTAAGGCTGTTCTCGCTTACGAACCGAAGAAATCGCCGCTGTGCGGGGAGAAATCCCTGCATATCCGGTTGTCAGGTCAGGAATGGTAGGGCACCTGCTTTACACTTTCGCCCGCGCTCAGTGATGGCTGCGGGCGAGCCACAGCAAGAGTTATCCATTAATCGTGTTGGCACAGCGTTATGATGTGTTTTCCTCTTATCTGCCAGTGCACAGCAAACATCTCGTCCTCCCAACGAATAATGATTCGCTGTTTATTCCAGTTAACCACCTGATAATTTAGAAATCCTGCGTCGGTCTGTATCTTGCTTGCCTTAAATGCACTCTCTTTTGCTGAAAATGCCAGTGTAAGTGCCACAGGGAAAGGTAAATTGCAGCCTGTAATAAACTCGCGTTCAGTGGGGGTAATGATGTTATCTGTCAATTCTCTGGCTGTGTGTGCAGAAAAAATTTCTTCGATATCCACACCAATCGGTTGGTGAGAGACGATTGCTATAGCCGTAGCCCCGCAGTGACTAATACTGCCGTATAAGCCCGTAGGCCAAAGTGGTTGGCGATGTTCACCGATTGCGGGCACACATTTATAGCCATATCCCCGCAACGCATGAACAGCAGCAATCCGTCCGGCTAAATGTTCGGCTTTGCGTTTACGTCCGGCATGTTGCAGTTGTGCGTAATGCGGCAGCCAGAACAAATCCTGCTCGTGAAAACTTGCAGGATCGAACTCAACAATGTGCAGCGTATGTCCGGCAAAGGGAAGGGAGGTATGCGTGGTTTTCATTTCGCCCATATTAGAGACTGATGACAAACGCAAAACTGCTTGATGCGCTACGCTTATCAGGCCTACGTGGTTCTGCAATATATTTGAATTGGCAAGATTTTGTAGGCCGGATAAGTCGTTCACGCCGCATCCGGCATGAACGACACGCCCTTTGTCAACAATCTGACGTTAGTATCAGAAGTGAGTATTAATGCTCATATACCATGTCCGTCCTGGTTCGTTATAGGTATACGCGCCAGCACCTGCGATATAGTTCGCACCGGCAAGATCACCCGTGGTCTGGGCATTCCCTTCACGCCACAAACGCTTGTCGAACAGGTTATCCACGCCGCCAGTCAGACTGACGTTCTTCGTCACGTCCCAGGTCGCACTCAGGCCAACAATACTGTACGGGCTAATCTCTTTGGTTTCCGGGCCAACCGCTGGCTGGCCTTTGTAGTTATATTTCTTCGGCTGCTGTTTGCCATACCAGGTGAAGGTGGTTTGCATCGACAAATCTTCCCGCGCCTGCCAGCTCAGCGTTGAGTTCAACGTATATTCCGGGATGATCGACAAACGGTCTCCCGTGGTTTTGTTTTCACTCTTCAGCATATAAGTGATGTTGTTGGTCCACATCACCGTCTCGCTAACCGGCACGTTTAACGATCCTTCCAGACCTTCAACCACCGCTTTCGGCACGTTATCCCACTGATAGAGATCGGTGCCTGCCGCATTTTTCCCTACAGCCACATAGCCCGCTTCAATCTTGTTGCGATAGTCGTTACGGAACCAGGTCACGCCCGCCAGCCAGCCGTCGCGTTTGAATTCCAGACCAATCTCTTTGTTGATGCTGGTTTCTGCTTTCAGGTCATCGTTACCTTGTAGATAGCAGCCGCCTGCGCTGGCATAGCAGCCCTGACCTTTACTGTAGAGAATGTAGTTCGGGTTAGTCTGATACAGGCTCGGCGCTTTATAGGCGCGTGCGATACCCATTTTCAGCGTGAAGTCATCGCCTAAGCCTTGCGATACGTTTAACGCCGGGCTCCAGTTATTACCGACAATGCTGTGATGATCGAAACGCAGCCCCGGCGTTACGATGGTGCTGTCGGTCAGTTCTATATTGTCTTCTGCAAACAGCGAGAAAATTTCTGCTTTTGAATATGGGCTACGGTCGGTGGCACTCACACCATCAATAGCACCGCCGGTATTCGTTCCGGTCAGCGCCTGGGTATTGGAACTCAAGTCCTTCATCCGCTGCTGATTCCACTCCGTACCCAGCGTCAGCGTCTGGTTAACGAAGAAATCAATCGGCAGGTTAACTTCGCTATGCAGCATCACGTCATCGAGATCGATATCGACGAAATCCTGCGTCGCTTTTTCGTTAAATTTTCCTTCGGTGCCGCCCGCCAGACCTTCCGGGATACGCGAGTTACGGGTGTGTTCATACTGCACCCAGTTGCTGGTGGTCACGCCGTTATCCCAGCCGCCGTTCCAGGTCAGCGAGTAGTTCTGGCGATAGAGACGGTTGGTTTCATCGCCGTATTTAGAGCGAGTGTAAGCGTCAGAGTTGGTGTTCTGGGTATCGCCCGCATACAGGTTGCCCTGGCGGCTGTAACCTGCTTCCAGTTCCAGCGATTGCAGCGGTGCGAAGTCCCAGCGAACTACGCCGTTAATGTCTTTGTTGATCACCCCTTCGCGCCCGGCTGGTAGGGTAGTTGCATAGGTTCCTGCACGTGCGGACTGATGACCTTTGTTAATATCCCACGCGTCGGCCTGCGTTTTGTCGAGGTTGCCGTACAAACGGAAGCTGAACTCGTCGCCCAGTGGACCGGTGAGGCTGAAGTTGGTGCGTTTGGTGGCACCTTCCTCTTTATGTTCAGGGGCATTGAAATAAGCATCCCAGGAACCGTGCCACTCGCCACTGCCTTTTTTGGTGATGATGTTAACCACGCCACCTGCCGCACCGTTACCGTAACGGGCCGCCGCCGGACCACGCAAAACTTCAATACGTTCGATCATCTCAGGTGGCACCCAGGAGGTATCGCCACGGGTATCACGCTCACCGCGCCAGCCCTGACGCACCGAGTTGCGGCTGCTGACCGGTTTACCGTCAATCAAAATCAGGGTGTTTTCCGGACCCATGCCGCGAATATCAATCTGGCGGTTATTACCGCGCTGACCGCTGGTGGAGTTACCCGTCAGGTTTACGCCTGGCATGGTACGGATGATTTCCGATACATCGCGGGCCACCGGGTTTTTGCGGATTTCATCTGCGGTGATGGTCGAAACGCCGGGAGCCTGCAAGTTCTGCTCGGCGGCGGTCACGACAATGGTATCGTCCTGTGAAACAGGGGTATCGGTTGGCTCTTGTGCCTGCGCTACTCCATAAATCCCCAGATTGACCAACAAGGCCAGGGAATGAATCTTCTTGTTCATTGTTTTTTTTCCTGCATTTTTGCCACGAATTCCAACGGTCTAAAGAGACGTAAGCTGGATTGATGTCGCCCGTCACTGCGAAAACCTTTGATTCCTGAAAGACACGCAGTGCAGTTGGTTAATTAATGCCCGCGCTTGACATAGCGCGCCAATACGCTATTGCAAATGCAAATAGTTATCAATAATATTATCAATATATTTCTGTAATCAATGAAAAAATTCACAATAAACATAAGGTTATGATGTGACGGCGTTAAAGGTGGGAAGTGATAGCTGGTGGCAGTCGAAACATGGCCCGCAATGGCAGCGTCTTAATGACGAAATGTATCAGGTCACTTTCTGGTGGCGTGACCCACAAGGTTCTGAAGAACGCTCAGCGATAAAGCGCGTATGGGTCTATATCACTGGTGTTACCGATCATCATCAGAACAGCCAGCCCCAGTCGATGCAACGCATAGCAGGCACCGATGTCTGGCAGTGGACGACACAACTTAATGCCAACTGGCGCGGCAGCTACTGTTTTATTCCCACCGAACGTGCTGACATTTTTTCTACACCATCACCAGATCGCCTCGAATTACGCGAGGGATGGCAAAAATTACTCCCTCAGGCGATAGCCGATCCGCTGAATCCGCAAAGCTGGAAAGGAGGGCGAGGGCACGCTGTTTCCGCACTCGAAATGCCGCAAGCGCCCCTGCAACCTGGTTGGGATTGCCGGCAAACGCCAGAAAATTCAGCCAGGGAAATTACCTGGAGAAGTGAACGGCTGGGAAATTCACGCCGTGTATGGATTTTTACCACCGGCGATGTACCAGCCGAAGAGCGTCCGTTAGCCATTCTGCTCGATGGTGAATTTTGGGCGCAAAGCATGCCCGTCTGGTCGCCGCTGACTTCGTTGACCCGCCGTCAGCAACTTCCACCTGCTGTGTATGTGTTGATCGATGCCATCGACACCGCGCATCGTGCACGCGAACTTCCGTGTAATGCTGATTTCTGGCTGGCAGTACAGCAAGAGTTATTACCCCTGGTGAAAGCCATTACCCCTTTCAGCGATCGTGCTGATCGTACCGTGGTTGCCGGGCAAAGTTTTGGCGGCCTTTCAGCACTGTATGCCGGACTGCACTGGCCTGAACGTTTTGGCTGTGTATTAAGCCAGTCGGGATCGTACTGGTGGCCGCATCGGAGTGGGCAGCCGGAGGGGCAACTGATCGAACAGCTTAAATCAGGCGATGTTAGTGCTGAAGGCTTGCGCATAGTGCTGGAGGCCGGGATTCGCGAACCGGTGATTATGCGAGCTAACCAGGCGCTGTATGCACAATTACAGACCACACAACAATCCATTTTCTGGCGTCAGGTTGACGGCGGACATGATGCGCTTTGTTGGCGCGGCGGTTTGATGCAGGGGCTAATCGACCTCTGGCAACCGCTTTTCCATGACAGGAGTTGAATATGGCATTCAGTAATCCCTTCGATGATCCACAGGGAGCGTTTTACGTTTTGCGCAATGCGCAGGGGCAATTCAGTCTGTGGCCGCAACCGTGCGCGTTACCGGCGGGTTGGGACGTTGTTTGTGAACCGCAGTCGCAGCAAGCTTGCCAGCAGTGGCTGGAAGCTAACTGGCATACTCTGACACCCGCGAATTTCACCCAGCCGCAGGAGGCGCAATGAGTCAGCATTTACCTTTGGTTGCAGCGCAATCTGGCATCTGGATGGCAGAAAAACTGTCTGATTTACCTTCCGCCTGGAGCGTGGCGCATTACGTTGAATTAACCGGAGATATTGATGCGCCATTACTGGCCCGCGCGGTGGTTGCCGGGGTAGCACAGGCTGATACGCTGCGGATGCGTTTTACGGAAGATAACGGCGAAGTCTGGCAATGGGTCGATGACGCGATGACGTTCGAACAGCCAGAAATTATCGACCTGCGTACCAACATTGATCCTCACGGCACTGCGCTGGCATTGATGCAGGCTGATTTACACCAAAACCTGCGCGTCGATAGCGGTAAACCGCTGGTGTTTCATCAGCTCATTCAGATTGCGGATAACCGCTGGTACTGGTATCAACGTTATCACCATTTGCTGGTTGATGGCTTCAGTTTCCCGGCGATTACCCGCCAAATTGCCAACATTTACTGCACATGGCTGCGGGGCGAACCAACGCCTGTTTCGCCGTTTACTCCTTTTGCTGAAGTGGTGGAAGAGTACCAGCAGTACCGCGAAAGCGACGCCTGGCAGCGTGATGCAGCATTCTGGGCAGAACAGCGCTGTCAGTTGCCGCCGCCAGCTTCACTCTCTTCCGCACCTTTGCCTGGGCGTAACGCTTCGGCGGATATTCTGCGCCTGAAACTGGAATTTACTGACGGTGAATTCCGCCAACTGGCTACGCAATTACCAGATGTACAACGTACCGATCTGGCTCTTGCACTGGCAGCCTTGTGGCTGGGGCGATTATGCAACCGCATGGACTATGCCGCCGGATTTATTTTTATGCGTCGCCTGGGATCGGCGGCGTTGACGGCAACCGGACCTGTGCTCAACGTTTTGCCATTGGGTATTCACATTGCAGCGCAAGAAACGCTGCCGCAACTGGCAATCCGGCTGGCAGGGCAGTTGAAAAAGATGCGCCGCCATCAACGTTATGATGCGGAACAAATTGTGCGTGACAGCGGACGTGCGGCGGGAGAGGAACCGCTTTTCGGCCCGGTACTCAATATCAAGGTATTTGATTATCAACTGGATATTCCTGGCGTGCAGTCGCAAACTCACACCCTGGCAACCGGTCCGGTTAATGACCTTGAACTGGCGCTGTTCCCGGATGAGCACGGTGATTTGAGTATTGAAATCCTCGCCAATAAACAACGTTACGATGAGTCAACGTTAATCCAGCACGCTGAACGCCTGAAAATGCTGATTGCGCAATTTGCCGCGGATCCGACGCTGTTGTGTGGCGATGTCGATATTATGCTGCCAGACGAATATGCTCAGTTGGCGCAGATCAATGCCACCCAGGTCGATATTCCTGAAACCACACTGAGCGCGCTGGTGGCAGAACAGGCAGCGAAAACGCCGGATGCTCCGGCTCTGGCAGATGCACATTACCAGTTCAGCTATCGGGAAATGCGCGAGCAGGTGGTAGCGCTGGCTAATCTGCTGCGTGAGCGCGGCGTTAAACCCGGCGACAGCGTAGCGGTGGCATTGCCGCGCTCGGTCTTTTTGACCCTGGCATTACATGCGATTGTTGAAGCAGGCGCGGCCTGGTTACCGCTGGATACGGGCTATCCGGACGATCGTCTGAAGATGATGCTGGAAGATGCACGCCCGTCGTTGTTAATCACCAGCGACGATCAACTGCCGCGCTTTAGCGATGTAGCAAATTTAACCCGCCTTTGCTATAACGCCCCACTTACCCCTCACGACAGTGCGCCACTGCAACTTTCGCAGCCGCACCACACCGCTTATATCATCTTTACTTCCGGTTCTACCGGCAGGCCGAAAGGGGTGATGGTCGGGCAGAAGGCTATCGTTAATCGCCTGTTATGGATGCAAAACCATTACCCGCTGACAGGTGAAGATGTCGTTGCTCAAAAAACGCCGTGCAGTTTTGATGTCTCAGTATGGGAATTTTTCTGGCCGTTTATCGCTGGGGCAAAACTGGTAATGGCAGAGCCGGAAGCGCACCGCGATCCGCTCGCTATGCAACGGTTTTTTGCCGAATACGGCGTGACGACCACACACTTTGTACCGTCGATGCTGGCGGCGTTTGTTGCTTCGCTGACAGCGGAAACCGCTCGCCAAAGTTGCGCGACGTTGAAACAGGTGTTCTGTAGTGGCGAAGCATTACCGACCGATTTATGCCGTGAGTGGCAGCAATTAACCGGCACGCCGTTACATAATCTCTATGGCCCTACAGAAGCGGCGGTGGATGTGAGCTGGTATCCGGCCTTTGGCGATGAACTGGCGGCGGTGAGTGGTAGCAGCGTACCGATTGGCTATCCGGTCTGGAACACGGGGCTGCGCATTCTTGATGCGATGATGCATCCAGTACCGCCGGGTGTTGCGGGAGATCTCTATCTCACCGGCATCCAACTGGCGCAGGGTTATCTTGGACGACCCGATCTCACAGCCAGCCGTTTTATTGCCGATCCGTTCGCTCCTGGTGAACGCATGTATCGTACTGGCGATGTGGCTCGCTGGCTGGAAAATGGCGCGGTGGAGTATCTCGGGCGCAGTGATGATCAGCTAAAAATCCGTGGTCAGCGTATTGAACTGGGTGAAATCGATCGCGTGATGCAGGCGCTGCCAGATGTCGAGCAGGCCGTTACCCACGCTTGTGTCATTAACCAGGCGGCAGCAACCGGCGGTGATGCGCGTCAGTTGGTGGGGTATCTGGTGTCGCAATCAGGTTTGCCGCTGGATACCACTGCACTGCAGGCGCAATTGCGCGAAACATTGCCGCCGCATATGGTGCCTGTAGTTCTGCTGCAACTTGCGCAGTTGCCGCTCAGCGCCAATGGCAAGCTGGATCGCAAAGCTCTGCCGTTGCCGGAACTAAAAGCCCATACGTCGGGACGTGCGCTGAAAACGGGCAGTGAATCGATTATTGCTGAAGCGTTTTCGTCATTACTGGGTTGTGACGTGCAGGATGCCGACGCTGATTTCTTCGCTCTTGGCGGTCATTCGCTACTGGCGATGAAACTGGCAGCGCAGTTAAGTCGACAGTTTGCTCGCCAGGTCACACCGGGGCAGGTGATGGTGGCATCAACCGTCGCTAAACTGGCAATGATTATTGATGGCGGAGCAGAAAACGCCCAGCGTCTGGGATTTGAAACCGTTCTTCCACTGCGTGAAAGCAATGGCCCGACGCTGTTCTGTTTCCATCCGGCGTCCGGTTTTGCCTGGCAGTTTAGCGTGCTCTCGCGTTATCTCGACCCACAATGGTCGATTATCGGTATTCAGTCACCGCGCCCCAATGGCTCCATGCAGACGGCGACAAACCTGGATGAAGTATGCGAAGCGCATCTGGCAACATTACTGGCACAACAACCTCGTGGCCCTTATTACTTGCTGGGTTATTCGCTGGGCGGTACGCTGGCGCAGGGTATCGCGGCGCGACTGCGTGCTCGTGGCGAACAGGTAGCATTTCTTGGTTTGCTGGATACCTGGCCACCAGAAACGCAAAACTGGCAGGAAAAAGAAGCCAACGGTCTGGATCCGGAAGTGCTGGCGGAGATTAACCGCGAGCGCGAGGCGTTCCTGGCGGCACAGCAGGGAAGTACTTCAACGGAGCTGTTTACCTCCATTGAAGGCAACTATGCTGATGCGGTGCGATTGTTGACCACTGCTCATAGTGTGCCATTTGATGGTAAAGCCACGCTGTTTGTTGCTGAGCGTACATTACCGGAAGGTGTCAGCCCGGAGCGCGCCTGGTCACCGTGGATTGCAGATCTGGATATTTATCGCCAGGATTGCGCGCACGTGGATATTATATCGCCAATGACGTTTGAAAAAATCGGGCCAATAATTCATACGATACTAAATAAATAACTTTATCTTAAATACAAACCCATAATTATGATAAATAATTATGGGTTTTATTATTTATCATATTAATACCCCCCTGAGTGGATTGACTGAAAATGCTCCAAATATTGCGTTCGTGCGTGTAATTTACAAACTTCAGCTTCGGATAATTCTCACCAACTGGTAAAGTGAGCGCTATGGAGATTTACTCATATTGGACTCATTTTCAGGTTATACCGCATGTCATCACTGAATATTAAGCAGGGAAGTGACTCTCATTTTCCCGATTATCACCTGGCGTCGCCCAGTAATAATGAAATTGATTTACTTAATCTAATCGACATTTTATGGCAGGCAAAAAAAACGGTCATGGCAGTCGTTTTTGCGTTTGCCTGCGCAGGTTTACTTATCTCTTTCATCCTGCCGCAAAAATGGACCAGTTCGGCTGTCATCACCCCCGCAGAGGCTGTTCAGTGGCAAGACCTGGAGAAAACTTTCACTAAACTCCGCGTGCTGGATCTCGATGTCAATATCGACCGCGGTAGTGTTTTTAATCTTTTTATCAAAAAGTTTCAGTCAGTTAGCTTGCTGGAAGAGTATCTGCGTTCATCACCTTATGTTATGGACCAACTAAAAGAGGCGAAAATCGACGAACTGGATTTGCATCGCGCTATTGTCGCATTGAGCGAAAAAATGAAAGCGATTGATGACAATGCCAGTAAGAAAAAAGATGAGCCGACACTTTATACTTCCTGGACGCTAAGTTTTACCGCGCCCACCAGTGAAGAAGCCCAGACCGTTCTGGCAGGGTATATCGATTATATCTCTACGTTGGTGGTGAAAGAGTCGCTAGAAAATGTGCGTAATAAACTGGAAATTAAAACCCAGTTCGAAAAAGAAAAACTGGCCCAGGATCGGATTAAAACCAGAAACCATCTTGATGCAAACATTCAGCGCCTCAATTATTCACTCGATATTGCTAATGCGGCAGGAATTAAAAAACCCGTTTACAGTAATGGTCAGGCAGTAAAAGACGACCCTGAGTTCTCTATTTCTCTCGGCGCAGACGGTATTGAGCGTAAACTGGAAATTGAAAAAGCGGTCACTGATGTTGCCGAACTGAACGGTGATTTACGTAATCGCCAGTATCTTGTTGAGCAATTAACAAAAGCAAATGTCAACGATGTCAATTTTACGCCGTTTAAATATCAGTTGCGTCCGAGTTTGCCGGTGAAAAAAGACGGTCCTGGCAAAGCGATTATTGTGATCCTTGCCGCGTTGGTCGGCGGTATGGTTGCGTGTGGCAGCGTGCTTTTGCGCTATGCAATGGCATCCAGAAAACAGGATGCCATGATGGAAGGCCACTTAGTTTAAATCTTCGCGGTTGAAGGTGCCGTTCGTCCGAGCGGCACCACCAATGGTGTTCCTGCCACGGGATCATCAATAATCATGCAGCGCAAACCATAGATACGCTCAATTAATTCGGCAGTGACAATCTCCTTAGGTGCACCCTGGGCGATAATTTTTCCTTCTCGCAGCGCAATCAAATGGCTGGCGTAACGACAGGCCTGGTTGAGATCGTGCAGCACCGCAGCCAGCGTATAGCCTTTCTCGCGGTTTAGTTCACTGAGCAACTCCAGCAAATCAATCTGATGACTGATATCCAGCCAGGTCGTTGGCTCATCGAGCAACATAATCGCCGTTTCCTGGGCCAGCACCATCGCGATCCACGCTCGCTGTCGTTGCCCGCCGGAGAGGGTATCCACGCTTTGATTCGCCAGATGAGTAATTCCCGTGGCCTGCATCGCTTTTGTAACCGCCTCTTCATCTTCTTTCCGCCAGCGGGTAAACAACGGCTGATGCGGATAGCGCCCACGCGCTACCAGCTCCTGAACGGTGATGTCGCCCGGCGTGGTAGCGTTTTGCGCCAGCAGACCAATCCGGCGTGCGACCTCTTTACTGGCGAAACGCTGAATCTGTTCGCCATCCAGCCAGACATGCCCGTGAGCGGGTGTCATCAGACGGCTTAACGTGCGCAGCAAAGTGGATTTACCGCAGCCGTTTGGCCCGATAATCGCCGTGAAATGACCGTCAGGGATCTCTACGGTCAGATTTTCCGCAACGGTATATTTGCCATATCCCAGGGTTAACTGCTCGCCGCGCAAACGGGCTACTGATTCGGTCATTTTTTGCGAGACTCCTGAATTAACAAGACGATAAGGTAAATACCGCCGAGGCTGACGGTGACGACGCCAACCGGAAGTTGATACGGCATAAACAGTTGCTGAGCGCAGAGGTCTGCTGCCAGCAGTAACAGCGCGCCACATAGCGCCGCCTGGGTCAGCCCCCAGCGAGCGGTGCCGCTAATGCGTCGGGCAATATGCGGCGCGACCAGCGCAATAAAGGAGATCGGCCCCGCCAGTGCAGTTGCAGCAGCGGTAAGCACCACCGCCACCAGCATCATTAACAGACGCGAGCGTTCGACGCTGACGCCCAGCGCGCAGGCGGTATCATCGCCCATCTCCAGCAAGCGCATCCGCCTTACCAGCAAGGCTGCGGCAATTAACATCAAAATAATGATTGGCGCGGAAGGCCAGGTTTTCGCCCATGTCAGGCCGTTGAGCGAGCCGGCATTCCACAAACCCGCCGTTAGCGCCGTCTCTAATGAGGCTTTAAGCAATAGCCAGGTATTAAAGGCCACCAGCATGGCGCGAACGCCGATACCGATAATAATCAGGCGAAAGGTGTCGATACCGTTACGCCAGGCGAGCAGCCAGACCAGTAGTGAAGTGACAATGCCCCCCGCCATTGCTGCCAGGGCGATAGCCGTCAGGTCCTGACCAAACAGTACCATCGCCACCAGCACGCCGCTCCACGCCCCGGTGTTAAAGCCCATCACGTCAGGGCTGCCGAGTGGGTTACGCATCAGCGACTGAAAAATAGCGCCGCTGACGCCCAGCGCCGCGCCAATTAACAGCGCCATCAGCACGCGCGGTAAGCGCCATTCGGTGACGACCATTGTCATACTGCGGGGAGCATCACCCATCAGCGCGGCGAATACCTGCGATGTTTCCAGTGTCACAGCACCACTGCGTAATCCCCAGATGCCCGCCACGATACAGGCGGTAATCAGCAACAAACAGGTTATGAGTAATCTGCGAGAGACGTAAATCATGCGCCACCTCGCGTTTTACGTCGGACGAGGAAGATTAATACCGGTGCGCCAATAAAGGCGCTGACCACGGAAACGCGCAGCTCGCCGGGCACAATCACACGCCCGATGATATCGGCAAACAGCAACAGGACAGGCGTGGCGAGTAGTGTAACGGGGAGTGACCAGCGATGATCTGCTCCTACCAACCAGCGCGCCATATGCGGCATCATCAGGCCAATAAAGGCAATCGGACCCACCACTGCCGTCGCACTACCGCAAAGCACAGTAATCGCCAGCAGACCAATCAACTGTGTGCGCGCTACGCGGCTACCCAGCGCCGTCGCGGTGTCGTTTCCCAGACTTAAACTATTCAACGCACGACTCAGTAAGAGTGCGGTTGCTCCGGCGATCAGCACCGGGAGCAGCACCACTTTTAAGGTATGGAGGTTGCGAATATCCAGTGAACCGGCTTGCCAGAAACGCAACTGATCGTAGACGTCAGGATTAAGCAGGGCGATGCCGCTGGTCAGCCCTTCCAGTACCGCCGCCAGCGCCACGCCCGCCAGGGTTAAACGCACCGGACTTAACTGCCCGCCGCCCTGGCTGCCGGTAAAGGCAACAATCAACGAGGCCACCAGCGCGCCAGCGAAAGCCATCGCCAGTTGTTCCTGGGCGGAAGAGTAACCAAACAGCGCTGCGCCGAGCACAATGGCAAAGCTGGCTCCGGCGTTCACGCCAAGCAAACCGGGATCGGCAAGCGGGTTTCGGGTGAGGGTTTGCATTAACGCCCCGGCAAGGCCAAGCGCTCCGCCCGCCAGCAATCCGGCAAGGGTGCGCGGCAGTCGGGCGTCGAGCACGATGGTGCAGTCGGCGCTCTGGCAGGTGCCGGAGAGTGCCTCCAGGACCACGGAGGCGGGGAGTGATTTTGCCCCAATGAGCAGGCTTAATGCCGTCGCGATAATCAGTAATAACAGCAATCCGGGCACGGCAATGGCGCGTGTCACGGCAACAGAACCAGACATACGAACTTCCATGATAATGAAATTAATTATCGTTATCGATCTTATTTGGATATGTTAGCATGTGCAGCCTAAGAATAGGTATTTAAAATATTTGATGGCAAGGCATTGTAATGAATAAACAATCCTGGCTGCTTAACCTCAGCCTGTTGAAAACGCACCCGGCGTTTCGCGCAGTATTCCTCGCTCGTTTTATCTCAATTGTTTCTCTGGGGTTGCTCGGCGTCGCGGTGCCGGTGCAGATCCAGATGATGACGAATTCCACCTGGCAGGTTGGGCTTTCAGTGATGCTGACCGGCGGCGCGATGTTTGTCGGTCTGATGGTCGGTGGTGTGCTGGCGGATCGTTATGAGCGCAAAAAAGTGATTTTGCTGGCGCGCGGCACCTGTGGCATTGGCTTTATTGGTCTGTGTCTGAACGCGCTGTTGCCGGAGTCATCACTATTGGCAATCTATTTACTCGGTTTATGGGATGGTTTTTTTGCCTCGCTGGGCGTTACGGCGCTGCTGGCGGCAACGCCTGCGCTAGTTGGGCGGGAAAACTTAATGCAGGCCGGGGCGATTACCATGTTGACCGTGCGCCTGGGATCGGTAATTTCGCCCATGATGGGTGGCTTACTGCTGGCGACTGGCGGCGTCGCCTGGAACTACGGGCTGGCGGCGGCAGGAACGTTCATCACTTTACTGCCTCTGTTAAGCCTTCCGGCACTGCCGCCGCCACCGCAGCCGCGTGAGCATCCGCTGAAATCGCTTCTGGCAGCCTTTCGTTTTCTGCTCGCCAGCCCGCTGGTGGGCGGCATTGCGCTGTTGGGTGGGTTGTTGACGATGGCGAGTGCGGTGCGGGTACTGTATCCGGCGCTGGCAATCAACTGGCAGATGTCGGCGGCGCAGATTGGCTTTCTCTATGCGGCAATTCCGCTCGGTGCGGCAATCGGGGCGTTGACTAGCGGGAAACTGGCGCATAGCGTGCGGCCAGGATTGTTAATGCTGCTTTCCACATTAGGTTCATTTCTCGCCATTGGTTTGTTTGGCCTGATGCCAATGTGGATTCCGGGCGTGGTTTGTCTGGCGCTGTTCGGCTGGCTGAGCGCGGTCAGTTCGTTGCTGCAATATACAATGCTGCAAACGCAAACTCCGGAAGCGATGTTAGGGCGGATTAACGGTTTGTGGACGGCGCAGAACGTGACGGGCGATGCGATTGGTGCGGCGTTGCTGGGCGGTCTGGGGGCGATGATGACACCGGTTACATCCGCCAGTGTCAGTGGCTTTGGCTTGTTGATTATCGGTGTATTGTTGTTGCTGGTGCTGGTGGAGTTGCGCCGTTTTCGCCAGACGCCACCACAAGCGGCAGCGTCCGACAGTTAATGCTTAGAACAGCGCCTTAAGTCGTTCCAGCACTTGCATGGCGCTGTAGTAATCCAGACGGAACGTCTCGGTTCCCAGTGCATAAACCTGCTTGTTCTGTACTGCAGGCAGGTGCGCGAGCAGCTGATTAGCATAAATTGCATCGGCATCTTTCTGATCGCCGGCGAACAGGAACAGCGACTCACCGTTTAACCCGGCAGCCAGATTTTCTCCACCAAGCTGAATGATGTCATGGCGTTTGCCCTGACTTTGACTGGCGTTTAAGCCCGCTGGCAGTTTCGCCAGCGTAAAGCCGAGTTGTTCCAGCATCTGCCCTTGTGCTGATTCCGGCGTCCAGAGATTGGCACTGTGTGCAGCGGCGGTATAGACAATGGCAGTGACCGGCTGCGGCGGTAATTTGATTTGCTCTTTCGCTGCCGTCAGTTGTTTATCAAACTGCGCAATTCTTTCTGCCGCCTGTTTCTCATGCCCGGTAATTTCGCCTAACTGCGTTAATAGCGACTGCCAGCTTTTGTCGTCGTAATTGATAATTAACGTCGGCGCGATGGTGGAAAGCTGATCGTACAGTGGCATTGCAGAATCGCCGCCGGTTGCGCTAATCAAAATCAGATCCGGCATTTGTGCGGCTACCGCTTCGGCGTTCGGTTCTCCGATATAGAGGCGCTGCAGTTTGCGTTCCTTCGCAACATCGCTCCACTGGCGCAAGAATCCCTGGTCGTCCGCGACGCGGTTATTCGGCGTAGTTGCACCACTGGCAATCACCGGAGCGTCTATCGCCAGCAGCGACCCCGTCAGCGTGACGCTGGTTGAGACGATGCGCTGTGGCTGGCTTTCCAGCGTATGGCTGCCGCGGCTGTCAGTCACCTGACGCGGCCAGTCGGCGGCCTGCACTGCGGATATTCCTGAAAGCAAAAGTCCTGCTAAGAAAAGGGTCTTACGGTAGAGCGGGGCGAGTCTCACGAATCAGCGTCCTGTTATTAGTGAAGTTAATGCTTCTCATTTTCATTGTAACGACAAGCAGATGCAAGCCCGAGTCGTAGATTGTGTTGCGGCAAGAGTTGACATAGTGGCTGTTTGCTTTTAGGTTAGCGACCGAAAATATAAATGATAATCATTATTAAAGCCTTTATCATTTTGTGGAGGATGATATGGATACGTCACTGGCTGAGGAAGTACAGCAGACCATGGCAACACTTGCGCCCAATCGCTTTTTCTTTATGTCGCCGTACCGCAGTTTTACGACGTCAGGATGTTTCGCCCGCTTTGATGAACCGGCTGTGAACGGGGATTCGCCAGACAGTCCCTTCCAGCAAAGACTCACCGCCCTGTTTGCTAATGCCAAATCGCAGGGCATTAAAAATCCAGTGATGGTCGGGGCAATCCCCTTCGATCCACGTCAACCTTCATCGCTGTATATTCCCGAATCCTGGCAGCCATTCTCCCGCCAGGAAAAACAAGCTTCTGCGCGCCGTTTTACCCGCAGCCAGTCGCTGAATGTGGTGGAACGTCAGGCAATTCCGGAACAAGCCACGTTTGAACAGATGGTTGCCCGCGCTGCCGCACTTACCGCCACACCGCAAGTCGACAAAGTGGTGTTGTCACGGTTGATTGATATCACCACCGATGCCGCCATCGACAGCGGCGTACTGCTGGAACGGTTGATCGCGCAAAACCCGGTTAGTTACAACTTCCATGTGCCGCTGGCCGATGGTGGCGTCCTGCTCGGAGCCAGCCCGGAACTGCTGTTGCGTAAAGATGGCGAGCGTTTTAGCTCGATTCCGTTAGCCGGTTCCGCGCGTCGTCAGCCGGATGAAGTGCTCGATCGCGAAGCGGGTAATCGTCTGCTGGCGTCGGAAAAAGATCGCCATGAACATGAACTGGTGACCCAGGCGATGAAAGAGGTACTGCGCGAGCGCAGCAGTGAGTTACACGTTCCCTCCTCTCCACAATTGATCACCACGCCGACGCTGTGGCATCTCGCAACGCCCTTTGAAGGTAAAGCGAATTCGCAAGAAAACGCACTGACGCTGGCCTGTCTGCTGCATCCGACCCCCGCGCTGAGCGGTTTCCCGCATCAGGCCGCGACCCAGGTTATTGCTGAACTGGAGCCGTTCGACCGCGAACTGTTTGGCGGCATTGTTGGCTGGTGCGACAGCGAAGGTAACGGCGAGTGGGTAGTGACCATCCGCTGCGCGAAGCTGCGGGAAAATCAGGTGCGTCTGTTTGCCGGTGCGGGGATTGTGCCTGCGTCGTCACCGCTGGGGGAGTGGCGCGAAACGGGCGTCAAACTTTCTACCATGTTGAATGTTTTTGGATTGCATTAAGGAGTGAGGATGAGCATTCCATTCACCCGCTGGCCGGAAGAATTTGCCCGTCGCTATCGGGAAAAAGGCTACTGGCAGGATTTGCCACTAACTGACATTCTGACGCGACATGCTGAGAGTGACAGCGTCGCGGTTATCGACGGCGAGCGGCAGTTGAGTTATCGCCAGTTGAATCAAGCGGCTGATAACCTCGCGTGTAGTTTGCGCCGTCAGGGCATTAAACCTGGTGAAACCGCGCTGGTACACTTAGGTAACGTCGCTGAACTTTACATTACCTTTTTCGCGTTGCTGAAACTGGGCGTTGCGCCGGTGCTGGCGCTGTTCAGCCATCAGCGTAGCGAACTGAACGCCTATGCCAGCCAGATTGAACCGGCATTACTGATTGCCGATCGCCAACATGCGCTGTTTAGCGGGGATGATTTCCTCAATACATTTGTTGCAGAGCATTCCTCCATTCGCGTGGTGCAACTGCTGAACGACAGCGGCGAGCACAATTTGCAGGATGCGATTAACCACCCGGCAGACGGTTTTACTGCCACGCCGTCGCCTGCCGATGAAGTGGCGTATTTCCAGCTTTCCGGCGGCACGACCGGCACGCCGAAGTTGATCCCGCGTACCCATAATGACTATTACTACAGTGTGCGCCGTAGCGTCGAGATTTGTCAGTTCACGCAACAGACACGCTACCTGTGCGCGATTCCGGCGGCTCACAATTACGCCATGAGTTCGCCTGGATCGCTGGGGGTTTTTCTCGCAGGCGGCACAGTGGTTCTGGCGGACGATCCCAGCGCCACGCTCTGTTTCCCATTGATTGCCAAACATCAGGTTAACGTTACCGCACTGGTGCCACCGGCAGTCAGCCTGTGGTTACAGGCATTGAGCGAGGGCGAAAGTCGGGCGCAACTCGCCTCGTTAAAACTGTTACAGGTCGGCGGCGCGCGTCTTTCTGCCACGTTGGCGGCGCGTATTCCCGCAGAGATTGGCTGCCAGTTGCAGCAGGTGTTTGGCATGGCGGAAGGGCTGGTGAACTACACCCGTCTTGATGATAGCGCGGAGAAAATTATCCATACCCAGGGCTACCCAATGTGTCCGGACGATGAAGTGTGGGTTGCCGATGCCGACGGAAATCCATTGCCACAAGGGGAAGTCGGGCGTCTGATGACGCGTGGGCCGTACACCTTCCGCGGTTATTACAAAAGCCCGCAGCACAATGCCAGTGCCTTTGACGCCAACGGTTTTTACTGTTCCGGTGATCTGATCTCCATAGATCCAGACGGTTACATCACTGTGCAGGGGCGCGAGAAAGATCAGATCAACCGTGGCGGTGAGAAGATCGCTGCCGAAGAGATTGAAAACCTGTTACTGCGCCATCCGGCGGTGATCTATGCCGCGCTGGTGAGCATGGAAGATGAGCTGATGGGCGAAAAAAGCTGCGCTTATCTGGTGGTAAAAGAGCCGCTGCGTGCGGTGCAGGTGCGTCGTTTCCTGCGTGAACAGGGTATTGCCGAATTTAAATTACCGGATCGCGTGGAGTGTGTGGATTCACTTCCGCTGACGGCGGTCGGGAAAGTCGATAAAAAACAATTACGTCAGTGGCTGGCGTCACGCGCATCAGCCTGAAGGAGAGAACACGATGGCTATTCCAAAATTACAGGCTTACGCACTGCCGGAGTCTCACGATATTCCGCAAAATAAAGTCGACTGGGCCTTTGAACCGCAACGTGCTGCGCTATTAATCCATGATATGCAAGACTATTTTGTCAGCTTCTGGGGCGATAACTGCCCGATGATGGAGCAGGTGATCGCTAATATTGCCGCCCTGCGTGACTACTGTAAGCAACACAATATTCCGGTTTATTACACTGCCCAGCCAAAAGAGCAGAGCGATGAAGATCGGGCGCTGCTGAATGATATGTGGGGGCCGGGCCTGACGCGTTCGCCGGAACAACAAAAGGTGGTGGATCGCCTGACGCCAGATGCTGACGATACAGTGCTGGTGAAGTGGCGCTACAGCGCGTTTCATCGTTCCCCGCTGGAACAAATGCTTAAAGAGAGCGGACGTAACCAACTGATTATTACCGGAGTGTATGCGCACATCGGTTGTATGACCACTGCGACCGACGCGTTTATGCGCGATATTAAACCGTTTATGGTGGCTGATGCGTTGGCCGATTTCAGCCGTGACGAGCATTTGATGTCGCTGAAATATGTTGCCGGGCGTTCCGGTCGGGTGGTGATGACTGAAGAGTTACTGCCAGCACCGATCCCTGCCAGTAAAGCGGAGCTGCGCGAGGTGATTCTGCCGTTGCTGGATGAATCCGATGAACCGTTTGATGACGACAACCTGATCGACTACGGTCTGGATTCGGTGCGCATGATGGCGCTGGCGGCGCGCTGGCGCAAAGTGCATGGCGATATCGATTTTGTCATGCTGGCGAAAAATCCGACCATCGACGCCTGGTGGAAGCTACTCTCTCGCGAGGTGAAATAATGAATTTCAGCGGCAAAAATGTCTGGGTAACCGGCGCGGGGAAAGGCATCGGCTATGCCACGGCGCTGGCGTTTGTTGAAGCGGGAGCAAAAGTCACAGGCTTTGATCGGGCATTCACGCTGGAGCATTATCCCTTTGCGACTGAAGTGCTGGATGTTGCTGATGCCGGGCAGGTGGCGCAAGTCTGCCAGCGGCTGTTAGGCGAAACGCAGCGCCTGGACGTGCTGGTCAATGCGGCAGGAATTTTGCGCATGGGCGCGACAGACCAACTGAGTAAAGAGGACTGGCAGCAGACTTTTGCGGTCAACGTCGGCGGTGCGTTTAACCTGTTTCAACAGACCATGAATCAGTTTCGCCGTCAGCGGGGTGGAGCGATTGTTACGGTAGCGTCCGATGCCGCACACACGCCGCGTATTGGTATGAGTGCTTATGGCGCGTCGAAAGCGGCGCTGAAAAGTCTGGCGTTGAGCGTCGGGCTGGAACTGGCAGGTAGTGGAGTACGTTGCAACGTGGTTTCGCCGGGTTCCACCGACACCGACATGCAACGCACGCTGTGGGTGAGCGATGACGCGGAAGAGCAGCGTATTCGCGGCTTTGGTGAGCAGTTTAAGCTTGGCATTCCACTGGGGAAAATCGCCCGTCCGCAGGAGATCGCCAACACGATTTTGTTCCTCGCCTCCGATCTCGCCAGCCATATCACGCTACAGGATATCGTGGTGGATGGCGGCTCAACGCTGGGAGCATAACTGTGATCTGGAAACGTCATTTGACCCTGGATGAACTGAACGCTACCAGCGATAACACGATGGTGGCGCATCTGGGAATTGTTTACACCCGTCTGGGTGATGATGTGCTGGAAGCCGAAATGCCGGTCGATACCCGTACTCATCAGCCGTTTGGTCTGCTGCACGGCGGCGCGTCGGCGGCGCTGGCAGAAACGTTGGGATCGATGGCTGGATTTATGATGACTCGCGACGGGCAGTGCGTGGTGGGGACGGAACTTAATGCCACCCATCATCGCCCTGTCTCGCAGGGAAAGGTGCGTGGCGTCTGTCAGCCGCTGTATCTTGGGCGACAAAATCAGAGCTGGGAGATTGTCGTTTTCGATGAACAGGGACGGCGTTGCTGCACCTGTCGGCTGGGTACGGCGGTTTTGGGATGAACCCGACAGAATAAAATGAGATTGCAGGAAAACTCGGTTAATGGAGTGATCGAGTTAACATTGTGAAGTTAATTATTGGTTTTAACTCTTATTTGTTTGGTTATCGCGTTGTTAAATTTTGCAAAGATGTTATAGAAACAAAATGTAACATCTCTATGGATACGTACACGGATAACAATTATGAACAAGTCAGGGAAATACCTCGTCTGGACAGTGCTCTCTGTGATGGGAGCATTCGCTCTGGGATACATTGCTTTAAATCGTGGGGAACAGATTAACGCGCTGTGGATTGTGGTGGCGTCGGTCTGTATCTATCTCATCGCTTATCGTTTTTACGGTCTGTTTATCGCCAAAAAAGTGCTGGCGGTTGACCCGACTCGTATGACGCCAGCCGTGCGCCATAACGACGGTCTGGACTATGTGCCGACGGACAAAAAAGTGCTGTTCGGTCACCATTTTGCGGCCATTGCCGGCGCAGGCCCACTGGTCGGGCCGGTGCTGGCGGCGCAGATGGGCTACCTGCCGGGGATGATCTGGCTGCTTGCCGGGGTGGTTCTTGCCGGTGCGGTGCAGGACTTCATGGTGCTGTTTGTTTCCACGCGCCGCGATGGTCGCTCGTTGGGTGAACTGGTCAAAGAAGAAATGGGACCAACCGCCGGGGTGATTGCGCTGGTGGCCTGCTTTATGATCATGGTGATCATTCTGGCGGTGCTGGCGATGATCGTGGTGAAAGCCCTGACCCATAGTCCGTGGGGAACGTACACCGTTGCGTTCACTATTCCGCTGGCGCTTTTTATGGGGATCTACCTGCGCTACCTGCGTCCAGGTCGCATTGGTGAAGTGTCGATCATCGGTCTGGTGTTCCTGATTTTCGCCATCATTTCTGGCGGCTGGGTGGCAGAAAGTCCGACCTGGGCACCGTACTTTGACTTTACGGGCGTGCAGTTGACCTGGATGCTGGTGGGCTACGGTTTTGTGGCGGCAGTGCTGCCGGTATGGCTGCTGTTGGCTCCGCGTGACTACCTCTCTACCTTCCTGAAAATCGGGACTATCGTTGGTCTGGCGGTGGGAATTCTGATTATGCGCCCCACGCTGACCATGCCGGCGCTGACCAAATTTATCGATGGTACTGGCCCGGTATGGACCGGTAACCTGTTCCCGTTCCTGTTTATCACCATCGCCTGTGGTGCAGTGTCTGGCTTCCATGCGCTGATCTCTTCCGGCACCACGCCAAAGATGCTGGCGAACGAAGGTCAGGCGTGCTTTATCGGTTACGGCGGAATGTTGATGGAATCCTTCGTGGCGATTATGGCGCTGGTTTCCGCCTGTATCATCGATCCGGGCGTGTACTTCGCCATGAACAGCCCGATGGCGGTGCTGGCTCCGGCAGGTACGGCAGATGTGGTGGCTTCTGCAGCGCAAGTGGTGAGTAGCTGGGGCTTTGCAATTACACCGGATACGTTAAACCAGATTGCCAGTGAAGTCGGTGAACAGTCGATCATTTCTCGTGCGGGCGGTGCGCCAACGCTGGCGGTAGGGATGGCCTACATCCTGCACGGCGCGCTGGGCGGCATGATGGATGTGGCGTTCTGGTATCATTTTGCCATTCTGTTTGAAGCGCTGTTTATTCTGACGGCGGTAGATGCGGGTACGCGTGCTGCGCGCTTTATGTTGCAGGATCTGCTGGGCGTGGTTTCTCCTGGTCTGAAACGGACGGATTCACTGCCTGCTAACCTGCTGGCGACGGCGCTGTGCGTACTGGCCTGGGGTTACTTCCTGCATCAGGGCGTGGTCGATCCGCTGGGCGGCATTAATACCCTGTGGCCGCTGTTTGGTATTGCTAACCAGATGCTGGCGGGGATGGCGCTGATGCTTTGTGCCGTGGTGCTGTTCAAGATGAAACGTCAACGTTATGCCTGGGTGGCACTGGTGCCAACGGCCTGGTTGCTGATTTGTACCCTGACCGCAGGCTGGCAGAAAGCGTTTAGCCCGGATGCGAAGGTCGGCTTCCTGGCAATTGCGAACAAGTTCCAGGCAATGATCGACAGCGGTAATATTCCGTCGCAGTATACCGAGTCACAACTGGCGCAACTGGTGTTCAACAACCGTCTGGATGCCGGACTGACCATCTTCTTTATGGTGGTTGTGGTGGTTCTGGCGCTGTTCTCGATTAAGACGGCACTGGCGGCATTGAAAGAGTCGAAGCCGACGGCGAAAGAAACGCCGTATGAGCCGATGCCGGAAAATGTTGAGGAGATCGTGGCGCAGGCGAAAGGCGCACACTAAATTATCACTATTACGCTCTCTCTTTTGGGAGAGCGTAAGGCTGATGACAAACGCAAAATTGCCTGATGCGCTGCAACATTTGTAGACAGGATAAGGTGTTCACGCCGCATCCGGCAATATCTCAGCAATCTGATTACCGGAGGTATTGATGTTTGATTCACTGGCAAAAGCCGGAAAATATTTAGGTCAGGCGGCGAAGCTGATGATTGGCATGCCCGATTACGATAACTATGTCGAACATATGCGGGTCAATCATCCTGATCAGACGCCGATGACTTATGAAGAGTTTTTCCGCGAGCGGCAGGACGCGCGCTACGGTGGCAAAGGCGGCGCGCGCTGTTGCTAAATCTGCATGTCAGACGGTAAATGATTCCACTTTTTCGAACGCTGCACGCAACGTATCAGGTGTCAGCGTGACCGGCAGATAATGAATGGACTCCACCGGACGCAAAGTATGGGCAATCACTTTGTCGATTTCCGCCTGATTATTGATATCCACTTCCAGTTCCGCCAGCGTGGTCGGTAGATGAAAACGCTTATATGCCCCGGTTAATTGCGCCAGCACGTCATCCTGTCCCAGCAAGGCGCTTTGTACCAGAATGCCGTAAGCAACTTTGGTGCCGTGGAGAAATTTCTCGGTTTGCGGCAGCACGGTCAGACCGTTATGCACGGCATGGGCTGCCGCCACACGCGTAAAACGATCGCCCAGACCTCCTACCATACCTCCACCGGCGATAATCGCATCCACCACATCGCAAAATGACTGCGTTAACTGCTTGTTTTGCTGATCGGCAAGAGCCTGTTCGCTACTGCTTAACAATACGTCGCGGATGGCCTGTGCGCTATTGAGCCCCAGACGCACAGTCAGCGGCAATGTTTCCGGTTGCGGTGCCAGCACCACCGCTTCATACCATTTCGCCAGCGTGTCACCGATACCCGCCAGCAGATATTCTTGCGGTGCATTGAGGATAATCTCTGGTTCCACCAGCACCATAAAATTGGTGTCGTCGAAAATCTCATAATGTAGCGCCTGTCCGGCGTCGTTATACCAGACGGAGAGCGGTGTCCAGGCAGCGCAGGTAGCGGCGATCGTCGGAACGGCAACAAACGGCAGACCCAGACGGCGGGCGAGGGCTTTCGCGGTGTCGAGCAGTGCGCCGCCGCCGACGCCAATCACGACGCTGCGATTGTCACCAGACTCAGCCGCCAGTTGTTGCACATCGTTTTCGCTGCAATGACCACGAAACAAAATATGTTTTGCGCCGGGCAGCTCAAACGCTGGTGGAAGTTTTGTTTCTGCCGCAGCAATGGCACGTTCGCCATAAATCCACACGGCACGAGCAAGCTGTTCGTTGGTGAAAAAATCATGCAGGTGATTCAGGCTTCCGGGATGAGAAAAGTAGTTAGCAGGGCCGACGACGACGCGGATAGGATTGTGAGGCATGTTGTGTTGTCCTTATTGTTTTATTTAGACATCTAAACGTCTTGATTGCCAAATACTAACATCGTGTTATAGTGCCTTCAACACGCAACTTCGTCAGGCATGATAAAAATGACAAATAACCCTCTGATTCCACAAAGTAAACTTCCACAACTAGGCACGACTATTTTTACCCGGATGAGCGCGTTGGCGCAGCAGCACCAGGCGATTAATCTGTCGCAAGGTTTTCCTGATTTTGATGGCCCGCGCTATTTGCAGGAGCGGTTGGCGTATCACGTTGCTCAGGGCGCAAATCAATACGCGCCAATGACCGGCGTGCAGGCATTGCGCGAGGCGATTGCTGAGAAAACCGCACGGCTGTATGGCTATCAACCGGATGCTGAACATGACATCACCGTAACAGCAGGAGCGACGGAGGCGTTATATGCGGCGATTACCGCGTTGGTACGTAGTGGCGATGAGGTTATCTGTTTTGATCCCAGCTATGACAGTTACGCACCCGCCATCGCGCTAGCGGGTGGGGTAGTGAAACGCATTGCGCTGCAACCGCCGTATTTTCGCGTTGACTGGCAAGAGTTTGCTGCGTTACTGAGCGAGCGTACCCGGTTGGTGATCCTCAATACGCCGCATAATCCCAGCGCCACTGTCTGGCAGCAGGCTGATTTTGCAGCCTTGTGGCAGGCGATTGCCGAGCGCGAGATTTTTGTCATTAGCGATGAGGTCTACGAGCACATCAATTTTTCACAGCAGGGCCATGCCAGTGTACTGGCGCATCCGCAACTGCGTGAGCGGGCGGTGGCGGTGTCATCGTTTGGCAAGACCTATCATATGACTGGCTGGAAAGTGGGGTATTGCGTTGCGCCAGCGCCCATCAGCGCCGAGATCCGCAAGGTGCATCAGTATTTGACTTTTTCGGTCAATACTCCCACACAACTGGCGCTTGCCGATATGCTGCGGGAGGAACCTGAACATTATCTTGCGTTACCGGACTTTTATCGCCAGAAGCGCGATATTCTTGTGAATGCATTACGAGAGAGCAGACTGGAGATCTTACCCTGTGAAGGCACTTACTTTTTGCTGGTGGATTACAGCGCCGTTTCTACGTTGAATGATGTCGAGTTCTGTCAGTGGTTAACACAGGAGCATGGTGTAGCGGCGATCCCTCTGTCGGTGTTTTGTGCCGATCCCTTCCCGCATAAACTGATTCGTCTCTGTTTTGCCAAGAAGGAATCGACGCTGCTGGCGGCGGCTGAACGCCTGCGCCAGTTGTAATTATTTCACCGTCCAGGCACGGGAATATCTACGGTCGGCAAACAACTCTTGCAGGCCGTTTATTTGCTTGAGGCGTAGCACTTCGTCGCTGTCCATACCCAGTTCTATACTGATTTTATTATCGTCCCATCCCAACTGGCTGAGTTCACGAACGATTTCTGACATTGCTGTGATTTGGTGGCGGCCACGCGCGCGGTTGTGGCGAATCGTTGCAGCGATGCGTTCGTTACGATCCCTTTCCAGACAGGTAACCGGTAAATACCCTTTTAAGCGCGTTTTTAACGTGTTAGAGCCTTTACCAATTTCATGGCGGTGGAAACCATCAACAATTTCAAGCGTATTAGCTCTGGTGTTGGTTACTACAATCGGTTGGGTAAAACCATCAATTTCAATGGATTTTTTTAATAGCTTCTTCTCTGGCGGTGCCACATTATTGGGATTGTAATCGTTTGGCACGAGTTGGCTATTTTTAACCCATAACACACAATCCACCGGCTCGTCGCGAAATGGACTCACTTGATGTATCGCCATCCGGATCTCATTGATCGCCTTAATGCGATCTTCTTCCGCTAAACTGGCGAGAAATTGCGTTAAATCCTGAGTTAATCGCTGTTGCATAATATTCCCCACTCCTGACGTTTTTCTTTCATCCGTTCGTTATAACGTTGATAATTTTTAGCTTTTGTAGGGCTGAATGATAACGCCCGGCACCAATAATCATTGTTGAGTAATACCTTGCAGATACGTCGCCAGGAGGGGACGTCTTTTGAGCCAATATCTCCTTGTTGAGTCTGAGGAATTTCGATTCCTTTTTTTTGATACCAGTGCAAATAAACAGCAATTTTATTGCGATAATGGTCAGCCGTTTTTTCTGGCATGCTGTTAAGCAGTAATAAGGCATATTCCTGCCAGTCTAAATGGTCAGGTTTTAGGATCTTCCTGTGGCCATAGAATTGATTATTGTGACCAGCGTAAATTCCACCGCTTTTTACGCCACTGACCCGGGCGCACATTGCGGCCCATCGATCAGGTTCAAGAACATGATATAGCCACAAACCTTGCCGTTGCTCTGGACCAAAAGGTTCGCAAATTCGCATTTGACGCAGAGGGACGCCAGCCTGGTACATCAGGTTATACAGCGGATTACAGAGGTTTTGGCCTTTAGCGTACCAGGTCCAGATATCAGCGACTTTCCAGTCGTAAATGGGGTAAATGTACCAACAATGACCGCCTGGCGCGGCGGTGGTCCACGGCTTATCGTCAGCAAAACGTTGTTTATTTAAACTGGCAATGGCGACGAAACGATTATAAGACTCGTCGGCACGGATCCCGACCATCATTGCGGCTGGTCGTTGTTGTGAAAACCATTCGGCAAATTCACGCACGAAATGTTCAAACGTCATACCCGATTGATAAAACGAGAAAAATGCCGGGTCGGTTATCGCATCTTCTGGTGGCTGTCGAACCCATTCAGTATCAGGTTGCCAGCACTGCCATTCAGGTTGATATTGGGATAATGAATTTTGTGTTGTTAACGGTAGAGCCACCCAATAAAACGTTTCGATGACATCCGCATATTGTTCCCGTAGCGATTGAACATAGTCAATAGTACAAGAAAACTGTGCTTCCCAGTCGATAAACAGGACGTGTATTTTTTTTCCTATTTTCCTGGCCAGACCGGCGGTCAAATGAAGCATTAAGCCAGAATCTTTACCACCAGAAAAAGAGACGCATACGCGGGGCAGTGTATTAAGTGTCCAGGTGATACGGTCTTGTGCTGCTTCCAGAATATTGAGAGGAAGCGGAATTTTATAAATGGACATCTGTAAACGCTCTCTTAACATGACCGGGAGAAAGTGCAATAGTTTGCTGATTATAATATTAATAAACTTAAATGAAATATCTTATTTTATATTCACTAGGTGAATTTTTTTATGATGAATATTGTTCTTATTGATAGGTTTTCAGGATAAGCTGTCATTTAAGCGATCAATAAATCGAGAGAACGCCAGATTGTTTAATGATGATTTATTATAGGAAATATAAAGTGTATTAGAGGGGAGGTTATGTTTTAGTTTTATTTGTTTTAATTGCAGGTTTTTCTGATGACAACGATATAGTTCAAAGGGAACAATACCCAGTAAATCGGTTACCGCAATAGTATTGATAATAGTAAACAGAGAAGAACTACGGAATGCTATTTTTCGGTTTGCCAGAATCGCTTCTATTTCCATCTGAAAATCTTCAAGGCCAGATGCTTTTGATGTCAGAAAAGTAAACTCTTCATCAAGAATGTCTTCGCGGCTACTGTATTCCGTTATTCTCGGATGAGATGCACTACAGATAAGCGTGTTGCGTATCGATTGAAAAGGTACACAGCTCACCGAGCGACTGATGACTGGTATTAATGTAATAACCAGATCTGCTTTGCGATAAGCCAATAAATTTTCGGCGCTTTCTGCTGACATCATAATGTCATGATGTTCAATTTCTACCGATGTGTCTTGTCGTAGGCATCCGATCAAAAGACTACTGTTGGTTGACGAGATAAGTTGCGGACCATAAATAATAAATTTTTTCTTCAGCTCGGATTTATTGACAATGTTGATGGTTTGCTCAAGGTTTTTGAGATTTTTCTCGAGATGATGATGCAGATTTAATCCTGTCGTTGTTGGTGCAATTCCTTTACCGGAGCGAATAAATAAGGGGTCATTAAATTGCGCCCGTAGACGTTGTAAAGACTGGCTTACCGCAGAAGGCGTTATATATAATGATTCTGCGGCCTTGCTAATACTAAGATGTTGGTAGATGCACTCAAAAATGACAAGCAAGTTTAAATCGAATTTTTTTAAGTCGTAAAGATTAGCCATGATGCACTCCATTCATATGCTTGTTCTCATAATATTCATCAAGTCAATGATATGGCTTTATGTATTTTTATATATTATGTTATTTTACTTAATTCACGATTAAGTTTTTCTAAAATAGCATAGCTGATATTAGATGGGTGAACAATACTTGCGATTTTTTGGATAACTGAAAAGAGATAAATATTCCAGTTATCCATAGAATGAAGGTTATTTATTTCCCATAATGATATTAAATGTTTTTTGATCTGGTAATCCGACAGCCTGCTGTAATGTGTTTTCTGGGCTCATGTAATAAATAGCAGGGGTAACATTTGCGCCCAGTTCGTCCATCAACGTCTCGTTGGCACTGAGAATCTTCATCTGTTCAGGTGTGATGCTCCCTGAGAGGTTCAGCTTTAACTTGCCGCCAGATGCCTCATACTCTTGCCACGTTTTTGCCGGATCTTTAGACGCGAGGATTGCCGCCGCGGTGGCCGGGCTTTCTGGTTTTATCACGCCAACCAGCAGAGTACGAATTTGAACTTTACCGGCATCAACCCATGGGCGTGCTTGTTGCCAGAATTGTTTGCAATACGGGCAGAAAGGATCGGCAAAAACATAAACCACGACCGGCGCGTCTTTTTTACCGTCAAGTAACCAGTTTGATTGTTCCATACGCTGCCACATTTCGCGTCCGGCAGGTGCGTAAATCTCTTTTTCAATAAGAGCGTTACTGAGGTTTTCTCCCTTTTCGTTGTACATATAGCCAGAGATGGCATGCTTACCGTCTGGCGTAAGGTAGATAGTGACCCCCATATCCTGATATTTCCCCAGATAACCTTTCATACCGCCTGGCGCATCGAACGATTTAATAATCGTAATTCCCTGTTTTTCAATCGCTTTAACGGGCGCAGGAAGCTCTTCGGCGTAAGCAATTCCTGGGAGCAGGGTAAAAAAAATTATCTTTTTTAACATTGTCTTGTCCTTTTCGTTCAGTGCAAATACACAATAAAAGGCTTAACCTATCACTGTCATAGTTAAGACCTTATCTCAGGTGATTGCCCTTTGTTTATGAGGGTGTTGTAATCCCTCTCGTCGTTGCGATTATCATCGCAACACCGTAGCCTGTTGAACAGGCGCTGAAGATACCAAAGGGTAGTTCAGGTTATGCGGTCACCTGGAAAGGGGACCCATTTTACTTTTTATCGCCACTGGCGATGCAAAGTTCACAAAGTTGTCTTACGAAGGTTGTAAGGTAAAACTTATCGATTTGATAATGGAAACGCATTAGCCGAATCGGCAAAAATTGGTTACCTTACATCTCATCGAAAACACGGAGGAAGTATAGATGTCCTTGATTAACACCAAAATTAAACCTTTTAAAAACCAGGCATTCAAAAACGGCGAATTCATCGAAATCACCGAGAAAGACACCGAAGGCCGCTGGAGCGTCTTCTTCTTCTACCCGGCTGACTTTACTTTCGTATGCCCGACCGAACTGGGCGACGTTGCTGACCACTACGAAGAACTGCAGAAACTGGGTGTAGATGTATACGCAGTATCTACCGATACTCACTTCACCCACAAAGCATGGCACAGCAGCTCTGAAACCATCGCTAAAATTAAATATGCAATGATCGGTGACCCGACTGGCGCCCTGACCCGTAACTTCGACAACATGCGTGAAGATGAAGGTCTGGCTGACCGTGCTACCTTCGTTGTTGACCCGCAGGGTATCATCCAGGCTATCGAAGTTACCGCTGAAGGCATTGGCCGTGACGCATCTGACCTGCTGCGTAAAATCAAAGCAGCACAGTACGTGGCTTCTCACCCAGGTGAAGTTTGCCCGGCTAAATGGAAAGAAGGTGAAGCAACTCTGGCTCCATCCCTGGACCTGGTTGGTAAAATCTAAATTTTCTTCGTCTTTCACGCCATAGCAGTGTTGGCGTCGCCCGCTCACCCCGGTCACTTACTTGTGTAAACTCCGGGGGTTCACAGGCTAGCCGCCTTGCTCTGACGCGAAATACTTCGGAAATTCACCTAATTAATCGGGTGCTGCGGCACCCGATTTTCTTCCCCGCACCATGATGCAAGCTGCATCCAGGTAGCCGCAGAGGCCGCTTGCATGATGATGTTTAAAGCCCAGGAGATAAACATGCTCGACACAAATATGAAAACTCAACTCAAGGCTTACCTTGAGAAATTGATCAAGCCTGTTGAGTTAATTGCCACGCTGGATGACAGCGCTAAATCGGCAGAAATCAAGGAACTGTTGGCTGAGATCGCAGAACTGTCAGACAAAGTCACCTTTAAAGAAGATAACAGCTTGCCGGTGCGTAAGCCGTCTTTCCTGATCACCAACCCAGGTTCTAACCAGGGGCCGCGTTTTGCAGGCTCTCCGCTGGGCCATGAATTTACCTCGCTGGTACTGGCTCTGCTGTGGACCGGTGGTCATCCGTCGAAAGAAGCGCAGTCTCTGCTGGAGCAGATCCGCGACATTGACGGTGATTTTGAATTTGAAACTTATTATTCGCTTTCCTGCCATAACTGTCCGGACGTGGTGCAGGCGCTGAACCTGATGAGCGTACTGAACCCGCGCATTAAACACACGGCAATTGACGGTGGTACGTTCCAGAACGAAATCACCGATCGTAACGTGATGGGCGTTCCGGCCGTATTCGTGAATGGTAAAGAGTTTGGTCAGGGGCGTATGACGCTGACTGAAATCGTTGCGAAGATTGATACTGGCGCTGAAAAACGTGCGGCAGAAGAGCTGAACAAGCGTGACGCTTATGATGTGCTGATCGTTGGTTCTGGCCCGGCGGGTGCTGCGGCGGCAATTTACTCCGCACGTAAGGGTATCCGTACTGGTCTGATGGGCGAACGTTTCGGTGGTCAGATCCTCGATACCGTTGACATTGAAAACTACATCTCCGTGCCGAAAACCGAAGGCCAGAAACTGGCTGGTGCGCTGAAAGTTCACGTTGATGAATACGATGTTGATGTGATCGACAGCCAGAGCGCGAGCAAGCTGATCCCGGCCGCGGTTGAAGGCGGTCTGCATCAGATTGAAACAGCTTCCGGCGCGGTACTGAAAGCCCGCAGCATTATCGTGGCGACCGGCGCAAAATGGCGCAACATGAACGTTCCGGGTGAAGATCAGTATCGCACCAAAGGCGTAACCTACTGCCCGCACTGCGACGGCCCGCTGTTTAAAGGCAAACGTGTAGCGGTGATTGGCGGCGGCAACTCCGGCGTGGAAGCCGCGATTGATCTGGCGGGTATTGTTGAACACGTTACCCTGCTTGAGTTTGCGCCAGAAATGAAAGCCGACCAGGTTCTGCAGGACAAACTGCGCAGTCTGAAAAACGTCGACATCATTCTGAATGCGCAAACCACTGAAGTAAAAGGCGACGGTAGCAAAGTTGTTGGTCTGGAATACCGTGATCGCGTGAGCGGCGATATTCACAATATCGAACTGGCCGGTATTTTCGTTCAGATTGGTCTGCTGCCGAACACCAACTGGCTGGAAGGCGCAGTAGAACGTAACCGCATGGGTGAAATCATCATCGATGCGAAATGCGAAACCAACGTCAAAGGCGTGTTTGCAGCCGGTGACTGTACGACGGTTCCGTACAAACAGATCATCATCGCCACTGGCGAAGGTGCCAAAGCCTCTCTGAGTGCCTTTGACTACCTGATTCGCACCAAAACTGCATAAGAAGAAGTAAGATTCACCTGCAATTGTTTAGCCGCCGGGGTCAAACCTGGCGGCTTTTTTTCGTTATAGAAAACCCTGCCGGGATGGCTCCGGGCAGGGCACCATAAATACGTTAATTTGTTAACGAACGACTAATACAGGCAGATGGGCGTGGCGGATCACGCTGGAAGCGTTAGAACCTAACAGATGGGTTGAAATTGATGGATTACGCGAACCGATAACCACAACATCCGCATTCAGTTCTTTGGCTAATTCATTCACCTCATCTCTCACGCTACCAAAACGGACATGTGGTTTGATACGGGAGGGATCAATAGTGAAATGACCCACCATTGTCTGCAGGCGCTCTTCCGCCTCATGTTGCAAATGCTCTTCGAAACGACGCACATCGGCAGCAAAACGGTGCAGACTAAGGCTTGCAGCGCCTGGTAATACATGGAGTAAATGAATTACACCATCATCCTGGGCGAGAAATTCAGCGTGACGAACGGCTTTGTCGCTTAATTCCATTTCAAATACGTCTACTGGCATAATGATTGTTTTGTACATAAGCATTCTCTCCTTGCTGTTGCATGCATACATAACATCATATTATTGATTTTAGATCTGTGATTTGCGACGTTGATTTTATATCTATTAAATATTGATGCTTAAAATGTATTCGTGTTGGCACTACCAGTGTTGCTCAAGGTATAGCACCGCTACAACAATTATTGCTGCGATGAAAATATAAAACGCTGTAATACCAAGAGCTTCACTCATAATGGAGTCCGCAGGTTGATAACCTGTTCAGATTAGAACGTAGCGGGGAAGAGCAAAATGATAAATCTGGTTGATATTTGAGCGGAAAGAGGATGCGGACGCATCCTCTGAGCAAAGCGATTTAACGCTTGTGCAGATGGGATTAAAGCAGGTATTCGCCAGCGGCTTCTGGCTGGTATTCGAGTTCCAGCACTTCAAGGTGGGTGGTAACGCCGCCCGGAAGTTCCCAGTGAATGGTGTCGCCAACGCGCAGCCCCAGCAGTGCGGCACCAACCGGAGCCATAACGGAAAGCTGAGTATTGCTGTCGGTCATTTTGGCCGGATACACCAGCGTGCGCACACGCACTTCGCCATCGCTAAGATTGCGGAATTTAACCCGGCTGTTCATCGTCACCACATCGTGTGGCATATCTTCTGGCGAACACATTTGGGCGCGATCCAACTCTGCGTTTAACGCGTCAGCGACTGGCAAACCGGCGTAGGCGGGTTGCTCCAGCAGAATATCGATGCGTTCGGCATCCAGGTCGTTAATGATGATAGTTGGTCTGGACATTTTTACTCCATGTCGTCGGTACTGCGAGTGTCGCAGATAAACATACCCAAAAGAAAACCCTCACCGTCAGGCGGCGAGGGTTTAACTCATATGATGATACTGGCTGTTGCTCACACTTTGAAGTGATTTACGTCACATTCAGGGAATTCCTCAATGCAGCGCATTATTGTAGAAATCTTAATCGCCATGTTTCATGAAAAACGCACCACAGCGTTTTGCCTGTCAGATTATTGATAGCCCGCTTTATCAATCACAAAGGCTTTGCCACAGTTACCGGGATGTGGTTGTGGCAAGAATGAGTTTGCGGAAAGCGGTGCGTTGATGGCGTCAGCTTTGAGTGAAATCTGGATTTCAGTCAAATATGCCGGATTACCCTGACACGTTAACTTGACCGCTTTGACGTTCTCTTTCCCCCAGCTTTTGGCGAAGGCGGCGTCAAAGTCATTTCGACTCACGGTTTTACCATAGTTTTCAGCGAGAAATTTTCCAGCGTCGCTTTCTTTGATTTCTTGATTCAGACGCACCATCGTGCCGAAGTAAGCGTCCGGATCAAAACCAAAACAGGCGCCGTGTTTCGCATATTCGTAACGTTCCAGGCAGGAACGCCCACCCGCGCCGGGCATCACTTCACTTAGTTTAGCTGCCGTTTCCAGCGACAACCCTGTTTCCGGTGACGAACACATTCGGCTGGCGCGTGCCTCTGGCAAGTTTGGGATTGGGCGGGTGGCGCAGCCAAAGCGCATCCAGCGGCGTTCATCAACACCGCGTGCCGCAACCGACTTTGGCAACCCAGGCCACAGGCCGTGTACGGTCAAGAAATCAGCTTTGTTGGTCGTTTCGGTTTGCAGACGACATTCATCGCGTTCGTTACGATTGCGATCGTGCTGGCTTTGGCAAAATCCGGTTTGCCAGGAAAGAGCCAGCACATAGCGATCAAAATCGCCGTACTGTTTTGCCTGTAACGCCACGGCGTTAGCTGAAGAGAAGGGGAGCAGAGAAGCCGTCAGTAAAGCGGCGTTACGCCAGAATGCTTTCATAATGGGTGTGGGACTCATACATACACTGAATACTATCTATTAAATCATAAAAAAGCCCGCCGGGTGGGCTTACCTGGCGGGCGTGATGATTTATTCAGCGTCTGGCGAACGTATTAGTTCCACATTGCCAGAATTGGCCAGCCAACCAACAGCAACATGGCGATGTAAATGACCCCGAAGATGGCACCCAGACGCCAGTAATCTTTCGATTTCACATAGCCGCAGCCGTAAATAATAACTCCTGGGCCAGTTGCATATGGAGTCAGGCAGCCCATGATACCGATAGACAGAACCAGCAGGATACACAGTTGTTCCATCGGTACGCCCGGAATACCTTTACCGACGGCCAGAATCACCGGCAGCATGGTTGCGGTATGCGCAGACAGGCTGGCAAACAGGTAGTGCGCAAAGTAGAACACCAGAACCAGTACAATCACTGTCGCGTTTGGTGAGAAACCTTCCAGGTGCGTACTCATGGTGTTGGCAAACCAGTCGATAAAGCCAGAACGGGTCAGGCCATTAGCCATGACAACCAGTGTTGCCAGGTTAACTAGCGTGTTCCATGCGCTGTTATAGCGGGTAATGTCTTTCCACGGCACAACGTGCAGCGCCAGCATCAGCGAAACCGCCAGCAGGCCAACAGCAGTGGCGTTAATGACTTCACTACCAAATACCCATAAACCCAAACTAAGCAGAACAAGACCAATCAGCGTCCACTCTCTGCGAGTCAGGCGACCCATTGTTTTCAGTTCGTCACCCGCCCAGGTTGCCACTTCTTCACTATGAGTGACTTCCGGTTTGTACAGTACATAGGAAAGCCACGGCGCAATGATAAGTAAGATAACGCCAACTGGCAGGAAGCAGAGGAACCACTGCAACCAGCTAATCTGGATACCGGCAATTTTGCTGACAAACTCCAGACCCAGCACGTTCGGTGCAGCACCGGTGACAAACATGGAGGAACTCAGACTGGTACTGATGACCATCATCCACATTAAATAACCGCCAATACGACGTGCAGACGGATCGTTCGGGAATGATTTAAACAGTGGCGGCAGGTTTTTAATGACCGGGAAAACGGTCCCACCTGTACGTGCGGTGTTAGACGGTGTAAATGGTGCCAGCAGAATATCGATGATGACAATCGCATAACCCAACGTCAGCGTGCGTTTCCCCATGAATTTCACCAGGAAAAGGGCGATACGACGACCTAATCCGGAAACTTCATACCCTAATGCAAAGATAAATGCGCCAAATACCAACCAGACAGTGGTACTGGAAAAACCAGCCAGTCCCCATTTCAGCGCCTGTTTTTGGGCATTAAAAGCGGGGTTAGCTAATTCTTTGGCGTCAAAGAGCAGATAATTACTGCCAATAACGCAAATAGTTACTGCAATAAAACTGATTGCTGTTGCCGGAATTGGCTCGAGGATCATACCGACAATCATTGCCACAAACACGGCGAAGTAATGCCATGCCTGCGGCGGCATACCGTCGGGTACAGGGATAAGAAACATGACGCCCATCACCACCAGTGGGGCCAATAATTTCCATATCTTATCTTTTGCTAAAGACATACGGGTTCTCCGAAAATTAATATTTCCAAATTTATCAAGTGTTTAAATTTTTAAATCTGTGCTAAAAACCAGGTAAGAATCAGCAGGTCGGCGCTGCCGCCTGGGCTGAGATTTCGTTCGATACACTCCCTGTCGAACTGCCGGAGATAATCGAGATCGGCGGGGGTTCGGATGCCCCCTTTTTGCAATAGTGTTTGCGCCTGGCGTTGTAGCCAGCGCAGCCCCCCTTCGCCACCGCGTGATGCAACGTTGGTATCGCCGTTCATCGCCATCAGCAGCAGTAAGGTATCGAGCAATGCCAGTTCAGGATCTAACCCCTGATCCAGCAGAGTGAGGTAGTGCGGCAGGGCGTGGTTGATCACCAGCGGATAACCCGCTTCGGCTTCGCCGCGCGCGCCGGTTAGGCCAAGTTGTTGATACAACCGTTGACCAGCCGTCAGTTGTTGATTATTGGTACGTAGTTCGCGATCGGTCAGACCGCGGCAGAAACTTGCCGCCGTCGCACAAACGGTTTTGGGCGTTACCGGCTGGTTGAGCTGATGCAAACGACCAATCGCCGCACACAGTAGCCCTAAAGAAAAAATGCTGCCTTTATGGGTGTTTACGCCCGCAGTGGCGCGGAACATATCGCCTTCGCAGGCCATACCAATTGGGCGTAATCCGTTGAGTACCGCTTCCGGTGCCATTTCTGCGCTACAGGCACCAAATTCAATGAAACGCGGTAACCAGCCCTGAATTGCCAGTGCGCTACGGTGGAAATCTTCCAGCGCCATATCTTTGTGCGCACCGCAGTTAATGCGATCCACCAGGCCAGGTTTTGGTGACAGATTGACTTCAGTCAGCATGGCGCGCCAGCCCAGCAGGGCGTAGTCATCGATTAATGACGCAGCAAGCTTTGTGGTTTTAGTTGACGTTGCAGGCATCGACATCGTTCAGCAGCGCCTCCATGCGGTTGAGTAAATCGGTCAGTTGATGGGTTTTCCCACGCGCGCAAACAGCCGCGCTTTGTTCGCACAACAGGCAGCGGCGAGGCGGTAGTGAATAATTGCGGCGGGAGAGAATTTCGCCTTCGGGCGTCAGCACATCGATATCCCACAAACGCCCGAGAGGATGACTATGTTCAAGCTCAATGGTCGCGAGCTTGAGGTCGCGAGCCGGGGCGGCAATGCTCAACATGCCCTCCGGCCCGCTGGCAGAAACCAGTGCAGCCTGCTCCTGAATTTGCCAGCCCTGTTTTGCGGCTAAGGCATGCAGGGCAGTTACGCCATGATTAAAAATACGGCGTGTGACCTCGCTGTCTTTAATCGGCCCAGGCGCAACCACGGTAAAGGAGACCAGTGGAACAGGATGGCGCTTGAGCCAGGCGTGTTGCCGTGCTTGCCTTTCATCCCGGCTGATGAGCAACTCGGGAATCGAAACCGCATGGTGGCTGGCGAGTTCAGGGAGCAGGTGCATGGCTTATTCCTTCACCTGATGTACAACATCAATCACCGAGCCATCGCGGTAACGCACGACGGCAACGACGCGGTCGGTGAATTCAATCGGCTGTGGTTCACCGGTCAGCAGACGCGCACGTTCACGCAGCCACTCAATGGAAACCACTTTAATTCCCGCTTCCTGCAGACGTTCTGCCAGTTCCGGACGTGCCGGGTTAACAGCGATACCGTGGTCGGTGACCAGAATATCGACGCTGGAGCCAGGGGTAATGCAGGTCAGCACGTTATCCACCAGAGTTGGAATACGACCGCGAACCAGTGGCGCGACGATGATGGAAAGCGCAGAGGCAATTGCGGTATCGCAGTGACCGCCGGAAGCACCGCGCAGTACGCCGTCAGAACCAGTCAGCACGTTAACGTTGAACTGGGTGTCAATTTCCAGCGCGCTCAGTACCACTACATCGAGACGATCAACTGATGCACCTTTAGAACCCCAGTTGGCATACTGGTTGGCGCTGATTTCGATGTGATTCGGGTTACGGGCCAGTGATTGTGCGGCGTGGCTGTCAAAGCTCTGTACGTCCAACAGTTTGCGGATCAGACCTTTTTCATGCAGATCAACCATCGTGGCGGTGATGCCGCCGAGGGCGAAATCGGCGCGAATGTCACGGCTACGCATTTTGTCTTCCAGGAAACGCGTTACCGCCAGCGATGCGCCGCCGGTGCCGGTTTGCATGGAGAAACCTTCTTTGAAGTAGCCGGAGTTGACAATCACGTCCGCGGCGCTGCGGGCAATCAGCAGTTCGCGCGGGTTCGTGGTCATACGGGTCGCGCCAGCGCCGATTTTCGCGGCATCACCAACACGATCAACTTTGACGATCAGATCAACCTGATCCTGTTCAATGCTTGCCGGGTTATGCGGATAAGGCAGCAGCTCTTCGGTGAGCATCACGACCTGTTTTGCATTGTCGGCATCGACCATCGCATAGCCGAGGGAGCCGCAGCAGGCTTTGCCAGTGTAGCCGTTGGCATTACCGAACTCATCACAGGATGGGACGCCGAGGAAGGCCACATCGATGTTCAGTTCACCGCTCTGCACCAAATGCACACGACCGCCGTGGGAGTGGATTTGCACTGGTTCAGCCAGCAGACCACGGGAGATTTCTTCTGCCAGTGGGCCGCGCAGACCGGAAGTATAAATACGGGTTACCACGCCCTGACGAATATGTTCTACCAGTGGCGCGTGGCAATCACTCAGGGAACTGGATGCCAGGGTCAGGTTTTTAAAGCCCATTTTCGCGATGACGTCCATCACCATGTTGACGGTCAGGTCACCACCGCGGAAAGCGTGGTGGAAAGAGACGGTCATGCCATCTTGCAAACCAGAACGACGAATCGCTTCTTCCAGGTTGGCGCACAGTTTGCGATCGCGCGCTTTTTCTGCCTGATAAGTTTGTTTCGGTGAGTTCTGGAAAGCGGCAAGATCGCATTCAGCGTGACGATTCCAGGCCGCTACCCGTTCTTGTCGTTGAGATTGTTCAATTTTATGCGTCATTTTGATTGCCTTATTCTTCGCGGATGCCGGAAAGTTCTGCGCGGGAGAGCACCAGACGGGCGCGATCGATAACCGGACCGTCAACCATCTTGCCGTTCAGAGAAACCACACCGAGGCCTTCGCGAGCAGCGGCTTCAGCGGCTTCTACGACGCGGCGTGCGTGATCCACTTCTTTCTGGGTTGGTGCGTAGAGGTTGTGCAGCAGATCAATCTGACGCGGGTTGATCAGCGATTTGCCATCAAAGCCCAGTTGCTTGATGTGGGCAGCTTCTTGCAGGAATCCGGCTTCGTTGTTGGCGTCGGAATAGACGGTGTCAAACGCCTGAATACCGGCAGAGCGCGCGGCCTGCAAAATGGAGCAGCGAGCAAACAACAGCTCAGTTCCTTCCGGGGAGCGTTCTGTACGCAGGTTGCGCACATAGTCCTCTGCGCCCAGCGCGATACCGATTAAGCGCTCGGAAGCGTGAGCGATTTCTACCGCGCGGGTAATGCCCAGCGGAGATTCAATCGCTGCCAGCAGACCGGTACTACCCGGTTCACGACCGCAGGCTTTTTCAATGCGCAGGATTTCTTTCTCGATATCCAGAACGTCCTGAGCGGTATCGGTTTTCGGCAGACGTACAACGTCTGCGCCGCCGCGAACGACAGCTTCCAGGTCGTTAACGCCCCATTCAGAATCCAGCGCGTTAACACGCACGATGGTTTCGATATCGCGATACAGTGGGTGTTGCAGCGCGTGGTAGACCATGCGGCGAGCGGTGTCTTTTTCGCGCAGTGCCACGGAGTCTTCGAGATCGAACATCAGGGCATCAGCCGGGTAGATGAAAGAGTTGCTGACCATCGCGGCATTAGCGCCAGGTACGAACAACATGCTGCGGCGGGTGCGGGTTTTACGTTGTTGCAACGAAGCGGAAATCATTGGCAATCCTCCCATGGCAGAGCCGGGATACCGCTGGCGCGCGCCAGCAGAGCTTCCAGTCGTGCACGTAAAATGCAGTCCAGTGCGCCTTTGTCATCGACATTTAGCTGTACGCCGCGCACGTTATAGCGGGCAAGAACGTCCAGAATGGTGCTACGAATTGCATCGCCAAACTGTTTCTCAACGCTGCTGTTGATTTGCAGGTCGATATCCTGCGTATCGAGTGGGGCGATGCGTATCATCACATCCCCAGACTCTAGGGTGCCTGCAACGGCGGGCTGGTTTATTTTCATTTTTCACCTGTTTTTTATGCGGGGGTCTTTTGACGAACTGCCGCGTCGTGGCGGGAGTGTTCAAGCAGATTCTGCAAGTAATGCAGCGTGGCTGCCGGAACCAGCGGCGCGATAGCCGTGAGATCGTTTTTCACCAGTAGTTGGCGCACCCGTGAAGCGGATATCGGCATCTCCTGGTAACGCAGTCGCTCAATTTCAACCAGTTCGATGGGCGGTGCTGAGATAGTCGGTGTTTCCAGCCAGTAGCGCATATCCTGGTTGTACTGGGCGGTCACGCGACAATACGGTTCAGTACCGACAAAGCGGTGGGTTACGCCAAGCGCAGGAGCGAGGTACTGACGGAAAATCTTCAGATCAATTTCGGTGTAACAATGGTTAATGACGCTCTGTTCTTTAATGAAGTAGCAAGGGAACGTGGCGCGGGAAATGATGTACTCGGAACCGCGATGCACTGTCAGGCGCGGAATATCAGCGGTGCCTTTCAACACCAAATCCAGCCGGTCTTCATAGGGAAAGCGCGAAGAATCTTCTTTGACTAAAAATAGATGCAGCCAGTCGCACTGTGCTGCGGCTTGTTGAATCAGATAACGGTGGCCGTTGGTAAAGGGATTGGCGTTCATCACTATGCAGCCAATCTTCTTCCCTTCATGACGAAATTTTTTCAGCGATTCAGCATAGCGTTTCAGCCGCGTGGCACTGTTTTCCATCAGTACCATCACGCCTGGTACGCTGGTCAGCGTGGAGAAACCGCACTGGCGGAACAGCGCTTCGTATTCGGTTTTGGTATAAATAAACAGATGTGTGCAGTGCCGTTCATAGGCGAGGTTTATTAGTTCGGTGGCTAATGTCAGCGCCAGTCCTTCACCGCGAACAGATTCACTGATAGCCACGCACTTAATAATATTTCCGGCAATTCCACCGCAAGCGATAAGTTTTTCATTGCGGGTTACGGTAATAAATACTTCGACTGTTGTGTCAACGCTCAAATCATTTTCATGTAGAAATTGCGCGATTTCCGCCATTTTTTTATTTTCTGAACGTTTTACCCGGGTGAAAATATCATTGCCGAACATAATAAGTCGTATCCTGAAGGTATGTGTTGTTATCAATTTGCAATGAATGTTGCAAGTTGGTAATCATTTATTTTCAGTTGGGAGAAAGGGCTGCGAGTGAGGTATATCTGTTTCTCCTTTTGCTATACATCCTAAGGAGTATTGCAGTGAGAAATTTTGATTTATTTCACATAGAGTTAGTGGTTTTTTATTTATTTAATGGTTTTAAGTTTTTTAATTAATGTAATTGCGAATTGGCGCGTGGTTTTAAGTTGTTTAATTGATTTAATGAATGAATTTTGCCACGATTATATTTTATTTTTATCTGTCAAGATTCAACATTTTAATTACATTCACCAAAAACAGGGTTTACCCCGCAAGGAAAACAATGTTGCAGTTTAATGAGAATAAACAGTTTGCTTTTTTCCAACGACTGGCATTTCCGCTGCGTATCTTCCTGCTGATTCTGGTGTTCTCAATATTTGTCATCGCAGCACTGGCGCAATATTTTACGGCCAGTTTCGAGGACTATTTAACGCTCCATGTGCGTGACATGGCAATGAATCAGGCAAAAATTATTGCCTCCAATGACAGCATCATCACGGCGGTTAAAACGCGTGACTACAAACGACTGGCGACCATTGCCAACAAATTACAAAGAGATACTGATTTCGATTATGTGGTGATTGGCGACCGCGACTCGATCCGCCTTTACCATCCTAATCCGGAGAAAATTGGTCATCCTATGCAATTCACCAAACCCGGCGCACTGGAGAAAGGAGAGAGTTACTTCATTACGGGTAAAGGGTCGATAGGTATGGCGATGCGCGCCAAAACACCGATCTTTGATGATGATGACAACGTCATCGGCGTGGTGTCGGTGGGTTATCTGGTCAGTAAAATCGATAGCTGGCGCGCCGAATTTTTATTACCGATGGCAGGCGTGTTTGTCGTGCTGTTGGGCATTCTGATGCTGTTGTCGTGGTTCTTAGCCGCGCATATTCGCCGCCAGATGATGGGGATGGAACCGAAGCAAATTGCGCGCGTGGTTCGTCAGCAAGAGGCGCTATTTAGTTCTGTTTATGAAGGACTGATTGCGGTGGATCCACACGGTTACATTACCGCCATCAACCGTAATGCAAGAAAGATGCTGGGGCTGAGTTCCCCCGGACGGCAGTGGCTGGGCAGACCCATTGCTGAAGTGGTCAGGCCCGCCGATTTCTTCATCGAGCAGATTGATGAAAAACGCCAGGATGTGGTGACAAATTTTAACGGCCTGAGCGTCATTGCTAATCGGGAAGCTATTCGTTCTGGTGATGATTTGCTGGGGGCAATAATCAGCTTTCGTAGTAAAGACGAAATATCCACCCTTAATGCGCAACTGACGCAAATTAAACAATACGTCGAAAGCCTGCGCACATTGCGTCATGAACATCTCAATTGGATGTCTACGCTCAATGGTCTGTTGCAAATGAAAGAGTATGATCGCGTGCTGGCGATGGTTCAGGGAGAGTCTCAGGCCCAGCAACAGCTTATTGACAGCCTGCGCGAGGCATTTGTCGATCGCCAGGTGGCGGGGTTGCTGTTTGGTAAAGTGCAGCGCGCTCGTGAACTGGGGCTAAAAATGACAATCGTCCCCGGCAGCCAGCTTTCCCAACTGCCGCCAGGGCTGGACAGCACTGAGTTTGCGGCGATTGTGGGCAACTTACTCGACAATGCCTTCGAAGCCAGTCTGCGCAACGATAAAGGGAATAAGATCGTCGAATTATATCTGAGCGACGAAGGCGATGATGTGGTGATTGAAGTGGCCGATCAGGGTTGCGGCGTCCCAGAGTCTCTGCGTGACAAAATATTTGAGCAGGGCGTCAGTACGCGTGCTGATGAACCCGGTGAGCATGGCATTGGGTTGTATCTTATTGCCAGCTATGTAACGCGCTGCGGGGGAGTTATCACTCTCGAAGATAATGATCCCTGCGGTACTTTATTTTCAATCTATATTCCGAAAGTGAAACCTAATGACAGCTCCATTAACTCTATTGATCGTTGAGGACGAGACGCCGCTGGCAGAGATGCATGCGGAATATATTCGTCACATCCCTGGATTCAGTCAGATATTGCTGGCGGGAAACCTGGCGCAGGCCCGAATGATGATCGAGCGTTTTAAGCCGGGGCTTATCTTGCTGGATAACTATCTCCCTGACGGTAGAGGTATTAATTTGCTGCATGAGCTGGTGCAGGCGCATTATCCCGGCGATGTGGTGTTTACTACTGCTGCCAGCGATATGGAAACGGTGTCTGAAGCAGTACGCTGCGGTGTGTTTGATTATCTGATCAAGCCAATTGCTTATGAGCGTCTGGGGCAGACATTGACCCGCTTTCGCCAGCGTAAACATATGCTGGAAAGTATTGATAGTGCCAGTCAAAAGCAAATTGATGAGATGTTTAATGCTTATGCTCGCGGGGAACCGAAGGACGATCTTCCGACCGGTATTGATGCGTTGACACTGAATGCAGTGCGGAAACTTTTCAAAGAGCCGGATGTGCAACATACGGCGGAGACGGTAGCACAGGCATTGACCATCAGCCGCACTACCGCCAGACGTTATCTCGAATATTGTGCCAGCCGCCATCTGGTTATTGCCGAGATTGTTCACGGCAAAGTCGGCAGACCGCAGCGTATTTACCACAGTGGGTGAAGAGAGTGCCGGAGGAAGCACGCCTCCGGCCAGAGAATTACTTACCAGTAACGGCGGCGGTTGTACCGGGGACCATCAACTCCGTGGCCACGATGACAATTACCAGCCCAACAAGCACCGGCACCGAGGTGCGTTTTACCACTTCAAAAGGTGAAATTTTCGCCATTCCGGCAACCGCAACCACCACGCCAGAGACTGGCGAAAGTGTACGACCCAGGTTTGATGCTTGTAGCATCGGAATTGTCAGGTATGCCGGGTTAATTCCGGAAGAGTGCGCCAGTTTCGGGATCATCTCAACGAATGCATAGAACGGCGCATTGCCGGAACCAGTAGTCACCGCCGCCAGCATCGTCAGGATAACCAGCACCAGCATGAGGATAATGCTCGCTGAACCGAATGAGGTAGCGATTGAGATCAGGCTCTGGATAAAGCCAATGGTGCTAAGGCCCTGGGCAAAAACACCGGCGGCAACTAATAGCATTACCACGTTAGCGAAGGCATCAGCCATGCCACGATAAGCCACTTCCAGGCCAGAAAAGACTTTTTGCGTATTAAAGCTGCGAATAAATTCCAGAATGGAGGCAATTAGCATACATATCACCAGAATGGTGATGATGTGCAATTGCGGCCCCCATTTGCCGTCAAAAAACAGCACGCCAATGATTGGGGTGAACGGCAGAATGGCGTAAAACGCAGGAGCGGTGGTCGTGATTTCGCTGACATCTAACATTTCATGGGAAATGTGCTCTTTGTTGTCCAGATAGCGCTGCCAGAAAAAGTGGGCAATCGCCATGCCGATAATTGCAGCAATTGAGATTGGCAGTGTCGTTTTGAAGGCGAAGTCAATTAACGGCATTTCGGAAGCCTGCGCCGCCAGTACCACATCACCTGAAGTCGGCGCGAGAATAATCGCCGCAGGTGAGGCACAAATGGCAGCCGCCGCGCCGCGACTGATACCAACGTTCACCATGACCGGGAACAGCGTTGCCATCAGTAAAACGCCCAGGCCGGTTGCGGAGGAAACTGCCAGTGACATCAGACAGGCAACAAAATAGGCGGCAATCATCAGCAGGTAAGGGGAGTTAATGTACTGCAATGGTTTTGACGCCAGTTTGACGACCATATCGTTTGCGCCGATATGGGTCATGTAAGCGGCAAAGCCACACAGCATCATGATCATCATGCCGAGGTCGCCACCGCGACTCATCAGTAATATTTTAATGTATTCAACGATATCCGTGGCGCTATAGCCCGTTGAAGTCTGGCTGGATGGTAAAACTTTGTGCCCCATAATGGCACTGATTATCAGTAATAACAGACCGCCTGCAAATAACACCCCGGTGGCGGAATACCCTTTAATGATGTAGCGAGCTACACCCACAATAACTACAACTCCAATAAGGAGCTCAATAACTGTCAGCATAATTTTTCCTGTTTCCAGACTCCAAGATAAATAATAACAAATTCCTAAAACTAGTGAAAAATATGCCGAACAAATGGGTGGTGAATGCTGATTAAAATCAAGAAAAGCGACCATTAATACATTGATGTTGTTGTTTTTTATACATGAATAACAAAATGAATTTTTATAGTTGGTAATTACCAGTGTGATAATGTGTATTAATTGATAAGTTAATGATGTGATTTTGTTAAATTGCGCGATAGTGGTTTCTTTACTTGTTTAAAAAATATGCGCTCATGTGTGCGCGCTGGTAGTGTTAGTGATATTTATTTGTTAGCTTGTCATTGCATCTGATTAAAAAGCAAGAGATTTTTTCTTTTGTTTATTGCTGTCTATGTCGGGGAAGATTTTTTTTGCTTAAGTTGTCATTTGGAAGGAAATATTGCTTAAGTCTCCAGAATAATTTGGTGATATTTATTTGTGTAAGCCTATAAAATATTAATAGTATTCTTTATGTAGGTGTTAATACGGTTATGTTCATTTTAGTCCAGCTATGCTGGAAGTGAATTTTTGATAAATATTTTATAGTCACTAATGGATATAAGTGAATGTATTACCGTAATTCCCTTTGTTTTTATTAAGTTAATCAGCGTGATGAGATTTCTGTCTGTACAGAACAATGGATTACGGCATTTAGAGAGAATGTCGCAGCAACCTGACGGCAGCCAGAACATATGATTTGTATATTCCTGCCATCACCAGGCATGCACGTTTCGCTTACGATAAAGAAAAAGCTGATCGCTATAACTAAAAACGTGGGGCGGCGGTTTCGGTTAGTCGCGTTGGGATGAGAAAGGCAACTGGCACGGTTTGTACGTGATGACATTTGAGGATTCGTGGAATAAATGGGAGCCTGTTGCTGGATAGGGCCGTGAAAGCCGCTGGCTATCTTTCAGATGACTTACATCCCTGGTATCTACAACAATGGCAATGTTTACTTTGCCTGGATGCGGTTTCAGTTTTAGACAAGTTGCGGTTTTATAAAAGCCTTAAAAAACATAATGTAAGGCAAGGAGCATCAAAAATAACGCGACTTTTATCACTTTTTAGCAAAGTTGCACTGGACAAAGCGTACCACAATTGGTGTACTGGTAACCGACACAGCATTTGTGTCTATTTTTCATGTAAAGGTAATTTTGATGTCTAAGATTAAAGGTAACGTTAAGTGGTTTAATGAGTCCAAAGGATTCGGTTTCATTACTCCGGAAGACGGCAGCAAAGACGTGTTTGTACACTTCTCTGCAATCCAGACTAATGGTTTTAAAACTCTTGCTGAAGGTCAGCGCGTAGAGTTCGAAATCACTAACGGTGCCAAAGGCCCTTCTGCTGCAAACGTAATCGCTCTGTAAGATACGTCAGCAAGAATTCAAAACCCGCTTAATCAGCGGGTTTTTTTTGCCTTTAATGTGCTGTTGACGCCGAAAAAAGCCAGAAAGCCAGCGCGGTCATGGCAAATGAACCTAACAGGTTAACGAAGACGTTCAGTAACGCCCAGCCAAAGCGTCCTTCTTGCAACAAAAACACCACTTCTGCTGAAAATGTAGAGAAAGTCGTCAGCCCGCCACAAAACCCGGTAGTGATTAGCACTTTCCACACGGGATCAATGTTCGTCATCCGGCTAAACCAGGCAAATCCCATTCCAATGATGAATGCCCCAATCAGGTTTGCTGCCAGCGTCCCCAACGGAATAGCCTGATGCAGCGGGTTAAACCGCATACTTAACAGCCATCTCGCCACGCTTCCCGTACCACCGCCAATAAAAACTGCTAAAAGGAGTTGTAACACTGCAAAATCCTGCTATTTGATTTGTATGAGTGATAAGTGTAACGCCGAATAATCGTCGTTGGCGAATTTTACGACTCTGACAGGAGGTAGTAATGCTGGTTGCCGCAGGACAGTTTGCTGTTACATCTGTATGGGAAAAGAACGCTGAAATTTGCGCCTCGTTGATGGCGCAGGCGGCGGAAAGCGATGTCTCTTTGTTTGTCCTGCCGGAAGCCCTGCTGGCACGAGACGATCATGATCCCGATCTGTCTGTTAAATCAGCACAGTTGCTGGAAGGTGAATTTCTCGGACGTTTACTGCGAGAAAGTAAACGTAACATGATGACGACGATTCTGACGATTCATGTTCCTTCAACGCCGGGGCGCGCGTGGAATATGCTGGTGGCCCTCCAGGCGGGAAAAATCATCGCACGTTATGCCAAACTGCATCTTTATGATGCGTTCTCCATTCAGGAATCGCGTCACGTGGATGCCGGGGATATGGTTGCTCCACTGCTGGACATGGAGGGGATGAAAGTCGGTCTGATGACTTGCTATGATTTGCGTTTCCCGGAGCTGGCGTTGGCACAGGCTTTACAGGGAGCAGAAATCCTTGTACTTCCCGCTGCCTGGGTTCGCGGACCGCTGAAAGAGCATCACTGGTCAACCTTACTCACCGCTCGTGCTCTGGATACCACCTGTTATATGGTGGCGGCGGGGGAGTGTGGTAACAAAAACATCGGGCAAAGCCGTATCATTGATCCTTTTGGTGTCACTATTGCCGCAGCGGCTGAAATGCCTGCACTCATTATGGCGGAAGTGACGCCCGAACGTGTGCGTCAGGTGCGCGCGCAACTCCCCGTCTTAAACAACCGACGGTTTGCGCCGCCGCAATTATTATGATGTTTTTTTACTCGGTGCTTGATTCACCTTGTTACAGATTGCTATTGTGTGCGCGCGTCGAATGACCGTTAATATTCTCTGGTTTTTAAGGCGCGTTCTGCTGCCTGTTTTATGTCAAGAAGGTATCTATGGGTGAGATTAGTATTACCAAACTGCTGGTAGTTGCGGCACTGGTCGTTCTGCTGTTTGGGACTAAGAAGTTACGTACGCTGGGCGGAGACCTTGGAGCGGCCATTAAGGGATTCAAGAAAGCGATGAATGACGACGATGCTGCGGCGAAGAAAAGCGCAGATGTTGATCTTCAGGCTGAAAAGCTCTCTCATAAAGAGTGACGTGGCGAGCAGGACGCTCCCTCAATATCTTGTTCGATAAAAAAACCCGCTTCAGATAGCGGGTTTTTTATCAGACAGATGTAAGTAATTATTACAGAATTACTTAACTTCCATCCCTTTCGCCTGCAAGTCGGCGTGGTAAGAAGAGCGGACAAACGGACCGCATGCAGCATGGGTAAAGCCCATCGCCAGCGCTTCGGCTTTCATTTCGTCGAACTCATCCGGGCTAACGTAACGTTGAACCGGCAGGTGATGGCGGCTTGGCTGCAAATATTGCCCCAGCGTTAACATGGTCACGCCATGACGACGCAGATCGCGCATTACTTCAATAATTTCTTCATTGGTTTCACCCAGACCGACCATCAGACCAGATTTGGTCGGGATTTCCGGATGCGCTTCTTTAAAGCGTTCCAGCAGTTTCAGCGACCAGTTGTAATCTGCACCCGGGCGTACCTGACGGTAAATACGTGGTACGTTTTCCAGGTTATGGTTGAACACGTCTGGCGGTGTGGCGGTCAGAATATCCAGCGCGCGATCCATACGACCACGGAAATCCGGCACCAGAGTTTCAATTTTGATTTCCGGGCTTTTTTCCCGGATGGCAGTAATGCAATCTGCAAAATGCTGAGCACCGCCATCGCGCAGGTCATCGCGGTCAACGGAAGTGATAACCACATAGCGCAGTGCCATATCGGCAATGGTCTGCGCCAGTTTCACCGGCTCATTGGCATCCGGAGCTACCGGGCGACCGTGGGCAACGTCACAGAAAGGGCAACGGCGGGTACAAATAGCGCCGAGGATCATAAACGTTGCTGTACCGTGGTTGAAGCACTCCGCCAGGTTAGGGCAGGAGGCTTCCTCGCAGACAGAATGCAGGCCATTTTTGCGCATTGCGGCTTTGATGCCCTGGATACGTGTAGAGTCCGCTGGAAGCTTGATTTTCATCCATTCCGGCTTGCGCAGCAGGGCTTCGCGCTCTGTTGCCACGTTTTTAACCGGGATAAGGGCCATCTTATCGGCATCGCGGTATTTAACACCGCGTTCCATCACAATGGGTTTACTCATAGCGTGCGTGTTCCAGTTGCGAATTACGAAGGAAAGCGTTTCAATTCAATAGATTGTTGTAATTATCAACTATTTTTGAATTAACGACTGGCAGTATATCATTGAAACGAACCTGAAAGCAGCCAAAGCGGTCGCGAAAATGTAAAATTGTTGTTGGATTGTGCCATTTTATCGTTCTACGCTGTGAACTGGCTGTAACAATACTTTTTTCAAAATGCGTTATCGGTAACATCAATCATTCACCGTGAAGTAGGGGGGGGCGGATGAATCGTTTGTAATGAACAGCAAAATCAATTTGCTCTTCATTTAATGTTGGAAAGGGCTATCTCTCCAGAGGCCAGCAACGGCTAAAGAGGACATAAACGTGGGCGGGAAAGCAATGACCCAGTGTAAGTTGGGCCATTTATGAGAGCCATTAAACAGGGATGTATTCTACGACAGGGTTGTTTAGCAGCATTAAAATATTTGCCAGCAAACGCGGTGCTACATTATCGGTTGTCGCATCAGGTTTCCATTGCGATATTTTAGCCATTTCCATTCCCGCATAGCCACAAGGGTTAATGCGTAAAAATGGAGAAAGATCCATATTGACGTTTAATGCCAGACCGTGAAATGAACAACCGCGACGAATACGTAAGCCGAGTGAGCAAATTTTCTTTTCCCCGACATAGACCCCAGGGGCATCAGCACGAGGATGCGCTTCAATATCCAGTTCAGCCAGGGTATTAACGACCGTTTGTTCGAGTAAGGTCACCAGCTCACGCACGCCCAGTTTGCGGCGTTTAAGATTGAACAGAACGTACATCACCTGCTGACCTGGGCCGTGATAAGTCACCTGACCGCCACGGTCGCTTTGGATCACCGGAATATCGCCCGGCATTAAGATATGTTCTGCTTTCCCCGCCTGCCCCTGAGTAAATACAGGGGGATGTTCTACCAACCAGATCTCATCCAGGGTGTTTTCATCGCGGGTATCGGTGAATTCATGCATAGCCTGTGAAATAGGCTCATAGGGCTGAAGGCCGAGCTGGCGGACAAGAATTTTATCCTGATACAAAACGGCATCTCCGTGGAGAATGAGTAAAAGAGGAGAAAAAGTATATCACAGCGGGGGGAGGGGAGTTACCCGACCAGGGCCGGGTAACGGAGAAACGAATTACAGTACCATGCGGACAATATCGATTTTGCCCAGCTCTTCATACAGAGTTTCAACCTGCTCGATATGAGTGGCGTTGATAGTGATAGATACCGAGTGGTAGTTGCCTTTGCTGCTTGGTTTTACCGTTGGGGTGTAGTCACCTGGCGCATGGCGCTGTACCACTTCAACCACCTGATCAACCAGCTCAGGTAACGCCTGCCCCATTACTTTGTAGGTAAACGGAGTAGGGAATTCAAGCAGTTCGTTAAGTTTGGTTTTCATGTCAGCTCCGGCGTAACGTAATTAAATAGCAACTCCCGCCAGAAGGCGGGAGTTTTTACTGATGTTTAGTATATGGGGGCGGAAATTACACTTTCAAGTGTTCAATTTTTAGCCAAACCAGTGATGGAACATTAATTTAATGTAATCAATGATTTTACCGAAGAAGTTACCTTCCGGAATTTCCTGTAACACTACCAGCGGACGCTGTTCAATGGTTTTGCCGTCAAGCTGGAAGTTAATTGTGCCGACCACCTGATTCTTCTGCAGCGGCGCATGCAGTTCGCTGTTGTTCAGCACGTAACTGGCTTTCAGATCTTTCATGCGGCCACGCGGAATAGTCAGGTAAACATCTTTATCGACACCTAACGAAGCGCGGTCAGTATTACCAAACCATACCGGTTCAGAGGCAAATTCTTTGCCGACTTTCAGCGGGTTAACGGTTTCGAAGAAACGGAATCCCCAGGTCAGCAGTTTTTTACTTTCGGCTTCACGGCCTTTGAAAGTGCGCCCGCCCATGACTGCGGAGATCAGACGCATCTGACCTTCTGTCGCGGAAGCGACAAGATTGTAACCTGCTTTGTCAGTGTGACCGGTTTTGATACCGTCAACATTCAGGCTGTTATCCCACAGCAGGCCGTTACGGTTGAGCTGACGAATACCGTTAAAGGTGAACTCTTTCTCTTTATAGATAGAGTATTCATTTGGCACATCACGAATCAACGCCTGTCCGATCAGCGCCATATCACGTGCGGAGCTGTACTGACCGTCAGCGTCCAGACCATGTACAGTCTGGAAGTGGGTATTTTTCAGACCCAGCGCGTTAACGTAGCTGTTCATCAGGCCAACAAAAGCATCCTGACTACCGGCGGCAAAGTCTGCCATCGCCACACAAGCATCGTTACCGGATTGCAGGTTGATACCGCGGATCAGCTGTGAAACCGGCACCTGCATACCAGGTTTGAGGAACATCAGTGAAGAACCTTTGAACACCGGGTTACCGGTAGCCCAGGCGTCGTTACCGATGGTCACTAAATCCGTTTCTTTAAATTTACCTGCTTTCATCGCCTGACCGATAACGTAGCTGGTCATCATTTTTGTCAGGCTGGCAGGGTCGCGGCGGACATCTGCATTTTGCTCAGCGAGCACTTTGCCAGAGTTATAGTCGATCAGGATGTAGGACTCCGCGTCGATCTGCGGTACACCCGGGATCATAGTTTTGATATTCAGGTCATCGGCATGTGCAGCAGAGATAAAGGCTGTGCAAAGAGCCGTGGTGAGCGCCAGGCGCTGCATGAAACGAGCGGAAAAAATGGTATTCATGGTCTGAACTACGACATCCGTGATGGAATTAAAAAAGTGCCCTACTATAGCAAATGCACTACCGCCAGGCATCTGACTTTCCGCGTGACTTTGTTAATGTCATTTACAGAAATTGACATTTCAGATGCCTGCTTTACGCTACTGCGCGGTGGTAATAAATGACTGTAATTGGGCTTCGGTTTGTAAACGTTGCTGCAAAGCACTGGCTTCGGCTTTGCTGGCAAATGGGCCAAGTTGAATACGCCAGACTGCGCCGTTTTGCGTCACACGCCCGGGTACTCCGAACTTCTGTCCTAACTGCTGCTGATACTGTTGCGCGCGCGCCTGATCGCTAACGGCGCCAACTTGCACCATAAAGTTACCGCTGGAGGCTGGTGACGCGGCTTGTGGTGTCACCATTGCTGACGTTGTAGCCGGTGCTGTGACCACGGGCTGTGGTGCAGGCGTCGGTTCACTGCCTTCCAGCACGCCAGGTGCCAGGGTGGTTGGCGCGCCGAGGAAGCCGCTGCTGGTTACCGGGGCTCCGGTTGGATCTTCGCTTTTCAGCGTCGAATTGCTGACGGGAAGAATATCGCCCTGCGGGCCAGATACTGAACTTGTTCCCGCTCCGCCGCTTAAATCAGGTGGTGCGGGCAGGGCGTAAGTTTGCTTGGCGACGGTGGTGCAGGCCATACCGGGACCAGACAGCGAACCATCTTGCGCCACAATAATGGGATCGATGCGAACTTTGGTGTTGTTCGACGTGTTAAGACGGTCGGCTGCTGCGCGAGAAAGCGAAATTACGCGATCATTGCCATAAGGACCACGATCGTTAATGCGCACCACAATCATCCGACCGTTAGCCAGGTTAGTGATTCGCGCATAGCTGGGGATCGGCAACGTCGGGTGCGCCGCTGTTAGCTGCATCGGATCGAATGCTTCACCTGAGGCCGTCAGATTGCTGCCAGGTTCGGCATCATAAATAGCAGCCAGGCCCGCCTGACTAAAGCGAGAAGGATCCTGCACGATTTTGTAGCTTTTGCCATCGCGCTGGTAATCCTGATTCGCCGTCGCGTTCAGTGGTTCGAAACGCGGTTCTGCCCCGCCAATCTCAACTATTGGGCCGTTACATACCGCAGGCTGCGGCACACTTACCGTCTGTTGCTGACCATCATCGCTTGTACATGCCGCGAGCATTCCTGCCGCGATGCAGATCCCGAGCCACTGCTTACGCATTGCACACCTCTTACACGCTTTTCGACAACATTTTCCTGTGGGTGTGGATTGACATAACAATCCCAAACCCAGCCATCAGCACTATGAGCGCCGATCCTCCATAACTGACCAGTGGGAGCGGAACCCCTACAACCGGCAGAATACCGCTTACCATACCAATATTTACGAAGACATAAACGAATAATATCAGCATTAAACCGCCAGCCATGACGCGACCAAAGGTGGTTTGCGCTCTGGCGGCTATCCACAGTCCGCGCATGATCAACAGAATGTAGAGGGCGAGCAGAATCAAAATGCCTACTAACCCCAGTTCTTCCGCCAGTACCGCGAAGATAAAGTCGGTATGGCGTTCGGGCAGAAATTCAAGCTGTGACTGAGTGCCGTGCAGCCAGCCTTTGCCGCGTAATCCACCGGAGCCAATAGCAATTTTAGACTGAATAATGTGATAGCCCGCGCCGAGTGGGTCTGATTCCGGGTCAAGGAGCATCATTACGCGCTGGCGCTGGTAATCATGCATCAGGAAGAACCACAGAATTGGAATGAATGCTGCTACCAGCACCACCGCAACGCCAATCAAGCGCCAGCTAAGGCCAGAGAGGAAAAGCACAAACAACCCGGAAAGCGCAACGAGGATTGATGTCCCCAGGTCTGGCTGCGCTGCCACCAGCAGTGTTGGCATAAAAATCAGCACCAGCGCGATGGCGGTATTTTTTAACGATGGCGGACAAACGTCACGGTTGATAAAACGAGCTACCATCAACGGTACGGCTATTTTGGCGATTTCTGATGGCTGGAAACGGACGATACCGAGATCCAGCCAGCGTTGAGCGCCTTTGGATATGGCACCAAAGGCATCTACTGCCACCAGTAAAATAATACAGATGATATAGAGATAGGGTGCCCAGCCTTCATAGACGCGCGGAGGGATTTGCGCCATGACCACCATAATGACCAGACCCATTGCGATTTGGCCAATTTTACGCTCCATCATGCCGATATCCTGGCCGCTGGCGCTCCAGATTACCAGAGCACTGTAGACCAGCAATGCCAGTAAGATCAGCAGCATTGTGGGATCAAGATGGACTTTATCCCAGAATGTTTTTTTATTCGGATTATCCGTCATGATTAATGGTCCTCCGCTGCGGTAACCGCTGGATTTTCCGCAGGCAGATCGGTGTTGTTATCGCCAAGCATAATGTGGTCGAGGATCTGGCGCATTAGCGTACCGACCGCCGGGCCCGCGCCGCCGTTTTCCAGAATCATAGCGACAGCCACTTGCGGATTGTTATACGGTGCAAATGCGGTCATCAGTTTGTGGTCACGCAGACGTTCGGCAATTTTGTGCGCATTATAAGTTTCGTTCGCTTTCAGACCGAAGACCTGCGCCGTACCAGATTTCGCCGCAATTTTGTACGGTGCGCTGGCAAAGTATTTATGCGCCGTGCCATTAGGGCGGTTGGCAACCCCGAACATACCATCTTTTGCCAGCTCCCAGTAACCTGAATGAATATCGCCAACTGGCGGTTCATGTGGCGGCACCCACGGCACCTGTTTGCCATCTTCGGCGGTGCTCATCAGCAAATGTGGAACCTTCACGATACCGTCGTTAATCAGGATCATCAGTGCTTTACTCATCTGGATAGGGGTTGCAGTCCAATAACCCTGACCGATACCGACCGGAATGGTGTCACCCTGATACCACGGTTTTTTAAAGCGTTTCTGTTTCCATTCGCGGGTAGGCATGTTACCGGAACGTTCTTCAGCAAGATCGATACCGGTGTAATGACCGTAACCGAATTTACCCATCCATTCGGAAAGGCGATCGATCCCCATATCGTAGGCAACCTGATAGAAGAAGGTATCCGCAGATTCTTCCAGCGATCTCGTGACATTCAGGCGGCCATGCCCCCATTTTTTCCAGTCACGGTAACGTTTTTCCGAACCCGGTAGTTGCCACCAGCCGGGGTCGAACAAGCTGGTATTGCGGGTAATGACGCCCGCGCTAAGCGCAGAAACAGCCACATACGGCTTAACAGTCGAGGCTGGCGGATAAACCCCCTGCGTGGCGCGGTTCACCAGCGGTGTGTTCGGGTCGTTCAGCAACGCGGAATAATCTTTGCTGGAGATGCCGTCAACAAACAGGTTCGGGTCATAGCTTGGCGTGGAAACCAGCGCCAGAACGCCACCTGTACGCGGATCGGTGACCACGACAGCCGCACGACTGCCTGCCAGCAGTGTCTCAATATACTGCTGGAGTTTGAGATCAATCGTCAGGTAAATATCGTGCCCGGCTTGCGGTGGGACTTCTTTTAACTGGCGGATAACGCGACCACGGTTGTTAACTTCAACTTCTTCATAACCCGTCTGACCGTGCAGCACGTCTTCGTAATAACGCTCAATTCCCAACTTACCAATGTCATGCGTCGCGGCATAGTTGGCCAGTTTGCCGTCATTATTCAGGCGTTCGACATCTTTATCGTTGATTTTCGAGACGTAACCGATGACGTGCGTCAGTGCTGAGCCGTAGGGATAGTAACGGCGTTTATAGCCTTTCACTTCCACCCCCGGAAAACGGTACTGATTGACGGCAAAGCGTGCAACTTGTACTTCGGTCAGATTAGTTTTCACCGGAATGGAGGTAAAACGGTGTGAACGTGCGCGCTCTTTTCTGAAGGCTGCAATATCGTCATCGGTCAGATCGACCACGTTGCGCAGGGCATCCAGCGTTTGCTGCACGTTATCGACTTTCTCTGGCATCATCTCTATCTGATAGATAGTGCGATTGAGTGCCAGAGGGATGCCGTTACGGTCGTATATAATGCCGCGGCTGGGGGCGATAGGCACCAGCTTGATGCGGTTTTCATTAGAACGGGTCTGATAATCGGTAAAACGAACAATTTGCAGATTATACAGGTTGGCGATAAGCACGCCGGTCAGCAGCAAAATCCCCAAAAAGGCGACCAGCGCCCGGCGCACAAACAGCGCGGACTCTGCCGTATAGTCGCGAAAAGAGTTCTGTAGTTTCATCCGCTGCGTTTTCTACTCAAAGCTTTCTTATCACTCACGATGATAAGGATGGTTGGTGGTGATGCTCCACGCCCGGTACAGACTTTCTGCGACCAGTACGCGAACCAGCGGATGGGGGAGTGTCAGCGCGGAAAGCGACCAGCTTTGTTCTGCTGCTGCTTTACAGGCAGGCGATAACCCTTCCGGCCCGCCAATAAGCAGGCTGACGTCGCGGCCATCGAGTTTCCAGCGTTCCAGTTCAGCGGCTAACTGCGGCGTGTCCCAGGGCTTGCCTGGAATATCGAGGGTGACAATGCGGTTTTTACCTGCGGCTGCCAGCATTTGCTCACCCTCTTTGTCGAGTATGCGCTTGATGTCCGCGTTCTTGCCGCGTTTTCCGGCCGGTATTTCAATCAGCTCAAAAGGCATATCTTTTGGAAAACGACGCAGGTACTCGGTAAAACCGGTTTGTACCCAGTCCGGCATTTTCGTTCCTACGGCGACAAGTTGCAGCTTCACACATTAACTCCAGAGTTTTTCCAGCTCATACAGGCGACGGCTCTCTTCCTGCATAACATGGACAATCACATCACCCAGATCGACGACGATCCAGTCAGCGCTGTTTTCACCTTCAACGCCGAGCGGCAACAGACCCGCTGCACGGGACTCCTGCACCACATGGTCGGCAATAGACATGACATGACGGCTGGATGTACCCGTACAGATGATCATGCAGTCGGTGATGCTGGATTTGCCCTGAACGTCTAAGGCGATGATGTCCTGACCTTTGAGGTCATCAATTTTGTCGATAACAAAATCCTGGAGTGCTTTACCCTGCAAGTTTTCCCCCTGGGTGAATCAAAAAAGATAAAAATGGTCTGTCAGTATACCTGAACCAGAGGCGATTTCGGGACAATTGTCTCCGAATCGGCTTCGAAAGTGGGCTATCATCCCACCCCGCGCCGCAGATTGCATCGCCATTTTTGTAAAACAATTTCTACAAAGTCGTGTTTAGCGGAAAAAGTCTGGCTGCGGAGAATATCAGCCTGCCCGGGGCTGTCAATGGTCGTTGCGGCTTACCCGTAAAAAAACAGAAAAGTCATGCGCTCTCGAACCCGATGGCACGGCTATTGAGGACACGCAAGGTTACAAATGTTTCGTTGATATCAATGGCGCTCCAGCATCCTTGGTCGATGCGAAAATGCCACATTGCCCCGGCGGGCATGCCAATTAAACGGGCAATTAACAGGCTCAACACGCCCTGATGGCTGACGACTAATATATTTTTATATTGCTGATATTCCTTAAGCCCGGCGATAAAGCGCTCTACGCGTTGCGAAAACGCCTGAAACCCTTCACCGTTAGTCGGGATGGTATGCTGCCAGTCATCGCACCACGCGCTGTAATTTTCAGCATCTTCTTGCATCAAATCGCGATGGTGCCGCATCTCCCAGTCACCAAAAAACATTTCGTTGAGTTCAGGGACGGTGTGTAGGGAGAGCTGACGATCGCTGAGAACCAGCCGCGCGGTATGCTGCGCACGTTCCAGTTCACTGCATAAAACTATATCGAAGGGAACATCACGCAGCAGGGTATGCAGGCTTTGCGCTTGCTCGACACCGCGCGCGGTCAGTGGCGTTGGCGCATGACCACTATATAAACCATCGACATTCGCTTGCGTTTCTCCATGACGAATTAACCATAGTCGCATCATTCCCTCCGTGATGACAGGTATCAGCGATACAAGCCTTGTTGGTTAATGTAGGTCAATACTGATTCCGGCAACAAATCCTCACACGATTCACCGTTTTGCAAACGTTCGCGGATAATGGTCGCAGAAATGTTAAACCACGGCGTTTCAGCAAGATAAATTTTACCGGCAGACTGAAGATGCAGATCTTCCGGGTTATGCGTCAAATGATCTTCCAACCACTGTTGATACTGTGGTTGCGCCATTTCAAGCGGATAACCGGGACGCCGACAGACAATCAAGTGTGCATTGTCGAGAATGGTTTCGTATTCGTACCAGGTCGGAAAGGTCAGCAATGAATCCTGACCGATAATAAATGCCAGCGGCACATCTGGTCCTTGCTCTTGCCGCCACTCTTTTAGTGTTTGTGCAGTGTAAGAGGGGGCATTGCGCTTTAACTCGCGTTCATCCAGGGTAAACAGAGGCTTGTCGGCAATCGCCAGTTCAAGCATGTGTTTTCGCTGTGCGCTGTTCGCTTCCGGCTGCGGACGATGCGGAGGAACATTGTTAGGGATGATAGTAACCCGCGTCAGACCAATCAAATTCGCCAGTGTTTCCACGGGTTTAAGATGACCATAGTGCACCGGATCAAAGGTGCCGCCAAACAGAGCCTGTAAAGATTTCATATCAACCATCGATAAATACGTCCGCCAGTGGTTTATGGCTTAACAGAAGAGATAACCCCTCCAGCTCTGCCCACACCGACTGACCGTAATCTTGTTTGAGGGTGAGTTCCGTTCGTGCCAGAAGTTGCACGGCCTGACGTAACTGCGGCGGGCTTAGGCGATTTAACGCTTCACCCATCATGCCCCGGCGGTTCTGCCAAACGCGATGCTTATCAAACAACACGCGTAATGGCGTATGGGCAGACTGGCGTTTCAGGTTAACCAGTAACAACAGTTCACGTTGTAACGTGCGCAACAAAATAACCGGCTCGCTGCCTTCCAGACGCAGTTGCTGAAGAATATGCAACGCGCGCTTGCTTTTGCCCATTAACAAAGCATCAACCCAATGAAAAGGGGTGAAATGCGCGGCATCATTCACCGCTTGCTCAACGCGTGGCAGCGTCAGTTTGCCGTCAGGCCAGAGTAACGACAATCGCTCCAGTGCCTGTGCCAGCGCCAACAGGTTACCTTCATAACAATAGCAGAGTACCTGATTTGCGGCGTCATCCAGTTCCAGGTTGAGCTGTTTGGCTCGCGTGGCAACCCAGCGAGGGAGCTGAGCCTGTTCCGGCGTCTGACAGGTTACCTGCACACTTCGATTGGCAAGTGCGGTAAACCAGGCGGCATTTTCCTGCGCTTTACTTAACTTATTGCCGCGTATGATCAACAGCAGATCGTCATGCAGAAGTCCGGTGAGCGTGAATAGTTGTTCATTGATCGCTGCATTTGGCCCATTTTCTGGTAATAACAGCAACAGCGTTTGTCGACTGGCGAACAAGCTCATGGCCTGGCATAACGAAAAAATCGCATTCCAGTCCGTGTTGGGATCAATGGAGAAAGTGTGGTGTTCTTCGAATCCTTGTGCTGCAGCCACCTGACGAACAGCGTCCTGGCTTTCCTGCAACAACAGGGGATCGTTACCAAGTAAAAGATACGCCGCGCGCAGCCCTTCATTGAGCTGCGCGCGGAGTTGTTCTGGGTACAACCGAATCATCAGTTACCCAGTGTGGTGGAGACGCGTGCAGGCGTTGCTGTAGTATCCGTTGTTGTCGACGTATCTTCGTCGGAACGGATATCCGCAGCGCGAATGCTTGGCAGCTTACGAATAAGCTGTTCGGCGGCACGGTCGTACATCTCTTGAATGATCATGCTCTGCTCATTATCTTTCGCTAACGCCATTTGCGGGTTATCGAAGAACGAACGGAAGACTTTGGCGCTAATCGGGTAGATGTCACGGCCAGGGATCAATACTGACGCGCTGACAGTCATCACCATCTGATATTCAGCGGTTTGACCATTACGGAAGACTGAAGCGGTATCCTGAGAGATTGATACAGCCCCCAGACGCAGAGATGGGACATCCTTGCGTGTAGTTTCTTTATCAAGTAGCTCAACACCGTTCAGACGCAACTGATTACGCACCGCACGGCTTAACGGCCCGTTCGGGTCGCCAGAGTCCAGGATCATGACTTTCATTGTGGAAGGAATCTGCGTGGTGTTACGCAGATGCCAGCCACACCCGGCGGTGATTAACACCGCCAGAGATAACAACAATGTTGCCAGATATCGCACGCTTCCTCCCGCGCTTAGCCAACGACCAGATTGAGGAGTTTACCCGGTACGTAAATCACTTTACGTACGGTAACGCCATCAAGATATTTTGCCACCAGATGTTCCTGGCCAGCACGTTCGCGAACCTGCTCTTCCGTTGCATCCACCGGAACGGTGATTTTGGCACGGACTTTACCGTTAACCTGCACAACCACCAGCGTGGAATCTTCCACCATCGCTTTTTCGTCAGCAATCGGCCACGGCGCGTTGTCGATATCGCCTTCGCCTTTCAGCTCCTGCCACAAGGTGAAGCAGATGTGCGGCGTGAACGGGTTAAGCATACGCACAACGGCCAGCAGAGCTTCCTGCATCAGCGCGCGATCCTGCTCGCTATCGGTCGGCGCTTTCGCCAGCTTGTTCATCAGTTCCATAATCGCCGCAATTGCGGTGTTGAAGGTCTGACGACGGCCGATATCATCGGTTACTTTAGCGATAGTTTTATGAACATCGCGACGCAGAGCTTTCTGATCTTCAGTCAGTGCATCGACGTTCAGTGCCGCAACATCACCTTTTGCAGTGTGCTCGTAAACCAGTTTCCAGACACGTTTCAGGAAGCGGTTAGCCCCTTCAACGCCGGACTCCTGCCATTCGAGCGTCATATCTGCCGGAGATGCGAACATCATAAACAGACGAACGGTGTCCGCACCATAACGTTCAACCATTACCTGCGGGTCGATACCGTTATTCTTCGATTTGGACATTTTGCTCATGCCGGTATACACCAGCTCATGACCTGCCGCGTCTTTCGCTTTCACGATACGGCCTTTCTCGTCACGCTCAACGATGGCATCAACCGGAGAAACCCAGTTACGCTCGCCGTTTTCGCCAACGTAGTAGAAAGCATCTGCCAGCACCATGCCCTGACACAACAACTGTTTCGCTGGTTCGTCAGAGTTCACCATACCTGCATCACGCATCAGTTTATGGAAGAAGCGGAAGTAGAGCAGGTGCATGATGGCGTGTTCGATACCACCAATGTAGATATCTACCGGCAGCCAGTAGTTAGCCGCTTTGGAATCCAGCATACCTTCTTTGTACTCCGGGCAAGTGTAGCGCGCATAGTACCAGGAGGACTCCATAAAGGTGTCGAAGGTGTCGGTTTCACGCAGTGCTGGCATACCGTTAACAGTGGTTTTCGCCCACTCAGGATCTGCTTTGATTGGGCTGGTAATGCCGTCCATCACCACATCTTCCGGTAGGATCACCGGCAGTTGGTCATCCGGAGTTGGCATTACAGTACCGTCTTCCAGCGTAACCATTGGGATTGGCGCACCCCAGTAACGTTGACGGGAAACACCCCAGTCACGCAGGCGATAGTTAACTTTACGCTCGCCAACGCCCATTGCCGTCAGTTTGTCGGCAATGGCGTTAAAGGCTGCTTCATGGTCAAGACCGTTGAACTCGCCAGAGTTGAACAGCACGCCTTTTTCCGTCAGCGCCTGCTGGGAGAGATCCGGTTCAGAACCGTCAGCCGCCAGGATAACCGGCTTGATGTTCAGACCATATTTAGAGGCAAATTCGTAATCGCGCTGGTCGTGACCCGGAACGGCCATGACTGCGCCAGTGCCGTACTCCATCAATACGAAGTTTGCCGCCCAAACCGGAATTTCTTCGCCAGTTAATGGATGAACAGCTTTAAAGCCGGTATCGACGCCTTTTTTCTCCATCGTCGCCATTTCAGCTTCGGCAACTTTGGTGTTACGGCATTCATCAATAAAGGCCGCCAGTTCAGGATTATTTTCCGCTGCCTTCTGTGCCAGCGGGTGACCTGCCGCTACCGCCAGGTAGGTACAACCCATAAAGGTGTCAGGGCGGGTAGTGTAAACGGTCAGTGTGTTGTCATAGTCGTTAACGTTGAAGGTGATTTCCACGCCTTCGGAACGACCGATCCAGTTACGCTGCATGGTTTTAACAGTGTCTGGCCAGTGATCCAGTTTATCCAGATCGTTAAGCAGCTCGTCAGCGTAAGCGGTGATTTTGATAAACCACTGCGGGATCTCTTTACGTTCAACTTTGGTATCACAACGCCAGCAGCAGCCGTCGATAACCTGCTCGTTCGCCAGTACGGTCTGGTCGTTCGGGCACCAGTTGACCGCAGAAGTCTTCTTATACACCAGGCCTTTTTTATACAGCTCGGTGAAGAATTTCTGTTCCCAACGGTAGTATTCTGGCGTACAGGTCGCCAGCTCGCGGCTCCAGTCATAACCAAAGCCCAGCATTTTGAGCTGGTTTTTCATGTACGCGATGTTGTCATACGTCCACGGTGCTGGCGCGGTGTTGTTTTTCACCGCTGCGCCTTCCGCAGGCAGACCAAACGCATCCCAGCCGATCGGCTGAAGAACGTTTTTGCCCAGCATACGCTGGTAGCGGGCGATCACGTCACCAATGGTGTAGTTACGAACGTGGCCCATGTGTAGTCGACCAGAAGGATAGGGAAGCATAGACAGGCAGTAATACTTCTCTTTGCTCTCGTCTTCGGTTACTTCAAATGTGCGCTTCTCATCCCAGTGAAGCTGTACTTTGGATTCTATCTCTTCCGGGCGGTATTGCTCTTGCATGGCAGCCAGTGGTCCTGTTTTCAATACGGCTACAAATGTAGCGTTGAGGTGGTTTTTCAGATCCGCATAGCATAGCCCAAACGTCCGCGTCAAAACAGCCTTTCGCGCACTCGACGTTGAAATGATGCCCGGATTATTCATACATTAATTTACAGAGTTTGTGGGCGTATTAGCAAAGTAAGGAACAAAGAACGTCTATTATTATAGTCAGTTAACGACCCGGGAGATGAAACGATGAACAAGGTTGCTCAATATTACCGTGAACTGGTCGCGTCACTGAGCGAACGCCTGCGCAATGGCGAGCGTGATATCGACGCGCTGGTAGAACAGGCGCACGAGCGCGTAATAAAAACAGGGGAGTTAACGCGAACCGAGGTCGATGAACTGACACGCGCCGTCAGACGTGACCTGGAAGAGTTCGCTATGAGCTATGAAGAGAGTCTGAAAGAAGAATCTGACAGTGTTTTTATGCGGGTGATTAAAGAAAGCTTGTGGCAGGAGCTGGCGGATATCACCGATAAAACGCAGCTTGAGTGGCGCGAAGTTTTCCAGGATCTCAACCATCACGGGGTTTACCACAGCGGAGAAGTGGTAGGGCTGGGGAATCTGGTCTGCGAGAAATGTCATTTTCATCTCCCAATCTACACGCCGGAAGTGCTGACGCTATGCCCGAAATGCGGCCACGACCAGTTCCAGAGACGCCCGTTCGAGCCGTAATAGTCTGATTTCGCACAGTAATAAAGATAATTTGGGTCGAATGAAAATCGTCCGACCCTTATCTGTTTTTATCTCTACAGTAAATTTTCAATCTCACGGATTTCTTTACTGACATCTCTTGTAGCGGATGACTGAACTTACGGTACAAGTTGAGAGCCTGTCGGAGATCGACAGCCTTTACCAGTCAACCGCTTCTTCATATTTAGGGGGGCTGTATCGTCGAGAATGCGCCCCGGCAAATTGGCTGCTAATGCATGTTCTTAATACACTGAAATTGCAGAACATGAAATTTTGCTGGCATTTCGCGCATTATTATCCTCGGATGAGGAACGATTTAAGCAGTCCACCTGGCAGCGATTCATTCATCAATTAAATCATTGCTCAATGGAATAGATTGATAAGTTACGCTGGTTGCTGTGCAGGATAACCATGAATGCTGCCTATTTATCTTTCGAGTATGTAGTGTTATTAGCAGAAAGAGTGCGGTGGTTGCAGGAGGAAAATGCCGGGATAATAGACGAAAAAGAACTGGAATCCTTTTTATATGCCATTGCCAGGGGTAATGTTTTTAACTTCCAGACCATCCTGTATTTACCCGTTGCATTCTCCATTTAGTTGGCTGATAAAAATCTTAATGTGCGGGAAGCTCTGCAAGTAATTCTTCCGCATTTTTATAATGTTGTTCCGCTGCCAGTTTCAACCATTTGCGGGCTTCATAATTATTGACGTTTATGCCTGTGCCGTTTCTGTAGATCAAACCCAATGTGTATTGTGCATGAACATACCCTTGTTTAGCGGCTTCTTTATACCAGAGAATTGCTTTACGGGTATCGGGTTTGACTCCCAGCCCTTTCAGGTAGATCCACCCTAGTTTGCTCTGCGCGCGCGGATTTTCCTGTTCCGCCGATTGCTCATACCAGTACCTCGCCATTGCATAATCCAGCGGTTTACCATTACTACCATGAAGATAAAATTCGCCAAGGCGATATTGCGATGTTGAGTGACCATGAATGGCGGAAAGTTCCGTTGCTGCCGTGGTAAACGGAAGGCTGCCCGGTGCGCTTAAATAATCAAAGACATAATTCGCCATAGCTTTATCGCGCAAGGTCGTTTTCTTAGGTTGGCTAATACAAGTGATTGCCGCAACTATAAATATTGTGAATATAAAATATATTTTTTTGTTCATTTATCAATGCTTCGATTTTCTTTTTATTTTGAAAGCGTCAAGTTTATACTCATCATTAATAAAAAAGTAGTCAGTTAATGTACTTAAAGGATTGTTAATAAATGGATAAGGATGAACAACACCTTCTATTTGCGCTTTCTACGCCAATGGAAATTCTTAATCAGGGATGCAAGCCTGCACACGACTCGCCAAAAATGTATACCGGAATAAAAGAATTTGATCTCTCATCATCCTGGGGAATAAATAATCGTGATGATTTAATTCAGACTATTTACCAAATGACTGATGATGGCCACGCGAATAATTTAGCTGGTTTATATTTGGCATGGCATCGCTCTTCCCCTGATGAGTGGAAAGCATTAATTGCTGGTGGCCCCGAACGCGGGTTGATTTATACCCAATTCGTTGCCCAAACCGCTATGTGCTGTGGGGAAGGGGGAATCAAAGCCTGGGATTATGTTCGGATGGGGTTTTTGTCGCGCGTCGGTGTACTCAATAATTGGCTGACAGAAGACGAAAGTTTATGGCTGCAATCGCGCGTTTATGTTCGGGCACACTATTACTATCACAGTTGGATGCACTATTTTTCCGCCTATTCGTTAGGGCGTCTCTACTGGCAATCCTCCCAGTGTGAAGACAACGCTTCGCTACACGAGGCGCTAACCCTGTACAAATACGATAGTGCCGGAAGCCGAATGTTTGAAGAACTGGTGGCAGGAAGCGATCGTTTCTATGCCACGCTTCCCTGGCGGCCATTAACTGTTCAGCCTGAATGCCCGGCAACGCTTAAGGATGTGAGCGACCTATGAAAACATGTTGGCAAATTCTCGAAATCGAAAGCACAACGCAAATTGATATTATCCGTCAGGCTTATCTTGCTCGCTTACCGTTGTGTCATCCCGAAACCGATCCGCAAGGGTTTAAAGCATTACGTCAGGCCTATGAAGAAGCGCTGCGACTGGCGGTAAATTCTGTAGAAGAATCAGTTGATGAAAAGAGCAGCACCGCAGTTGAACATGAAGCACTGAGCGCATTCAGGGCATTACTGAATTCAGAAAGTGAACGTTTTCAGCCCTCCGCCTGGCAGAAATTTATTCAGCAATTAAATAACTACAATATGGAAGAGGTGGATCAATTACGCTGGTCGCTGTGCGCAATCGCCATAGAAGCGCGATACCTTTCATTAAATTGCGCTTCTTTGCTGGCCGGGCGTTTGAACTGGCATTCATTTAGTGACAGCGAAGGAATGGATGAAGAAGAGCGGGAGGCTTTTCTTGAGGCTATTCAGGCTGGGGATTGTTTCGATTTTCTTAGCCTTCTGGAATACCCCGTCGCGTTACAAAACCAGACTATTGAGTATTACTTCGCGCTGGAACGCTGCTGTCGTTACCATCCTGACTATGTTACTGCGTTTTTAGCGATGGAGGGTCCGTGGTTCATTCCTGATGATGCGAAGTTACATCGCAAACTGTTGCGCTGGTACAGCTCGGTGCAAACAGGTATGGCGGAACTCATTCCTGTGGCTCAACAGTGGCAAGCGGAAGAACCAGAAAGCGAAGATGCCCGTTATTACCAGTGTGCACAACGGTTGTACAGCGGCGAGGGGGAAAGCCTGCTTGCCGATCTCTGTGCATACTGGGAGAGTCATTCATCGACGCAAGCGGATAATTTGTTGTTGCAGTGGAGTGCGCAACATTGCCCGGATTATTTCGCGCTGTTAGTGATGGTTATCGAAGCGCAGAGCATGGTTGATGCACAAGGTAAGCCGCTGAAATATGTTCCAGGCGAGAGCGCCCGAACACGGCTTTTGTGGGCGCAAATATTACATAGCGGTAAATTATCGTCTTTAGGGCAATCATTTATTGAATCGCTGTTTTATAAGCGCAAAGCATGGGCGTGGTGGAAATCAAAAGTCGGTAGCGAGACAGAGCAAGATTCACCGTTACTGAATCTGTATCAGGTAGCGGAACAGGTTGTGCTGGAAGCGTTTCCGAAACAAGAGAAGCTGGCCCGCCTGAAGGCGCGGCTGGAATGCGGAGAAGCACATCCGTTAGAAGCGATTATCACTCGTATGCTGTTGACAAAAGTGAAGCTGGAGCCGGTGGATGAAGATGTCGATGAGCCAATACCTGAAAAACATGAAGAGAAGAATGATGAGATTGAAAAACCACAGAGCATTATCAGCATTATCAAAATCAGCTTAACGGTGCTGGTGATAGGTTATGCACTCGGCAAAATTGCGATGTTGTTCAGTTAGATGTGAGGCTAACGCATCCTATCCTTCAATGTCGGATGCGATGCTAACGCATCTTATTCGACCTACGGGTAGGCCGGATAAGGCGTTTACGCCGCATCCGGCAGCCGTGCTTAAGGGATCTCAATGGCCAGATAATCGCTCGCCCGCCGACGAACTTCATCGACGCGCGCTATGTCGTTTGACTGCAATGCCGCATCAAAATCGGCAATCACCCGGCCAATCTCTTCTCTTTCATCGCCCAGCGCTCGTGCCCATAACTCTTCCAGTTTGGCTTTAAAAGTTCGGTTAATAAGCATATCGCGCGGATAAATTTTTAATGCCGATAACCGCGCCCGACTCTCTTCTATTTGCTGCGCATTTAACGTCACCGGGCTGTGATTAATCACTCTGGACTTTACGTTACCATCTTCCAGAAGCACGTCAACTTCAAGCAATCCGTTGATATCATAGCTAAAACGAATATCGATAGACTGGTAAGCGCCGGTTTTTTTCAGCGGCACATCGAAGGACTCCACCAGAATATTGTTCTTAACTTTGTGGTTTTCCCCCTGGTAGACATTAACCGTAATTGAATCCTGCTCCGGGTGCATGGTCGAGTAAGTTTCTACACGCGATACAGGTACAGTCGTGTTTCGTTCAATAATCGGTGAGAAAATGCCGGAAACCCCCTGACGGTTTACTTCTACGCCCAAAGAGTAAGGGCAGATATCGGTGAGGATCACTTCTTCAATATCTTCACTGCGTAAGCGGCAGGCGGCCTGGATTGCTGCGCCCAATGCGACAATGGTGCTCGGATCGTAGCTTTGATACGGCAACTTGCCAAACAGACGTACCGCAATTCGCTGTACTAATGGCATTTGCGAAGCGCCACCAACCAGCACCAGACTGTCGATTTGACTCGGTTTCAAACGTGCATCGCGCAATGCCTGTTCGATAGGCACACGCAAGCGGTTGAGTAGCGGTAACCACAAATCTTCCAGTTCGTTCTCGTAAAATTCGCACTCCCGCGTTTCTTCCTGGTACTGCCAGTGAATGTGCAGCGGTAATTGATTGCCACATTTTGCCGCTTCTACACAGACATACAGCGCCGCCAGTTCACTTTCGTTGAGCGTGTTTTTAGCCACTGCGGCGCGTTTTAACACTTCATCCACCAGCATATGAGTAAAATCTTCGCCACCAAGGAAGTTGTCGCCAGCGGAGGCGTGAACTTCAATCACCGGCGTGGCGTATTCGAGCACCGTGACGTCAAACGTGCCGCCTCCGAGATCAAAAACCAGCGAGCGGGTGTTTTGTTGCGTATGCAGGCCATACGCCATCGCGGCTGCTGTGGGTTCATTAATTAAGCGTACTGCATTTAACCCGGCTAACTCCGCTGCTAAACGGGTATGCTTGCGTTGTTCATCGCTGAAATAAGCCGGAACGGAGATCACCACATCTTTAATCGGACGTTGCAGAAATTCTTCGGCATCTTCTTTTAATGAGCGTAATACCAAAGAGGATAGTTCTGGCGCGTTAAATGTGTCGCTGCCTAACCGCCAGTTGGTATTACTGCCCATTGCGCGTTTAAATAACGCTGCGGTTTTATCCGGATGCGAAGTGCGCCGTGATACAGCCGGTTTTCCGACCAGAATATGATTATTTTCATCCATGCTAATTATGGATGGTGTTAAATATTCACCGAATTTATTTGGAATTAATTGTGCGGCACCGCCTTTCCAGACGGCAATTAAACTATTGGTAGTACCGAGATCGATACCAATGGCGAGTTCTGCATTATCCATTGCATTTATATCTTGAAGGAAAAAGAGAGAGTCAGAGTAAGATCACCCCATTTTCACGTGGTGATCTTAATCAATGACGTGTATTAAGCGTAAAATTTCAGACGATCGGCCAGTAAATCAACAAAGCCCTGACGATCCACATCGACCATTATGGTGGTATTTGGTTTATTACCAGTGAGATAGTAATAATCAACAACCGTCATACCCTGAGTATATTTCCCTTGTGTTTCGACACCAACCCAGCGTTCAACGGTGGTAAACAGTTCAGGTTTTAGCAGCCAGGCGATGGTGCATGGGTCATGCAACGGTGCGCCGACAAAGCCCCATTTTTCGTCTTTGTGATATTCGAGGAAGAAATCCAGCAGTTCGGCAACGATGGTTGAAACAGGGTTACCAATAGCGCGGAAACGCTCGGTATCCTCAACGTGAATTTGCGCTTTGTGGGTGACATCCAGACCAGCCATCACCACCGGAATCCCTGACTGGAAGACAATTTCCGCCGCTTCCGGGTCAACGTAAATATTAAATTCTGCCGCTGGCGTCCAGTTACCGAGTCCCATCGCGCCGCCCATAATCACAATTTGAGCGATTTTGTTATGCAGCTCCGGGTGGCTGTTGAGCAACAACGCAACGTTAGTTTGTGGTCCGGTGGAAACTATCGTGACGGGTTCAGCACTTTCGCGCAGCGTTTTCGCCATCAGCTCCACCGCCGTGCAATTTTGCGGCGCAAACGCCGGTTCCGGCAATGCCGGGCCGTCCAGGCCGCTTTCGCCGTGCACATTGTCCGCGATAATCAAGTCACGCATTAACGGTTTTACTGCGCCACCAGCCACCGGAATATCGGTGCGATTAAGTAGGGTCAGCATACGCAGAACATTACGTAATGTTTTATCGGGCGTCTGGTTTCCGGCGGAGGATGTGATGGCTTTGACATCAAGCTCTGGTGAGGCGAGGGCGAGAACTATTGCGATAGCGTCATCATGACCTGGGTCGCAATCTAACAGAATTGGCAGTGCCATTGTTGCTCCTTGTTGTGTGCTTCTTTGCGACAAGGGTAACGCCGGGATGTAACAGATACGAGAGGCGAAACGATAAAGCGTGAGATGGCGCGCACTTGAGTATGCGCGCCTGACTTATTAGTGCAGTATTTTCGCGAGGAAGTCTTTTGCGCGGTCTGATTTCGGATCATCAAAGAACGCGTCTTTTGGCGAGTCTTCGACAATTTTACCTTCATCCATAAAGATCACCCGATTTGCTACTTTACGGGCAAAGCCCATTTCGTGGGTGACCACCATCATAGTCATTCCTTCATTCGCCAGCTCCACCATCACATCCAGCACTTCGTTGATCATCTCCGGATCCAGTGCCGATGTCGGTTCGTCGAACAGCATCGCAATAGGATCCATACATAATGCGCGGGCAATCGCTACACGCTGCTGCTGACCACCGGAAAGCTGCGCCGGAAACTTATTGGCATGCGCAGAAAGTCCCACGCGTTCCAGCAGTTTCAGGGCCTTTTCGCGGGCGGGCGCTTTATCGCGTTTAAGCACTTTTACCTGCGCCAGGGTCAGGTTTTCGATAATCGACAGATGGGGAAACAACTCAAAATGCTGGAACACCATTCCGACGCGGGAACGCAGCTTTGCCAGATCGGTTTTCTTATCGTTAACCACGATGCCATCAACGGTGATTTCACCTTGCTGCACCGGTTCGAGGCCGTTGACGGTTTTAATCAGTGTCGATTTACCGGAGCCGGACGGGCCGCAAACCACCACCACTTCGCCTTTTTTTACTTCGGTTGAGCAGTCGGTCAGCACCTGAAAGTGACCATACCATTTTGAAACATTTTTCAGGGTAATCATTATGCTGTCCTTCTTTTCAAGTAGCTGACCAACAACGATGCGCTAAGGCTAATGATGAAATAAACAAATCCGGCAAACAGGATCATCTCCACCTGCGTACCATCACGTTCACCAATGGTTGAGGCGGTACGGAAGAAATCGGCCAGAGATAACACATACACCAGCGAGGTATCCTGAAACAGGACGATGCCCTGAGTGAGCAGCAGCGGCACCATCGCACGGAACGCCTGCGGCAGAATAATCAGTTTCATCGACTGCCAGTGGGTCATTCCTAACGCCAGCGCAGCGCTCGACTGACCACGAGAAATACTTTGAATACCGGCGCGGATAATCTCGGAATAGTAGGCCGCTTCAAACATCGAAAATGCCACCATTGCAGAAATTAAGCGGATATCGGTTTTGGGTGATAATCCCAGCACGTTTTGCAGAAAACCCGGCACGATCAGGTAAAACCACAACAGAACCATCACTAACGGTATTGAACGGAACACGTTGACGTAGGCTTTGGCAAACCACGCCACGGGTGCAAAGCTGGACAGGCGCATTACCGCCAGCATCGTGCCCCACAAAATACCAATCACGACTGCCGTGATGGTGATTTTCAGGGTGATCACCAGCCCATCCAGCAGATACGGCAGGGAAGGAACGATTGAACTCCAGTCAAACTCGTACATTATTTGCCTCCCATGTTGCCGGGCAGGCGAACTTTACGTTCGACCAGCGTCATCACCAGCATAATAACGGCGTTAATCAGCACATACGCCAGCGTGATGGCGGTAAACGATTCCCAGGCGTGGGCGGAGTAATCGAGCAATTTTCCGGCCTGTGCTGCCATATCTACCAGACCAATGGTTGAGGCGATGGCGGAGTTTTTCACCAGGTTCATCATCTCAGAGGTCATCGGTGGGACGATAACACGATAGGCGTTAGGTAACAGAACATAGCGGTAGGCTTGCGGCAGCGTCAGCCCCATCGCCAGTGCGGCATTCTTCTGCCCTCGTGGCAGCGACTGGATCGCGGCGCGTACCTGTTCGCAAACACGAGCGGCAGTAAACAGCCCCAGGCAGAGCATGGAAGAAAGGAAAAACTGAATATTGGGATCCAGCTCCGCCTTAAACCACATGCCGATTTTTTCCGGCAGTAGTTCTGGGATCACCAGATACCAGGTAAAGAATTGCACAATCAGTGGCACGTTGCGGAACAGTTCGACATACAACGTGCCCAGACCGGAGAGAAAACGGTTTGGAACGGTACGTAAAATGCCGAATAACGAGCCGACGAGGAAAGCGATAATCCAGGCGCAGATCGACAGAGCGATAGTGACCTGAAAGCCGCTCCAGATCCAGCCGAGATAGGTGGTGTTGCCGAACGGGGCTTGTTGTAAAAAAATACCCCAGTTCCAGTCTATAGACATAAATCTACTCCAGAAAAAAAAGGGTAGCAGCGTTAACTGCTACCCTCGAAGATTGTTACCCAGCGTATTGCGGTTTTCAGGCCCGATGGGGAACGACCATCAGGCGTATAGTCTGTCCGTGCTACGTAACAATCGAGAGGGCTGAACTTTCCGCCCCTGGTTCTTGTAATTAGTTCAGTGCTTTGTCATTAGGTTCTTTGAACAGTGCTTTCATTTCGTCCGACAACTCGAAATTCATGTTCAGGTTTTTCGGTGGAATGGGGTTTTTGAACCACTTATCAAACCATTTTTCCGCTTCACCGGAGGTCTGCACCTGGGCGATGGTGTCATCCATCAGCTTTTTGAATTGCGGATCATCTTTGCGCAGCATGCAGCCGTAAGCTTCCTGAGACTGCGGTTTGCCGACGATTTCCCAGTTATCAGGCTTCTTCGCTTTCGCACGTTCACCGGCCAGCAGGGCGTCATCCATCATAAAGGCAACGGCACGACCGCTTTCCAGCGTGCGGAAAGAGTCACCATGGTCTTTGGCGCTGATGATGCGCATATTCATCTTCTGATCTTCATTCAGTTTGTTGAGCAGAACTTCAGAAGTGGTGCCGGAAGTGACTACTACGGCTTTGTCTTTCAGATCAGCAAAATCTTTAACATCGCCGCCTTTTTTGGTCAGCAGGCGCGTACCGACCACGAAAATGGTGTCAGAGAAAGCCGCTTGTTTCTGGCGTTCGAGGTTGTTGGTGGTAGAACCACATTCAAAATCGAAAGTGCCGTTTTGCAGCAGCGGAATACGGTTTTGTGAGGTGATCGGGATCAGTTTCACCTGCAGATCCGGTTTGTTGAGTTTCTTTTTCACTGCCTCGACAATGGCGTTGGAATAATCCTGAGAGTAACCCACCACTTTTTGCTGGTTGTCGTAATAAGAGAAAGGCACCGAAGATTCGCGGTGACCGACGACAATCACGCCGTTTTTGGCGATTTTGTCCAGCGTACTGCCTGCAGTCGGGGCAGTGTCTTCTGCCTGTGCCAGACCTGCGGAAAGCGCCAGGGCCAGGATTGCTGTGGCAGATTTACGTAATTGCATATCCAACTCCTTTATCTTCTGCGTTAAGAACGCATGGATACCCGTTGTGAGTGTTTGTGTTGTTATCATCTGCGACTTTATTGTGCAGTGTTGTGCTTGTTAGGTAACATTTAGTTTGTATAAATGTAAAGATATTGATGTTTTATTGTTTGTTTTTGCGAGATGCACCGCACCATTCCGAAGCAAAATTCTCAAAATGCACTCTTTTGGTGCTATCGGTGGATTGCTATGGTGCAACCTGGTTGTACCGACACCGGTTCAAGGTTTGCCTTGTATAACAAAGCAATAGATGTGCCAAAGTTGGATAGGGGAATTTTGTCATCCGGATAACGCATTGACGCCGCATCCGGTGAGCGTGCCGAAATACGTAATGTATTCCGGCACAATTAGAAGGGATTATTTACGTCGCTGACGGAGACTCATCAACACAGAGGCAAAACCAAACAGTGCCGTCAGCACCCACAGCGGCCAGTTGCCGGTACGTGCGTACGGTGTGAGTCCGGTAGTCGGCGTCACGTTAGTGGTTAATACTTCGCGGGTGAATTGCGGGATCATCGCCTGAACCTCACCCTGTGGGCCAATCACCGCCGTAATGCCGTTGTTGGTGCTACGCAGCAGCGGGCGCGCCAGTTCCAGCGCACGCATTCGCGCCATCTGGAAGTGCTGCCACGGGCCAATAGACTTACCAAACCATGCATCGTTGGAGATAGTCAGCAGATAGTCGGTATCCGGACGGAAGTTATCGCGCACCTGCTCGCCAAGAATGATCTCGTAGCAAATGGCTGCGGTAAGCTGAATACCATTCACGGACAGCGGCGGCTGGATATAAGGCCCGCGGCTGAATGACGACATCGGCAGATCAAAGAACGGCGCTAACGGACGCAGAATCGACTCCAGCGGGACAAACTCGCCAAACGGCACCAGATGGTTTTTGTTATAGCGATTGGTCGATTCATAGCTGTAAGGTGCACCTTTACCCAGCGTGATGATGGTGTTGTAGGTATCGTAGCGGTTCAGCTTATTGAGGCGCGCGTCGACAATCCCGGTGATCAGCGAGCTACCTTTTTCACGCAGCACGCCATCCAGCTCTTTGAGGAATGGTTGCTGATTCATTTCCAGATCGGTAATTGCTGACTCTGGCCAGATAATCAACGACGATTTACCCATCAGCGGTGCTGTCGCGTTGTAGTAAATCTTCAGCGTATTAAGAAGCTGGCTTTCATCCCACTTCAGTGATTGTGGAATATCACCCTGAACCATTGAAACCTGAATGGTTTTCTCCGGTTGCGGGGTAAACCACTGGATGTAACGCAGAGGGAAGGGGAGTGCAAACAGCACAACGGCCACCACCAGCGGACGCCAGTTGCGTTTGACCAGCGCCAGCGCCAGCAGACCACTAACCATCATCAGCAGGAAGTTAATGGCTTCCACGCCCATTATCGGTGCCAGCCCTTTTAACGGCCCGTCAATCTGGCTATAGCCGAACTGCAACCACGGAAAGCCAGTTAGCACCCAACCGCGCAGAAACTCGGTGACTTGCCAGAGGGCAGGGGCGGCAATCGTCACGCGCAGCCAGGTGGTTTTCGGCCACAGCCGCGCCAGAACACCAGCAAACAGCCCGGTATACAGCGAAAGATACGCCGCCAGCAGCACCACCAGGAAGATGTTTACCGGGCCTGGCATCCCGCCAAAGGTCGCGATGCTGACATATACCCAGTTAATACCGGTGCCAAACAGGCCAAATCCCCAGCAGAAGCCGATAGCGGCAGACTGAAGTGGGCGGCGGTTAAAGGTCAGAGCCTGAAGCCCCATCAGCGAAACAATCGCCGCAGGCCAGACGTCATAAGGGGAGAAGGCCAGCGTTCCGCAGGCACCGAATAATAACGCCAGCAGCAGGCGAATGCGCTGGCGTTCAAGTAATGAGGCAAAAGCCATGTAGTTATCTATCCAGTTTCGGTTTTATTCATCCAGCTTCGGCTGGGGTGAGTCATCCGGGATTTTGACATGAACCTGAATAATACGCCGACTGTCGGCCATCGCCACTTTGAACTGGTAACCGTCGATGTCGATGGTTTCGCCACGCGCCGGAAGATGCCCAAACGCCTGCATCACCAGACCACCGATGGTATCGACCTCTTCATCGCTAAAGTGGGTGCCGAACGCTTCGTTGAAATCTTCGATGGAAGCCAGCGCACGCACGGTCCAGGTGTGACGGCTAAGTTGACGGAAGTCGATATCATCTTCTTCGTCATACTCGTCTTCAATCTCACCAACAATCAGTTCCAGGATGTCTTCAATGGTCACCAGACCGGAAACACCGCCGAATTCGTCAATGACGATCGCCATGTGGTATCGCTGAGAGCGAAACTCTTTCAGCATCCGGTCTACGCGCTTACTTTCAGGAACGACAACCGCCTGACGTAACACTTTGTCCATGCTGAAGGCTTCAGCATCGCTGCGCATAAACGGCAGCAAGTCTTTCGCCATCAGAATCCCTTCAATGTGATCTTTATCCTCGCTGATCACCGGGAAACGCGAGTGGGCAGACTCGATGATGACATCAAGGCATTCATCCAGCGTCTGGTTGCGTTTCAGAGTAATCATCTGGGAGCGCGGGATCATGATGTCGCGAACGCGTTGGTCTGCGATGTCCATTACCCCTTCGAGCATATCGCGCGTATCTTCGTCGATAAGGTCGTTCTGCCCGGAATCACGGATCAGCGCCAGCAGTTCGTCACGGTTTTTCGGTTCACCGTGGAAAAGTTGGCTGAGTAACAGGGAGAAAAATCCCTTCTTGTTGCTTATCGTGTCACTACTGTGTGAATTGTCGTCGCTCATGGCGTCGTATGGGTTCTCATGTTAGTTAATCAAAACACCGTCGTTACTTACCAACGGCGGGGACGTCTGCCAGTCAAATGCCCGGCAAATTATTCTTTCTCGGCAATGTACGGATCCTCATAGCCCAGAGCAAGCATAATCTCTGTTTCGAGGGCTTCCATCTCTTCTGCTTCGTCATCTTCGATGTGATCGTAACCTAACAAATGCAGACTGCCGTGCACCACCATATGCGCCCAGTGCGCCTCCAGTGGTTTACCTTGTTCCTGCGCTTCTTTCTCAACCACCTGACGGCAGATAACCAGATCGCCCAGCAGCGACATCTCCATGCCAGGCGGCACTTCAAATGGGAAGGAAAGCACGTTGGTCGGCTTATCTTTACCGCGATAGGTCAGATTCAGACTGTGGCTTTCGGCGGTATCGACCAGGCGAATAGTCACTTCTGATTCTTCCTGAAACTGCGGGATCACCGCATTCAGCCATGTCTGAAACTGGCTCTCTTCCGGTAGCCCGGAATTATCTTCACAGGCCAGTTGTAAATCGAGGATCACCTGACTCATTTTTGTTCCTGTTCTTCACGCTTGCGCTCTGCCGCCAGCGCCGCTTTACGTTTTTGTTCGGCTTCTTCCCAGGCTTCATAGGCGTTAACGATACGCGCCACTACCGGGTGACGAACAACGTCTTCGCTGTGGAAGAAGTTAAAGCTGATCTCTTCGACATCGGCCAGCACTTCGATGGCGTGGCGCAGACCCGATTTGGTATTACGCGGCAGGTCGATCTGCGTGACGTCGCCGGTGATAACCGCTTTTGAGTTAAAACCGATACGGGTCAGGAACATCTTCATCTGTTCGATGGTGGTGTTCTGGCTCTCATCAAGAATGATAAATGCGTCGTTCAGTGTTCGACCACGCATATAGGCCAGCGGCGCGACTTCAATAACGTTGCGCTCAATCAGTTTCTCGACTTTTTCAAAGCCAAGCATTTCGAACAGCGCGTCGTATAGCGGGCGCAGATACGGGTCTACTTTCTGGCTTAAATCGCCGGGCAGAAAACCTAATTTTTCACCAGCTTCTACTGCCGGACGGGTCAGCAGAATACGACGGATTTCCTGACGTTCCAGCGCATCAACCGCCGCAGCCACAGCCAGGTAGGTTTTACCCGTACCCGCCGGACCCACGCCGAAGGTGATGTCATGGTCAAGAATATGGGCGATGTACTGCGCCTGGTTCGGTGTGCGTGGTTTAATGACCCCGCGTTTGGTCTTGATATTGACCGCTTTGCCGTACTCCGGCACGCTTTCCGCACTTTGTTCCAGCACTCGCGCTTCTTTAATCGCAAGGTGGATCTGCTCCGGTTCGATATCCTGGATCTGACCGCGCATTGGGGCAGTATCGACATACAGGCTGCGCAGAATGTCTGCCGCGGCAGTGACGCAAATCGGACGACCGGTCAGTTTAAAGTGGTTATCGCGGCGATTGATTTCGATGCCGAGACGGCGTTCGAGTTGCTTGATGTTGTCATCAAACGGGCCGCACAGGCTCAACAGACGCGCGTTGTCTGCTGGCTCCAGGGTGATTTCGCGAGTGTCTATGTTCAAACCGTTCCTCTTATTTGTATGCCGCCGGAAGCTGAACATTCACCGGCCTATAAGGAAATTATTCACGCCACAGGAAAAAGGCGCAAGCATTGCGATAAAAATGGGGATAAAGAGAGAAAAAACAAGGCCCACCGGAACGGCGGGCCTGAGAATTACGGCTGATAATAACCCACGCCAAGGTCGTTTTCTTTGCGGGTACGGGCAATCACTGATTCCGGAGCCTCTGCCACGCGCAGACCCATTTCCTCTTCGGTACGTACCACTTTACCGCGCAGGGAGTTCGGGTAAACGTCGGTAATTTCCACATCGACGAATTTACCGATCATATCCGGCGTGCCTTCGAAATTGACCACGCGGTTATTTTCGGTACGCCCGGAAAGTTCCATGATGTTCTTACGCGAAGTACCTTCCACCAGAATACGCTGGGTGGTGCCGAGCATCCGGCGGCTCCATGCCATCGCTTGCTGATTGATACGTTCTTGCAGAATATACAGACGCTGCTTCTTCTCTTCTTCCGGAACATCATCAACCATATCGGCGGCTGGTGTACCCGGACGTGCGGAGAAGATGAAGCTATAGCTCATGTCGAAATTGACGTCGGCAATCAGCTTCATGGTTTTCTCAAAGTCTTCGGTGGTTTCGCCAGGGAAGCCAACGATGAAGTCAGAACTGATCTGAATATCCGGACGCGCCGCACGCAATTTACGGATGATCGCCTTGTATTCCAGCGCCGTGTGGGTACGGCCCATCAGGTTGAGGATGCGATCGGAACCGCTCTGTACCGGCAGGTGCAGGAAACTCACCAGTTCTGGCGTATCGCGATAAACCTCGATGATATCGTCGGTAAATTCGATCGGATGGCTGGTGGTAAAGCGAATACGATCGATCCCGTCGATAGCGGCAACCAGACGCAGCAGATCGGCAAACGAGCCGGTGGTGCCGTCGTAGTTCTCACCGCGCCAGGCGTTCACGTTCTGACCGAGCAGATTGACTTCACGCACGCCCTGAGCGGCAAGCTGGGCAATCTCAAACAGAATATCGTCGGATGGACGGCTTACCTCTTCACCACGGGTGTAAGGCACCACGCAGTAGGTGCAATATTTATTGCAACCTTCCATGATGGAGACAAACGCGGTTGGTCCTTCGGCGCGCGGTTCTGGCAGACGGTCAAACTTCTCGATTTCCGGGAAGCTGATATCTACGACCGGGCTGCGGTTTCCGCGCACGGAGTTGATCATCTCCGGCAGACGGTGCAGCGTTTGCGGCCCAAAAATAATATCGACGTAGTGGGCGCGTTGACGAATGTGGTCGCCTTCCTGCGAAGCCACGCAGCCGCCAACACCGATAATCAGGTCCGGATTCTTCTCTTTTAACAGTTTCCAGCGACCCAACTGATGGAAGACTTTTTCCTGAGCCTTCTCGCGGATTGAGCAGGTGTTCAGCAGCAGCACATCCGCTTCTTCCGCCACGTCGGTCAGTTGATAGCCGTGGGTGGCATCCAGCAGATCGGCCATCTTCGATGAATCGTACTCGTTCATCTGACAGCCCCAGGTTTTAATATGGAGTTTTTTGGTCATCGACTTGCTCTTGCGAAATAGTAGCCAGGAATGCAGGGCGCATAGTGTAATGCTTTGCTGCCGTTGTGACCAGTATGAGCGTTATCAGCCCTTGGGGATAAAAATCCTGTAAACTTAAAGCATATTGCTAACAGGATGATTGACCATGACAAATCAACCAACGGAAATTGCCATTGTCGGCGGAGGAATGGTCGGCGGCGCACTGGCGCTGGGACTGGCGCAGCACGGATTTTCGGTAACGGTTATTGAACACGCTGAACCTGCGCCGTTTGTAGAGGACAGCCAGCCTGACGTGCGTATTTCAGCGATTAGCGCTGCGTCGGTATCATTGCTTAAAGGTTCAGGTGTCTGGGATGCGGTACAGGCTATGCGTTGCCATCCTTATCGCAGACTGGAAACGTGGGAGTGGGAAACGGCGCATGTGGTGTTTGACGCCGCTGAACTTAAGCTACCGTTGCTTGGCTATATGGTAGAAAACACCGTTCTGCAACAGGCGTTGTGGCAGGCACTGGAGACGCATCCGAACGTGACGCTACGTGTACCGGCCTCGCTGATTGCGTTGCATCGCGATAATGATCTTCAGGAGCTGGAGCTGAAGGGCGGAGAAGTGATCCGCGCGAAGCTGGTGATTGGTGCCGATGGGGCAAATTCACAGGTGCGGCAGATGGCGGGAATTGGCGTTCATGCCTGGCAGTATGCGCAGTCGTGTATGTTGATTAGCGTGCGGTGCGAGAATGATCCTGGCGACAGCACTTGGCAGCAGTTTACACCTGACGGGCCGCGTGCTTTCCTGCCGTTGTTTGATCACTGGGCGTCGCTGGTGTGGTATGACTCTCCGGCGCGCATTCGCCAGTTACAGAATATGAATATGGCGCAGTTACAGGCGGAAATCGCGAAACATTTCCCGTCGCGTCTCGGTTATGTGACGCCGCTTGCTGCGGGGGCGTTTCCACTGACGCGTCGTCATGCATTGCAATATGTTCAGCCAGGTCTGGCACTGGTGGGCGATGCGGCGCACACCATTCATCCGCTGGCGGGGCAGGGCGTGAATCTTGGTTATCGCGATGTTGATGCTCTGATTGACGTTCTGGTGAGCGCGCGCAGTCATGGCGAAGCGTGGGCCAGTTATCCAATCCTCAAGCGTTACCAGATGCGTCGCATGGCGGATAACTTCATTATGCAAAGCGGTATGGATCTGTTTTATGCCGGATTCAGCAATAATCTGCCGCCACTGCGTTTTGTACGTAATCTTGGTTTGATGGCGGCGGAACGTGCTGGCGTCTTGAAACGTCAGGCGCTGAAATATGCGTTAGGGTTGTAGCCTCACAACATTGCCGGATGCATGCCAACCGTAGGTCGGATAAGACGCGGCAGCGTCGCATCCGACTTCGTAGGGTAAGGCGTGCCAACATCGCATTCGATATTGAATAAACGCAGAAAAGCAAAAAGCCCGCCGAAGCGAGCTTTTTTAATGTGGCTGGGGTACGAGGATTCGAACCTCGGAATGCCGGAATCAGAATCCGGTGCCTTACCGCTTGGCGATACCCCAACAGGGTGCACTTACGATGTAAGCGTCTTGAATAAATTGGCTGGGGTACGAGGATTCGAACCTCGGAATGCCGGAATCAGAATCCGGTGCCTTACCGCTTGGCGATACCCCAACAGGGTGCACTTACGATGTAAGCGTCTTGAATAAATTGGCTGGGGTACGAGGATTCGAACCTCGGAATGCCGGAATCAGAATCCGGTGCCTTACCGCTTGGCGATACCCCAACAGGGTGCACTTACGATGTAAGCGTCTTGAATAAATTGGCTGGGGTACGAGGATTCGAACCTCGGAATGCCGGAATCAGAATCCGGTGCCTTACCGCTTGGCGATACCCCAACAAATTTTTTTGAACTTGCCGAACCTGTTCGACACATTCAGAATTTGGTGGCTACGACGGGATTCGAACCTGTGACCCCATCATTATGAGTGATGTGCTCTAACCAACTGAGCTACGTAGCCAGATTATTTCTTCGATGGCTGGGGTACCTGGATTCGAACCAGGGAATGCCGGTATCAAAAACCGGTGCCTTACCGCTTGGCGATACCCCAATAACCGGGCGGTGAACCGCTTACTCGAAGAAGATGGCTGGGGTACCTGGATTCGAACCAGGGAATGCCGGTATCAAAAACCGGTGCCTTACCGCTTGGCGATACCCCAATAACCGGGCGGTGAACCGCTTACTCGAAGAAGATGGCTGGGGTACCTGGATTCGAACCAGGGAATGCCGGTATCAAAAACCGGTGCCTTACCGCTTGGCGATACCCCATCCGTACAACGCTTTCTGGTGAATGGTGCGGGAGGCGAGACTTGAACTCGCACACCTTGCGGCGCCAGAACCTAAATCTGGTGCGTCTACCAATTTCGCCACTCCCGCAAAAAAGATGGTGGCTACGACGGGATTCGAACCTGTGACCCCATCATTATGAGTGATGTGCTCTAACCAACTGAGCTACGTAGCCATCTTTTTTTCGCGATACCTTATCGGCGTTGCGGGGCGCATTATGCGTATAGAGCCATGCAGCGTCAACCTCTTTTTCAAGGAAAATTGCTTGAAATTGACTGTTTGGTTAGGTTGCGAACAGCGTGGCGCTATATTCGTCAATTATTGTTTACTTTGTGTTTTTTCTACAGCCTGCAGCCATTCTTTTGTCATACGGGGTGAAATTCAGAATTCAACAATAGCGGCGGGAAATTAATCTATGAAATACTGACCCGTTGCAACAGGACAGAACAGGGATCGCTACGCCTGCATCTCTGCTACCACTTCAGGCGATTTATTGAGGGAATAATATGTTGCGTTTTATGACGGTGCTGGTCAGTGCTTTATTACTTATGCAATCGGCGTTTGCCGATACAACCCGACCGGAAATTGGTAAGTATGTCTTTGGTTATCGTGGTCAGGAAGGAGCAGTGGTCTGGATGATGCGAATTGGGCCGAAAGCGGAAAATGAAGCCCTTGTTCAGGTATCTCATGTTGATAATGACATCGATGGTCAGATTTTTCGCTGTAAAGTAAAAGCATTACAGGAAGGTGAGAAATCGTATACCGCTGTAATCAAGGGCGAATCTTTTGAGTTATTACGCCTGAAAGAGGGAAATGGAAGCCTGCATATCCCGGATGAATCGGCAGCCTGGTCAGTCGCCTACAGTAATGAGTTATCTGACAGCGATGTAGCAAATCCGGAACATTTCCTCACAGCCTATCAGAATCAACAAGTTCCCCAGTAACTGAAATTGCCCCGGATTTCTCCGGGGCATTATTACACGTCTTATTTATACGCCGACTGGTGAACACCGACTGCACGACCCGATGGATCGTCCATTTTCTTGAACGCTTCATCCCACTCAATCGCTTTGGCAGAAGAACAGGCAACGGACGGCCCCCCTGGTACGCACTCTGCGGCACTTGGGAGCGGGAACAGTTCTTCAAAGATTTCGCGATACAGATACGCTTCTTTTGAGGTCGGCGTATTGTATGGGAAGCGGAAGCGGGCCGTTTCCAACTGTTGATCAGAAACCTGCTGCGCCGCCACTTCTTTCAGAGTGTCGATCCAGCTATAACCGACGCCATCTGAGAACTGCTCTTTCTGCCGCCAGGCCACACTTGCGGGCAGATACGCTTCAAAACATTCACGCAGGATGTGTTTTTCCATCTTGCCGTTGCCGCACATTTTGTCCTGCGGATTAATGCGCATCGCTACATCAAGGAATTTCTTGTCAAGGAACGGCACGCGTGCTTCCACGCCCCAGGCCGACATCGCTTTGTTGGCGCGTGCGCAGTCATACATATGCAGGGCCAGCAGCTTACGCACCGTCTCTTCATGCAACTCTTTGGCGTTCGGCGCTTTGTGGAAATAGAGATAACCGCCAAATACTTCGTCAGAACCTTCACCGGACAGTACCATCTTAATGCCCATCGCCTTGATCTTACGCGACATTAAATACATCGGCGTTGAAGCGCGAATCGTGGTCACATCATACGTTTCAATGTGATAAATCACGTCGCGGATGGCATCGAGACCTTCCTGTACGGTGAAGTGAATTTCGTGATGCACAGTGCCCAGATGATTTGCCACTTCCTGGGCCGCTTTCAGATCCGGTGAACCAGGCAGACCCACGGCAAAAGAGTGCAATTGCGGCCACCAGGCTTCTGAACGTTCCTGATCTTCCACGCGGCGGGCGGCGTATTTTTTGGTGATAGCCGAAATAATTGAGGAATCCAGACCACCGGAGAGCAGCACGCCGTAAGGCACGTCAGACATCAGGTGGCTTTTAACGGAATCTTCCAGTGCCTGACGCAGCTCGTTTTTGTCGGTCACGTTATCTTTCACCGCATCGTAGTCGAACCAGTCGCGGTGATAATAAGAACGGATTTCGCCGTCCTGACTCCACAGATAGCTCCCTGCCGGGAACTCTTTAATGGTGCGGCAAACCGGCACCAGGGCTTTCATTTCTGAGGCCACATATAGCTGGCCGTGTTCGTCATAACCCATATACAGAGGGATGATCCCCAGATGGTCGCGACCAATCAGATATGCATCTTTTTCGCTGTCGTACAGGGCAAAGGCAAACATGCCCTGCAAATCGTCGAGAAATTCCGCCCCTTTTTCCTGATACAACGCGAGGATCACTTCGCAGTCAGATCCAGTCTGGAACTGGTAACGATCGCCATACTCAGCACGCAGCGCCTGGTGGTTGTAGATTTCCCCGTTCACTGCCAGTACGTGGGTTTTTGATTGATTGTAGAGAGGCTGCGCACCCGCGTTAACATCAACAATTGACAGACGTTCGTGGGCGAGAATTGCATTATCGCTGGCATAAATACCGGACCAGTCCGGGCCACGATGACGCATCAGGCGTGACAGCTCGAGTGCTTTCTTCCGCAGCTCAACTGCGTCTGTTTTGATATCGAATACGCCAAAAATTGAACACATAACCTTCTCCGTTAACCTGGTGTTTGCTGCTTGTTGTGTTTGCTTGTTTAAAAAAATGCCGCAAAGCAGCAATGTGCGCAAGAGATTTGGCGGTGAAAAAATAAAAAACGTAATGGTGATTGATGAATGGTGAAAAAGAGTGGGGTGTAGTGACCTGTTTATTGATGAATCGATAATTTTTAGCGGGTTTTATTGAATGGATATATTTTGCGGGGGGAGCAGAAACCAAATCGCTTACAAAGTGAGATTTGTTCATGCCGGATGTGGCGTGAACGCCTTATCCGGCCTACAAAATTATGAAAATTCAATATATTGCAGGAGCTGCGTAGGCCTGATAAGCGTAGTGCCTCAGGCAGTTTGGCGTTTGTCATCAATATCAACCACGTCCTGAGACGTGGTTGATTTTCAGATAACGTCGATTTCAGCGACTGATGGGTAAATCCAGCTAGGGCGGAACGGCATACTGTCGATATCGTCGAGCGACGAAACACCAGAGAGTACCAGAATCGTCTCCAGACCCGCCTGGAAGCCAGCCAGAATGTCGGTACGCAGGTTATCGCCAACAATCACCGTTTCTTCCGAGTGCGCCTGCATTTTGTTTAATGCTGCACGGATGATCCACGGGCTGGGTTTACCAACATAGAACGGTTTACGTCCGGAGATTTTCTCGATCCCCGCGCACAATGCGCCACAGGCCGGATAGAAACCACGTCCGTGAGTATCCGGGTTGGTGGCGATAAAACGTGCGCCGTTGGCGACGAAATACGCCGCTTTATGCATCATGTCCCAGTTGTATGAGCGCGTTTCGCCAACAATCACAAAGTCAGGATTAACATCGGTAATGGTAAAACCGGCTTTGTACAGTTCATGGATCAGCGCGCCTTCGCCCACTACATACGCTTTTTTGCCTTCCTGTCGACGCAGGAAATCGGCAGTTGCCATCGCGGAGGTATAAAACACACTGTCTGGCACATCGACACCCGCAGTGGCAAAGCGGTTTGCCAGGTCTTGCCCGGTCTGCGAAGGATAGTTGGTCAGCAACACCAGCGGCAGGCCTTTATCCATAATCCCGTGCAAAAACTCCGCTGCACCCGGTACGGCGACGTTATCGTGCATCAGCACGCCGTCGATATCGCAAATTACATTTTTAATGGTCATGGACTACCCAGAATATTGACAACAATAAGCGCCACTATAAAAGCACATTAATTTTCCAGCAAATGCTGGAGCAAAATACCGTTGAGCATGGCGCGTTTTACCAGTGCAAAAGCACCGATTGCTGAGCGGTGATCCAGTTCGGAACGCACTACCGGCAGATTAGTGCGAAACGCCTTCAACGCCTGGGTATTAATGCAGCTTTCAATGGCGGGCAGCAGCACTTTATCGGCTTCGGTGATCTCACCGGCAATAACAATTTTTTGCGGGTTAAATAAGTTGATGGCAATGGCGATGGTTTTACCCAGATGGCGACCGACATACTCAATCACTTCCGACGCCAGACTGTCGCCTTTGTTTGCGGCTTTACAGATAGTTTTGATGGTGCAGTCATCCAGCGGCACGCGGCTCTGATAGCCCTGCTTTAACAGATTCAACACTCGTTGTTCAATGGCGGCGTTGGCAGCGATAGTTTCCAGACAACCGAAATTTCCGCAGTGGCAGCGTTCACCCAGCGGTTCAACCTGAATATGGCCAATTTCACCAACGTTGCCGTTGCGGCCGATAAAAATGCGCCCGTTAGAGATGATTCCGGCACCCGTTCCGCGGTGCACGCGCACCAGAATGGAGTCTTCGCAATCCTGACTTGCACCGAAGTAGTGCTCTGCCAGCGCCAGACTGCGGATATCGTGACCGACAAAACAGGTCACTTTAAAACGTTCTTCCAGAGCCTCTACCAGCCCCCAGTTTTCCACCTGGATATGCGGCATGTAATGAATTTTGCCGCTGTCCGGGTCGACAAGCCCTGGCAGAATAACCGAAATGGCGATTAACTCTCGCAGTTTGCGCTGGTAGCCATCAATAAACTGGGCGATGGCGTTTAAGAGCGCATGTTCCAGCGTTTGCTGGGTACGCTCTGGCAGCGGGTAATGTTCTTCTGCCAGCACTTTGCTGCTGAGATCAAACAGGGTGATGGTAGCGTCGTGACGACCAAGTCGTACGCCGATAGCCTGGAAATTGCGGGTTTCGGTGACAATAGAGATTGCGCGGCGGCCTCCGGTGGAGGCCTGCTGATCAACTTCTTTGATCAACCCGCGTTCGATAAGCTGACGCGTAATTTTAGTTACGCTGGCGGGGGCAAGCTGGCTTTGTTCGGCAATCTGAATTCGCGAGATTGGCCCATGTTGGTCAATCAGGCGATAAACCGCCGCGCTGTTAAGCTGTTTTACGAGATCAACATTACCTATCTGAGCTTGTCCGCCTGGTGTCATACTTTCTCTTATTGAGTTACGACCTCGTTACCGTTAACGATGGTCCTGGTGATTTTAAAATCAGGTGTGAATGCGGTCAGGTTGGCCACTTTACCTGCGGCGAGAGTGCCGAGACGTTTCTCAACGCCAATTGCACGCGCCGGATAGAGCGACGCCATACGCAGCACTTCATCCAGTGCGATACCACAATGTTCGACCAGATTACGCACGCCTTCAATCATGGTTAAGGATGAACCACTTAACGTACCGTTCTCATCCACACAAAGTCCGTTGCGGTAGTATATTGTTTTACCCGCAAAAATGAACTGTTCAATATTGGCACCTGCTGGCGCAGTCGCATCGGTAACCAGACACAGTTTGTCGCCTTTCAGACGTTTGGCGTTGCGAATGTTAGCGTAATCAACGTGCAGGCCATCGGCAATAATACCGCAATAAATGTCAGCTTCGTCGAGGATCGCGCCCGCCAGACCCGGCTCACGCCCCGTAATATACGGCATCGCATTGTACAGATGGGTGGCAAAGGTAATCCCCGCGCGGAAACCGGCTTTCGCTTCTTTCAATGTGGCGTTGGAGTGACCGGCTGAAACCACAATACCAGCATTTGCCAGTTTACTGATCACTTCCGTTGGCACCATTTCCGGCGCTAGTGTGACTTTGGTAATAACATCGGCATTTTCACAAAGGAAATCGACCAGCGCGGCATCGGGCTTACGCACGAAATTCGGATTATGAGTGCCTTTTTTTACCAGATTCAGCCACGGACCTTCCAGATGCAGACCTAATGCCTGATTCGGATGTTTTGCCAGGTATTCGCGCATTACGCGCACACCCTGTTTCATCAGCTCATCGCTGGTGGTGATAAGCGTCGGCAGGTAGTTAGTACAGCCTGATTTCTCATTGGCTTTCTGCATGATTTCCAGCGTTTCCACGCTGACCGCTTCAGCAGTATCGTTGAACTGTACGCCACCGCAGCCGTTTAACTGCACATCGATAAAACCGGGGGAGAGAATGGCCCCGTTCAGTGAACGTTGTTCAATCTCTGGCGGCAGTTCCGCTACTGGACAGACGCTTTTAATCAGGCCATCAGCGATAACAACCGCATGGTCATCAAGAAATTCGTGGCCGGTAAAGATCCGGCCCTGGGTTAATGCATACATTCCGACCCCCGATATCAAAAATAATACAGCCCTGAACGAAACGTCAGGGCAGGGATAACAATTACAGACCTTTGATGTTTTCTGCTTCTAATTCATTGAAATATCTTAAAGTCTTAACTTTCAGCTCCATGGTCGAAGGTTCATCACACACCATGATCGCTTTCGGATGCAGTTGCAGACAGCTAATAGTCCACATGTGGTTAACGCAACCTTCAACGGCCGCCTGCAGTGCCAGTGCTTTCTGGCTACCCAGCACCAGAATCATCACTTCTTCGGCATCCAGCAGTGTACCCACACCGACGGTCAGCGCATATTTTGGCACCTGATTAACATCATTATCAAAGAAACGAGAGTTTGCGACGCGAGTGTCATGTGTCAGGGTTTTGATACGGGTGCGAGAGGCGAGAGAAGAGGCTGGTTCGTTAAATGCAATATGACCGTCGTTACCTACACCGCCCATAAACAGATGAATTTTACCGTAAGAGCGGATTTTTTCTTCATACTGGCGGCATTCGGCGTCGATATCCGGGGCGTTGCCATTGAGAAGGTTGATATTTTCTGCTGGAATATCAACGTGATCGAAGAAATTACGGTGCATAAAGCTGTAGTAGCTTTCCGGATGCTCTTTCGGCAGACCGACATACTCGTCCATGTTGAAAGTGACAACGTGCTTAAAGCTGACCTGGCCTGCTTTATGCATTTCGACTAACGCTTTATAGGTGGTCATCGGTGTGCCACCGGTCGGCAAGCCAAGCACGAACGGGCGATCGGCAGTCGGTTTGAACGCATTGATGCGATTGACGATATGGCGCGCAGCCCATTTGCCGACCTGTTCAGCAGTAGTCAGGGGGATCAGTCTCATTATTCACCTCGATAAGAAAAATTAAGCCGTTGGCGGATTTGGCATCTTTAAGCGTAACCTGGATTTGCGCAGACAGGCGTCAATCCGACCTGATTTTTTGAATGATAAAATAAGTTTTCTGGTTTAGCCAGTAAAAGGGAGTGATGATAACGATATTTGGTGACAAAACTCACAAAAGACACGCGTTTAATTTGCGGTACGAATTAATTTTTTACACACTCTGTAGCAGATGATCTAACAACCTGATTACAGAACATCGGCAGTACAGTTTGCAGCAAAATAAAAATACGGCTTTAAACAAGCCAAATAGGGTTCTCGTAGGGGGAATAAGATGAATATTTTAGGGTTTTTCCAGCGACTCGGTAGGGCGTTACAGCTCCCTATCGCGGTGCTGCCGGTGGCGGCACTGTTGCTGCGATTCGGCCAGCCAGATTTACTTAACGTTGCGTTTATTGCCCAGGCGGGCGGTGCGATTTTTGACAACCTTGCGCTTATCTTCGCGATCGGTGTGGCATCCAGTTGGTCAAAAGACAGCGCGGGCGCGGCGGCGCTGGCGGGGGCGGTCGGGTATTTTGTACTGACCAAAGCGATGGTAACCATCAACCCGGAAATTAACATGGGTGTTCTGGCGGGTATCATTACCGGTCTGGTCGGTGGTGCAGCCTATAACCGTTGGTCCGCGATTAAACTGCCTGACTTCCTGAGCTTCTTCGGCGGTAAACGCTTTGTGCCGATTGCCACTGGCTTCTTCTGTCTGGTGCTGGCAGCCATTTTTGGTTATGTCTGGCCGCCGGTGCAGCACGCTATTCATGCAGGTGGCGAATGGATCGTTTCTGCAGGCGCGCTGGGTTCCGGTATCTTTGGTTTCATCAACCGTCTGCTGATCCCAACGGGTCTGCATCAGGTGCTGAACACTATCGCCTGGTTCCAGATTGGTGAATTCACCAACGCGGCGGGTGCTGTATTCCACGGCGATATCAACCGCTTCTATGCGGGTGACGGCACGGCGGGGATGTTCATGTCCGGCTTCTTCCCGATCATGATGTTCGGTTTGCCGGGTGCAGCGCTGGCGATGTATTTTGCCGCGCCGAAAGAGCGTCGTCCGATGGTGGGTGGGATGCTGCTTTCCGTGGCTATCACCGCGTTCCTGACCGGTGTGACTGAGCCGCTGGAATTCCTGTTCATGTTCCTCGCTCCGCTGCTGTACCTCCTGCACGCACTGCTGACCGGCATCAGCCTGTTTGTCGCAACGTTGCTGGGTATCCACGCGGGCTTCTCCTTCTCTGCGGGTGCCATCGACTATGCGTTGATGTATAACCTGCCGGCCGCCAGCCAGAACGTCTGGATGCTGTTGGTGATGGGCGTTGTTTTCTTCGCTATCTACTTCGTGGTGTTCAGTGTGGTTATCCGCCTGTTCAACCTGAAAACGCCAGGTCGTGAAGATAAAGAAGACGAAATTGTTACTGAAGAAGCCAACAGCAACACTGAAGAAGGTCTGACTCAACTGGCGACCAACTATATTGCTGCGGTTGGCGGTAGTGACAACCTGAAAGCGATTGACGCCTGTATTACCCGTCTGCGCCTGACGGTGGCTGACTCAGCTCTCGTCAACGATGCGATGTGTAAACGTCTGGGTGCTTCTGGTGTGGTGAAACTGAACAAGCAGACTATTCAGGTGATTGTCGGTGCGAAAGCCGAATCTATCGGTGATGCAATGAAGAAAGTCGTTGCCCGTGGGCCGGTAGCAGCAGCGTCTGCTGAAGCCGCTCCGGCAACCGCTGCTCCGGCAGCAAAACCACAGGCTGTACCAAACGCAGTGTCTATCGTTGAACTGGTATCACCGATTACTGGTGATGTTGTGGCGCTGGATCAGGTGCCAGACGAAGCATTCGCCAGCAAAGCGGTGGGTGACGGTGTGGCGGTGAAACCGACGGATAAAATCGTTGTATCACCAGCCGCAGGGACTATCGTGAAAATCTTCAACACCAACCACGCGTTCTGCCTGGAAACCGAAAAAGGCGCGGAAATCGTAGTCCACATGGGTATCGATACTGTGGCGCTGGAAGGTAAAGGTTTTAAACGTCTGGTGGAAGAGGGCGCGCAGGTAAGCGCAGGGCAACCGATTCTGGAAATGGATCTGGATTACCTGAACGCTAACGCTCGCTCGATGATCAGTCCGGTTGTTTGCAGCAATATCGACGATTTCAGCGGCCTGGTTATTAAAGCCCAGGGGCACGTCGTAGCGGGTCAAACACCGCTGTTTGAAATCAAAAAGTAATCGGCTTTATGCCTGATGCGACGCTTGACGCGTCTTATCAGGCCCGTAGGTTGGATAAGACGCGTCAAGCGTCGCATCCAACAATGACAAGCGGTGGGGATCTTCTCTACCGCTTTTTTTTTCATCAATCATCCCCATAATCTTTGTTAGATTTTTCGATTTTCTCTAACTAACAGTTGTCAGCCTGTCTCGCTTATAAGATCATACGCCGTTATACGTTGTTTACGCTTTGAGGAATCCACGATGAGTGAGGCTGAAGCCCGCCCGACTAACTTTATTCGTCAGATCATCGATGAAGATCTGGCCAGTGGTAAGCACACCACAGTACACACCCGTTTCCCGCCGGAGCCGAATGGCTATCTGCATATTGGCCATGCGAAATCTATCTGCCTGAACTTCGGGATCGCCCAGGACTATAAAGGCCAGTGCAACCTGCGTTTCGACGACACCAACCCGGTAAAAGAAGATATCGAGTACGTCGAGTCGATCAAAAACGACGTTGAGTGGTTAGGTTTTCACTGGTCAGGTAACGTCCGTTACTCCTCCGATTATTTTGATCAACTCCACGCCTATGCTGTTGAACTGATCAATAAAGGCCTGGCATATGTTGATGAACTGACGCCAGAGCAAATCCGCGAATATCGTGGCACTCTGACGCAGCCGGGTAAAAACAGCCCATACCGCGACCGCAGCGTTGAAGAGAACCTGGCGCTGTTCGAGAAGATGCGTACCGGCGGTTTTGAAGAAGGTAAAGCCTGCCTGCGTGCGAAAATCGACATGGCATCGCCGTTTATCGTGATGCGCGATCCGGTGCTGTATCGCATTAAGTTTGCTGAACATCATCAGACCGGCAACAAGTGGTGCATCTACCCGATGTACGACTTCACCCACTGCATCAGCGATGCGTTGGAAGGTATTACCCACTCTCTGTGTACGCTGGAGTTCCAGGACAACCGTCGTCTGTACGACTGGGTTCTGGACAACATCACTATTCCTGTTCATCCGCGCCAGTACGAATTCTCGCGTCTGAATCTGGAATACACCGTGATGTCCAAGCGTAAACTGAACCAGTTGGTGACCGACAAGCACGTAGAAGGCTGGGACGATCCGCGTATGCCGACCATTTCCGGTCTGCGTCGTCGTGGTTATACCGCGGCTTCTATTCGTGAGTTCTGCAAACGCATTGGCGTGACCAAGCAGGACAACACTATTGAGATGGCGTCGCTGGAATCCTGCATCCGTGAAGATCTTAACGAAAACGCCCCTCGCGCAATGGCAGTTATCGATCCAGTAAAACTGGTTATCGAAAACTATCAGGGCGAAGGCGAAATGGTTACCATGCCGAACCATCCGAACAAACCGGAAATGGGTAGCCGCCAGGTGCCGTTTAGTGCTGAGATTTGGATCGATCGCGCCGATTTCCGCGAAGAAGCCAACAAACAGTACAAACGTCTGGTGCTGGGTAAAGAAGTGCGTCTGCGTAATGCTTACGTGATTAAAGCGGAACGGGTGGAGAAAGATGCCGAAGGCAATATCACCACTATCTTCTGTACTTACGATGCTGACACCCTGAGCAAAGATCCGGCTGATGGTCGTAAGGTCAAAGGCGTTATCCACTGGGTAAGTGCGGCACATGCGCTACCGGTTGAAATCCGTCTGTATGACCGTCTGTTCAGCGTGCCGAATCCAGGCGCTGCGGATGATTTCCTGTCGGTGATTAACCCGGAATCGCTGGTGATCAAACAGGGCTTTGCTGAACCGTCGCTGAAAGATGCGGTAGCAGGTAAAGCGTTCCAGTTTGAGCGTGAAGGCTATTTCTGTCTCGACAGTCGCCATTCCACTGCGGAAAAACCAGTATTTAACCGCACCGTTGGGCTGCGTGATACCTGGGCGAAGGTTGGCGAGTAACGTTAAGTTCCACTTTGCCGGATAAGGCGTCCACGCCGCATCCGGCATGAACAAAGTGCACTTCGTCAACAATCCCAAACGCCGCACTCAGCGGCGTTTTTTCTGCTTTTCTTCGCGAATTAATTCCGCTTTGTAATTTATCCATAAAACAAATTTAAAATCACCAGCCATAATTTAATCGAATGCGACTGCCTTCATCCCACTGGAAAGCCGCATATTTTTCTTCTACGCGCTCTCCTGGTACAAATTTAAACCTTGTAACAAAAATCATCAAAATATGTGCGGTTGCTCATGTTCTTACATTCTCGTTACAGAAAGAGATTGATAATTCGCGGCGCGAAAAATAGTCTGTTCCTGTAGTCAGCGAGACTTTTCTCAACGCTACTTTTTTAATTTTTTATTTTTTCGCTGTTCACCCTTGGTGCAGCAATTTATACGTCAAAGAGGATTAACCCATGCGTACGTTTAGTGGTAAACGTAGTACGCTGGCGCTGGCTATCGCCGGTGTTACAGCAATGTCGGGCTTTATGGCAATGCCGGAGGCTCACGCCGAAGGATTTATCGACGATTCAACCTTAACCGGCGGTATCTATTACTGGCAGCGTGAACGTGACCGTAAAGATGTTACCGACGGCGACAAATACAAAACCAACCTTTCTCACTCCACCTGGAACGCCAACCTCGATTTTCAGTCTGGTTATGCCGCGGATATGTTCGGCCTTGATATTGCTGCGTTTACGGCGATTGAAATGGCGGAAAATGGCGACAGTTCACACCCGAACGAAATCGCTTTTTCGAAAAGTAATAAAGCCTATGACGAAGACTGGTCAGGCGATAAAAGCGGTATAAGCCTGTATAAAGCAGCGGCCAAATTTAAATACGGTCCGGCGTGGGCGAGAGCAGGTTATATTCAGCCAACCGGTCAGACGCTGTTAGCGCCGCACTGGAGCTTTATGCCGGGTACTTATCAGGGCGCGGAAGCCGGGGCTAATTTTGATTACGGTGATGCTGGTGCGTTGAGCTTCTCCTACATGTGGACCAACGAATATAAAGCGCCGTGGCATCTGGAAATGGATGAGTTTTATCAGAACGATAAAACCACCAAAGTTGATTACCTGCACTCCCTCGGGGCGAAGTACGATTTCAAAAATAACCTCGTGCTGGAAGCGGCATTTGGTCAGGCTGAAGGGTATATCGATCAGTATTTTGCTAAAGCCAGCTACAAATTTGATATCGCCGGTAGCCCGCTAACTACCAGCTACCAGTTCTACGGTACGCGCGATAAAGTTGACGATCGCAGCGTCAACGATCTTTACGACGGCACCGCCTGGCTACAGGCGTTGACCTTTGGCTACCGGGCGGCTGACGTAGTGGATTTGCGCCTGGAAGGCACCTGGGTGAAAGCTGACGGTCAGCAGGGGTACTTCTTACAGCGTATGACCCCAACCTACGCTTCCTCTAACGGCCGCCTGGATATCTGGTGGGATAACCGTTCTGATTTTAACGCCAACGGCGAAAAAGCGGTCTTCTTCGGCGCGATGTATGATCTGAAAAACTGGAATCTTCCAGGTTTCGCCATCGGCGCTTCTTACGTTTACGCCTGGGATGCCAAACCCGCTACCTGGCAGAGCAACCCGGATGCGTACTACGACAAGAACCGGACTATTGAAGAGTCTGCATACAGCCTGGATGCGGTCTACACCCTTCAGGATGGTCGCGCCAAAGGTACGATGTTCAAGCTGCACTTCACCGAATACGATAACCACTCCGATATCCCGAGCTGGGGCGGCGGTTACGGCAACATCTTCCAGGATGAGCGTGACGTGAAGTTTATGGTTATCGCGCCATTCACTATCTTCTGATGTCCGACGCGGCAGGTTTTTCGCCTGCCGCACGTTTGAGGAATTTGCTATGAAGAAACTGATTCTCATCGCCATGATGGCATCGGGGTTGGTGGCCTGTGCGCAATCAACCGCGCCACAGGAAGATAGTCGTCTGAAAGAGGCGTACAGCGCCTGTATTAATACCGCACAAGGCTCGCCGGAAAAAATTGAAGCCTGCCAGAGCGTGTTAAACGTGCTGAAGAAAGAGAAACAACATCAGCAGTTTGCCGAGCAGGAAAGTGTGCGCGTGCTGGATTATCAGCAGTGTATTCAGGCAACGCAAACCGGTAATGATCAGGCGGTGAAAGCCGATTGTGATAAGGTCTGGCAGGAAATTCGCAGTAATAACGCTACGCAGTAAAAAACAAAAAGCGAGAGCTGTAACTCTCGCTTTTCTTATTTCTCTTTATAAAAAAGCCAACCCGCAGGTTGGCTTTTTCTCGTTCAGGCTGACTTAATTGCCTTCGTGCGCGTGCTCATCTTCGCGGCAATCGCCTTCGGCGCAGTGACCGTAAAGATAGAGACTATGGTTAGTCAGGCGAATGCCGTGTTTTGCGGCAATTTCACGCTGACGCGCTTCGATAGATTCATCACTAAATTCGATAACCTTGCCGCAATCGAGGCAGATCAGGTGATCGTGGTGATGTTGCTGGGTCAGTTCAAATACGGATTTACCGCCTTCAAAATTGTGGCGGGTGACGATACCGGCGTCGTCAAACTGGTTCAGTACGCGATATACGGTAGCCAGACCAATTTCTTCACCCATATCGATCAGACGTTTGTACAAATCTTCCGCACTGACGTGATGGTTGTCCGGCTCCTGAAGAACTTCCAGGATTTTTAAGCGTGGAAGCGTTACTTTCAGGCCAGCTTTCTTTAGGGCGGTATTGTTATCAGTCATGCGGAATCTGTCCTGTTACTAAGCGATTCACTTCATTAAAAGAAGTGACAGAATTTGCTCTTGAGATAATGCGTATCATTATAGAATTGCCATGCCTAAATGAAAACTACAAGTCCCTGACAAATATTGTTAATAAAAACGTGGCTTAGCTTACATTTACATCGGTAAGGCCACTTCAACACTGGAACATTGTACAGGTACAACGGCAAAAGTTACAAATTTGTAGCAATTATTTTGATTGGCATTATCTATTAATACGGCGTAGACATGAGTCTACGCCGCATCACATCAGGCGTTGATAATTTCGTCGAGATGCAGCTCTTCAGAAATTTGTTTCACCCATTTTTCCACGCGTTCGGCGGTTAGTTCCGGCTGACGGTCTTCGTCGATAGCCAGACCGACAAAGTGGTTGTCATCCGCCAGACCTTTTGAGGCTTCGAAATGGTAGCCCGCAGTTGGCCAGTGACCAACGATGGTAGCACCACGCGGTTCGATGATGTCACGGATAGTGCCTAACGCGTCGCAGAAATATTCTGCGTAATCTTCCTGGTCGCCACAGCCAAACAGTGCAACCAGTTTACCATTGAAATCAATCTCTTCGAGAGTCGGGAAGAAGTCGTCCCAGTCACACTGCGCTTCGCCGTAGTACCAGGTTGGGATGCCCAGCAGCAGAATGTCATAAGCTTCCAGATCTTCTTTGCTGCTTTTTGCAATGTCATGGACATCGGCAACGTCTTTACCAAGCTGTTTTTGAATCATTTTTGCGATATTTTCGGTATTACCGGTGTCGCTGCCGAAAAAGATGCCAGTGATAGCCATGAGTGAAATAACCTCTTGAAACTTATTGAAATGGGGGTGGCAAATTGCCCACGGATAAAGGCAATCATAGCAGAACAGGCAGTCTTGCGGAATCAGCAAACTCGCAGGACTGCACACTGTGCTACACGATTTTTTTGTCCAACTTCAAGTTACATGGGCTGTAACCCGAATTATTTGAGTAAAGGATGGGATCAGACGATGCCCTGACTACGCAGCGCCGCGAGTTGTTGCATCAACATCTCTTCGATCAGTTCGCTACGGCTCATATTACGCGACTCTGCCAGCTCGTTCAGCGCCTCGACAGCTTCTGCATTCAGCTTCAGTTCGACACGCTTAAGACCACGTACTTTGTCGCGTTTTAGCTGGTTGCGTTTATTAATACGCAGCTGTTCATCGCGCGAAAGCGGATTGGTTTTCGGTCGTCCCGGTCGACGCTCGTGCGCGAACAGATCTAATGTCGTACGGTCCGTTTGTTCTTTGGCCATGATCTTGGTGACTTCGGGGGAAACAATCAGCCAGGCGTCTGCCCGGATGGATAGCGCGCCATAATACATCAGCGCGATGAGTCACGCCAACGCCCACGCGCGGAAAGCGACGCAGACGCTGGGTTTTTAATCAGTTGCATTAATCATTGAGATAGCGGCGGATGGCGCGCAGCACTGCATCAGGTTTTTCTGCGTGTACCCAGTGACCCGCACCTGCAATCACATGCGCCCGTGCCTGCGGAAATTGCGCCAGTAAATCATCACGATATTGTTCAGTAACATACGGCGAATTACCACCGGGGATAAATAGGGCGGGGTGATCCCACGCCGGGATTTTCTCCCAACCCACAATATGCGGATACTGATCCCACAACACCGGCACGTTAAAACGCCATTCGCCGTCAACGTAGGATTTCAACAGAAACTGAATCACCCCTTCTTCATTCAGATGCTGACGCATCACCGTCGCCGCCTGTTGACGTGTTTGTGCGTCAGATTCGCTGACCGCGTTGATGGCCGCGAAAATCTCATCATGACGGCGCACGTGATAATCGACGGGCGCAATATCGATTGCCACCAGTTTATCGATGCGATCGGGGGCCAGCGCGGTGAGCGCCATTACTGCTTTGCCGCCCATTGAGTGGCCAATAAATGTCGCCTTATCGATCTGCTGCGCATCCAGCGTATCCAGCAGATCCTGCGCCATCGCCGGATAATTCATCACAGGATCGCGCGGTGAAAGTCCGTGGTTACGCATATCCACCTGGATGATATCGTGGTCGCTCACCAGGTCACGTGCCAGCACGCCGAGGTTGTCGAGACTACCAAACAGACCATGAACAAGGACGATGGGAGAATTATTGTGCTGATTTTGTGTAGATTGCGCGCGGATATTCAATTTCATGGCAAAGTTCTTTTTTTCGCGAAGTCGGGTTAGGGTATTATGTTGACCATTGTGCCACAGGGCTGCAACAAATAAGGTTTAATCCGAGTTTTTCTGCAAGCCAGGCTTGACGCTATCCGCTGCCGGGATTTATTCATATACTCCTGGCGACTTGTATTCAGCTAAGACACCGCACTGGATTAAGATGAAAACGATTGAAGTTGATGATGAACTCTACAGCTATATTGCCAGCCACACTAAGCATATCGGCGAGAGCGCATCCGACATTTTACGGCGTATGTTGAAGTTTTCCGCCGCATCACAGCCTGCTGCTCCGGTGACGAAAGAGGTTCGCATTGCGTCGCCTGCTATCGTCGAAGCGAAGCCGATCAAAACGATTAAAGACAAAGTACGCGCAATGCGTGAACTTCTGCTTTCCGATGAATACGCAGAGCAGAAGCGTGCGGTCAACCGCTTTATGCTGCTGTTGTCTACACTATATTCTCTTGACGCCCAGGCGTTTGCCGAAGCAACGGAATCGTTGCACGGTCGCACGCGCGTTTACTTTGCGGCAGATGAACAGACGCTGCTGAAAAATGGTAATCAGACCAAGCCGAAACACGTGCCAGGCACGCCGTATTGGGTGATCACCAACACTAACACTGGCCGTAAATGCAGCATGATTGAACACATCATGCAGTCGATGCAATTCCCGGCGGAATTGATTGAGAAGGTTTGCGGGACAATTTAAAACAACGTTGCAGATAAAGGACAAAGCAATGGCAATCCACAATCGTGCAGGCCAGCCTGCACAACAGAGTGATTTGATTAATGTCGCCCAACTGACGGCGCAATATTATGTACTGAAACCAGAAGCAGGGAATGCGGAGCACGCGGTGAAATTCGGTACTTCCGGTCACCGTGGCAGTGCAGCGCGCCACAGCTTTAACGAGCCGCACATTCTGGCGATCGCTCAAGCGATTGCCGAAGAACGTGCGAAAAACGGCATCACTGGCCCTTGCTATGTGGGTAAAGATACTCACGCCTTGTCCGAACCTGCATTCATTTCCGTGCTGGAAGTGCTGGCAGCAAACGGGGTTGATGTCATTGTGCAGGAAAATAATGGCTTCACTCCGACACCTGCCGTTTCCAATGCCATTCTGGTTCACAACAAAAAAGGTGGCCCGCTGGCAGATGGTATCGTGATTACGCCGTCCCATAACCCGCCGGAAGATGGTGGTATCAAATACAATCCGCCAAATGGTGGCCCGGCTGATACCAACGTCACCAAAGTGGTGGAAGACAGGGCCAACGCACTGCTGGCCGATGGCCTGAAAGATGTGAAGCGTATCTCCCTTGACGAAGCGATGGCATCCGGTCATGTGAAAGAACAAGATCTGGTGCAACCGTTCGTGGAAGGCCTGGCCGATATCGTCGATATGGCGGCGATTCAGAAGGCTGGCCTGACGCTGGGTGTCGATCCGTTGGGTGGTTCCGGTATCGAATACTGGAAGCGCATTGGCGAGTATTACAATCTCAACCTGACCATCGTTAACGATCAGGTCGATCAGACTTTCCGCTTTATGCACCTCGACAAAGACGGCGCGATCCGTATGGACTGCTCCTCTGAGTGTGCGATGGCGGGTCTGCTGGCACTGCGTGATAAGTTCGATCTGGCGTTTGCTAACGATCCGGATTATGACCGTCACGGCATCGTTACTCCGGCAGGTTTGATGAATCCGAACCACTACCTGGCAGTAGCGATCAATTACTTGTTCCAGCATCGTCCGCAGTGGGGCAAAGATGTTGCCGTCGGTAAAACGCTGGTTTCTTCTGCGATGATCGACCGTGTGGTCAATGACCTGGGTCGCAAGCTGGTAGAAGTACCGGTAGGTTTCAAATGGTTTGTGGATGGTCTGTTTGACGGCAGCTTCGGCTTTGGCGGCGAAGAGAGCGCGGGCGCTTCGTTCCTGCGTTTCGACGGTACGCCGTGGTCAACTGATAAAGACGGCATCATTATGTGTCTGCTGGCGGCGGAAATTACTGCCGTCACCGGCAAAAACCCGCAGGAACACTACAACGAGCTGGCAAAACGCTTTGGTGCGCCGAGCTACAACCGTTTGCAGGCAGCAGCAACTTCCGCACAGAAAGCGGCGCTGTCTAAGCTGTCTCCGGAAATGGTGAGCGCCAGCACTCTGGCAGGCGACCCAATCACCGCGCGTCTGACCGCTGCGCCGGGCAACGGTGCTTCTATCGGTGGTTTGAAAGTGATGACCGACAACGGCTGGTTCGCCGCGCGTCCGTCAGGCACGGAAGACGCATACAAGATCTACTGCGAAAGCTTCCTTGGCGAAGCACATCGTAAGCAGATCGAGAAAGAGGCGGTTGAGATTGTTAGCGAAGTTCTGAAAAACGCGTAATCATATAAAGTAAGAAAAAAGGGCGGTCGGAAGATCGCCCTTTTTTACTTATGACCGCCTGATACGCTACGCTTATCAGGCCTACGAGAATGGTGCAATATATTGAATTTTCACTATTTTGTAGGCCGGATAAGGCGTTTTCGCCGCATCAGACAAATAACACCCTAAAGCATAAACCGATACCCAATACCGGTTTCAGTAATAAAATGGCGAGGTCGGGCCGGGTCTTGTTCCAGTTTTTGTCGCAGATGCCCCATATAAATCCGCAAATAGTGACTGTGTTCGACCGCATTTGGCCCCCATACCTGGTTGAGTAACTGGCGCTGGGTAAGCACTTTCCCGGCGTTGTTGAGCAACACAGCCAGCAGGCGGAACTCTATCGGCGTCAAATGCACTTCTTCCTCGCCGCGATGGATCACGCGGGCGGCCAAATCAACGGTCACATCGGAAAATGTCACCACCGGATCGGGCGCGGCGGTGGCGGAGTGGCGGCGTAACGCGACGCGTAGACGAGCCTGCAATTCACCAATGCCAAACGGTTTACTCAGGTAATCATCAGCTCCGGCATCCAGCGCGGCGATTTTGTCGCTCTCTTCGCTACGTGCGGAAAGCACAATTACCGGCACCGCGCTCCACTGGCGCAGGTCGCGGATAAACTCAATTCCATCGCCATCGGGCAGGCCGAGATCGAGAATAATCAAATCCGGCTTACGGGTTGCCGCCTCCAGCAGCCCACGTTGCAGTGTTTCGGCCTCAAAGACGCGCATACCGTCGCCCTCCAGCGCTGTGCGCAGAAAGCGACGAATAGCCTGTTCATCTTCAACAATCAGAACGTTTGTCACATATCCTCATGAAATTCTTCAAGTTCAGGAGCGGTTTGCTGAGGAAGTGTAACACGAAAACAAGCGCCACCTTCCGGTCGGTTGAATGCGATGATCGTACCACCGTGTATTTCTACAATCGCCCGACAAATTGCCAACCCAAGCCCGACGCCCGGCACTGCTGACTCTTTATTCCCGCGGGCAAATTTATCAAAAATCGTCCGTTCCTGACCTTGTGGAATACCGGAGCCGTTATCCCAGACATCCAGTTGTAGTTGCTCTCCCTCGACATGGGCATCAATACCAATTTCAGCCTGCGTTCCCGCGTACTTCACCGCATTCTCCAGCAGATTAATCAGCACCCGCTCAAACAGTGGCCCGTCGACGTGGATCAAGGTCAGCGGTTCAGGCAGAGAGAGGTTGATGAGTGACGATAAACCTGGCTCCAGCATTTGCAGCGCACTGCCGACGACTTCTTCCAGCGTTAACCACTCTTTCTTCAAATTAAAGCCGCCGGACTGAATTCGCGCCATATCCAGCAAGTTATTTACCAGTCGGGTCGTGTTCAGCACATGCTGGCGAATTTCGTTGGCCTGGCGAGCGTGCGGAGAACCTTCGCTTGCCAGATCAAGCGTTAAGATTTCTGCCTGACCAAACAGCACCGTAAGCGGGGTGCGTAAATCGTGAGACAGCGCCGCCAGCAGCGCGTTGCGGATCTGTTCACGCTCGCTGGCCATCCGCGCCTGTTCTTCGCTGGCGGTCAGCATCAGGCGCTCAAGAGCATTGGCCACTAACAGCGTAAACGTTTCCAGCAGGCGCTGTTGTTCCGGGATCATCAACTGGCGCAAATTTCCCGGTTCCACCACCACCAGTCCGTAGGTTTTCTCGCCGCTTTTTAACGGCAAAATCTGGTACGGCACGCCGGGTAAAGTGTCGGTGCCCGCACCCGCAGGCAGACCTTTATCAAAGCTCCAGCGGGCGATAGCATCGTCCCACGGCGTCATCCCCTGCGGATGTGTTAGCGGCAGTAATATACCGTTGTCATCAGGTAACAACACCTGACTGCGGGCATGAAAAGTAGAAGCAATAAACTGCTCGCTGGTGGCGGCGATATCCTGGGGACTGCGGCCTACCGCCAGCGTTTTTGACATCTCATATAAGTGTCGCGTGCGTTGCTCGCGGTAACGGGCTACCCGCGCCTGGTAACGCACGCCAGCGGTAAGGTTCCCGATCACCAGCCCGACGGTTAACATCACCGTGAAGGTCAGCAGATACTGCACATCAGAGACGGCGAGCGTGCCGCGTGGGGCGATAAAAAAGAGATCGAAACTCACCACGTTAATGACGGTGGCAACCACCGAAGGCCAGCGACCATAAAAAAGTGCCACCACCACCACGCCCAACAGATACAGCATCACCAGGTTAGCGGCATCGAAGGCCATCAGCCACTGCATGGCAATTAAAGTGATAACGGCGCATAACGCGGCGGCAACCACGCAGCCCTGAATTTGCACCCGCCATTTGTCTTTAAAAGAGCGGCTATCCGGCGCGTTATTAATTGTGCGCGCAGGTGGTTCATCAAGCGCGACCAGTACCTGATCGAGGTCGGGGGCGATGCGCGCCAGTCGGTCGGCAAAGGTTTCCCGACGCCACCAGCGGCGCGAGGCCGGGCGACCGAGAATTATCTTGCCGAGATTATGCTCCCGGGCATAACGCACTACGGCTTTTTCTTCTGCCGGATCAGAAAGTGTTGCTGTCTCTGCGCCTAACTCCTGCGCCAGACGCAGGGCGCTGAGAATGGCTCGACGTTTTTTCTCCGGTAAGCGGTGCAGGGCAGGGGTTTCAACATATACAGCGTGCCAGACGCTCCCCAGCCTTGACGCCAGCCGCGCCGCCGCCCGAACCAGTTTTTCGCTGCCCGTATTATGCCCAATACATAAAAGGATCGCGTCGCGCGTGTGCCAGACTTTCTCTTCGCCAGGACTCCCCCGCCAGGCGCGCATTTGCTCATCTACGCGATCGGCAGTACGGCGCAGCGCCAGTTCGCGCAGGGCAATCAAATTGCCTTTGCGGAAAAAATGTTCAATGGCGCGCTCAGCCTGCCCGGCAATATAGACTTTGCCTTCTTTCAGTCGCTGGCGCAGATCGTCCGGAGGCAGGTCCACCAGCACCACGTCGTCGGCGGCATCGAAAAAAGGATCGGGCACGGTTTCCCGTACCTGAATTCCGGTGACGCCACTGACCACATCGTTCAGACTTTCCAGATGCTGAACGTTGACGGTAGTGAAAACATCAATGCCTGCTTCCAGTAGCTCTTCGATATCCTGCCAGCGTTTAGGATGACGGGAACCTGGCGCATTACTGTGCGCCAGTTCATCCATTAATATCAGCGCCGGACGGCGGGCGAGGGCGGCATCGAGATCAAACTCGCTGATATGCCGCCCACGGTACGCCTGGCGTTTCAGTGGCAGAACAGCCAGACCTTCCAGCATTGCGGCGGTATCTTTCCGCCCGTGGGTTTCTACCACGCCAACCACAATATCCAGCCCTTGCGCCCGCAGTCGCTGGGCTTCCGCCAGCATCGCCCAGGTTTTCCCGACGCCCGCACAGGCACCGAAGAAAACTTTTAGCTTTCCGCGATGTGGCGCGGCAGTTTGTTCCAGCAGACGGTCGGGGTCGGGACGTAAGGGTTCGTTATTCATCAAGCTTATCCAGCGCCAGATTGAGTTCGACAATGTTGACGACCGGCTGGCCGATATATTTCACCAGCGGTTGTTGGCTGTATTTTGCGACCAGTTGTGTGAGCTGTTCAACGCTGAGATTACGCGCTTTCGCCACCCGTGGGATCTGCCAGGTCGCCGCTTGCGGGGTAATGTTATTGTCCAGCCCGCTTGCCGAAGCCGTGACCAGTTCAACCGGAACGCTCGCGCTGGCATCCGGGTTAGCGGCTCGTAAAGCAGCAACGCGTGCAGCTATTTGTTTATTCAGCGCCGGATTACTGACCGCCAGATTGCTCCCGCCAGAAGCCTGTGGATTATAGGGCATTTCTGCCGTTGCCGACGGGCGGCCATGAAAATAGCCGTTATCGGTAAAATTCTGCCCGATTAATGCCGAACCGCGCACTGTATCACCTTCACGGATCAACGAACCGTTGGCCTGCCAGGGAAACCACCATTGCCCAAGCAGGGTGGTTAGCAGCGGGTAAACGCCGCCAGTAATCAATAACAGAAAGAGAAAAGTTGAGAATGCCGGACGTAATCCACGCATGGTAAACCTCACACCAGACCGCAAACGGTCAGCAGTAAATCAATGACTTTGATACCGATAAACGGCACCAGCAGCCCACCCATACCGTAAATCCATAAGTTACGGCGCAACATGGCAGAAGCGGTAAGCGGTTTATAACTCACGCCTTTTAATGCCAGGGGAATCAAAAAGACGATAATCAAGGCATTGAAAATAACTGCACTGAGAATGGCGGAGTCGGGCGAATGCAGGCGCATGATGTTCAGCGCATTCAACTGCGGATACGTTGCCGCGAACGCCGCCGGAATAATGGCGAAGTATTTCGCCACATCGTTGGCAATGCTGAAGGTCGTAAGCGAACCACGGGTCATCAGCATCTGTTTGCCAATATGCACCACCTCGATCAACTTGGTCGGATTGGAGTCGAGATCCACCATATTGCCCGCTTCTTTCGCCGCCTGAGTGCCGGAGTTCATCGCCACCGCGACGTCGGCTTGCGCCAGCGCTGGGGCATCGTTGGTGCCGTCGCCAGTCATTGCCACCAAACGGCCTTCCGCCTGGTACTGACGAATCAACGCCAGCTTGGCCTCTGGTGTCGCTTCGGCAAGGAAATCGTCGACGCCCGCTTCCGCTGCAATGGCGGCGGCGGTCAGACGGTTATCGCCGGTAATCATCACCGTTTTAATGCCCATTTGGCGCAGTTGGGCGAAACGCTCTTTAATGCCACCTTTGATGATATCTTTCAGCGCAATAACGCCCAGCACGCGAGAACCTTCCACCACTACCAGCGGCGTGGCACCCTGACGCGCAACCTGATCGACTTTTTGGTCGACATCGGCAGGGAAGTGGCTACCGTTAGCCTCGACATGACGGCGAATGGCATCGACAGAACCTTTACGGATCATGCGGTTATCAATGTTGATCCCACTCATCCGGCTTTGCGCAGTAAAGGGTACAAAGGTGGCATGGAGCGACTGCACATCGCGCTCGCGCAGGTTAAAACGCTGCTTGGCGAGGATCACAATACTGCGGCCTTCCGGCGTTTCATCGGCCAGCGAAGCCAGTTGTGCTGCGTCGGCCAGCGTTTTTTCCTCCACGCCCTGCGCGGGGATAAACTCTGATGCCTGGCGGTTACCGAGGGTGATGGTGCCGGTTTTATCCAGCAGCAGGACGTCCACGTCGCCCGCAGCTTCAACTGCACGTCCGCTGGTGGCGATCACATTCGCGCCCAGCATCCGGCTCATCCCGGCGACGCCGATAGCTGACAGCAAGCCGCCGATAGTTGTTGGGATCAGACAGACCAGCAGCGCTACCAGTACCGTCACGCTGACTGCGTTACCGCCCCAGGCGGTAAATGGCCATAGCGTTGCGGTTGCCAGTAAAAAGACGATGGTCAGGGCAATCAGGAGAATGGTCAGGGCAATCTCGTTCGGCGTTTTGCGTCGTTGTGCGCCTTCCACCATCGCGATCATCCGATCCAGAAACGTCTCGCCGGGGTTAACGCTGCACTCAATTACCAGCCAGTCAGAAAGAATACGCGTGCCGCCAGTGACGGAGGCAAAATCGCCGCCGGACTCACGGATCACCGGTGCCGATTCCCCGGTGATGGCGCTCTCATCGACCGATGCGCCACCTTCAATAACTTCACCATCGCAAGGGATAATATCGCCCGCTTCTACCAGCACGATGTCGCCTTTACGCAGTTGATCGGCCGGAACTTTGTCTACCACAGCACCATATTTCGGCTCGCGCAGCTTGCGAGCAAAGGCGGTTTTTTTCACCCCTTTCAGACTGTTGGCCTGCGCTTTACTGCGGCCTTCCGCCAGCGCCTCTGCGAAATTGGCGAACAGCACGGTGACCCAAAGCCAGCCACTAATTGCCGCGCTAAATAGCGCATTGCCGGGCATCGCACCGCTCACCATCGCGATACTAATAAAGGTGGTCAGCAGACTGCCGATCCAGACGATAAACATCACCGGATTGCGCCATTGCGCCTGCGGACTTAATTTTTTCACCGCTTCTTTCAGCGCCTGGGCGACAAGTGTTGGTTCGAATAGCGCCAGTTGTTTACGACTCATATTCAGTGCTCACTCAATATCATCAGGAGAGATATTCCGCCACCGGACCAAGCGCCAGGGCAGGGATAAAGGTCAGTGCGCCAACCAGCAACACGGTGCCGATTAACAGGCCAATAAACAGCGGGCCGTGCGTTGGCAGTGTACCGGAGCTGGCGGGTTGGCTCTTTTTACTCACCAGCGAACCGGCAATCGCCATCACCGGGATAATCACCCCGAAGCGCCCGACAAACATGCAGAACGCCAGTAAGCAGTTCCAGAACGGTGAGTTGGCGCTTAATCCGGCAAAGGCACTGCCGTTGTTGTTGGCGGCGGACGACACGGCGTACAGCACTTCGCTAAAACCATGCGGGCCAGGGTTGAGCATGGCGCTACGTCCGGCATCGGTCATCATCGCCAGCGCCGCGCCCATCAGCACCAGCGTTGGGGTAACCAGAATCGCCAGCGCGGTCAGTTTCATCTCGCGCACGTCGATTTTTTTACCCAGATATTCCGGCGTGCGACCAATCATCAGCCCGGCAATAAACACCGCCAGCAGGACGAACAGCATCATGCCGTAAAGGCCAGAACCCACGCCGCCGAATACCACTTCACCAATTTGCATCAACCACATCGGCACCATGCCGCCGAGAGCGGTAAACGAATCATGCATCGCAATCACTGCGCCGCAGGAAGCCGCCGTAGTCACGACCGCAAACAGGCTACTGACCAGTACGCCAAAACGGCTCTCTTTACCTTCCATATTGATGCTGCTGTCTGCGCCCAGCGCCAACAGATGAGGATTACCCTGAATTTCTGCCCACATCACCACGGCCACGCAGATGACAAAAATCACCGACATTGCCCACAGCAACATGCGCCCCTGACGACGATCGCCCGCCACTTCGCCAAAGGCAAAGCAAAGCGCCGTTGGGATCAAGAAGATCGCCAGCATTTGCACGAAGTTGGTCAGTGCAGTCGGGTTTTCAAACGGATGCGACGAGTTGGCATTAAAGAAACCACCGCCATTAGTACCGAGCATCTTGATCGCTTCCTGAGAAGCCACCGGCCCCATCGGTAACAATTGCTGTGCCCCTTCAACGGTTGTCACAGCCTGATAAGGCAGAAAGTTTTGCAGCGCACCTTGTTGAATAAAAAACAGGGCGATCAACAACGCCACTGGGGCTAACACCCATAACGTGATGCGTAACAGATCGACCCAGGCATTGCCCAGTGTGCTCATGCTCTGGCGGGTAAACGCGCGGATGAGGGCGAAAATCACCGTAATCCCGCTGGCGGCAGAAAGAAAGTTTTGTACCGTTAAGCCCGTCATCTGACTGAAATAGCTCAACGTTGTTTCGCCGCTGTAAGACTGCCAGTTGGTGTTGGTGACAAAGCTGACAGCAGTATTCAGCGCCAGATCCCACGACAAACCCGGCAGTTGCTGCGGATTAAGCGGCAGATAGTGCTGACCGACCAGCATGAAAAACAGCACCGTCAGTCCCAGCAGGTTCAGGCAGAGAATGGCAGACAGATACTGCTTCCAGTTCATCTCACGGTCAGAGACGCCAAGTGCGCGAAAGAGTACGCGTTCAACGCCTGCCGTACCGGGAAGAGGAATATCATTAATCAGCCGTGCCAGCCCGCTGCCTAAAGGGCGTGCCAGCACCATCAGCACCAGTAAAAACGTGGCGATCAGTAAGAACCCTTGCGCAGCCATCAGAACGCCTCCGCATTGATCAGGGCATAAACCAGATAACCCAGTAATAAAAACACCAGCAACACGCCGGTTATCACGCCTGCACTCACAGTGCACCTCCAGTGGCCTAAAAGTGATACCGGAAGGGTAGAATTGTGGCTGCAAAGATTTCGCAAAAATCTGCGGGCGGGGTGTAAAAAAAGTATAAAAATGGCAAAAGCCATGATTTAACTAATGGTTAGTATCATTTTAACTTTTGTGTAACTTAATTACACGGTGAATGTAAATAAACCATCAATAAGCAAAAATAAGTGGTCGGATGAGTAGTAAAATTACACAAAAGGCGGTACTATTTTCATCAGATAAACGAATTCATTTTTCCGGTGTCATTCACCGGGTAGATACAAAAAAAGGGGGAGAAAAGTATGGAACTCTATAAAGAATATCCTGCATGGCTTATCTTTTTACGCCGTACTTATGCGGTTGCAGCGGGCGTTCTGGCGCTGCCTTTCATGCTTTTCTGGAAAGACCGCGCCCGCTTTTACAGCTACCTGCACCGCGTCTGGTCGAAAACCAGCGATAAACCGGTGTGGATGGATCAAGCCGAAAAGGCAACCGGTGATTTTTACTGATTGCTAGCACATTTAAGCCCGCCTTGTATACGGGGCTGGCTTAGGCGTTCTGTATCAACGGATCTCATGACGCCTTCATTTCATCACTGTTTTATCTTCAAGTTTCGCTAGTACCCTTTTAAAAGGGTGACTCAGAATGCGGTTATCCTCATTGTCTCTCTAAGCGGCTCTATCGTCAGAAATCTCTGGTTAGGTTGGATACCCCATTACACTCTTTCCTGTAACTTCAGTGTAAAGTGAGAAAGTCGCTATCACTTTTGCTCACTCCAGCATCTAAATAAATTCCGAATTTTGCTATTAATATCGCTACTTCAATAAAAGTAGATAGTAAAAAGAGTAATATATACTTTATTGATATATTAAGAATAATTCATTGTTAATGAATCTAATGCGATAAGGTGTATTGGTGTTAATAAAAAGATATTGTATTTTTAGTTGATAATTAAAAACACACAATATTTCAGCCTTTTCTATGTAAGAACTCAATTTTATAAGGTATCCATTTTTATATGGAGGCGGTAGCGTGTCTGTTGTTGGTGGTTTTATTTACACGCTGAATATAATTGAATTATCGAATATATAACTATGTATCCGTTCCAGTCGTCGTAACTATTGATAATTATTTGATATTCTTAGTGATTGTTGCTGGAAAGATAAAAATGAGCGACAAAGCAGCAATAGACGTCACCTTCATGACTAAAAAATAAATAAAAACCCATCAAAAAATAATTCGTTTATTAAAAAGGACTCATGCCATTATGACGGAATATTACCTCAATGAGACAGTTATAACTTTCACCGGGAATATTATTCAGGACAGTACCATTAATATGTTGCGGCTCAGCAATCCCGACGCCGCACTCATTATCAGCCGGGGTCAGATGCAGGAAGGAGACGAATTAGCCTCTCAGGTTGAACAGCAAATGAAAAAGCTGGAAAAGCAGGTCAGGGAACTGCACCACACGCCCGTGCAGGTGACCCGCGTGGGGATTAATGACGCTGAGGAAGGGCTGGAGATACAGAGCCAGTTTCTCCGGGGGAACGAGCAGGTGTATCAGTGTCAGGTGGCATTTGTATTGCCGGGTGAGCGGGTCATGATGGCCTTCACTTACGCCAGAACCACACCGCTGACCCCGGCAGACATGACGCGTTGGGCTGAAATTAAAAAGAATCTGCGCTTCAGGATACGGCAGGAAACCAGGACGCATTAATCACACAGGGAACGGGACATGGAAGATGCATTCTGGGCGGCGAGGCAGGGTGATGCCCTGCTGCATACGTCGTTTATGGCAGATGTGCTGGGGGCGGTGCTGGAAGTGGCCGCAAATGTCGTTATTGATGCCCTCATTGTCGGCGCAACCTCGTTACTGGCGGCGTCAGTAGGGATCACGATGGGGTGCACGGCTGTCTTGCTGACCGGTTTTGTGGCGGGTGTGGCGATGGTGTACACCGGCGTGACAGAAACGGTCAGCGAAGCCTGTTCAGACCTCGCAGATATGCTTTTCCCGCCTCAGATTGAAGGTTACATCCTCACCGGCTCTGGTGACACATTGATCAACAGCAAACCTGCCGCGCGGGCAGCGGCCACAGCGGCATCGCGGCAGGAGATTGAGGCACAGGAAGCGCAGGCGAAGGCGGAACAGGAAGAAGCGCAGCGTCAGGAGGACGCCAGAACGTTCCGGGATGTGGCCGGGGAATATCTGGAAATGGCGGGGGCAATAGCCCTGGCGGTTCATCCGGTGACTGGACCTGTTCTGATGTCCCGGGCGCTGCATGACCAGCTCAGTACGGAAGAAGGGCGTTCTGAGATGGTGGATGGCGTGACACATTTTGTGTCGGAACTATGGCAGCCCACCGTGGCCAGTGCGGCACCTGGCTCCACCCCGACCCCTGACGATAAAATCGACTGCCATAAACATCCTTCCTCACTGACTCAGTTACTCGCACAAAAAAAAGCCGCCTTTCTGGATGACCCTCTGGGAACGGCCCTTAACCTGTTGAGTCCGGACGGTCTGCTGGAAACCGCCTTTCAGGGAGTGAATGCGGTTATTGGTAGTATCAGTAATCTGTTCAAAGGTGATGACGAACCGCCCGCGGCGGAATATATCGCGGAAGGTGCGCGGGATGTGCGTGTCAACAGTCAGCCAGCGGCACGCAGCGGGGCACGCTGTACCTGCGAGGCCAGGGTGGTGAATGCGCCGGGGGACGGGGCGTTTGTGTCACCGGATGTCCGCATTGGCGGTCCGTTACTGGTGGTCAGGGATATCAGAAGCGGCAGGTCGCAGATAACCCTGGTGGCAACCGTGGCGCTGATGTTTCTTCGCCCGGGCAAAATGCTTTCTAAAATCGCCTGTTTTGCTGCCGGTATCGGGATGAGCATGATGACGCAGAAGGCCATCAGCGCCCTCCCGCATCCGGTCAACGCCGCCACCGGGGCCAAATACCTGGCTGATGATGATGACTTCGATTTCAGCCTGCCGGGCCACTTTCCGCTGGACTGGCAGCGTGTGTACAGCAGTCGTGACGAACGCACGGATGGGATGTTCGGTCAGGGCTGGAGCGTGATGTATGAAGTCAGCCTCGAGCGCACACCGGGTAACGCGGACGAAAACTGCATGACCTTTGTGGCGGGTATGGGGCGACGGCTGGATATGGAAGCCGTGCTGCCGGGGAGCGGTTTTTACAGCCCCGGTGAAGGACTGGCAGTACGGCGTGGTGAGCAGGGGCACTGGCTTATCAGCAGCGATGATGGACATTTTTTTCTGTTTGAAGCCGACCCGCATCACCCGCAGCGCCAGCGGCTGAAAATGCTGGGCGACCGTAACAGCAACTGTCTGAATCTGTACTACGACGACCGGGGGCGCATCACTGAAATCCGCGGCGAACAGCAGCGTCCGAGCATCCGTCTGTATTACGAACTGGCGGCGCATCCCCGGCGGGTGACACAGATTTATCAGCATTTCCCTGATACTGCACCTTTACTGCTGCGTCGTTACAACTATGACGAGGCTGGCCACCTGAACGGCGTGTACGACAGCACGGGGCACCTGTTGCGTGAGTTTGCTTACGACGAAAACCACTGCATGACGCTGCACCGGCAGCCCGGCGGCGAAGGGTATTATTACCAGTGGGGCTGGTATGAAGGGCCGGATGATGCAGGCTGGCGCGTGACGGGCCACCATACCGACAGTGGCGCACGATACCGTCTGGACTGGCGGATGGCTGAACGTGTGGTATGTGTGACAGACGGGGCGGGCCGGACACGCTTTCATCAGTGGGATGCGCAGAATCAGGTGACGGCGTACCAGGACGAAGCCGGGCAGGTGATGACGTTCCGCTGGAGCGACGAAGAACGACTGCTGCTGGGGATGACCGACGCTCAGGGCGGCAAATGGCGCTATGTGTATGACCGCCTGGGGCATATCACGGAGACGCACGACCCGCTGGGGCGGGTGGCACAGACACAGTGGCACCCGGTGTGGCACGAACCGGAAACGGAAGTGGATGCAGCGGGGAACAGCTGGCGCTGTGAGTACGATGAACGCGGCAATCTTCTTGTCGTGACCGACCCGCTGCAACAGAACACCCGGTATCAGTATGACCGCCACGGCCAGGTGGTACAGATAACCGATGCCCGTGGGGGGAATAAATACCTTCAGTGGAACGAAGACGGGCAGCTCACGCGGCATACGGATTGTTCCGGCTCGCAGACGACCTGGTTCTACGACGAACGCACGCGGCTGATACGGATGACAGACGCGCAGAGCCACAGCACACGCTACGGGTATGACGACAACGGTCACCTGGTGGAGGTGATACTGGCGGACGGCCGCTCGGTGAATTACCAGTCAGACGCGGCTGGCAGGCTGGTAAAGTACACCAGCCCGATGGGGAGGATAACGCGCTGGCAACGCGACGGGCAGGGCCGGGTGCGCAGCCGGACGGACTCAATGGGGCGCAGGACGGCGTTCGGGTACGACGCTTACGGGCGGCTGACCCGGCTGACAAACGAGAACGGAGAAAGCTATCAGTTCCGCCACGATGTGCTGGACCGTCTGGCGGAGCAGATAAACCCGGACGGTTGCCGCCAGGCGTACCGTTACAACGCGCTGAACGCGGTCACGGAAGTGGTGTTCACCGGGGACCGGGGCGGTGAAATCCGTCACCGGCTGGCGCGCGATGCGGCGGGCCGGCTCACGGCAAAAGAGACAGCAGAAAGCCGTACAGAATACATCTATGATGCGGCAGACCAGCTACTGGAAATCCGCCGCCAGCGGTCGGATGCCGGGGAAACGGATGCACCGGAGATTATCCGCTTCAGTTACGACAGACTGGGACGGATGCTGACCGAGGAGACGGCGCAGGGCGTCTTAACCCATCAGTACGATGAACTCAGCAACCGGACTGCCACCACCTTTCCGGACGGCAGAACGCAGCGCCATCTGTATTACGGGAGTGGACATCTCCAGCAGATAAATCTGGACCGGGAGGTTATCAGTGAGTTCACGCGTGACGCCCTGCACCGTGAGGTGCTCAGAAGTCAGGGGCGGCTGAGCACGCGGCAGCTTTACGACCCTGCCGGGCGACTGAAGCGCAGGGAGACATACAGCGGGATGCGCGGGGTGGTGCCGGAGACGTTCACGGACCGGCAGTACAGCTACAACGGTCAGGACGAACTGCTGAAGACGCGGCACAGCCGGCGGGGGGAAAAGGATTACTTTTACGACCCGACGGGGCACATCACGGCGTGCCGTTCGGAGGATGAGGGGTATCTGGCGAGCTGGCAGTACGACGCGGCGGGAAACCTGCTGGGGAGGCGTGCGGGGGAAAGGGCCACGGCAGAAAACAGCGTGGTGCCGTTCAACCGGCTGCTGTCTTACCGTGGTGTGCACTATCGTTATGACGAACACGGCCGGGTGGTGGAAAAGCAGGGCCGGAGCGGAACGCAGAGTTACCGTTATGATGCGGAACACCGGATGGTGGAAGTGACGACAGCGCGGGGAACGTACCGGTATGTGTACGATGCGCTGGGGAGGCGGACGGAAAAACAGCACATCAGCCCTGACGGTAAACCGTACAACCGGACAAAATTTTTATGGGACGGGATGCGGCTGGCGAAGGAGAGCAGGCCGGAGGGGATAAGCCGCCTGTATATCTACAGCGACCAGGGGAGTTATGAACCGCTGGCGCGGGTGGACAAGGCGGGCAAAGAGGGACCGAACCGGATACTGTATTTTCACACAGATGTGAACGGCGCGCCGGAAGAGATGACGGACAGTGACGGGAAAATCGTGTGGGAGACGGGGTATCAGGTCTGGGGTAACACGATACAGGAGAAGGACCACGGCAGGGTGGAACAGAACCTACGTTACCAGGGGCAGTACCTCGACAGGGAAACGGGGCTGCACTACAATCTGCACCGTTACTATGATCCGGATGTCGGGCGGTTCATAGTAACGGATCCGATAGGGCTGCTTGGTGGAATAAACCTCTATCAGTATGCACCGAATCCGCTGGGGTGGATAGATCCATTAGGTCTGAAATGTGGCCCAATGGTGAAGAAAGTTAATGGACGTAATCCTAGCAATAGTGCATATGCAGGAAGAATATATCCAGCAAGTAAGTTACCTGTTGATATAAGAGGTAAATACCCCCATGGTGTCCCATTTAACCATGCTGGTTTCCCTGATTTTTCACGTTATTCGATTAAAAATACCCGTATAGAATTAGGTTCTTCTAGAGATATAGATTTTGCTAGGGCTGATAGAGCCGCTGGGTATGGTCCGGGGAATCCTCGGCCTGAAGGATATACTTGGCACCATCATCAGGACTCAGGATATATGCAATTAGTTCCATCTGATATTCATGATGCAGTAAGACATACTGGTGGTATTGCAACAGGAAGAGGAAATTAATATATGATTACTATCATAAATGCTAAAGACCCAGCGACTTCAGAAAGCATATCTGATTTTGAAGGGAAAATCGGATCAAAGTTGCCGGATGACTATAAAAATTTCTTACTAAAATATAATGGTGGTCAGCCTTTACCTAATTCATTTAAATTCTTTTCCAATAAAGAAGATGGATCTTCGGTTGATAGATTTCTCAGTTTAGGAAAGGAAAAGAATAGTAATTTATTAAAATATTACAATAACTACAAAGATAGGATCCCTTCTGATTTTTTTCCTATAGCCCATGATGCTGGAGGTGATTTAATACTCATGGGACCAAATTCTGATGATAATAAAATTTATTTTTGGGACCATGAAATTGAAGCTGATGAAGGAGATATACCAGATATGAGTAATGTATATTTAATCAGTCAATCGTTTTCTATTTTTATAAATAGTCTCTATGAAGTTGAGATCTAAGTTTAACAGCCGGGAACGGTTCTTTTTGCCTTTGGACTGACCCCATAAAGTTGGACAGTTCATGTTAAGCGGCTTTCAGGGTCTGGGTTCGGTATTCTACCGGACTCAGGCCTTTTAATTTCAGGCTGATCCGCTCGTTGTTATAATAATGGATATAGCCAGGGAAAGATCACGTAACGCAGCTTTTTTGTACTAAATAATTCGCACTAAATGTTCAATAATTGAGATATCCCTTATTACCTAAAGCTATTTTTCATTGCTTATACATGATCAAATACTCCTTACATAATTAAGGAGAACAAAATAGAACTTAAAAAATTGATGGAACATATTTCTATTATCCCCGATTACAGACAAGCCTGGAAAGTGGAACATAAATTATCTGATATTCTACTGCTGACTATTTGTGCCGTTATTTCTGGTGCAGAAGGTTGGGAAGATATAGAGGATTTCGGGGAAACACATCTCGATTTTTTGAAGCAATATGGTGAATTTGAAAATGGTATTCCTGTTCACGATACTATTGCCAGAGTTGTATCCTGTATCAGTCCTGCAAAATTTCATGAGTGCTTTATTAACTGGATGCGTGACTGCCATTCTTCAGATGATAAAGACATCATCGCAATTGATGGAAAAACGCTCCGGCACTCTTATGACAAGAGTCGCCGCAAGGGAGCGATTCATGTTATTAGTGCGTTCTCAATAATGCACAGGCTGGTCATCGGACAGATCAAGACGGATGAGAAATCCAATGAGATCACAGCTATCCATGAACTTCTTAACATGTTGGATATTAAAGGAAAAATTATCACAACTGATGCGATGGGGTGCCAGAAAGATATTGCAGAGAAGATACAAAAACAGGGAGGTGATTATTTATTCGCTGTAAAAGGAAATCAGGGGCGGCTTAATAAAGCCTTTGAGGAAAAAATTCCACTGAAAGAATTAAATAATCCAGAGCATGACAGTTACGCAATTAGTGAAAAGAGTCACAGCAGAGAAGAAATCCGTCTTCACATTGTTTTCGATGTCCCTGATGAACTTATTGATTTCACGTTTGAATGGAAAGGGCTGAAGAAATTATGCGTGGCAGTCTCCTTTCGGTCAATAATAGCAGAACAAAAGAAAGAGCCCGAAATGATAGTCAGATATTATATCAGTTCTGCTGATTTAACCGCAGAGAAGTTCGCCACAGCGATCCGAAATCACTGGCACGTGGAGAATAAGCTGCACTGGCGTCTGGACGTGGTAATGAATGAAGACGACTGCAAAATAAGAAGAGGAAATGCAGCAGAATTATTTTCAGGGATACGCACATCGCTATTAATATTTTGACGAATGATAAGGTATTCAAGGCAGGGTTAAGACGTAAGATGAGAAAAGCAGCCATGGACAGAAACTATCTGGCGTCAGTCCTTGCGGGGAGCGGGCTTTCGTAATCTTGCCCTGGTTATTGGGGCCAGTGAGGGTAAAGAATCTCAATGGGTTCGAGTTGAACTTAGCGATGGGAAAATACATGGGCATCCCATATCACTCGATGAATTCCGAAGGCTAACAACACCATGAACATTGATTTCTTAGGAAAAAAAGGGAATGTTGTTTTTAATGACTTTTCCCTGAAGCAAAGTATCCCTCTTAATGAACAGCGAGATGAACTTAAGGAAGATATGCTCCAGGTTGAATATCCAGGTGGGTATCTTTTGGATGTTGGGTGGCGACCATCTTTTGATATAAATGGGAAGTTTTATATTTGTTTAATAAAGGATTTTGATTGGGATATTCCCATTTATAATGGCTCTGCGAAAGATATTGTCTCATTATTATTTGAAATTAACCAAGCTATAAATAAACTTTAAAAAATCTGGGAGGAAAATTAAATCTTCCCGGCTTTTTATTATTTAATTCTCGTTTAGCACACTAAACGCCCCATCACACATTCCTACAACAGGATTAACTCCACAAATCTCATTTCCCATCGTCTACACTTACTCCTGTAAACCGTTCAGGAGCAGTAATGGATCACCAACTATTAGATGACAGCCCCCTTATCCGCATTTTTGCTTTGCATGCGTTACACAATCTCAAAGAGCGAGGCTTAACGCGCGGGGCGCTTCTCGATTATCACAGCCGCTATAAACTCGTCTTTCTGGCTCATTCCCAGCCTGAGTACCGCAAACTTGGCCCGTTTGTGGCTGATATTCACCGGTGGCAAAATCTGGATGACTATTACAACGAATATCGCCAACGCGTAATTGTTTTGCTTTCTCACCCCGCCAACCCGCGCGATCACACCAACGTTTTGATGCACGTTCAGGGTTATTTTCGCCCGTACCTTGATTCTACAGAACGCCAGCAACTGGCTGCGCTTATCGACAGTTATCGCCGTGGCGAGCAGCCTCTTCTTGCGCCGCTGATGCGTATCAAACACTATATGGCGCTTTATCCTAACGCCTGGCTTTCAGGGCAGCGTTATTTCGAACTTTGGCCGCGTATTTTTAACTTGCGCTATGCAGGAGTTTTATGACCACCCATCTGGTCTGGTTCCGCCAGGATTTACGTCTGCACGATAATCTGGCGCTGGCGGCTGCCTGTCGCAATCCGTCTGCACGCGTGCTGGCGCTGTATATTGCTACACCTCGTCAGTGGGCGACGCATAATATGTCGCCGCGTCAGGCTGAATTTATCAATGCTCAACTTAATACACTGCAAATCATGCTGGCGGAAAAAGGCATTCCCTTGTTGTTTCATGAAGTGGATGATTTTGCCGCCAGCGTTGAAATGGTTAAACAGGTGTGTGAGGAAAACCGCGTAACCCATCTGTTTTATAACTATCAGTACGAGGTGAACGAGCGAGCGCGGGATGCCCTGGTTGAGAAAACGTTGCATAACGTGGTGTGTGAAGGATTTGACGGCAGCGTGATCCTGCCACCGGGCGCGGTGATGACCGGCAATCATGAGATGTACAAAGTTTTTACTCCGTTTAAAAATGCCTGGCTGAAACGGCTGCGGGAAGGGATACCGGAGTGCGTCGCTGCACCAAAAGTTCGTAGTAGCGGATCGATAGCGCCCCCGTCATCCATTACGCTGAATTATCCCCGTCAGTCTTTCGACACAGCGCATTTTCCGGTGGAAGAAAAAACGGCGATTGCACAATTACGCCAGTTTTGCCAGAGCGGTGCCGGAGAGTATGAGCAACAAAGAAATTTTCCGGCAGTGGAAGGCACCAGCCGTTTGTCCGCCAGCCTGGCCACGGGAGGATTATCGCCTCGTCAGTGTTTGCATCGCCTGCTGGCAGAGCAACCGCAGGCACTGGAGGGCGGGGCGGGTAGCGTCTGGCTTAATGAGCTGATCTGGCGCGAGTTCTACCGCCATCTGATGACGTATCACCCCTCGCTGTGTAAACATCGCCCGTTTATTGCCTGGACCGATCGCGTCCAGTGGCAGAGTAACCCCGCGCATTTAAAGGCCTGGCAGGGAGGCAAGACCGGCTATCCGATTGTTGATGCTGCCATGCGCCAGCTTAATGGCACTGGCTGGATGCATAACCGTCTGCGGATGATTACTGCCAGTTTTCTGGTGAAAGATTTGTTGATCGACTGGCGCGAAGGCGAGCGATATTTTATGTCGCAACTGATTGATGGTGATTTGGCTGCCAATAACGGCGGCTGGCAATGGGCGGCTTCTACCGGAACTGATGCCGCGCCGTATTTCCGTATCTTTAACCCGACAACTCAGGGCGAGAAATTTGACCGCGAAGGTGAGTTTATCCGCCAGTGGTTACCGGAACTGCGCGATGTGCCGGGGAAATTGGTGCATGAGCCGTGGAAATGGGCGGAGAAAGCAGGCGTGAAGCTGGATTATCCGCAACCGATTGTTGATCACAAAGAAGCGAGAGTACGAACGTTGGCAGCGTATGAGGCTGCGAGGAAGTGGAAATAACAGACGCGTCAGGCAATCGTGCCCGGATGCCGGATGCCGGATGCCGGATGCCGGATGCCGGATGCCGGATGCCGGATGCCGGATGCGGCGTGAACGCCTTATCCGGCCTACTAAATAGTGCAAAATCAATATATTGCAGGGGACTCCAGGCCTGATAAGACGCGTCAGCGTCGCATCAGGCACCGGTGTTGACTTATTAAGACTCCAGCGCCAGCGCACGGTTTCTGAACTTAAGCGCCTGGTACAGCCAAATCATCAGTACCAGCCCCACACAAGCCAGCGCACCCCAGGTGATTTGATCGAACACTTCAATATATGCATTGATGGAGTAGTTGATCGCCCCGGAAGCATCAAACGAAGCTTGCGATGTCTGATCGGCAATGACCCCTGCCAGATAGTTGGCAATCGCGCCAGAAAGCAGCATATAAATGCCGGTTAATACACCGGTCACGCCGGGGATTTCAATGCGTGTAATTTGCGACATGGCAACCGGGTCGATAAACAGTTCGGCAAAGCCCATCACCGCCAGCCCCAGCACCATCAGTGGCAGAGAAGAGTGACCATACATTGCAGACCAGCGGGCACTTAAGGCCAGAATGCAGAATCCGGCACTCATCAGGCCGAGGCCAAGTGCAAATTTCCCCCAGATGCGCACGGTACGATTACCCGCGACACTCTCTTTTACGACCCACGCCAGGAACACACCGCACAGCATCACGGCAAAGGCATTAATCGACTGGAACATGGCGGTCGGAACGGTGTAACCAAAAATATCGCGGTTAACGAAACGGTCGATATAAAGGCTGATTGAACTGCCGCCCTGCTGTGCAAAGGCCCAGAACAACATGCTGAAGAAGGTAAGAGTGACAATCAGCCCCAGCTCTTTACGCTGTTTCTGGTTTTCTGCTTTGCGATAAATTTTTGCCAGCACGCCAAGACCAATGATAGTGGCGACAATTAAGGCGTAAACCGACCACTCTTTCCAGAACAATACGGTAATCAGTGCAGGCGTTGCGACCAGCAGAACCAGCAGCCATCCCCAGTTTGGCAGGAGAACGTTTTTCGCACACAGCACCTCTTTGTTAACGCCGCGGGTATGAGCGAAATGACGATTGCCACATAAGAAGATAACCAGCCCGGCGATCATCCCAACCGCAGCCAGGCCAAAGCCCATTGCCCAACTGTACTCTTGCTGGGCATAACCGCAGGCGATAGGTGCGATAATAGAACCCACGTTACCCGCCGCATACATCAGCGAGAAACCGCCATCACGACGTGGATCGGTTGGCTCGTAGAGTTCACCTAGCAGGCAACTGACGTTAGATTTAAACAGGCCATAGCCGCAGACGATAATCGCCAGCGAGAGATAAAGGAATGTCGGGTGGATTTCGCTGGCACCCAGCACCAGATGCCCGATCGCCATCAACAACGCCCCCAACATCACTGCCATGCGGTTGCCGAGAACCTTATCCGCGAGGAAACCGCCAAGGATCGGCGTGACATACACCAGCGAACAGTAGGCGCTGAATAACGCGTAAGCGTGAGTATCGTTGTATTTCAGTTGGTTAGTGAGATAGAGAATCAGCAGGGCACGCATGCCGTAGAAGCTAAAATATTCCCAGATTTGTAGCGCGACAACGTAGTAGATAGCGCGCGGCTGTGATGCGTGTTTATTCATAATAATTCCGCGGTTGGATGCGACACCACGTAATAGTTGCGTGGCGTGCGTGTGTTTCTTTAAAGTTAAAACCTTGAAACAGATCTGATTATTTATGCAATATGCTGTCTGTTTGCATAAATATACATGAACTATGGCGTGGCGAGATAAACAATTTGCGTCTTTTGGCGGTGTGTTTGTTTCTTAATATGTCAAAAGATTGGCTATCGACGAACAGGCGAGGTAACGCTATGTTAACGGTGTAGCTATCAGAATACAGAAGGCGCGAAGATGAAAAACACTGAACTGGAACAACTGATTAACGAGAAACTGAACAGCGCGGCGATAAGTGATTACGCGCCGAATGGCTTGCAAGTGGAAGGCCAGGAGACGGTGCAAAAAATTGTTACCGGCGTCACCGCCAGCCAGGCGCTGCTCGATGAAGCTGTGCGTCTTGAGGCTGATGCGGTGATCGTGCATCACGGCTACTTCTGGAAAGGCGAATCGCCGGTGATTCGCGGCATGAAGCGTAACCGTTTGAAAACCTTGCTGGCGAATGACATCAACCTGTATGGCTGGCATCTGCCGTTGGATGCGCATCCGGAACTGGGCAATAACGCGCAGTTAGCGGCATTGTTGGGGATTACGGTAATGGGTGAGATCGAACCACTTGTGCCGTGGGGTGAACTGACGATGCCGGTGCCGGGGCTGGAACTTGCCTCGTGGATTGAAGCGCGTCTGGGACGCAAGCCGTTGTGGTGTGGCGACAACGGCCCGGAGGTGGTACAGCGCGTCGCCTGGTGCACGGGGGGCGGGCAAAGTTTTATCGATAGCGCCGCGCGTTTTGGCGTGGATGCTTTTATTACTGGCGAAGTTTCTGAACAAACCATTCATTCTGCCCGCGAGCAGGGATTGCATTTTTATGCTGCGGGGCACCATGCTACTGAACGCGGTGGTATTCGCGCGTTAAGCGAGTGGTTGAATGAAAATACCGATCTTGATGTGACCTTTATTGATATTCCTAATCCTGCATAACGAATAATCAGAGGGATCGAAAGTGCAACGAGCGCGTTGTTATCTGTTAGGCGAAACGGCGGTAGTGCTGGAGCTGGAGCCGCCAGTGACGTTGGCAAGCCAGAAACGTATCTGGCGACTGGCCCAGCGTCTGGTGGATATGCCGAATGTGGTTGAAGCCATTCCCGGCATGAACAATATCACGGTGATTTTACGTAATCCGGAGTCGCTGGCGCTGGATGCTATAGAGCGTTTGCAACGCTGGTGGGAGGAGAGTGAGGCACTGGAGCCAGAGTCACGCTTTATCGAAATCCCGGTGGTTTATGGTGGCGCAGGCGGGCCGGATTTGTCGGTGGTTGCGGCGCATTGTGGGTTGAGCGAAAAACAGGTTGTTGAATTGCACTCCTCCGTGGAATACGTGGTCTGGTTTTTAGGTTTTCAACCGGGCTTCCCGTATCTCGGGAGTTTGCCGGAACAACTAAACACGCCACGACGCGCAGAACCGCGCTTGCTTGTTCCGGCGGGGTCTGTCGGGATCGGTGGATCGCAAACGGGTGTTTATCCGGTGGCAACGCCGGGCGGTTGGCAGTTGATTGGTCATACCTCGCTCAGTTTGTTTGACCCGACCCGTGACGAGCCTATCTTATTACGTCCTGGAGACAGCGTGCGCTTTGTGCCGCAGAAGGAGGGAGTATGCTGAAGATTATTCGCGCGGGGATGTACACCACTGTTCAGGATGGCGGTCGTCACGGCTTTCGCCAGTCGGGTATCAGCCACTGTGGAGCGCTGGATTTGCCTGCGCTGCGCATTGCTAACCTGCTGGTGGGTAATGATGCTAACGCTCCGGCACTGGAAATCACGCTCGGTCAGTTAACGGTTGAATTTGAACGCGACGGCTGGTTTGCCCTGACAGGCGCGGGTTGCGAAGCTCGGTTGGATGATAACGCCGTCTGGACGGGCTGGCGTTTGCCGATGAAAGCAGGTCAGCGTTTAACGCTTAAACGCCCACAACATGGTGTACGCAGCTATCTGGCCGTGGCGGGCGGTATTGATGTTCCGCCAGTGATGGGATCATGCAGTACCGATCTCAAAGTAGGGATTGGCGGGCTGGAAGGGCGCTTACTGAAGGATGGAGACCGACTCCCCATCGGCAAAGCGAAGCGTGATTTTATGGAAGCGCAAGGCGTTAAACAGTTGTTGTGGGGTAACCGGATTCGCGCCTTACCGGGGCCGGAATACCATGAGTTCGATCGCGCCTCGCAGGATGCATTCTGGCGTTCGCCCTGGCAGCTTAGCCCGCAAAGTAACCGGATGGGCTATCGCTTACAGGGGCAAATCTTAAAGCGTAATACATCCCGCGAGTTGTTATCTCACGGCTTGTTGCCGGGCGTGGTGCAGGTGCCGCATAACGGTCAGCCGATTGTGTTGATGAATGATGCACAGACGACCGGCGGTTATCCGCGCATTGCCTGTATCATTGAGGCCGATATGTACCATCTGGCGCAAATTCCACTCGGACAGCCGATTCATTTTGTCCAGTGTTCACTGGAAGAGGCACTAAAAGCGCGGCAGGATCAGCAACGTTATTTCGAACAATTAGCGTGGCGGCTGCACAATGAAAATTGACCTGAACGCCGATCTGGGTGAAGGCTGCGCCAGTGACGCTGAGCTATTAACGCTGGTTTCCTCAGTCAATATTGCCTGTGGATTTCATGCAGGCGACGCGCAAACTATGCAGGCTTGCGTGCGTGAAGCAATAAAAAATAGTGTAGCGATTGGCGCGCACCCGAGTTTCCCCGACAGGGAAAACTTTGGACGCAGCGCCATGCAACTGCCGCCGGAAACGGTTTACGCCCAGACGTTGTATCAGATTGGCGCGCTGGCGGCGATTGCCCGTGGTGAAGGTGGTGTGATGCGTCACGTCAAACCCCATGGCATGCTGTACAACCAGGCGGCGAGAGACGCACAACTGGCAGACGCCATCGCCAGAGCGGTTTACGCTTGCGATCCGGCATTGATTCTCGTTGGACTGGCAGGAAGCGAACTGATTCGTGCAGGCAAGCGATATGGCCTGACAACGCGTGAGGAAGTGTTTGCCGATCGTGGATATCAGGCTGACGGCTCGCTGGTGTCGCGAAGCCAGCCTGGCGCGTTGATTGAAGATGAAGAACAGGCGTTGGGGCAAACGCTGGAGATGGTGCAACACGGCAGAGTGAAGAGTATCACTGGCGAATGGGCGACGGTAACAGTACAGACAGTCTGTTTGCATGGCGACGGTGAGCATGCACTGGCATTCGCCCGCCGGCTACGATCTGCATTTGCCGAAAAAAGGATTATGGTTGCAGCATAATCCCGTTGAATAAAGAACGAAAAAAGGAAATCACCATGCCTGAAGGCCCGGAGATCCGCCGTGCAGCGGATAACCTGGAGGCGGCGATCAAAGGCAAACCACTGACCGATGTCTGGTTTGCCTTCCCGCAGTTAAAAACTTATCAATCACAACTTATTGGTCAACACGTCACCCATGTGGAAACGCGCGGAAAAGCGTTGCTGACCCATTTTTCCGGCGGGTTAACGCTTTATAGCCATAACCAACTCTACGGTGTCTGGCGAGTGGTTGATACCGGCGAAGAGCCGCAGACCACGCGGGTGTTGCGGGTAAAACTGCAAACGGCCGACAAAACCATTCTGCTTTATAGCGCCTCGGATATTGAGATGTTGACGCCGGGACAATTGACTACGCATCCGTTCTTACAACGGGTCGGCCCCGATGTGCTCGACCCGAATCTGACGCCGGAAGGGGTGAAAGAACGGTTATTGTCGCTGCGCTTTCGTAACCGTCAGTTCGCCGGATTACTGCTCGACCAGGCGTTTCTGGCGGGGCTGGGCAACTATCTGCGGGTGGAGATCCTTTGGCAGGTTGGGTTGACCGGAAATCATAAAGCGAAAGAACTTAACGCGACACAACTGGATGCGCTGTCGCACGCGCTACTGGATATCCCGCGCCTCTCGTACAAAACGCGTGGTCAGGTTGATGAGAATAAACATCACGGGGCGCTGTTCAGCTTTAAGGTTTTTCATCGTGATGGTGAGAAGTGCGAACGGTGTGGCAGCATCATTGAGAAAACCACGCTATCTTCGCGCCCGTTTTACTGGTGCCCTGGCTGCCAGCACTAGGCAGAACGTTTCGGCGCATAGGTTGAAATAAACCGCGCAATGGCTGGCCCCGTCAGCAAAATACTGAACAGGCGCAGGGTTTGCATCGCCATGATGAGCGCCATATCGGCATTGCTCCCTGCGGCGATGACCGCTACCGTATCAAGCCCGCCAGGGCTGGTGGCGAGGTAGGCGGTCATAAAATCAATATGCATAAACCAGGTCAGCCCCCACGCCATACCGGCACAAATAGCCAGCAGTGCAAAAATCGACAACAGGATTTGCGGCAGTGGGCGTAATGCCCGCAGTAAGATTTGCTTATCGAAACCCAGCCCAATCCGCCAGCCAATCGCCATATATGCTATCGCCAGCAGCCATTCCGGTAACTCAATCGTGATGAACTCGCCAGACTGGAGCACCGCACCCGCCAGCATCGGGATGAGCATCGTGCCGGAAGGAAGACGCAACAGGCATCCCGCCGTGCCAGCAATGACCGCGAGCAAGACGGTAAACAGGAGATTTATGCTGACGGGCGGGAACCAGACTATTTGCTGATTCATCGCTTCAGCGTTATCGCCCAGCATCATTCGCGCTACCAGAACCGCCGCGCCCGCGACAAACAGAACTCGCAGATACTGCATAAACGCCACCAGGCGAATATCTGCGCCGTAATCTTGTGCCATAGCAACCATTGCCGCCGCACCGCCAGGGGAAGAACCCCAGGCACCGGTATTTCCGGGCAGTGAGCTATAGCGCACCAATAACCAGCCCACGATGGCGCTGGAAAGCAACGTTACCAGCAAAATAGTTAACACAATCGGCCAGTTAACGGCCAGAGTGGTGAGAATAGAACCGGTGAGGTTTTGCGCAATCATGCAGCCAAGAATGGCTTGCGCGGCGAGAAAAGCGGAGCGGGGGAGTTGCAGGGTCACTCCGCGCATACTGAAGATGATCCCGGCGAGCATCGGTCCGAGCAATAGCGCCGCCGGGAGATGTACCGCGAGGAAGCCAATAGAAAGGAGAAGTGACAACACACATAACATTCCCCACTGCAAGACTGGCATCCTTCGTATCCTCGTTATTTTATCTTTGGTGTATCGATACAGCATAAAGAAAGCCGGACCTGGAAAAAATAACGGCAATCAAGGAAAAGGGGAAAATCAGTAATTATCTGAATAAGATGCCCTGTACTGGCAAAGGGCATTAGTCTCATCAGTTGTAGTTAATTTTAAAAAGCACCACCGTGTCGAATGGCCCAGCCTCGATGGGAGTGCCTGGCGTGGACGAAAGTTCAGCCGTATAGTTTTTTTCGTAGATCAACATGTCGCTGGTGAAATCGGCATACTCGCTGTATTTGTTGAAGGTGTAGGGCGAGTCGTTTTCATCCAGTAACCGCAGCTTAAGTCCGTTGCCAATGAGTAATGCTTTATCGTCTTCAACTAACGTTTCTTCTGTATAAAACGAGGAGCTAACTTTAAATCCGTCGGTGCATTGATCATTTTGTGATTTGGTCGTTTTAATACCGAACGTTTTTGTCATGTTATGCCGCCGGATATCCAGCACATTAAATTTACCGAAATCAATCACCTGATTGGCTGGGGTAATAGAAAAATTCACGCTGCAATCCAGCACGCGAATGTTTTCCAGACCGATAATATGATATTTCAGGTTTCTGGCGGTGGGATCTTCGTTAACACTGCCCGCGCCATCAAATTGCACCACGATGTAGTCGCTGAGAGTACTTTGATAATCATGAGGCGGCATGGTGCGGACTTTGACGTAAAGTCGCATACGTGCAATAAAAGTCCGTGATTTATGAATATTTGTCGGCTCACCGGAGCAAAGTTTGTTTTGCCAGCCCATCGCAATGATCTGTTCCGGGGTGTAAATATCAATTTTCTTACTATCGATACACTGATTCGTGTCGATGCGGCTTTGCCCCAGACTGGCGTCATAGTCCACACCTTCATAGGTTACGCCTAATTGATAATAGGGGTCCTGCACGCCTGGGTACGGGTTTACCCAAGCAAAAACATGCTCACTCTCAAAGTTGCCGTTAGTATTGTTGTCGCAATAGACGGGAATTCTAATATCATCAGACTCCCAGATTTTATCGCCGGGTTTGGCATTACCCGGTACAGCAAACGGCTGAATATTTTCTGATTTTTCTACCTGACCACCCGATGCACCAAAATAACAGTCCAGCGCCAGCGCAGACCTCAGCGGCAGAAATAGCAGACAAATAACAAGTAATAATCCTTTGCCAGCACTCATTTCTTCGCCTCCACTGGCTGTAAACGACACGGCCCGTTACAGTCCAGGGTGGTCATTCGCAATGCGCCGTAATCATCCATGTAGCCGAGGTAAAATTGACTGCCGTTATAGCTTCCCGTATGAGTGGTTACCGAGCCGAAAGGTGCGACCATAGTGGTTTTGAAACCGGGGAGTACCCCTTTTTCATTTTGCCCCAGGTAGGCGATAGTCAGATAATAGGCGGTAGGATTTTTCAGTGTCAGTTGGTTGCTCTGTTGGCTAACCTGTAACTGCAGTTCTACATGTTCACCTGTTTTCTTGCGTAACGTTGCAGGTCGCCAGAACAATTTGATACGACTTTGGATAGCGATCTGAAGTACCGCATGATCGCTGCTTTTATCCGGGGCTGGAGGAATTTCGCGCATGTTATAGTAGAACAGCGTTTCGCGATCGCCGGGCAATTTTGGAGTTGATGCTTGTTTTACAATCCGCACTTGCGATGTTGCTTTCGGTTCCAGACGTTGAATCGGTGGCAGGGCGACCAGAAGATCGTCGCTTTTCTCCCCTTTTTCATTTTCTATCCAGGAATAAGCAAGATAAGGCAGTTTGTCACTCTGGTTTTCTATTCGCAGGCTGGTGGCTTTATCATTGGCGTTAAACACAATGCGTGTGCGATCAGGTTGCACTGCAGCGTAGCTACCCAGGCTGACGGTTAACAGAATCAGTGGCAGTCCTTTAATAAATGTCATTCGCTTTTCCTTAATTAATGACAAGGTAAAATCAGGCGTTTTGTTGTGTCTTCCAGACGTTCTGGTAGATGAATAATGCAACTTTGTTTGTCACCCCAGATCACGGTAAATTGTTGATTTTCAGCAACACCGCTTAACCAGGCATGACCTTCTTCGCCAACCATACCCACGCTGATACCGCTGTCATCCTGCCGGATATCGGCACCGAGAGGTGGGAAATGGCCGTTGGCGGTGCGAATGATGGTGTTAACGTCTTTACCGGAACGGGATGCCAGCGATTTGTAACCAATCGCGCCTTCAATCCACGTTTCTTTGATGACATTTTCTGCTACCGTCACGCCGTCAGGTAAATCATTCATGTTGACTGCCACGGTGGACGGCTGGTAACTGGAAATTAGCGGTATCACGGCGATACCAAAATGATTGGTATAATCGAGTTGGCCCTGAACCGGGATATCTGCCACACCATCGGTGCTGATCATCAACCGTGGTTCATTGGTGGAGCTGCGGCGATGGAACGCTGCACCATATTGGGTTGCGGTGAAAGAACCGCTCCAGCTAGTGCTGACAGAGCTGTAATCATTGGCGGCATAGGTGCCAGAAAGATCCCATTCGCCCGCCGAACTCAGATGTTGATAGTTGCCGCTCAACTGTGCGCCATCATCCGGGCGATCGGATTGCATTCCTGCAGACATGCCCCAGCTATTACGTTCATCCAGCGTATCATTCAATGACATGCGGTGTGTGGTGCTGCTGCTACTGTTTTGCATGTCATAACCGATTCGACCACCGTTACCAATGGGTAATGAAATCGACAAGTAAATCTGGTTGTCGCGATCTTTGTCTTCGTAGTGGGTCGTATTGAACGACGTTGAGATTGAGATATCTTTCCAGTCACCAATATCAACATTAAAGCCCGCCGTGATGTTGGCAGTCGTGGAGGCATCTGCGTTCCACCAGGTCTGATGTAAGAGGTTGGCGTACAGGTTGAGATTCAGCGGGATAATTGGTTGGCCTACGGATAAGCTGATTGTCTGTTTTTCATCTTGCGCATCGTTGTCGTTGTATTTGTGATCCAGATAGTTGGCGTAGCTGTGAAAATGACGATCTGAGAAGCGATAAGCGGCGAGCGAAATCGTGCTGTTTGTGGCATCTACTTGTTTGCTGTAATTAAAGCGATAGCTTAAGCCCCGCTCGTCCTGCTGGTTGTCAAAATGGCTACTGGCCCAGGTGACATCAAACGATAGCGCGCCAAGCCAGAGCATATTTTGCCCGATACCCAATGCGGCAGAATGGTAGTCATCACCAGAAATCAGCAGGCCGCCGTACAGCGAGGTGTTTGAGAGCATACCCCAGGAAACTTCATTGCTAAAAAAGGTTTCATTTTCAGTTTGATGTGACATGGAGGGTCGTGGCTGGCCTGCGGCCAGTTTATAGCGAGCCTGCCCCTGGCGCGTCAGGAAGGGCGTTGATGCTGCCGACACCTGGAAATTATTCACACGACCATCTTCCTCTGTCACTTTAACATCTAACGTACCCTGGACGGACTGATTAAGGTCATCAATGATAAACGGGCCTGGCGGGACTTTTTTCTGGTAAATAACGCGGCCTGATTGACTGATAGTCACCGTGGCATTGGTTTGTGCTATACCGCTAATTTGTGGGGCGTAGCCGCGCAGTTCCCACGGTAACATCCGATCGTCACTCGCCAGTGCCGCGCCGGTATAAGAAAAGCCATCGAAAATATTGGAACTGAAATCCGTTTCACCGAGGGTTAATTTTGAACCTAATTGCGGTAATGGGCGAAAAAGATAAGTGCGTGATATTTCGCCTGACTGTTCATGGTTATCATCGCTATCGGTCTGATTCAACTGGTAATCACTGCGTAAGCGCCATGCCCCTGCGTTAATTCCGACTGTTCCGTAGGCGTTCAGGTTAGTGCTGCTGCTGCCATCCTGTGGGCGGTAGCTGCTGGCAAACAGGTTGTAATCCATCAGGATCCCGGCGACACCTTCTTTCCATGTGGAGGGTGGCATCCAGTTTTCTGAATGCCACGCCAGCCAGGCTTGCGGAATAGTGATATTCAGTTGCTGATTGGCCTGATCAAAATTGAAGAGCATTTCAGGTCGGGAGCTAAAATCGACGCACTGATTTATCAGTGGTAACGACTGACGGACTTCAGGTTTTAAGCCAAATTTATCGACCAGTAATTCATTGATGCACGGAATGGTTTTGTCACCATTTTTTTGCCAGTTAATTTTTTGCCCATTACTGATTTGGTTATTATTTGCTGCAATGCTAACAAAATATTCACCGGGAACAATGACACCTTTTTCCTTTAATAATGAAATATCAATGCGGTCGCGCATTGATTTATCGAGGACATTCAGGTTGAATTCGACCGCCACTGCGGAAGGCATCGCCATGACCAGGCAGGATACAAAAGAGAGTCGATAAATATTCACGGTGTCCATACCTGATAAATATTTGAAGAAAGGCGGCGATGACGCCGCCAAAATAATACTTATTTATAATCCAGCACGTAGGTCGCGTTAGCCGTAACTGCGCCTGGAGTTACTGGTGTAACCTGATCAATTTGTTCCATCCAGGCAAAGAAATTCAGCGTTTGCTCGCTGGACGTCGGTGCCAGGTCGATGTCCGGAGAAGCTGTGCCTAAAATGATATTACTTTGATCCTTATTCATTAAACGCACACCGACACCGGTGGCTTCTCCAGTGCTGGTATTGTTGAGTATCGGGTCTGCACCGGTGGTTTTCGCTGAGCTGTCAAAGGTGACCGCGACTTTAGAAATCTTGCCACCGGAACCGTTATTAGAGTTTTCCAGATCGCAATTGACTAAGCGTAGGTCGACAGCAACGACATCGCTGTGATGTGACTGATTAATGTGGCTGGTGGTCACCTGGCCGAGTTCAACTTCTTTATCGATATCATCCTGATGGATTTCACACGGTGCTTCAATAACTTCACCTTTAAAGTGAATTTCACCGGAACCTTCATCAGCAGCATGAACAGGTGCTGTGAACAACAGAGATACAGCCAGTGCAGCTAATGTTTTTTGTCCTTTAAACATAACTGAGTCCTTTAAATAAAGAGATAGAGTATTGCGTGACAAGAATATCTGAGCTGGCAATTGAATATGTTTTGTTTTATTTAACAATATTAAAAATCTTGTTATGTAATGGGGCCATTAATTGATTGTGTAAATTTATTGTTTTATGTGATAAAGGTAGGGCGCATTTGGATATGCATAATTTTCATTGGGTTAATGATGCTACCGACGGGGAAGTATAAAGTTAAACTTATCATTCTGCTCAGAATATGAGTTATCACATTTTTTAACCCTATTTATGGATATTTGTACTCGATTTAATTTTTACAGTTTTTTGTGTTTAGGTATATAAAAATTAACCCGCCATATAGAGGACGGGTTAAAAGAATTTACTGCGCAGTAATCAAAGACTAGCGTTTGATATCGCTTTTAAAATCGCGTTTTTCGTAACCAGTATACAGTTGGCGTGGACGGGCGATTTTCATGCCTTCGTTATGCATTTCGCTCCAGTGAGCAATCCAGCCGACAGTACGCGCCATGGCGAAGATCACGGTGAACATAGAAGACGGAATACCCATCGCTTTCAGAATGATACCGGAGTAGAAATCTACGTTCGGGTACAGTTTCTTCTCGATAAAGTACGGGTCATTCAGCGCGATGTTTTCCAGCTCCATAGCCACTTCCAGCAGCTCATCTTTGCTGCCCAGCTCTTTCAGCACTTCGTGGCAGGTTTCACGCATTACTGTGGCGCGTGGGTCGTAGTTTTTATACACGCGGTGACCGAAGCCCATCAGGCGGAAAGAGTCATTTTTATCTTTCGCACGACGCATAAATTCCGGAATGTGTTTCACCGAGCTGATTTCTTCCAGCATTTTCAGCGCAGCTTCGTTAGCACCACCGTGAGCCGGCCCCCACAGAGAGGCGATACCTGCTGCGATACAGGCGAACGGGTTCGCACCCGAAGAGCCAGCGGTACGCACGGTAGAGGTCGACGCGTTCTGTTCATGGTCTGCGTGCAGGATCAGAATACGATCCATCGCGCGTTCCAGAATCGGATTGACTTCATACGGTTCGCACGGTGTGGAGAACATCATGTGCAGGAAGTTACCGGCGTAGGAGAGGTCATTGCGTGGGTAAACAAATGGCTGACCAATGGAATACTTGTAGCACATTGCTGCCATGGTCGGCATTTTCGACAGCAGACGGAACGCCGCGATTTCACGATGACGTGGATTGTTAACATCCAGTGAGTCGTGATAAAACGCCGCCAGTGCGCCGGTAATACCGCACATGACCGCCATCGGATGAGAGTCGCGGCGGAAGGCGTGGAACAGACGAGTAATCTGTTCGTGGATCATGGTATGGCGGGTAACCGTAGTTTTAAATTCGTCATACTGTTTCTGGGTCGGTTTTTCACCATTCAGCAGAATGTAACAGACTTCCAGGTAGTTAGAATCGGTCGCCAGTTGATCGATCGGGAAACCGCGGTGCAACAAAATACCTTCATCACCATCAATAAAAGTAATTTTAGATTCGCAGGATGCGGTTGAAGTGAAGCCTGGGTCAAAGGTGAATACACCTTTTGAGCCGAGAGTACGGATATCAATAACATCTTGACCCAGTGTGCCTTTCAGCACATCCAGTTCAACAGCTGTATCCCCGTTGAGGGTGAGTTTTGCTTTTGTATCAGCCATTTAAGGTCTCCTTAGCGCCTTATTGCGTAAGACTGCCGGAACTTAAATTTGCCTTCGCACATCAACCTGGCTTTACCCGATTGTTATTTGGCTCGCCGCTCTGCGAAAGAGGGGAAAACCTGGGTACAGAGCTCTGGGCGCTTGCAGGTAAAGTATTCATTGATGACGAATAAACGGCGAATCAAGCACTTAGCAATCCGAATTATTAAACCTGTCTATCACTAATAACTGTCCTGGATGGATTGGTCAATACTTCCACACTGTTACATAAGTTAATCTTAGGTGAAATAGTGACCCCATAACTTTTACGCATTATATGCTTTTCCTGATGATGTTTGTAACAACTTTGTTGAATGATTGTCAAACTAGATGATTAAAAATTAAATAAATGTTTTTATCGTGACTCAGATCACTGTTCTGGATAAAACCAGACAAACCATATGTAGGTTAATTGTAATGATTTTGTGAACGGCCTATACTGCCGCCAGGTCTCCGGAACACCCTGCAATCCCGAGCCACCCAGCGTTGTAACGTGTCGTTTTCGCATCTGGAAGCAGTGTTTTGCATGACGCGCAGTTATAGAAAGGACGCTGTCTGACCCGCAAGCAGACCGGAGGAAGGAAATCCCGACGTCTCCAGGTAACAGAAAGTTATCCTCTGTACCCGTAGTCCCCAGGGAATAATAAGAACAGCATGTGGGCGTTATTCATGATAAGAAATGTGAAAAAACAAAGACCTGTTAATCTGGACCTACAGACCATCCGGTTCCCCATCACGGCGATAGCGTCCATTCTTCATCGCGTTTCCGGTGTGATCACGTTTGTTGCAGTGGGCATCCTGCTGTGGCTTCTGGGTTCCAGTCTCTCTTCCCCCGAAGGTTTCGAACAAGCTTCCGCCATTATGGGCAGCTTCTTCGTCAAATTTATCATGTGGGGCATCCTTACCGCTCTGGCATATCACGTCGTCGTAGGTATTCGCCACATGATGATGGATTTTGGCTATCTGGAAGAAACATTCGAAGCGGGTAAACGCTCCGCCAAAATCTCCTTTGTTATCACTGTCGTGCTTTCACTTCTCGCAGGAGTCCTCGTATGGTAAGCAACGCCTCCGCATTAGGACGCAATGGCGTACATGATTTCATCCTCGTTCGCGCCACCGCTATCGTCCTGACGCTCTACATCATTTATATGGTTGGTTTTTTCGCTACCAGTAGCGAGCTGACATATGAAGTCTGGAGCGGTTTCTTTGCCTCTGCGTTCACCAAAGTGTTTACCCTGCTGGCGCTGTTTTCCATCTTGATTCATGCCTGGATCGGCATGTGGCAGGTGTTGACCGACTACGTTAAACCGCTGGCCTTGCGTCTGATGCTGCAACTGGTAATTGTTGTTGCGCTGGTGGTTTACGTGATTTATGGATTCGTTGTGGTGTGGGGTGTGTGATGAAATTGCCAGTCAGAGAATTTGATGCAGTTGTGATTGGTGCCGGTGGCGCAGGTATGCGCGCGGCGCTGCAAATTTCCCAGAGCGGCCAGACCTGTGCGCTGCTTTCCAAAGTCTTCCCGACCCGTTCCCATACTGTTTCTGCGCAAGGCGGCATTACCGTTGCGCTGGGTAATACCCATGAAGATAACTGGGAATGGCATATGTACGACACCGTCAAAGGGTCGGACTATATCGGTGACCAGGACGCGATTGAATATATGTGTAAAACCGGGCCGGAAGCGATTCTGGAACTGGAACATATGGGCCTGCCGTTCTCGCGCCTTGATGATGGTCGTATTTATCAGCGTCCATTTGGCGGTCAGTCGAAAAACTTCGGCGGTGAGCAGGCGGCACGTACTGCGGCGGCGGCTGACCGTACCGGTCATGCACTGTTGCACACTCTTTATCAGCAGAACCTGAAAAACCACACCACCATTTTCTCCGAGTGGTATGCGCTGGATCTGGTGAAAAACCAGGATGGCGCGGTGGTCGGTTGTACCGCACTGTGCATCGAAACCGGTGAAGTGGTTTACTTCAAAGCCCGCGCAACGGTGCTGGCGACTGGCGGGGCAGGGCGTATTTATCAGTCCACCACCAACGCCCACATTAATACCGGCGACGGCGTTGGCATGGCTATCCGTGCTGGCGTACCAGTGCAGGATATGGAAATGTGGCAGTTCCACCCGACCGGCATTGCGGGTGCGGGTGTGCTGGTGACTGAAGGTTGTCGTGGTGAAGGCGGTTATCTGCTGAACAAACATGGCGAACGCTTTATGGAGCGTTATGCACCGAACGCCAAAGACCTGGCGGGGCGTGATGTGGTGGCGCGTTCCATCATGATCGAAATCCGTGAAGGTCGCGGCTGTGATGGTCCGTGGGGGCCACACGCAAAACTGAAACTCGACCACCTGGGTAAAGAAGTTCTTGAATCCCGTCTGCCGGGTATCCTTGAACTCTCCCGAACCTTTGCTCACGTCGATCCGGTGAAAGAACCGATTCCGGTTATCCCAACCTGCCACTACATGATGGGCGGTATTCCGACCAAAGTGACTGGTCAGGCGCTGACCGTGAACGAGAAAGGCGAAGATGTGGTGATTCCAGGGCTGTTTGCGGTGGGCGAAATTGCCTGTGTATCGGTACACGGCGCTAACCGTCTTGGCGGTAACTCTCTGCTGGATCTGGTGGTATTTGGACGAGCGGCGGGTCTGCATCTGCAAGAATCTATCAGTGAACAGGGTGCACTGCGCGATGCCAGCGAGTCTGATGTTGAAGCCTCTCTGGAACGCATGAATCGCTGGAACAACAACCGTAACGGTGAAGATCCGGTGGCGATTCGCAAAGCACTGCAAGAATGTATGCAGCATAACTTCTCGGTATTCCGGGAAGGTGATGCGATGGCGAAAGGCCTTGAGCAGTTGAAAGTGATCCGCGAGCGGCTGAAAAATGCTCGTCTGGATGACACCTCCAGTGAGTTCAACACTCAGCGCGTTGAGTGCCTGGAACTGGATAACCTGATGGAAACGGCTTATGCAACGGCTGTTTCTGCTAATTTCCGTACCGAAAGCCGTGGCGCGCATAGCCGCTTCGACTTCCCGGATCGTGATGATGAAAACTGGCTGTGCCACTCCCTGTATCTGCCAGAGTCGGAATCCATGACGCGACGTAGCGTCAACATGGAACCGAAACTGCGCCCGGCATTCCCGCCGAAGATTCGTACTTACTAATGCGGAGACAGGAAAATGAGACTCGAGTTTTCAATTTATCGCTATAACCCGGATGTTGATGATGCTCCGCGTATGCAGGATTACACCCTGGAAGCGGAAGAAGGTCGCGACATGATGCTGCTGGATGCGCTTATTCAGCTCAAAGAGAAAGATCCCAGCCTGTCGTTCCGTCGCTCCTGCCGTGAAGGGGTGTGCGGTTCTGACGGTCTGAACATGAACGGCAAAAATGGTCTGGCTTGTATAACCCCAATTTCGGCACTCAACCAGCCGGGCAAGAAGATTGTGATTCGCCCGCTGCCTGGTTTACCGGTGATCCGCGATTTGGTGGTAGACATGGGACAATTCTATGCCCAATATGAGAAAATTAAGCCTTACTTGTTGAATAATGGACAAAATCTACCAGCTCGTGAGCATTTACAAATGCCAGAGCAACGTGAAAAACTCGACGGGCTGTATGAATGTATTCTCTGCGCATGTTGTTCAACCTCTTGTCCGTCTTTCTGGTGGAACCCCGATAAGTTTATCGGTCCGGCAGGCTTGTTAGCGGCGTATCGTTTCCTTATCGATAGCCGTGATACCGAGACTGACAGCCGCCTTGACGGTTTGAGCGATGCATTCAGTGTATTCCGCTGTCACAGCATCATGAACTGCGTCAGTGTCTGTCCAAAAGGGCTGAACCCGACGCGCGCCATCGGCCATATCAAGTCGATGTTGTTGCAACGCAATGCGTAAACCTCAGGCCTGATAAGATGCGCAAGCGTCGCATCAGGCAACCAGAGCCGGATGCGGCGTGAACGCCTTATCCGGCCTACAAAAGAAATGCAGGAAATCTTTAAAAACTGCCCCTGACACTAAGACAGTTTTTAAAGGTTCCTTAGCGGACGCAGAAAATACGACAAGTCCGCAACAAGTGAACCCCGGCACGCACATCATTGTGCGTGGTAGTATCCACGGCGAAAATACTCGTCATATTTCACGTTGCATGTGCGTTGGTTGCGCTTGCTTACCCCGGTCACTTACTGAGTGTAAGCTCCCGGGGATTCACAAGCTGACCAACTTCCTGAAACGTGAACTATTTAGAGTATTAAGTAAGCATAAAAAAGATGCTTAAGGGATCACGATGCAGAACAGCGCTTTGAAAGCCTGGTTGGACTCTTCTTACCTCTCTGGCGCAAACCAGAGCTGGATAGAACAGCTCTATGAAGACTTCTTAACCGATCCTGACTCGGTTGACGCTAACTGGCGTTCGACGTTCCAGCAGTTACCTGGTACGGGAGTCAAACCGGATCAATTCCACTCTCAAACGCGTGAATATTTCCGCCGCCTGGCGAAAGATGCTTCACGTTACTCTTCAACGATCTCCGACCCTGACACCAATGTGAAGCAGGTTAAAGTCCTGCAGCTCATTAACGCATACCGCTTCCGTGGTCACCAACATGCGAATCTCGATCCGCTGGGACTGTGGCAGCAAGATAAAGTGGCCGATCTGGATCCGTTTTTCCACGATCTGACCGAAGCAGACTTCCAGGAGACCTTCAACGTCGGTTCATTTGCCAGCGGCAAAGAAACCATGAAACTCGGCGAGCTGCTGGAAGCTCTCAAGCAAACCTACTGCGGCCCGATTGGCGCCGAGTATATGCACATTACCAGCACCGAAGAAAAACGCTGGATCCAACAGCGTATCGAGTCTGGTCGCGCGACGTTCAATAGCGAAGAGAAAAAACGCTTCTTAAGCGAACTGACCGCCGCTGAAGGCCTTGAACGTTACCTCGGCGCAAAATTCCCTGGCGCAAAACGCTTCTCGCTGGAAGGCGGTGACGCGTTAATCCCGATGCTTAAAGAGATGATCCGCCACGCTGGCAACAGCGGCACCCGTGAAGTGGTTCTCGGGATGGCGCACCGTGGTCGTCTGAACGTGCTGGTGAACGTGCTGGGTAAAAAACCGCAAGACTTGTTCGACGAGTTTGCCGGTAAGCATAAAGAACACCTCGGCACGGGCGACGTGAAATACCACATGGGCTTCTCGTCTGACTTCCAGACCGATGGCGGCCTGGTACACCTGGCGCTGGCGTTTAACCCGTCTCACCTTGAGATTGTAAGCCCGGTGGTTATCGGTTCTGTTCGTGCCCGTCTGGACAGACTTGATGAGCCGAGCAGCAACAAAGTGCTGCCAATCACCATCCACGGTGATGCCGCAGTGACCGGACAGGGCGTAGTTCAGGAAACCCTGAACATGTCAAAAGCGCGTGGTTATGAAGTTGGCGGTACGGTGCGTATCGTTATCAACAACCAGGTGGGCTTCACTACCTCTAACCCGCTGGATGCCCGTTCTACGCCGTACTGTACTGATATTGGTAAGATGGTACAGGCACCGATTTTCCACGTTAATGCGGATGATCCGGAAGCGGTTGCCTTTGTTACCCGTCTGGCGCTCGATTTCCGTAACACCTTCAAACGTGATGTTTTCATCGACCTGGTATGCTACCGCCGTCACGGCCACAACGAAGCCGACGAGCCGAGTGCAACCCAGCCGCTGATGTATCAGAAAATCAAAAAACATCCGACGCCGCGCAAAATCTACGCGGACAAGCTGGAGCAGGAAAAAGTGGCGACGCTGGAAGATGCCACCGAGATGGTTAACCTGTACCGCGATGCGCTGGATGCGGGCGATTGCGTAGTGGCTGAGTGGCGTCCGATGAACATGCACTCTTTCACCTGGTCGCCGTATCTCAACCACGAATGGGATGAAGAATACCCGAACAAGGTTGAGATGAAGCGTTTGCAGGAACTGGCAAAACGTATCAGCACGGTGCCAGAAGCCATTGAGATGCAGTCTCGCGTTGCCAAGATTTATGGTGATCGCCAGGCGATGGCGGCCGGTGAAAAACTGTTTGACTGGGGCGGCGCGGAAAACCTTGCTTACGCCACGCTGGTTGATGAAGGTATTCCGGTTCGTCTGTCTGGTGAAGACTCCGGTCGCGGAACCTTCTTCCACCGTCACGCAGTGATTCACAACCAGTCCAACGGCTCCACTTATACGCCGCTGCAACATATTCATAACGGTCAGGGCGCGTTCCGCGTCTGGGACTCCGTACTGTCTGAAGAAGCAGTGCTGGCATTTGAATACGGTTATGCCACCGCAGAACCGCGGACGTTGACCATCTGGGAAGCACAGTTCGGTGACTTTGCCAACGGTGCCCAGGTCGTTATTGACCAGTTCATCTCCTCCGGCGAACAGAAATGGGGCCGTATGTGTGGTCTGGTGATGCTGCTGCCGCACGGTTACGAAGGGCAGGGGCCGGAGCACTCCTCCGCGCGTCTGGAACGTTATCTGCAACTTTGCGCCGAGCAAAACATGCAGGTTTGCGTACCGTCTACTCCGGCACAGGTTTACCACATGCTGCGTCGCCAGGCGCTGCGCGGGATGCGTCGTCCGCTGGTGGTCATGTCACCGAAATCGCTGCTGCGTCATCCGCTGGCGGTTTCCAGCCTTGAAGAACTGGCGAACGGCACCTTCCTGCCAGCCATCGGTGAAATCGACGAGCTTGATCCGAAGGGCGTGAAGCGCGTAGTGATGTGTTCTGGTAAGGTTTATTACGACCTGCTTGAACAACGCCGTAAGAACAATCAACAAGATGTCGCCATCGTGCGTATCGAGCAACTCTACCCGTTCCCGCATAAAGCGATGCAGGAAGTGTTGCAGCAGTTTGCTCACGTCAAGGATTTTGTCTGGTGCCAGGAAGAGCCGCTCAACCAGGGCGCATGGTACTGCAGCCAGCATCATTTCCGTGAAGTGATTCCGTTTGGGGCTTCTCTGCGTTATGCAGGCCGCCCGGCCTCCGCCTCTCCGGCGGTAGGATATATGTCCGTTCACCAGAAACAGCAACAAGATCTGGTTAATGACGCGCTGAACGTCGAATAAATAAAGGATACAAAATGAGTAGCGTAGATATTCTGGTCCCTGACCTGCCTGAATCCGTAGCTGATGCCACCGTCGCAACCTGGCATAAAAAACCCGGCGACGCAGTCGTACGTGATGAAGTGCTGGTGGAAATCGAAACTGACAAAGTGGTACTGGAAGTACCGGCATCAGCAGACGGCATTCTGGATGCGGTTCTGGAAGATGAAGGTACAACCGTAACGTCTCGTCAGATCCTCGGCCGCCTGCGTGAAGGCAATAGCGCGGGTAAAGAAACCAGCGCTAAATCTGAAGAGAAAGCGTCCACGCCTGCGCAACGTCAGCAGGCGTCTCTGGAAGAGCAAAACAACGACGCGTTAAGCCCGGCGATCCGTCGCCTGCTGGCTGAACACAACCTCGATGCCAGCGCTATTAAAGGCACCGGTGTTGGCGGTCGTCTGACCCGTGAAGATGTGGAAAAACATCTGGCGAAAGCCCCGGCGAAAGATGCAACTCCGGCAGCAACTGCTCCGGCGGCTCAACCAGCACTGGCTGCTCGTAGCGAAAAACGTGTACCGATGACTCGTCTGCGTAAGCGCGTGGCAGAGCGTCTGTTGGAAGCGAAAAACTCCACCGCTATGCTGACCACGTTCAACGAAGTCAACATGAAGCCGATTATGGATCTGCGTAAGCAGTATGGTGAAGCGTTTGAAAAACGCCACGGCATCCGTCTGGGCTTTATGTCCTTCTATGTGAAAGCGGTTGTTGAAGCGCTGAAACGTTACCCGGAAGTGAACGCATCTATTGATGGCGATGATGTGGTTTACCACAACTATTTCGACGTTAGCATGGCAGTTTCTACGCCGCGCGGTCTGGTAACGCCGGTTCTGCGTGATGTCGATACCCTCGGCATGGCTGACATTGAGAAGAAAATCAAAGAGCTGGCTGTGAAAGGCCGTGACGGCAAGCTGACGGTTGAAGATCTGACCGGTGGTAACTTTACCATCACCAACGGTGGTGTGTTCGGTTCCCTGATGTCTACGCCTATCATCAACCCGCCGCAGAGCGCAATTTTGGGCATGCACGCTATTAAAGATCGTCCGATGGCGGTGAATGGTCAGGTTGAGATCCTGCCGATGATGTACCTGGCGCTGTCCTACGATCACCGCCTGATCGATGGTCGCGAATCCGTGGGTTTCCTGGTGACAATCAAAGAGTTGCTGGAAGATCCGACGCGTCTGCTGCTGGACGTGTAGTAGTTTAAGCCTCACCTGCACTGTAGACTGGATAAGGCGTTATCGCCGCATCCGATGAATGATGCCTGATGCGACGCTTAACGCGTTTTATCAGGCCTACGGGTGACTCCGATGCAGGTCGGATAAGGCGCTCGCGCCGCATCCGACAAGCGATGCCTGATG
>NZ_KE137292.1:549696-580629 GCF_000408805.1 Escherichia sp. KTE159
AGGTCGGATAAGGCGCTCGCGCCGCATCCGACAAGCGATGCCTGATGCGACGCTTAACGCGTTTTATCAGGCCTATGGGTGACTCTGATGTAGGTCGGATAAGGCGTTATCGCCGCATCCGACAATACCCGGAAGCGATACGTCACATTCGGTCTACGGTTTAAAAGATAACGATTACTAAAGGATGGACAGAATACATGAACTTACATGAATATCAGGCAAAACAACTTTTTGCCCGCTATGGCTTACCAGCACCGGTGGGTTATGCCTGTACTACTCCGCGCGAAGCAGAAGAAGCCGCTTCAAAAATCGGTGCCGGTCCGTGGGTAGTGAAATGTCAGGTTCACGCTGGTGGCCGCGGTAAAGCGGGCGGTGTGAAAGTGGTAAACAGCAAAGAAGACATCCGTGCTTTTGCAGAAAACTGGCTGGGCAAGCGTCTGGTAACGTATCAAACAGACGCCAATGGACAACCGGTTAACCAGATTCTGGTTGAAGCGGCGACCGATATCGCGAAAGAGCTGTATCTTGGTGCCGTTGTTGACCGTAGCTCCCGTCGCGTGGTCTTTATGGCCTCCACTGAAGGTGGCGTGGAAATCGAAAAAGTGGCGGAAGAAACCCCGCACCTGATCCACAAAGTTGCGCTTGATCCGCTGACCGGCCCGATGCCGTATCAGGGACGCGAGCTGGCGTTCAAACTGGGTCTGGAAGGTAAACTGGTTCAACAGTTCACCAAAATTTTCATGGGCCTGGCGACCATTTTCCTGGAACGGGATCTGGCGCTGATCGAAATCAACCCGTTGGTTATCACCAAACAGGGCGATCTTATCTGCCTCGACGGCAAACTGGGCGCTGATGGTAACGCACTGTTCCGCCAGCCTGATCTGCGCGAAATGCGCGACCAGTCGCAGGAAGATCCGCGTGAAGCGCAGGCTGCACAGTGGGAACTGAACTACGTAGCGCTGGACGGCAACATCGGTTGTATGGTTAACGGCGCAGGCCTGGCGATGGGTACGATGGACATCGTTAAACTGCACGGCGGTGAACCGGCTAACTTCCTCGATGTTGGCGGTGGTGCAACCAAAGAACGCGTGACCGAAGCATTCAAAATCATCCTCTCTGACGAAAAAGTAAAAGCCGTTCTGGTTAACATCTTTGGCGGTATCGTTCGTTGCGACCTGATTGCTGACGGTATCATCGGCGCGGTAGCAGAAGTGGGTGTTAACGTCCCGGTTGTCGTACGTCTGGAAGGTAACAACGCCGAACTCGGCGCGAAGAAACTGGCTGACAGCGGCCTGAATATTATTGCAGCAAAAGGTCTGACGGATGCAGCTCAGCAGGTTGTTGCCGCAGTGGAGGGGAAATAATGTCCATTTTAATTGATAAAAACACCAAGGTTATCTGCCAGGGCTTTACCGGTAGCCAGGGGACTTTCCACTCTGAACAGGCCATTGCATACGGCACTAAAATGGTGGGCGGCGTAACTCCAGGTAAAGGCGGCACCACCCACCTTGGCCTGCCGGTGTTCAACACCGTGCGTGAAGCAGTAGCTGCCACTGGTGCCACTGCTTCTGTTATCTACGTACCAGCACCGTTCTGCAAAGACTCCATTCTGGAAGCCATCGACGCAGGCATTAAGCTTATCATCACCATCACTGAGGGCATCCCGACGCTGGATATGCTGACCGTGAAAGTGAAACTGGACGAAGCGGGCGTGCGCATGATTGGCCCGAACTGCCCGGGTGTAATCACTCCGGGTGAGTGTAAAATCGGTATCCAGCCGGGCCACATCCATCGCCCTGGTAAAGTGGGTATCGTTTCCCGTTCCGGTACGCTGACTTATGAAGCAGTTAAACAGACCACGGATTACGGTTTCGGTCAGTCTACCTGTGTCGGTATCGGCGGCGATCCGATCCCTGGCTCTAACTTTATCGACATTCTCGAAATGTTCGAAAAAGATCCGCAGACCGAAGCGATCGTGATGATCGGTGAGATCGGCGGTAGCGCCGAAGAAGAAGCGGCTGCGTACATCAAAGAGCACGTCACCAAGCCAGTTGTGGGTTACATTGCCGGTGTGACTGCGCCGAAAGGCAAACGTATGGGTCACGCAGGTGCAATCATTTCCGGTGGTAAAGGGACTGCGGATGAGAAATTTGCTGCCCTGGAAGCCGCAGGCGTGAAAACCGTTCGCAGCCTGGCTGACATCGGTGAAGCACTGAAAACTGTTCTGAAATAAATATCTGTAATAAGAAATAGCCCTCGCCGCGTCCCTCTACAGGAATGGCGAAGGGCTGTCGGTTTCGACATGGTTGGCCATCTTATGATGGCCTTTTTTATGCCTTAAACGTTAACCACGGTCGAAATCTGACTGCTGGTTGAATCAATCCTGTCTCCTGCGGGGCTTCGATAAGTGAATCAATATCGCTTATAAGCTACCACCGCTTCTTCTTGATGCCATTTTGTTGAAAATGAAAAATTATATTCTCCAGGGTTCATATTTTTTAATTTTATATGTTTGCCAGTTTTTTCAGTTAGGGTTTGTTATTTTAAGGATGATAAAAATAGAATATGTATTAATGATAACAAGACATGCTCTTATGCTTGAAAATTAATGGTTGTTTTTAAATGTCGCTATATATCAATGTATTATGCTCTTGATGCAACGCTGGTTTTTCGGCTATTACGTTAATGATTAGCTGTCGTGAATACGTTTTTGCGAATAATTAAATTACAGACATCTTGCAATCTCATCATATTCATATGTTCAAATGAGAAAATATTTTGCCAACAATATCACTTTTTCCAAAAGTTAAATTAAGCATATTGAATTCGCATACAAAGCGTTGGCAATTTTTTTGAATTTATATTCACGGTGAATATGCTATAGAAATTAAATTCACTAAATGAATTAATAATACGAAATTATAAACAGGAATTATATAAGCCGTTTCTGTATTCATTCGCTCATCTTTCTGGGCGATTACAGCATTTAATTTTATCCAGTAACAGGAGAAGATTCATGAGTAAGCCTTCAGATCCTCGTATTGATACCAGCCGCGTCATCCATGCGCCACAAGGTACTCAACTGCATTGCAAAAACTGGCAGATCGAAGCTGCCTATCGGATGTTGCAGAACAACCTTGATCCAGACGTGGCTGAAAATCCGCAACATCTGGTGGTGTACGGCGGTATTGGCCGCGCGGCACGTAACTGGGAGTGTTTCGACCAGATTCTGGAATCCCTGAAAAATCTGGAACCCGATGAGTCGCTGCTGGTTCAGTCCGGTAAACCCGTTGGTGTATTTAAAACCCATACTGACGCGCCACGTGTGTTGATCGCCAACTCTAACCTGGTGCCGCAATGGGCCAACTGGGATCACTTCAACGAACTCGATCGCAAAGGTCTGTTCATGTATGGACAGATGACCGCCGGTTCGTGGATCTACATTGGTAGCCAGGGCATTGTGCAGGGAACGTTTGAAACCTTTGTTGAGGCGGGGCGTCAGCACTACAACAATTCGCTAAGCGGAAAGTGGATCCTGACTGCGGGTCTGGGTGGCATGGGGGGAGCACAACCGCTGGCGGCGACTCTGGCAGGGGCATGTTCATTAAATATTGAGTGTCAGCAAAGTAGCATCGACTTCCGTCTGCGTACCCGTTATGTCGATAAACAGGCGAAAGATCTCGATGATGCACTGGCGCTGATTAAATACCACACCGAGCGCAAAGACGCCGTTTCTATCGCGCTACTGGGCAATGCGGCAGAAATTGTTCCTGAGCTGGTGAAACGTGCATGTCAGGGGGCGATCAAACCGGATCTGGTCACTGACCAGACGTCTGCCCACGATCTGATTAACGGCTATTTGCCGATGGGGTGGAGCGTAGAACAATGGCGTGCGGCACAACAAGATCCGCAACAACACGCCAGGCTGCAAAAAGACGCCGCACAAAGTTGTGTGGCGCATGTCCAGGGGATGCTGGACTTCCAGGCGATGGGTATTCCGGTTGTCGATTATGGCAACAATATCCGTCAGGTAGCCTTCAATGAAGGTCTGCAAAATGCCTTTGATTTCCCGGGCTTTGTCCCTGCTTATATTCGCCCAATGTTCTGTGAAGGCAAAGGCCCGTTCCGTTGGGTAGCGCTGTCTGGTGACCCGGAAGATATCTATAAGACTGATGCCAAAATTAAAGAGCTGTTCCCCAATAACGTGCTGACGCACCGCTGGCTGGATATGGCGCGCGAGCGTATTGCTTTCCAGGGCTTGCCTTCACGAATTTGCTGGCTGGGGATTGGCGAGCGTCACCTGGCGGGGCTGGCATTCAATGAAATGGTACGCAACGGTGAATTAAAAGCGCCGATTGTGATTGGTCGCGATCATCTTGATACCGGCTCTGTCGCCAGCCCGAACCGCGAAACCGAAAGTATGCTCGATGGCAGTGACGCGGTATCTGACTGGCCGTTGCTCAATGGTCTGCTCAACACGGCGGGCGGGGCAACGTGGGTGTCTCTGCATCATGGCGGCGGCGTTGGGATGGGATATTCCCAGCACGCCGGGATGGTCATTGTTGCTGATGGTAGCGAAGAAGCTGAAAAACGCCTGGCGCGTGTGCTGGTTAATGACTGTGCGTCAGGCGTTATGCGTCACGCTGATGCCGGTTATGAAGCCGCTATTGAATGTGCCAAAAATTATGGTCTGAAATTGCCGATGATTCGCTAAATATTAACGCTGTTATTTAATATTTGCGCTAATACAGGCGGAAAGTAATCCGCCTGTATAACAATAATTATCAAAAAATATTCATTACATCGTCGAAAGAAATATCTCTCGACCCTCTTTTGCTGTTTCAAAAAATGACCTCTCATTTTGCAGGAGACTTTTTCATGGAATCAAGCAGCCCTATCCGCAGTAAAAAACCGGTTTTAGAATCAAATACTATTAACGCCGTTCCTGAGTCCGCTCGCCATGGTGCGCCCTCCAGTCAGTTTACTTTATGGCTAAGTGCTAACTTACAAATTACCGCCGTGGTGGACGGCGCGTTAGCGATTATTTTTGGCTCTGAAGCCATGTCAGCAATTATTGGTTTATTAATCGGTAATATTATCGGCGGCGCGGTTATGGCATTGCACTCGTCACAGGGGGCAAAGCTGGGATTACCACAGATGATCTCCAGTCGTATCCGCTTTGGCGTCAAAGGGGCGGCGCTACCGTTACTGATGGTGATTATTATGTATCTCGGATTTGCCGCGACCGGTACGGTATTATCCGGCCAGGCGATTAACCGGATATTTGGTTTTGAGTCAGCATCGACCGGAATTATTATTTTCGGTATGCTTACCGCGATGATCGCATTGGTCGGTTATAAACTTATTCACGTCGTTGGCCGTGTTGCAGGGATATTAAGTATTCTGGGGTTTATTTACCTGGCCACTCAACTTAGCGGTCACTACGATGTGGCTGCGGCATTTGGTCAAAAGCCATTTATCTTATCGGTGTTCTTATTAACGATTGCGCTCTCAGCCGGATGGCAATTAACGTTTGCACCATACGCCTCTGATTATTCCCGCTATTTACCGGCTGATACCCCTGCAAAATCAATCTTCTTTGCCACCTTTCTGGGTACCACGCTTGGCGCGCAATGTGCCATGACCTTTGGCGTTCTTGTTGCTGCTTGCGGTGCTAACTTCCTGAAAGATCAGGTCGGTTTTATGGGCGAGTTAGCCGGGCCAACGTTTGCCATTCTGATTTATACGGTGATTGTTTGCGGCAAACTGACGGTTAACTGTTTGAATGCCTACGGCGGCTTTATGTCGATTCTGGCGACCGTCAGTGCCTTTAATAATCGCAGCCAGGTTTCACAGCGTGTTCGCGCTGCTTACGTTGTGGGCTTCGTGCTGTTGTCGATGGTCGTTGCGTTGGCGGCAAGCGCAGACTTTTTGAATAATTTCAAAAACTTTGTTCTGCTGCTGTTGACGGTATTTGTTCCGTGGAGCGCCATCAATCTCATCGACTACTACTTCATCTCACAAGGTAAAACCGATATTCCGGCACTCTATACCCCGGATGGACGCTATGGCGCGTATAACAAAACCGCGTTGGTTTGCTACGGAATTGGTGTGCTGGTGCAGATCCCCTTCCTGAATCAAAAACTGTATCAGGGGCCCATTTCTGTACTGATGGACGGAGCGGATATTTCCTGGATTATCGGTTTGTTAATGACTGCCGTTATCTATTACCCGTGGGCGAAACGCACCACCAGTGTCCCTGCCCAGACTATTTATCCCGAGTCGTAATATGGAACCAATGCTGATATCTGCAATGGATAAGCCCTTGCAACCGTGGCGCAACGGCGGGGGTTTTACGCGACAACTGCATGCCTGGCCTGATGATGAAAACTGGCTGTTACGCATCAGTATGGCCAATGTCAGCCAGGACGGTCCTTTTTCGGCGTGGCCAGGCGTGGTACGTGGTCTCGCGATCCTCGATGGGGAAGGGGTGAAACTGACGTTTGTCGATTCGATCATCAACCTGCAACGTCACGATCCCGCCTTAATTTTCCCAGGTGAAGCGATGCCGGATTGCCAGTTGCTGGGCGGGACTGTTCGCGATCTCAATGTCATGGCGCGGGAAGCTGATGTGGGGATGTTGCGGGTGCAAAGTGCCGTTGACTGGCTCCCTCCGTCACTCGCGCAAGCGGGGCTGTTCACGTTGTGTGACGGGGAGTGGATAAGCGGCGAGAAGAGGACGTTTGTAGCTACGAATACGCTGTTATGGCTGGCTCAGCCTGATGGCAAGCCCTGGCGTTTCGAACCACAGCAAAAAGTTTCTGCCGATGAACTGGCAGGCTGGTGGCTTTATTATTTACGAGGGGAAAAATCCTTATGAGTGCATTAACCCTCTGGCGAAATATCACGCTGGCGACGCTTTCCGCTAACGATTGGGGAGTGATTGAAAATGGTGCATTAATCAGCCGTGGCGACACTATTGTTTGGCTTGGCAAGGCCACGCAGATCCCTCGCGAACTGACGGCTGACATTACAGAGGAACACGACCTGCAGAGTAAGTTGCTGACACCCGGTCTGGTGGATTGCCATACGCATCTGGTGTATGGCGGCCAGCGGGCGAATGAGTTTGAGATGCGGCTGCAAGGCGTGGCTTATGAAGATATCGCCAGAGCGGGCGGCGGGATCTTATCTACCGTCAATGCCACGCGGGCGGCCAGCGAAACACAACTGTTTGAACTGGCGGCGCAGCGACTACAAAACTGGTTGCGTGAAGGCGTCAGTACGCTGGAAATAAAATCCGGTTATGGCTTGACGCTGGAAGATGAAGCGCGCTGTTTGCGCGTCATTCGCCGCTTACAGGAATCTACCGGGTTACGTATTCAGTCTACTTTTCTTGGGGCGCATAGTTTACCGCCAGAGTTTGCCGGACGCAGTGATGATTACATTACAGCACTTTGCGACTGGATGGGCGTCCTGCATGGACAGGGGTTGATTGATGCAGTTGATGCTTTTTGTGAAAACATCGCCTTTAGCCCAGACCAGGTACGGCGCGTTTTCAGTAAAGCGCAACACTATGGAGTGCCGGTAAAACTCCATGCCGAACAGCTTTCTGACCAGCAAGGTGCGGCGCTGGCAGCGGCGTTTTCTGCGCTGTCCTGCGATCATCTGGAATACCTTAGCGAATCGGGGATCGTTGCCATGAAAGCGGCCGGAACGGTGGCGGTTCTGCTCCCCGGGGCCTATTACTTCCTGCGCGAAACCCATCTACCGCCGATTGCCGCTTTGCGGGCAGCGGGCGTGCCAATTGCCATCTCCACGGACCATAACCCCGGAACGTCTCCCAATATGTCATTGCCATTGATGATCAATATGGCCTGTACGCTGTTCCGCATGACACCGCTGGAAGCCGTTCAGGGCGTTACGCGTAATGCGGCAAAGGCACTTGGACTTATTGATCGGGGGGAACTTGCGCCGGGGTTACGGGCGGATATGGCGGTCTGGGATCTAAATCATCCACGTGAACTGGCCTATTGGTTTGGGCACCAGCCTTGTCAGGGGCTGATTGTCGGTGGAAAAAGGAGTTGGTAATGAAGCAAACATTTTTGCCGTGGAGTGGGCGTGTTGACTCGCAGGAAACCGGCGTCAGCACTCGCTGGCATCAGCATGTGCAACCGTTTAGTGAACAAAGCCTTGGAGGCTGTACGCTGATAGGTTTTGCCGTTGATGACGGCGTACAACGTAACGGTGGGCGAACGGGCGCAGCAGGTGGGCCGGGTGCATTACGCAGCATATTGGGCAATATGCCGGTGCTCAATGAAGACGCTATTTTTGATATGGGCGATGTGCAAAGTGAGGAACAGGCGCTGGAATCCGCACAAAACTGTCTGGCGACAAACGTTGCCACGGTCATTGCGCGTAACAGTTTTCCGCTGGTTCTGGGCGGTGGTCATGAAGTGGCGTGGGGAACATTTCAGGGGATTATGCAGTCGCGCCCTGATATCCAGCGACTGCTGATTATCAACCTTGACGCGCATTTTGATTTACGGATGGCTGAAAAGGCCAATTCAGGTACGCCATTTCGCCAGATGCAGGAGTGGAACACGCAGCATGGCAAACCATTTAGTTATCGCGTGCTGGGAATAAGCCGTTTTGCCAATACTCAGGCGTTATTTGATCGCGCTGATAGCCTCGGCGTGCGTTATTGGCTGGACGAATCTCTGCAATTTGAAAGCGATTTGCATGAGGTTATTAATGCGCTCTCGGCAGATATTCAGGCGTGTGACGCTATTTATTTAACGATTTGTCTCGATGTCCTACCGGGGTATCAGGCTCCCGGCGTTTCTGCGCCATCACCGTTAGGTGTGCCGTTAAATATTACTGAAGCCATTGTGAATTTAATCGCCGGTAGCGAGAAGTTGATTGCTGCGGATATTGCCGAACTTAACCCGGAACTGGATCGCGATAATTTGACTGCGAAAGTTGCCGCTCGCCTGGTGACCAGCATTGTTCGGCGGGGGAAAAAGATAAGACAAATTAAGACGTTGTCGCAGTAACCCGTTGTTAAACTCATCATGATAAGGAAACACAATGAAAGGATTGATACGAAGAGTCACTGTCACCGTTGTGCTCTGGAGCGTTTGCTCCATCGCGATGGCAAAATCAACCATTACGCTGGATGGCGAACACCTCTCAATTGGCCAGGCCTGGTCAATTGCGTTAGGTGATAACGACGTCAAAATCGCGCCGAAAGCCATGGATCGCATGGAAAAAAGTTATGATTTGGTGATGACCGCCGCGCATTCTGGAACACCCGTTTACGGTTTAACCGTGGGCGTGGGGCTAAATAAAGATCAGCCCATATTTGATGCCAAAGGAAATTTAACGCCAGAGGTGATTGACGCGTCGAAAAAATTTAATGCTGCCGCGCTGCGCGCCCATTCTGCAGGCGTCGGCTCAATGTTACCGGATTATCTTGCTCGTCTCTCAATGGTATTACGTTTAAATACCATGCTGCATGGGCAAACCGGAGCGCAGCCTTATATTGCCGAACTGTATGCTGAATTTATTAATCGCGGCGTTACACCTTTAATTCCGGCGCGTGGAAGCATTGGCGCAGCAGATATTATGCTCGCATCACACGTTGGCCTGGTGATGATGGGGGAATGGAAAGCGCGGGTTAATGGCGTGGAAATGAGTGGTGGCGATGCGCTGGCGAAAGTGGGGCTTAAACCACTGGTGCCGCAGGGTAAAGATATGCTGGCGATTTTGTCGAACAACAGCGTTGGCACGGCGTATGCGATTGAAGCGGTACGGTCGGCACGCCAGTTGCTGAACGTCAGCCCGGTGGTTTTCGCTATGAGTCTGGAGGCGTTGAATGGTAACGTCGCGCCGGTACTGCCGCAGTCGATCGGCGTGCGTCCTTTCCCGCAGTTGGCTGATTCCGCGAAAGAGATCCGCGATGCGTTAATCGGTTCTTATTTATGGCATAAGGATGACAAACGCGCATTGCAGGATCCGTTATCGTTCAGAACAACGGTGTATACCCTTTCTGAGTCGGTACGTGCGCTACATGACGCAGAAGATATCATTACCGTGCAGATCAACAGTTCTGACGATAACCCGGCAACTGTGCTGAATGCTGATAAGGCGTACCAGGATTCCAGCCAGGTCGCGCAATATTTTGTTAAAGATGGCGCAATCAGCGGCGGGATTTTCCCGACGGCAAACTTCGAATCGTTACCTGTTGCGCTTGCCACCCAGCGTCTGACCGTGGCGTTAGTGCATGTTTCGCATAACAGTATGCGTCGCTCGCTGCACCTGGAAGATGATCACTTTACGGGTTTAACGCGCTTCCTGTCGGCACCCGGTAATAAAGGTCACGGCTTCGGTTCGCTGCATATTCCTTTTGTCGCGCTGCATGCAGAAAATGTTGATCTCGCCAATCCTGTTTCTTTCGATATTCAACCGGTTGCCGGAGGCATTGAAGATACCGGTGCCAATAACGACCATGCAGCCAGAAGACTGAAACAGGTGGTTGATAATTTGAACATTATTTATGGCATTGAATTGATGCATTCCGCGCAGGCAATCGATTTGCGGTTGCAAGCCGATCCACAACTGGCATTAGGTAAATCAACAAAAGCGATGTTTACCGCCTACAGAAAAGTCGTGCCATTTGTCGAGCAGGATCGCATCTTTACTCCGGATATTGCAGCATCGCAAAAATTCTTAGAAGGATATGCGATAAATCAAAAATAAAATCGGTGTTGGTTGTTTATCATAATATCCATAGATATGATAATTATCAGTTTAATAGTTTTTCTTAATATTGATTATAATAATCCGAAGGGCGTTTTGCTTTTCGGATTATTATTGCCTCATTAAGGTAATTGCCATACCGAACGTGCTGGGTTATAAATATCAATCATGATACTTATAAATTATTTATTGCTGCTTTGGTTACCATTACTTAGTAATAAGTAATGTATTTTTGATAGTTTAAACTATTTTTAAGGGACGGCATTATGAGAGGAAAAATACCCAAAACGGAATTGCTGGTGACTTTTGAGGTAGTCGCACGTCATGAAAGTTATACCAGAGCAGCAGAGGAGTTGGCGTTAACCCAAAGTGCAGTATTCAGACAAGTTAGCGCACTGGAAGAGTTTTTACATATATCATTATTTGCGCATTCTAAAAAAAGAATATTCCTTAATGATGCCGGTAAATATTATCTGGGAATTGTTAAAGAAACATTGAATAAACTGGAACGTGACACAAATACAATCATGACCTGGCAACCCACGGTTCAGGTTATTGAGCTTGCTGTCAATCCTACCTTCAGCACGCACTGGTTGATCCCCAATTTACGTGAGTTCAATAAATTGTATCCCGATATTATTGTCAATATCCACTCATTAGCCAATAACGGGGATTTTCTTAATCGGGAATACGATGCTGTCATTATGCGCGAAAATTTTTGCGCCCCCTGGTCGAAGGTAGAATATCTCTTTGAGGAAGAGATTCTGCCAGTATGCAGCGGCAGTTTGCTTTCACTGCCCGATCAAAAGCTGTCCGTTGCAGAACTACTTAGTGAGCTACCTCTTCTGCATCAGAGCACCCGTATTACTGGCTGGGAAGAGTGGTTTGCGCTATCGGGCGTTAGCAGTCCGCTGGTCAATAATGGGCCGCGTTTCGATTTGCTTTCGATGCTGATTGCCGCCGTGCGCTCTAATCTCGGCGTGGCATTACTGCCGCGGTTCGCTATCCAACACGATTTAGATAGTGGTGATATGGTGATCCCGTGCGATGTGCCCATTCTTACCGGTAATCGCTTCATTATGACGTGGCGGGAAGAGAATGCTGAATATCCGCACTTGCAGGTCTTTCGTGAGTGGTTGCTGGCAAAATCGGTGGTGCCGGAGGAGATGTAAACCTACGCCTGGCGAAATGCCAGGCGCAGATATTAACCGTCGAGACCTGGTTGTGCCTGACGGGGCAATTTTGCAGTGAGGCGTTCACCTCTTCAGTATCCAGAAAATGGTAAGCCAGCATAAAGATCAGCTCACCCAGCACGACTAAAGCGTAACATTCACTTTCATTAATGCCCCGCAGGGCAACTGGCACAGCGGTGTTGCTGCTCAAACTGGCTAAAGAAATTATTGCCTTTATCATCCACCAGAATGAATGCGGGCAGATTTTCAACTTCCATCATCCACACGGCTTCCATGCCCAGCTCCGGGTATTCCAGACAGCGAAGGCTTTTGACATATTCTTGCGCCAGTAACGCCGCCGCACCGCCAATACTTCCCAGATTAAAGCCGCCATGTTTGTGACAGGCATCGGTGACCTGCTGGCTGCGGTTGCCTTTCGACAACATGACCAGACTGCCGCCCGCTGCCTGAAAGGTATCGACATAACCGTCCATTCGACCGCCAGTGGTTGGCCCCAATGAACCGCAGGCCATGTTTTCTGGTGTTTTCGCCGGCCCTGCGTAATAGACAACATGATGTTTCAGGTAATCCGGCATCGGTTCACCGTTATCCAGTCGCTCTTTAATTTTTGCGTGGGCGATATCGCGCGCCACCACGATTGGCCCACTTAACGACACGCGGGTGCCGACCGGTAACGTGGCGAGATCTTGCATCACGTCACGCAATGGACGATTCAGATCGAGATGCACATGATGCGTGCGATTTTCTTCCCGCATTGATACAGGAATATATTGCCCCGGATTATGTTCGAGTTTTTCCAGCCAGATACCGTGTTTGTTAATTTTGGCCTTAATATTGCGATCGGCGGAACAGGAGAGCGCCATGGCAATTGGGCAGGAGCCGCCGTGGCGTGGCAGACGAATAACACGAATATCATGAGCGAAATATTTGCCACCAAACTGAGCACCAATACCAAATTGCTGGCTGGCGTCGAGCAATGTTTTTTCCAGTTCAACATCGCGGAATGCTTGTCCCTGCTCGTTTCCGCTGGTGGGCAGATTATCGTAGTATTTCGTTGAAGCCAGTTTGGCGACTTTTAACGCTTGATCGGCAGAAAGTCCTCCGACGACAAAGGCGATATGGTAGGGCGGACAGGCGGCGGTGCCCAGCGATTTCATTTTTTCAATTAAAAATGCGGTCAGTTTTTCCGGTTGCAGGAGAGATTTTGTTTCCTGATAAAGCGCGGCTTTATTGGCGGAGCCTCCCCCTTTATTAACACACAGAAAATGGTATTCGTCGCCGGGTACGGCGCTGATATCAATCTGCGCCGGGAGATTGGTTTGGGTATTCATCTCGGTATACATATCCAGTGGCGCATTTTGCGAAAAACGCAGATTATTTTCCTGGAAAGTGCTGTAAATACCTTTGCTCAGGGCTTCAGCATCATTGCACCCGGTCCAGATATGTTGTCCCTTGCTGGCAACAATCGTTGCTGTGCCTGTGTCCTGACAGTTGGGTAATATTCCCTTTGCCGAGACCTCTGCATTTCGCAGTAACTGCAAGGCCACGTATTTGTCATTACTGCTGGCTTGCGGATCGTTAAGAATGCTGGCGACCTGTTGCAAATGAGCAGAGCGTAAGAAAAAAGAGGCTTCATAAAATGCCTGTCGGGCAAGCAACGTTAACGCGTCAGGGGCGACTTTTATTACGTCTTCACCGTCTAACTTCGTTACCATAATATGTTGATCGCTAATTAATTTATATTCTGTACCGTCTTTATCTTGCAAAAACGGATCCTGCCAGACGAATGGTTTAGACATGATCTCTTCTCACGTTGTGGTTATTTTTACCGAATGCTAAGACAGGCCATTTTTCCAGCAGGAGCTGGATGTTTATATCACGTTGTCATTCGGTATTTACTTAAGCATTTTTTGTTTAATTACGTGTGATTTTTAGAGGGACGTAGTTCACCCGTTATTTAAGATGTGATAATACCAGCATGCTTCGCAATTTATTTTATTGATATATTTAGATAAATGTACCTGTCATGAATAAATCTGTGCAGGTACATTTATGAGGTTGATAATCTAAACAATATTAATTATTAAATATCAAAATGAATACTTAATAAAGGTGCGTGTTGCTGTGCACCATAAACATCACTATCACCCACATTTCCGGAGATAATATCTCGTGGCATGACGATTTTTACTGCATTAGAAGGATCAAACCAGACAATACGATGAATAAATTCAGGTTCAACATGATATAAGCCAGCCACCAGTTCTGGGGTTAATTGCCCAGATGATTTAACTCGCTCATAGTTTTCTTTCGTTTTAAATAAAATATCTAAAACCAGTTCATAGGGTCCGGCGTTTTTGGAGCGGATCACCTGCGCCAGTGAACGAATTGACTGTTTCATGCCTGAACTCCTTCCGGCGTCACCTGTTCGATGTGGAAATCAAAACGCAGTGCGTCGTTGGCTTCAATCAGGTGATAGATCGAGAACTCATATACCGGCCCAGCCTGTACATCTGAGGGCGAGAACGGGAAGGCGAGGTTACCTGCGGTAGCGATGCGATTTTCATAGCCATAGTGCAACATGGTTGAACGCACCAGCGAGCAAACGCTATTGGCAATCTCCTGAGTTGGCGCGACGACATCCAGCAGGATCCCCAGTTCGTGTCCGGCAGTTTGCGTGGGTTCATGAGCACCCATGACGCCATTTTTTCCGTACAGGTGGAATGTAATGCGGATGCTGTCATCGTCCAGCGAAAGGTTACTCGCTACGCTTGCTTTCACTTCTTCGATAATTTTGTCGATCCCGGCAATCATAATAGGATCGCGGGTCCCGGCAATGGTCAGGCAGCGGAAGCCAACCCGACGGGCGCCTTCCAGTTTCAGGGCATACGGCGTTTCTTCATGTTTTGAACCGCTGACATACACTTCGCCATCATTGACCGCTTTAAATGTACAGCTCTTTAGATTCAGTACGCCGCCAGGTCCAGGCAGGAAGTACGGATCAGATTTCTCATACAACGTATGCGCGGCGGCGGACGTTTCGGTAAATTTACGCTGTGGATTAAATGTCTTCAGCGTAAAGCCGTTGTCGTCAATGATACCCATTGCACAGTCTGAACCGGAGCCAGGCGTTGCGGCAATGGCCGCGCACTCAAGGATTTTCCCGCAGTGCAGCGCCAGCCCTTCGTCAAACCCCTGCATGATAGGCAGTGCGGCAAAGCAGGCAGGGTCGTAAGCGCGCCCACCCAGAACCACCTGAGCGCCTGCTTTCAGCGCCCGCTGGAAAGGCTCGATCCCCATTTGCGCCACAATGTAGGTACTTTCGTCGATTGCTTCATGGGTTAATGCCGGGACAAAATCCAGCGCCGTGATTTTGCCATTATCCAGCGCTTCGTGGACGAGTGCTTTGTCGACGTCAGCAGGAATCAGCGCCATCGAGAACGAGAGTTTTTCTTCTTGCGCAATTTCATGAATAATTTCACGGCACCACTCCAGATGTGGGGCCGCGCCGGAGCCGCCTGCCGTACCGATTACCACCGGAATGTTGTTCTTCACGCCAGCGGTTATCATGTAACGCAGGTCGCGTTTGACGCCCGCCCGGTCGGTAAAGGCTTTACCCGCCCCCAGGTAATGGGGACCTGGGTCAGATGAACCGGCGTCAACGGCGATCAGATCCGGAGATTCTTCCATCGCCTTATTAAAACTTTCTTCCGGGAAACCATAACCAAGAATGGCTGTTGGCGATAACACTTTGAATTTACGAGCCATCTGTTATCCCTTAGCCTGCAACAGTGCGATAGTACGATTCATTTCGTTGAAGACGATGTTGAGGCCTTCGTCGAAACCCATCCCTGGCTTGACCAGCATACGCATTGGGCGTGCGGCCAGCGCAACGTGCACACAGGTGCGGGCGCTGATCTCTGTTTCGTTGCAGGTGCCGCCCTGGTAGGCTTCCATCCCGTGTTTGTTGCAATACAACACTGCGTCAACGATGTTATGAACACCGCCAAGATCCGGCGTTTTAATTTGCACCATATGACAACTGCCTGCATCGGTGAAATCAACGATATCCTGGTAGGTGTTACACCACTCGTCAGCGACAATTTTCACGCCGGAACCGAGGCGCGTCAGCTCTTTGGTGATGGCGGTTAACAAGCGAATTTGATCAGGTTTATTACCGGCATCGACAGGACCTTCAATGTACAGTGGCAAACCTTGTGCTTCGTCTTCCAGACTGGCGATGTATTGGGCGCAGCGCACCGGATCCATATCGAAGATCAGACCGATAGTGCCGTAAACGTCAATGTGCAGGGTAGGGCGATAGCGTGCGCTGGTGCGTTTGCCCAAAATGCGATCCGCCAGCCAACGGATATATTCGCGTAGTTTTTCACCTTTATAGCCCAGCTTCTCTTCAACGTTATTAATCAATGCATGTGGCAGGACATCGACGCCTTTAAGGATCATTTTATCCACAGCGATGTAACGGTCGTCACCGCTTTGACCAAATAACGGAATGGATTCCGCTACGCAGGGTAATTGCCATTCGGCACAAACGACCTCGGTTTTCAGGCGACCGGTTGCCAGCGCGGTGGCGTCAAGTAATGCCTGCGATAAACCATAACGCACGGCAGTGTGCAGCAGGTTGCCGTCAATACGCAGTTTGTCGAAGAAACGGGCATTCGGCAGGAATGCGTCCACATCGCGACCTTCCAGCAAAGGTTTGATATGCGTGTTGAGGAACGGAATAAAGTGTTCAGCAAGGAATAGTGGATCGCGGCCACCGGCTCCGGAGTATTGAACAGCAGCACAGTCACCGACGGCGACGGCACCGTTTTCCAGAATCAACTGAACTGAAACGCACTCCCCGGCCTGGCGCACAGCGCTAAAACCGGGCGTTACTGGCTCCCCGGTATAAAAAAAGCCGTCATGACCCGCTCCGTTTTTTATCGCCTGCTGGTCGTCGAAATAGAACGATGAGTAACCAGCGGTGAAAAGGGCCTGTTTTATTTTCATTATGGTCTTCCTATTAATTTGCTGTGGGATACGGCATTGATGTCATCTACAACCATCTGGAATGTCGGTTGGCGTCCTTCAACGCGTGCGCGTTCGGCAACGTAATCGTGGTGGAGGTCAAGAATCTCTTTTGGCAGAGGAACGGCTCCGGCTTCAAGTACGCGGATAGCCCCGGTGTTGTCACGAACCGGAAGAAGTTTGCCCGCGTTGCAGGCGGCTGGCGCAAAGGGTACATCCAGTACACCCGCTTCAAAAGCCAGCACTGTACCGCACGCGATATCACCATTGCCCAGTTCGAACACTTTATTCAGGACGGCACGAACTTCACTTTTAATCAGCTCAATTTCCAGTTCAACCACAGGGCATGGCGGGAATTTTTGATCGCTGACCATATTGAGCATTTGACGGGAGGCTTTCAGCCCCTGCACGTTGGCGGCGGCGGTAGGTATACCCCATGCTTCATGTGGGCTTTTGGTGATAACTTTAGTTGCGCCCGACATGCCTGCTACCGCCGCGCCCCAGGAGATAATGGCGAACGCTTTCGATTCGTCTTCCGGAAAACCGCCCATCCACTGGTGGAACACCGTACTTAACTCGTAGTCCGTATAACCATTGTTTTGGAAGTATTCGTGCGCGAGTTCACGTAGAGACCGGATCGCCGCAATATCTTGTGTCAGGCAGCCGACCTGGCCATAACCAACAGTGATAGATTTTACGCCTTGTTCCAACGCCAACAGGCCCTCGATAATCGCAACAGAGTGCGAGATAAATGGCGGGATCAGCGTTCCAGTCAGTGGGCCAAATGGTTCGCGGTTGATACGAATGCCATGTTCTTCATACAACCCCATTAAGCGGTCGCAGTACTGCCAGTCGCGGATAGATTTTTCCAGCGTTACACGTTTGGCATACGGAATATTGTAGGAAATGCCGCCGCCTTCATAACTGGTGAAGCCACTGGCCATTGAGATTTCAGCCAGCAGGCGCGCATCTGGCGTGCCGTGGCGGATCTGTAACGGTTTTTGCAGGGTTTCGGTCAGACGGCGGCACGCTGCGACACCGTGGTTAACCACCGGTAAACCGTTCAGTTTAGATGTTCCGGCTTCGATGGACTTCTTAATGCCCACCGCCGCTTCTTCGTAACGATTCAGACGGGTGTAGGCATCAATGGTGCTCGGCAGCAGATCGCACTCTTCTTGTAGTGTTTTCAGTAGTTCAATGTGTTCGTCCATCAGCGCCACGCCAGCGCGCGGCTGGCTAAGTGTTTTACCTTCCAGGTCTGCTTTCAGCAGGGCAAGGGAGAAGCGTTTATGTTCAGGAATGGTTTGTTGGTATTTAACGCCATCTTCGAATTTTTCAACGTCCTTGCCAGTTTCCCAGGTTTTCAGTACCTGTTGCCGCTCGGCCATGAATTCGTCATGGGTTAATTTCTTGTTTCGAAGTTCCATTGGTTGCTGCCTTAATTGTTATAGGGTTAAGCATTGAATACTGGTGAGCGCAGCGGCTTGCGGGTCTACTCTGGCGACGTTTGCCAGCAGTGGAAATAGCCCCTGTGAATCACGGTAATATTCAAATTGAGTCGGTAAGAGAATGCGTTTGCCGTCGTCGTTTAACTCGCGGTACTTCAGCCAGTGATGAATATCAAACTGGCTGGCGCGCGACAGCCATCCACCGGAGCCGATGACTTTGTGCACGGTGGTAAGGTCGCGTCCCATTTGTAAATCAACATTACCGACGCAGGTGCAGACTTCTTTTTTGGTGCCCGCATGACGTTCTGTGGCGTAACCCACGCACAGCCCGGCCAGCACAGCATCGAAATATTTTTCTTCTGTGTTAGTGGGTAAGTATTCGGGATGAGCGGCCAAATGACGAAGGTAATGATAAAAAGCCTCCTGCTGCACGGGTTGTTGAGCAAAGATCATATTGACTAAGTCTTTTGCGTTTTCACCAACCACCGCCGCCGAGACGCGCATCCCCAGATCGCCTTCTACGGTTCGTTTTATGAATGGTTCTGGTACGCCGTGCAAAACGGTATCTGGCGCGAGATGATTAATGCAGGCGGAATAGACGTCGGTGGTTGCGCCGCCCATGTCGAGAAGAATGAACTCTTTCCAGTGACTATTTACATTGCTGATGGCCTTTACCAACTCATAGACCGTCCACGGTGTCGGCATCGGTTCTTCGCCCGTTTCATCAACAATGACATCCAGTCCTTTTCCTTTAACAATACGTTTGAGAAAAATGTCGCAGATGGCCTGACGCGCGGCCAAAGGGGTTGGATGGTCAAGGTCAGGCAGGACGTTATCGACGATAGTCAGCTCTTTATGCCCAAGGATGGCTTGCACTTCATCCTGAATATCCCTGTTTCCGGCATAAATAATGGCGCAGTCGAGTTTTGATTCTGCCAGCACGCGGGCGTTATTCAGTCCGTAACTTTCTTCACCGCCGTCGGTGCCGCCGGTGAACAACAGGATGTCTGGCGGTGTCTCTTCCAGCGCCTGAATATCACGGCGGTTCAGCTTGTAGGCGTAATATTGCGTGATTTTAGCGCCAGCAGAGTGAGCGGTTACTTTCGCAGTTTCCAGGGTGATAGAAGGCACTAACCCCATTGCAGCGACCGCCAGTCCCCCTTTGGCTGAGGAGGAATACTTCAATGCAACCTCACCGCAGTTTAACAGGGGGAGGGCATTATCTACGTTTAACACCTGGTTCAGGCTGGAGAAAAAACCTTCCGCCAGATGGTGCGTGGTGGTTGGAGTCAGAACGTGGTTAACCAACGTTAACGCGTCCCCCTCCCGAGTGAAGAGGGCTGCTTTGGTCCACGTCGATCCAATATCGACAGAGACAATTTGCATCAGATTGCCTCTTCGAGAATGTGTATTTCTACGCCATGACGTTGGTTGATATCGTTGGTCATCAGTTGGCAGACATCTTCTAAGTCATGGCTGGGTGCGAAGACGCGATCAAAACCCATTTCTTTGAATTTGATTTCCACGTCAGCGAAGTCATGTTTACCCACCACCAGGTTACCGCCCACATAAAGCAGAATGTCACCCAGCCCGCGCTCGATGCAGCGTTCACGCATGCCCAGACAGTCGATATCGCCATGACCATAGATAGAGGAAACCACAATCGCGTTAGCGCCAGTTTCAATGGCGGCATCAATATATTCGTCCTGGCTGACCATAACGCCCAGATTAATGACCCTGAAGTCATGGGTGGTAAAAACACGATCCAGAACTTTATTGCCTACTGCATGGCAGTCAGCGCCAATAACGCCAATCACAAGTGTTGCTTTCTTCATGGGTAATCCTTTGTAAGACAGAGAGTAAAATAAGTTACACACGTTGTATTTATGGCCATACATAACGGCACATGCTTAATATCACTGGAGTTTCTTTGCCCAGTCATTAGGATGCAATTGATCTATTTTCAAAATATCTTTCGTAAAATGCTTGTTTATAATGTGTGTTTAAATAGGTGAGAAAATTCAATGCGTTGCGATGCCTTGCGCCATTGATTTTAATTTTTTTTAAATTCTATTGATCTAATATGTTGATATAATTGTGATCAACATCTAATTTGCATTTTGGGCACACTTTTAACCCCTATAAAGGCAATTAAAAAAGTTTGATGTATGTATTCAATACTATTCGCTTCTGGCTTAACGCAGAATTGTAAAAATAATGTTGTAAGTAACAAGTAGTTAATATCCTGCACAGGTTTATGCCATTCGTTGGAGCTAATCAACTTTACGCCATAGGAGTATTTTTTAGAGGCAGGGTAACGTATTGTTCGAAGGAATCTGGAGTTTTATAACACTCACTTACAATCCCACTTCGTTGTTTCGTGTTACTGTTAAATGAATAACAATATTCTATATATAACAGCCTGCGGTAGACTTACTTGCTGAATTACCTGCTATTTTTCTTAATTGTTAATTGCTGAATTAATCGTAGAGGACAAGAGCGGGAAAATACCTATACCCTATAATTTCGCTTAAAAAATTTTCGTCCCGCCTGACTATACCCAATACATCTATCCCTGTAAGTGATTATTACCAGAGAAACAATAAAATAATGGACTCATAGGAATGTGCTCATAAAGACAACAATCGATTAACTTTGATAAAAATATGTTATGTAAAATGGCAACAAATTGGCTACTCTAACTAATTAGTATTATAAAAAGTCGATAAAGCAGCTCTGTTAAATAAAATACTGGTTTTTTATCTATATCTCTCCATTGCGATAATAATTATGCATTTATGGTTTACAATGTGTTAACAATAAAATTACCAACAATCTCTAATTCACACATGATTAACATATCTGATTGATTTTGATATAAATCAATTTTTAATCCTTGAAAAAAATCTGCAAAACACGATAAATTGTCGTAGATCAAATTGGTGAGATGGTGACAATTTCGCTATAAATTGATCACTGTCGAAAAATGCAAATTTGTTCAATAAAAACCTGTTTATTGTAAGGATTTTGCGGCGTAATATAATTGCGGGATCAATTTGGTTTATTCATTAACATGTTTGTAACTTTTTATCATTGTCTTTTCCTCTTTTGATGAAATGGCAACGATAGGGGCGAGCAAATAATTTTGTATTGGGGCATGCGTGTGACCCTTTCTAACGGGGTTCACTCTCGGAGTCTTCATGCGATGAGCAAGGAGTCATGATGTTAGATATAGTCGAACTGTCGCGCTTACAGTTTGCCTTGACCGCGATGTACCACTTCCTTTTTGTGCCACTGACGCTCGGTATGGCGTTCCTGCTGGCCATCATGGAAACGGTCTACGTCCTTTCCGGCAAACAGATTTATAAAGATATGACAAAGTTCTGGGGCAAGTTGTTTGGTATCAACTTTGCTCTGGGTGTGGCAACCGGTTTAACCATGGAGTTCCAGTTCGGGACTAACTGGTCTTATTATTCTCACTATGTAGGGGATATCTTCGGTGCGCCGCTGGCAATCGAAGGTCTGATGGCCTTCTTCCTCGAATCCACCTTTGTAGGTCTGTTCTTCTTCGGTTGGGATCGTCTGGGTAAAGTTCAGCATATGTGTGTCACCTGGCTGGTGGCGCTCGGTTCAAACCTGTCCGCACTGTGGATTCTGGTTGCGAACGGCTGGATGCAAAACCCAATCGCGTCCGATTTCAATTTCGAAACTATGCGTATGGAGATGGTGAGCTTCTCCGAGCTGGTGCTTAACCCGGTTGCTCAGGTGAAATTCGTTCACACTGTTGCGTCTGGTTATGTGACTGGCGCGATGTTCATCCTCGGTATCAGCGCATGGTATATGCTGAAAGGCCGTGACTTCGCCTTCGCAAAACGCTCCTTTGCTATCGCTGCAAGCTTCGGTATGGCTGCTGTTCTGTCCGTTATTGTTCTGGGTGATGAATCCGGTTACGAAATGGGTGACGTGCAGAAAACCAAACTGGCTGCTATTGAAGCCGAGTGGGAAACTCAACCTGCGCCTGCTGCCTTTACTCTGTTCGGTATTCCTGATCAGGAAGAGCAGACGAACAAATTTGCAATCCAGATCCCTTATGCGCTGGGTATCATCGCTACACGTTCTGTGGATACGCCGGTTATCGGCCTGAAAGAGCTGATGGTGCAGCACGAAGAACGTATCCGTAACGGGATGAAAGCGTACTCTCTGCTTGAGCAACTGCGTTCTGGTTCTACCGACCAGGCTGTACGCGATCAGTTCAATAGCATGAAGAAAGATCTCGGTTATGGTCTGCTGCTGAAACGCTATACGCCGAATGTGGCGGATGCGACTGAAGCGCAGATTCAACAGGCAACCAAAGACTCTATTCCACGTGTAGCACCGCTGTACTTCGCGTTCCGCATCATGGTGGCGTGTGGCTTCCTGCTGCTGGCAATTATCGCGCTCTCCTTCTGGAGCGTAATCCGCAACCGTATCGGTGAGAAAAAATGGCTGCTGCGCGCCGCGCTGTACGGTATTCCGCTGCCGTGGATCGCTGTAGAAGCGGGCTGGTTTGTTGCCGAATATGGTCGTCAACCGTGGGCTATCGGTGAGGTGCTGCCTACCGCAGTGGCGAACTCGTCGCTGACTGCAGGCGATCTCATCTTCTCTATGGTTCTGATTTGCGGCCTGTATACCCTGTTCCTGGTGGCAGAAATGTTCTTAATGTTCAAGTTTGCACGCCTCGGCCCAAGCAGCCTGAAAACCGGTCGCTATCACTTTGAGCAGTCTTCCACGACTACTCAGCCGGCACGCTAAGACAGGAGTCGTCAAATGATCGATTATGAAGTATTGCGTTTTATCTGGTGGCTGCTGGTTGGCATTCTGCTGATTGGTTTTGCAGTCACTGACGGTTTCGACATGGGGGTGGGCATGCTCACCCGTTTCCTCGGTCGTAACGACACCGAGCGTCGAATTATGATTAACTCCATCGCCCCACACTGGGACGGTAACCAGGTTTGGCTGATCACTGCAGGCGGCGCATTATTTGCTGCCTGGCCGATGGTCTATGCCGCTGCGTTTTCCGGCTTCTATGTCGCGATGATCCTCGTGCTGGCATCTTTGTTCTTCCGTCCGGTCGGTTTTGATTACCGTTCCAAGATTGAAGAAACCCGCTGGCGTAACATGTGGGACTGGGGCATCTTCATTGGTAGCTTCGTTCCGCCGCTGGTGATTGGCGTGGCGTTCGGTAACCTGTTGCAGGGTGTACCGTTCAATGTTGATGAATATCTCCGTCTGTACTACACCGGTAACTTCTTCCAACTGCTCAATCCGTTCGGCCTGCTGGCTGGTGTGGTAAGCGTCGGGATGATCATCACTCAGGGTGCAACCTATCTGCAAATGCGCACCGTTGGTGAACTGCACCTGCGTACCCGTGCAACGGCTCAGGTGGCGGCGCTGGTAACGCTGGTGTGCTTCGCACTGGCTGGCGTATGGGTGATGTACGGTATCGACGGTTATGTTGTGAAGTCGACAATGGACCATTACGCAGCATCTAACCCGCTGAATAAAGAAGTGGTTCGTGAAGCTGGTGCATGGCTGGTGAACTTCAACAACACGCCAATTCTGTGGGCTATTCCGGCTCTGGGGGTGGTTCTACCACTGCTGACTATCCTGACTGCGCGTATGGATAAAGCCGCGTGGGCGTTTGTGTTCTCTTCTCTGACACTGGCCTGCATCATTCTGACTGCGGGTATTGCAATGTTCCCGTTTGTAATGCCGTCCAGCACCATGATGAATGCAAGTCTGACAATGTGGGATGCGACTTCCAGCCAACTGACGCTTAACGTCATGACCTGGGTTGCGGTGGTTCTGGTGCCGATCATTCTGCTCTACACCGCCTGGTGTTACTGGAAAATGTTCGGACGTATCACCAAAGAAGATATTGAACGTAACACCCACTCTTTGTACTAAGTAAGGAGCTAAAAATGTGGTATTTCGCATGGATTCTGGGAACGCTTCTTGCCTGTTCATTTGGGGTAATTACCGCGCTGGCGCTTGAGCACGTCGAATCAGGCAAAGCCGGTCAAGAAGACAGTTGATGAGTAAGATTATCGCAACCTTGTATGCGGTAATGGACAAGCGCCCTCTGAGGGCGCTTTCCTTCGTGATGGCGCTTCTGTTAGCAGGATGTATGTTTTGGGACCCATCACGTTTTGCCGCGAAGACCAGTGAGCTGGAAATCTGGCATGGATTATTGCTGATGTGGGCCGTCTGCGCAGGCGTTATTCACGGCGTGGGGTTTCGTCCGCAGAAGGTTCTTTGGAAAGGGATTTTTTGCCCATTGCTTGCTGATCTTGTTCTCATTGTAGGGCTGATTTTCTTCTTCTTTTAAATCAGAATTCTCTTTAAAAATTTATGGGCCGTTGAGGGTCCATAAATTTTTACGCTCCCTTAACTTACCCTCATTCCCAAACCTCAATCGCACGCGTATAGTAGCAGCGTTTAAAAGTTCTAACTTTTGTTGCATTACCGGGATGTAAAGTGAATACAACGCTGTTTCGATGGCCGGTTCGTGTCTATTATGAAGATACTGATGCCGGTGGTGTGGTGTACCATGCCAGTTACATCGCTTTTTATGAAAGAGCACGCACAGAGATGCTGCGCCACCATCACTTTAGCCAACAGGCACTGATGGCTGAACGTGTTGCCTTCGTGGTGCGTAAAATGACGGTGGAATATTACGCACCTGCACGGCTCGACGATATGCTCGAAATACAGACAGAAATAACATCAATGCGTGGCACCTCTTTGGTTTTCACGCAACGTATTGTCAACGCCGAGAATACTCTGCTGAATGAAGCCGAGGTTCTGATTGTTTGCGTTGACCCACTCAAAATGAAGCCTCGTGCGCTTCCTAAGTCTATTGTCGCGGAGTTTAAGCAGTGACTGACATGAATATCCTTGATTTGTTCCTGAAGGCTAGCCTTCTGGTTAAACTTATCATGTTGATTTTGATTGGTTTTTCAATCGCATCCTGGGCCATTATTATCCAGCGGACCCGTATTCTTAACGCTGCAGCGCGTGAAGCCGAAGCGTTTGAAGATAAATTCTGGTCTGGAATCGAACTTTCTCGCCTCTATCAGGAGAGCCAGGGAAAACGGGATAATCTCACTGGGTCGGAACAAATCTTTTACAGCGGGTTCAAAGAATTTGTGCGCCTGCATCGTGCCAACAGCCATGCGCCAGAAGCAGTGGTGGAAGGGGCTGCACGTGCGATGCGTATCTCTATGAATCGTGAGCTGGAAAATCTGGAAACACACATTCCGTTTCTCGGTACGGTGGGTTCTATCAGCCCGTATATCGGTTTGTTTGGTACAGTCTGGGGGATCATGCACGCTTTTATTGCCCTTGGTGCGGTGAAGCAGGCAACACTGCAAATGGTGGCTCCCGGTATCGCAGAAGCGTTGATTGCCACGGCAATCGGTCTGTTCGCCGCTATTCCGGCGGTTATGGCTTACAACCGTCTTAACCAACGCGTAAACAAACTGGAACTGAATTACGATAACTTTATGGAAGAGTTTACTGCGATTCTGCACCGCCAGGCGTTTACCGTTAGCGAGAGCAACAAGGGGTAAGCCATGGCCAGAGCGCGTGGACGAGGTCGTCGCGATCTCAAGTCCGAAATCAACATCGTACCGTTGCTGGATGTACTGCTGGTGCTGTTGCTGATCTTTATGGCGACAGCACCCATCATTACCCAGAGTGTGGAGGTCGATCTGCCAGACGCTACTGAATCGCAGGCAGTGAGTAGTAACGATAATCCGCCAGTGATAGTTGAAGTATCTGGTATTGGTCAGTACACCGTGGTGGTTGAGAAAGATCGCCTGGAGCGTTTACCTCCAGAGCAGGTGGTGGCAGAAATCTCCAGCCGTTTCAAGGCTAATCCGAAAACGGTCTTTCTGATCGGTGGCGCAAAAGATGTGCCTTACGATGAAATAATTAAAGCGCTGAACTTGTTACACAGTGCGGGTGTGAAATCGGTTGGTTTAATGACGCAGCCTATCTAAGCATCTGCGTTTCCCTTGCTTGAAAGAGAGCGGGTAACAGGCGAACAGTTTTTGGGAACCGAGAGTGTCAAAGGCAACCGAACAAAACGACAAGCTCAAACGGGCGATAATTATTTCAGCAGTGCTGCATGTCATCTTATTTGCGGCGCTGATCTGGAGTTCGTTCGATGAGAATATAGAAGCTTCAGCCGGAGGTGGCGGTGGTTCGTCTATCGACGCCGTAATGGTTGATTCAGGTGCGGTAGTTGAGCAGTACAAACGCATGCAAAGCCAGGAGTCAAGCGCGAAGCGTTCCGAAGAGCAGCGCAAGATTAAGGAACAGCAGGCAGCCGAAGAACTCCGTGAAAAGCAAGCGGCTGAACAGGAACGCCTGAAGCAACTTGAGAAAGAGCGGTTAGCTGCTCAGGAACAGAAAAAGCAGGCTGAAGACGCCGCCAAACAGGCTGAGTTAAAGCAGAAGCAAGCGGAAGAAGCGGCAGCGAAAGCTGCGGCAGATGCTAAAGCGAAGGCCGAAGCGGATGCCAAAGCAGCAGCCGAAGCGGCGAAGAAAGCGGCTGCGGATGCGAAGAAAAAAGCGGAAGCAGAAGCTGCCAAAGCCGCAGCCGAAGCGCAGAAGAAAGCTGAGGCTGAAGCCGCCAAAGCTGCTGCGGCACTGAAGAAGAAAGCCGAAGCTGCAGAAGCCGCCGCTGCTGAAGCAAGAAAGAAAGCAGCGGCTGAAGCTGCTGAAAAAGCGAAGGCTGAAGCTGAGAAGAAAGCGGCTGCTGAAAAGGCTGCGGCTGATAAGAAAGCAGCGGCAGAGAAAGCTGCAGCTGATAAGAAAGCGGCAGCAGAGAAAGCCGCAGCCGAGAAGAAAGCAGCAGCAGAGAAAGCCGCAGCCGAGAAGAAAGCAGCAGCGGCAAAAGCGGCTGCTGAAAAAGCCGCTGCAGCTAAAGCGGCCGCAGAGGCAGATGATATCTTCGGTGAGCTAAGCTCTGGTAAGAATGCACCGAAAACCGGTGGTGGGGCGAAAGGGAACAATGCTTCGCCTGCCGGGAGTGGTAATACTAAAAACAATGGCGCATCAGGTGCAGATATCAATAACTATGCCGGGCAGATTAAATCTGCTATCGAAAGTAAGTTTTATGACGCATCGTCTTATGCAGGCAAAACCTGTACGCTGCGCATAAAACTGGCACCAGATGGCATGTTACTGGATATCAAACCTGAAGGTGGCGATCCCGCACTTTGTCAGGCTGCACTGGCAGCAGCTAAACTTGCGAAGATCCCGAAACCACCAAGCCAGGCAGTATATGAAGTGTTCAAAAACGCACCATTGGACTTCAAGCCGTAATCGCGATGTTGGCCGTCACGGCGGTTAATATCAGACATCGGTTGTCGCGGGGTTCTGGTAGTTTTGTGTATTTGAGTTTGTTAACATTCTGCTAAATTATCGTGGACTATCTGTCCGGATAAGGGAGATATGATGAAGCAGGCATTACGAGTAGCATTTGGTTTTCTCATACTGTGGGCGTCGGTTCTGCACGCTGAAGTCCGCATTGTGATCGACAGTGGTGTAGATTCCGGTCGTCCTATTGGTGTCGTTCCTTTCCAGTGGGCAGGGCCTGGTGCGGCACCTGAAGATATTGGCGGCATCGTTGCTGCTGACTTGCGTAACAGCGGTAAATTTAACCCGTTAGATCGCGCTCGTCTGCCACAGCAGCCGGGTAGCGCGCAGGAAGTTCAACCCGCAGCATGGTCTGCACTGGGTATTGACGCTGTGGTTGTAGGTCAGGTCACTCCGAACCCGGACGGCTCTTACAATGTTGCTTATCAGCTAGTTGATACCGGTGGTGCTCCGGGTACTGTACTTGCTCAGAACTCATATAAAGTTAACAAGCAATGGCTGCGTTATGCTGGCCATACCGCCAGTGACGAAGTGTTTGAAAAACTGACCGGCATTAAGGGTGCGTTCCGTACTCGTATTGCCTACGTTGTTCAGACCAACGGTGGTCAGTTCCCGTACGAATTGCGCGTATCTGACTACGATGGCTACAACCAGTTTGTGGTTCACCGCTCTCCGCAGCCGCTGATGTCTCCGGCGTGGTCACCAGACGGTTCTAAACTGGCATATGTCACCTTCGAAAGCGGTCGTTCCGCGCTGGTTATCCAGACGCTGGCAAATGGCGCTGTGCGTCAGGTGGCTTCATTTCCGCGTCACAACGGTGCGCCAGCGTTCTCACCGGATGGCAGCAAACTGGCGTTTGCCCTGTCTAAAACGGGTAGCCTGAACCTGTACGTAATGGATTTAGCTTCTGGTCAGATTCGTCAGGTGACTGATGGCCGTAGCAACAACACTGAACCGACCTGGTTCCCGGATAGCCAGAACCTGGCATTTACTTCTGACCAGGCAGGTCGTCCGCAGGTTTATAAAGTGAATATCAACGGCGGTGCGCCACAACGTATTACCTGGGAAGGTTCGCAGAACCAGGATGCGGATGTCAGCAGCGACGGTAAATTTATGGTAATGGTCAGCTCCAATGGTGGGCAGCAGCACATTGCCAAACAAGATCTGGTAACGGGAGGCGTACAAGTTCTGTCGTCAACGTTCCTGGATGAAACGCCAAGTCTGGCACCTAACGGCACTATGGTAATCTACAGCTCTTCTCAGGGGATGGGATCCGTGCTGAATTTGGTTTCTACAGATGGGCGTTTCAAAGCGCGTCTTCCGGCAACTGATGGACAGGTCAAATTCCCTGCCTGGTCGCCGTATCTGTGATAATAATTAATTGAATAGTAAAGGAATCATTGAAATGCAACTGAACAAAGTGCTGAAAGGGCTGATGATTGCTCTGCCTGTTATGGCAATTGCGGCATGTTCTTCCAACAAGAACGCCAGCAATGACGGCAGCGAAGGCATGCTGGGTGCCGGCACTGGTATGGATGCGAACGGCGGTAACGGTAACATGTCTTCCGAAGAGCAGGCTCGTCTGCAAATGCAACAGCTACAGCAGAATAATATCGTTTACTTCGATCTGGACAAATACGATATCCGTTCTGATTTCGCTCAAATGCTGGATGCACACGCAAACTTCCTGCGTAGCAACCCGTCTTACAAAGTCACCGTAGAAGGTCACGCGGACGAACGTGGTACTCCGGAATACAACATCTCCCTGGGTGAACGCCGTGCGAACGCCGTTAAGATGTACCTGCAGGGTAAAGGTGTTTCTGCTGACCAGATCTCCATCGTTTCTTACGGTAAAGAAAAACCTGCAGTACTGGGCCATGACGAAGCGGCATACTCCAAAAACCGTCGTGCGGTACTGGTTTACTAAGAGAATTGCATGAGCAGTAACTTCAGACATCAACTATTGAGTCTGTCGTTACTGGTTGGTATAGCGGCCCCCTGGGCCGCTTTTGCTCAGGCACCAATCAGTAGTGTCGGCTCAGGCTCGGTCGAAGACCGCGTCACTCAACTTGAGCGTATTTCTAATGCTCACAGTCAGCTTTTAACTCAACTCCAGCAGCAACTCTCCGATAATCAGTCCGATATTGATTCCCTGCGTGGTCAAATTCAGGAAAATCAGTATCAACTAAATCAGGTCGTGGAGCGGCAAAAGCAGATCCTGTTGCAGATCGATAGCCTCAGCAGCGGTGGTGCAGCGACGCAATCTGCCAGCGTTGAGCAAAGCGGGGCGGCGGCAACAACGCCAACGGCTGATGCTGGTACTGCGAGTGCTGGCGCGCCGGTGAAAAGCGGTGATGCAAACACTGATTACAATGCAGCTATTGCACTGGTGCAGGATAAATCCCGCCAGGATGATGCGATGGTGGCATTTCAGAATTTCATCAAAAATTATCCTGATTCAACTTACCTGCCAAACGCCAATTATTGGCTGGGTCAGTTAAACTACAACAAGGGTAAGAAAGATGATGCGGCGTACTATTTTGCTTCGGTAGTGAAAAACTATCCGAAGTCACCGAAGGCTGCAGATGCGATGTTTAAGGTCGGCGTCATCATGCAGGACAAAGGTGACACTGCGAAAGCGAAAGCCGTGTACCAACAGGTTATCAGTAAGTACCCTGGTACTGATGGCGCCAAACAGGCACAAAAACGTCTGAACGCCATGTAATGCATAACACGCGACCAGAAGTCGCATTATTTCTGGTCGTGTCGTGCGAATCATAAGCAGTTGAGTGATCTACATCGAAATTTTTGTTGCGCTCAAATCTGAAATCAGTAATATATGCCGCCGTTGCCACGGGATATCAAACAAACCGAAAGCAACACTAAAGTGGGTCGTTAGCTCAGTTGGTAGAGCAGTTGACTTTTAATCAATTGGTCGCAGGTTCGAATCCTGCACGACCCACCACTAGCATAGTTAGTTGTAGTATCCAGCGTAGTATCGGGTGATTAGCTCAGCTGGGAGAGCACCTCCCTTACAAGGAGGGGGTCGGCGGTTCGATCCCGTCATCACCCACCAC
>NZ_KE137292.1:581239-605184 GCF_000408805.1 Escherichia sp. KTE159
GGGTCGTTAGCTCAGTTGGTAGAGCAGTTGACTTTTAATCAATTGGTCGCAGGTTCGAATCCTGCACGACCCACCAATGTGAAAAGGCACCCTAAAGGTGCCTTTTTGCTATCTTAACATCCCTCGATTTTAATTCGTAAGTTCCCACGCTTGATGAGTGAATAACCTTATGTAGGTCGGATAAGCGCAAAGCGTTGCATCCAATATCACGTACGTAATTCTTGTGACTTTTCCCTGCCATTCGGTTATCTTGTTTAGCATATAAAACAAATGAAATCGGTAATAGCGATATCACGCTTCATATCGGTTTAAATGTTAAGTCTGCAAAACGAGATAGCAAGATGAGCGTGATGTTTGATCCTGAAGCAGCGATTTATCCTTTCCCAGCAAAGCCGACGCCGTTAAGCATTGATGAAAAAGCGTATTACCGCGAGAAAATAAAACACCTGCTGAAAGAACATAATGCGGTTATGGTCGCCCACTACTACACCGACCCTGAAATCCAACAACTGGCGGAGGAAACCGGCGGCTGCATTTCCGATTCGCTGGAAATGGCGCGCTTTGGTGCAAAGCATCCTGCTTCTACGCTGTTAGTTGCTGGGGTGAGATTTATGGGAGAAACCGCCAAAATCCTCAGCCCGGAAAAAACAATTCTGATGCCCACACTTAAGGCCGAATGTTCACTGGATCTCGGGTGCCCCATTGAAGAATTTAACGCATTTTGTGATGCCCATCCCGATCGTACTGTCGTCGTCTACGCTAACACGTCTGCTGCGGTAAAAGCGCGTGCAGATTGGGTGGTGACTTCAAGCATTGCCGTCGAACTTATTGATCATCTGGATAGTTTGGGGGAAAAAATCATCTGGGCACCAGACAAACATTTGGGGCGTTACGTGCAAAAACAGACGGGCGCAGACATCTTATGCTGGCAAGGTGCCTGCATCGTTCATGATGAGTTTAAGACTCAGGCGTTAACCCGCTTACAAAAACAATACCCTGACGCTGCCATACTGGTACATCCGGAGTCACCCCAGGCCATTGTCGATATGGCCGATGCGGTCGGTTCCACAAGTCAGTTGATCAATGCTGCGAAAACATTGCCGCATCAACGGCTTATTGTGGCGACGGATCGGGGGATCTTCTACAAAATGCAGCAAGCGGTGCCTGACAAGGAGCTACTGGAAGCGCCAACCGCTGGCGAGGGTGCAACCTGCCGTAGCTGTGCGCATTGCCCGTGGATGGCCATGAATGGCCTCCAGGCCATCGCAGAGGCATTAGAACAGGGAGGAAGCAAACACGAGGTTCATGTTGATGAAAAGCTGCGAGAGAGGGCGCTGGTGCCGCTCAACCGTATGCTGGATTTTGCGGCTACACTACGTGGATAGCTGACAATAAGGCATCATGCTACGCATTGGAGGAAAGATGGATTTTTTTAGCACACAGAACATTCTGGTTCATATACCGATCGGTACTGGCGGTTACGATCTCTCATGGATCGAAGCGGTAGGGACGATCGCTGGGTTACTGTGTATTGGCCTTGCCAGCCTGGAGAAGATCAGCAACTACTTTTTTGGTCTGATCAACGTTACCTTGTTTGGCATTATTTTCTTTCAGATTCAATTGTATGCCAGCTTACTGCTGCAGGTATTTTTCTTTGCCGCTAACATTTATGGCTGGTATGCCTGGTCGCGACAAACCAGTCAGCATGAAGCCGAGTTGAAAATTCGCTGGCTGCCACTGCCGAAGGCATTAACCTGGTTGGCTGTTTGCGTCGTTGCCATTGGTCTGATGACGGTATTTATCAACCCGGTATTTGCGTTCCTGACCCGCGTGGCGGTAATGATTATGCAAGCGTTGGGTCTACAAGTGGCTATGCCAGAATTGCAACCAGACGCCTTCCCATTCTGGGATTCCTGCATGATGGTACTCTCCATCGTGGCAATGATCCTGATGACACGTAAATACGTCGAAAACTGGTTACTGTGGGTCATTATTAACGTGATCAGCGTGGTGATTTTCGCCTTGCAGGGGGTTTATGCCATGTCGCTGGAGTATCTGATCCTGACCTTTATTGCCCTGAACGGCAGCCGGATGTGGATAAACAGCGCACGCGAAAGAGGTTCACGCGCGCTGTCTCATTAATGGTGATGATGTGAATGGCCGGAAACCTCTTGATTAAGGTGGCAATCCGGCCCATGACAAGGCTGATATTCCATCTGAATCGTGGCGTGCTCAATCTGATAGTTGTCCATCAGATAGTGTTGGATCTTGTCCAACAATGCGTCGTGATCGTGTGGCGGGATCACCTGCACATGCAGCGTCATTACTGGCTTCTCGCCCACCATCCACACGTGTACATGATGCACATTGCGCACTTCCGGGATTTCCCGGCACATGCGGCGCTTCAGTTCAGCGATATCCAGCGAAACCGGCGCACCTTCAAGTAATTCATTCACGCTGTCTTTCAATAATCGCCAGGCACTGCGCAGAACCAGAAGTGAAACGAGAATGGAAAGAATAGGGTCAGCAGGCGTCCAGCCGGTCCAGATAATAATCAACGCCGCGATGATAGCGCCGACAGAACCCAGCAGATCCCCCAGGACATGCAACGCTGCCGCGCGTACATTGAGATTTTTCTCTTCACTGCCACGATGCAGCAACCAGAAAGAAAGCACATTCGCCAGCAATCCAGCCACGGCAATAGTCATCATCATACCGCCTTCAACCGGACGTGGCGTGCGGAAGCGTTCTATCGCCTCCCAGACAATCAAAATAGTAATCACCACCAGGGCGATGGCATTTACAAACGCCGCGAGGGTGGTCAATCGAAGCCAGCCGAAAGTATGGCGAATGGTGGGGGGACGACGGGAAAATTGAACGGCAAGTAGGGCGAAAAGCAGGGCGGCAGTATCGGTCAGCATATGACCCGCATCAGCCAGCAATGCCAGAGAACCGGAAAGAAAGCCGCCAATAACTTCAACCAGCATAAAACCGGCGGTAACGCCGAAAGCATATAACAAGCGACGAGCATTATTATCTTCTGGCAGATGTGCGGAAGTGTGTGAGTGCGCCATGACGAGTCATCCCTTAATTAATCTCACTTAACTTTATGACATCATACTGCTTTTAGAAGGGAAAAATTAAAAGGGAGAGACTCCGCTCTCCCTGTATTGGCTTTATTGCAGGATTACTGTGTTGTACCGTCGGTTTTGGTATCGACATCATTGTTGATGCCATCACCGGTTTGTACTTTTTTATTGATGTCCGGACAGCGACCATCTTTGCACATCGTATTTTTGTGCTCTTCATCTTTGGTCATGCCATCATTATCCATTGATGAACCGTTCGGGTGCAGCATGGTGCCGCCCGAGTTGCTATTAACCCCGCTATTATCGACGTTATTTGGCGCGACATTTTCACGGGCATCTGGGGCAACCTGGCCCGCATCAGCCGCAGCGTTTGCCTGGCCGTTATTAGTTTGTGCGCCGCTATCGGCAGCCAGTGCAGCTCCGCTGGCAAGACTAAGAGTGGCAGTCAGAAATAGAGTGGCCAGTTTTGTCATTTTCATACGATGCTCCTGTTATGGTCGTTATGTCGGATAACCTCTTCCAACAGTGCATTTGCAGGTGATTGTCAGGCAATGGTTTAAGATTTCAGCCAGAAGAATAAATCCAGCAGAGAATCTTGAAAAAATTAATAAATAAAGAAGTTACAGTTAGAAATTGTAGGTGAGATCTCGTTTTTCGCGACAATCTGGCGTTTTTCTTGCTAATTCCAGGATTATTCCGTTCATAGTGTAAAACCCCGTTTACACATTCTGACGGAAGATATAGATTGGAACTATTGCATTCACTAAATTAAGTATGGCAACACTGGAACAGACATGAATTATCAGAACGACGATTTACGCATCAAAGAAATCAAAGAGTTACTTCCGCCTGTCGCACTGCTGGAAAAATTCCCCGCTACCGAAAATGCCGCGAATACGGTTGCCCATGCCCGTAAAGCGATCCACAAGATCCTGAAAGGTAATGATGATCGCCTGTTAGTGGTGATTGGCCCTTGTTCAATTCATGATCCTGTAGCCGCTAAAGAGTATGCAACCCGCTTGCTGGCGCTGCGTGAAGAGCTGAAAGACGAGCTGGAAATCGTCATGCGTGTCTATTTTGAAAAGCCGCGTACGACAGTGGGTTGGAAAGGGTTGATCAACGATCCGCATATGGATAACAGCTTCCAGATCAACGACGGTTTGCGCATTGCTCGTAAATTGCTGCTCGACATTAACGATAGTGGCCTGCCAGCAGCAGGTGAGTTTCTCGATATGATCACCCCGCAGTATCTGGCCGACCTGATGAGTTGGGGCGCAATTGGCGCACGTACAACCGAATCGCAGGTTCACCGTGAACTGGCGTCTGGTCTTTCTTGCCCGGTAGGATTCAAAAATGGCACCGATGGCACGATTAAAGTGGCTATTGATGCCATTAATGCTGCTGGTGCGCCACACTGCTTCCTGTCAGTGACCAAATGGGGTCATTCGGCAATTGTGAATACCAGCGGTAACGGCGATTGCCATATCATTCTGCGCGGCGGTAAAGAGCCTAACTACAGTGCGAAACACGTTGCTGAAGTGAAAGAAGGGCTGAAAAAAGCGGGTTTACCGGCGCAGGTTATGATTGATTTCAGCCATGCAAATTCGTCCAAACAATTCAAAAAGCAGATGGAAGTTTGCGCTGACGTTTGCCAGCAGATTGCCGGTGGTGAAAATGCCATTATTGGCGTGATGGTGGAAAGTCACCTGGTTGAAGGGAACCAGAGTCTGGAAAGCGGTGAGCCGCTGGCCTATGGCAAGAGCATCACCGATGCCTGCATTGGCTGGGAAGATACCGACTCTCTGTTACGTCAACTGGCGAACGCCGTAAAAGCACGTCGCGGATAAGGTTTATAGTCCCGACCTGCGAATCGCCATGACTGTACGTTTGTAGGCTTGATAAGACGCGTAGCGTCGCATCAGGCAATGTGCTCCGTTGTCAGTTACGTACGCCTTGTGCAAAAACAAAAAAAGCCGACTCACTTGCAGTCGGCTTTCTCATTTTTTCAACGGATTACGCTTACTTTGCTTTACCCTGGTTCGCAACGGCCGCTGCTTTCGCCGCGATCTCGTCAGCATTACCCAGGTAATAACGTTTCAGAGGTTTGAAGTTTTCGTCAAACTCATACACCAGCGGTACGCCAGTCGGGATATTCAGCTCAAGGATCTCTTCTTCACTCATGTTATCGAGATATTTCACCAGCGCACGCAGGGAGTTACCATGTGCCGCGATGATCACGCGCTCACCGCTCTTCATGCGTGGCAGAATGGTTTCATTCCAGTAAGGGATCACGCGGTCAATGGTCAGCGCCAGGCTTTCCGTCAGCGGCAGCTCTTTTTCGCTCAGTTTAGCGTAACGCGGATCGTGGCCCGGATAACGCTCATCATCTTTAGTCAGTTCCGGCGGAGTTACCGCAAAACCACGACGCCACTGTTTCACCTGCTCGTCGCCATATTTTTCAGCGGTTTCCGCTTTGTTCAGACCCTGCAACGCACCGTAGTGACGTTCGTTCAATTTCCAGGATTTCTCAACGGGCAGCCATGCCTGATCCAGTTCGTCCAGCACATTCCACAGAGTATGGATAGCGCGCTTCAGCACAGAGGTGTAAGCAAAGTCAAAGCTGTAACCTTCCTCTTTCAGCAGCTTGCCTGCTGCTTTTGCTTCGCTTACGCCTTTCTCAGACAGATCCACGTCGTACCAACCGGTGAAACGGTTTTCTTTATTCCACTGGCTTTCGCCATGACGAACCAGAACCAGCTTAGTTACAGCCATATACTTACTCCTCAAATCATTATTTAATGATAATAATTCTCATTATATTGCCGTGGGATAACAACAGCAATGCTTACGCATAACCATAGCGAAAATAGTGTCGCAGTGTAAGGTTGTTGTGAATATTGAGTTGCAAATATGTCTTCATTTGCTGGCAAGATGAACGATACGATGAGAAAGCCCTCATATTGAGGGCTTGAAGTCACTGTGCAATAAACTGATATTCCGTCTGGCTGGAATACTCTTCGCCTGGGCGTAAGAAACAGTCCGGCTGCGGCCATTCAGGATGGTTCGGGCTGTCCGGCAAAAACTCGCTTTCCAGCGCCAGACCTTGCCAGTCGGCGTAAGGTTCAGTTCCCCGCGAGGGTGTGCCACCAAGGAAGTTGCCGGAGTAAAATTGCAAAGCCGGAGCGGTGGTGTAGACCTTAAGCTGCAATTTTTCATCTGCTGACCAGACATGCGCTGCCACTTTCTTGCCATCGCCTTTGGCCTGCAACAAGAACGCGTGATCGTAACCTTTCACTTTGCGCTGATCTTCGTCGGCAAGAAACTCACTGGCGATGATTTTGGCGCTGCGGAAATCAAAAGACGTACCGGCAACAGATTTCAGTCCGTTGTGCGGAATACCGCTTTCATCTACCGGCAGATATTCGTCAGCCAGAATCTGCAGCTTGTGATTACGCACGTCAGACTGTTCACCGTCGAGGTTGAAATAGACGTGGTTAGTCATATTCACCGGGCAAGGTTTATCAACCGTGGCGCGATAGGTGATAGAGATACGGTTATCATCGGTCAGACGATACTGCACCGTCGCGCCGAGATTACCCGGAAAGCCCTGATCGCCATCTTCTGAAGTCAGGGCAAACAGCACCTGACGATCGTTCTGATTTACAATCTGCCAGCGACGTTTATCGAATCCTTCCGGGCCGCCGTGTAGCTGGTTGACACCCTGACTTGGCAACAGCGTGACAGTTTCGTCGTCAAAGGTATAACGGCTATTGGCGATACGGTTGGCATAGCGACCAATAGAGGCCCCCAGAAATGCGGCCTGATCCTGATAGCATTCCGGGCTGGCACAGCCGAGCAGCGCCTCGCGGACGCTGCCATCGGAAAGCGGAATACGGGCGGAAAGTAAAGTTGCACCCCAGTCCATCAGCGTGACTACCATCCCTGCGTTGTTACGCAAAGTTAACAGTCGGTACGGCTGACCATCGGGTGCCAGTGCGGGAGTTTCATTCAGCACTGTCCTGCTCCTTGTGATGGTTTACACACGTAAAAAGTCTCTTTAATGCCTGTTTTTGCTTCATATTGTTCAGCAACAGCGTGCTGTACTGCAGGCACCAGTTCTTCCGGGATCAGCGCAACAATACAGCCGCCAAACCCACCACCGGTCATGCGCACGCCCCCTTTGTCGCCAATCACTGCTTTTACGATTTCTACCAGGGTGTCAATTTGCGGTACGGTGATTTCGAAATCATCGCGCATAGAGGCATGAGACTCCGCCATCAACTCACCCATACGTTTCAGGTCGCCTTGCTCCAGCGCGTTGGCAGCTTCAACGGTACGGGCGTTTTCGGTCAGAACGTGACGCACGCGTTTTGCGACGATCGGATCCAGTTCATGCGCTACGGCGTTGAACTCTTCAATGGTGACATCGCGCAGGGCTGGCTGTTGGAAGAAACGCGCACCGGTTTCACACTGTTCACGGCGGGTGTTGTATTCGCTGCCGACCAGAGTGCGTTTGAAGTTACTGTTGATAATCACCACCGCCACACCTTTCGGCATGGAAACAGCTTTAGTCCCCAGTGAGCGGCAGTCGAGCAATAATGCATGATCTTTCTTGCCCAGAGCGGAAATCAACTGATCCATGATCCCGCAGTTACAGCCCACAAACTGGTTTTCAGCTTCCTGACCGTTAAGCGCGATTTGTGCGCCGTCCAGCGGCAGATGGTAAAGCTGTTGCAATACAGTACCGACTGCGACTTCCAGCGAAGCGGAAGAACTTAACCCGGCACCCTGCGGCACGTTGCCGCTGATCACCATGTCCACGCCACCAAAGCTGTTATTGCGCAGTTGTAGATGTTTCACCACGCCACGGACATAGTTGGCCCATTGGTAGCTGTCATGCGCGACAATGGGCGCATCAAGGGAAAACTCGTCAATCTGATTTTCATAATCGGCAGCCATAACGCGTACTTTGCGATCATCACGCGGCGCACAGCTAATTACCGTTTGATAATCAATCGCGCAGGGCAGAACAAAACCATCGTTGTAGTCGGTGTGTTCGCCAATTAGATTCACGCGGCCAGGCGCCTGAATGGTATGAGTGGCAGGGTAGCCAAATGCGTTGGCAAACAGAGATTGTGTTTTTTCTTTCAGACTCATTTCTTACACTCCGGATTCGCGAAAATGGATATCGCTGACTGCACGCAAACGCTCTGCTGCCTGTTCTGCTGTCAGGTCTCGCTGGGTTTCTGCCAGCATTTCATAACCGACCATAAATTTACGCACGGTGGCAGAGCGTAACAGAGGGGGATAAAAGTGCGCGTGCAACTGCCAGTGTTGGTTCTCTTCGCCATTAAACGGCGCACCGTGCCAGCCCATCGAGTAAGGGAAGGAGCACTGGAAAAGATTGTCATAACGACTGGTCAGCTTTTTCAACGCCAGTGCCAGATCGCTGCGCTGGGCGTCGGTCAAATCGGTGATCCGCAGAACATGGGCTTTGGGCAGCAGCAACGTTTCGAACGGCCAGGCAGCCCAGTAAGGCACCACGGCTAACCAGTGTTCGGTTTCAACAACGGTACGGCTACCATCAGCCAGTTCACGCTGGACATAATCCACCAGCATGGGGGATTTCTGTTGGGCGAAATATTCTTTTTGCAGGCGGTCTTCGCGCTCAGCTTCGTTAGGCAGGAAGCTATTTGCCCAAATCTGTCCGTGCGGATGCGGGTTCGAGCAGCCCATTGCCGCCCCTTTGTTTTCAAACACCTGCACCCACGGGTACGTTTTTCCCAGCTCTGCGGTTTGCTCCTGCCAGGTTTTGACGATTTCCGTCAACGCGGCAACGCTTAACTCTGGCAGCGTTTTACTGTGATCCGGTGAAAAGCAGATCACCCGGCTGGTGCCACGTGCGCTCTGGCAACGCATCAGCGGATCGTTGCTTTCTGGTGCATCTGGCGTGTCAGACATCAATGCCGCAAAGTCATTGGTGAAAACGTAAGTCCCGGTGTAATCGGGGTTTTTATCGCCTGTAACCCGCACATTACCTGCGCAGAGGAAGCAATCAGGATCGTGCGCAGGCAACACCTGTTTAGCTGGCGTTTCCTGCGCCCCCTGCCAGGGGCGCTTTGCGCGATGCGGTGAAACCAGAATCCATTGCCCGGTGAGCGGGTTATAGCGGCGATGTGGATGATCAACGGGATTAAATTGCGTCATGGTCGTTCCTTAATCGGGATATCCCTGTGGATGGCGTGACTGCCAGTGCCAGGTGTCCTGCGCCATTTCATCGAGTGTGCGCGTTACGCGCCAGTTCAGTTCGCGGTCGGCTTTGCTGGCATCCGCCCAGTAGGCCGGGAGGTCGCCCGCACGACGCGGTGCAAAATGATAGTTAACCGGCTTGCCGCAGGCTTTACTGAAGGCATTAACCACGTCCAGCACGCTGCTGCCTACGCCTGCACCGAGGTTGTAGATGTGTACGCCTGGCTTGTTCGCCAGTTTTTCCATCGCCACGACGTGACCGTCCGCCAGATCCATTACGTGGATGTAATCGCGAACACCAGTGCCATCTTCGGTCGGATAATCGTTACCAAAAATAGCCAGAGAGTCGCGACGGCCTACAGCAACCTGGGCGATATATGGCATCAGGTTATTCGGAATACCTTGCGGATCTTCGCCCATATCGCCCGACGGATGCGCACCAACCGGGTTGAAGTAGCGCAGCAGAGCAATGCTCCAGTCCGGCTGGGCTTTTTGCAGGTCGGTAAGGATCTGTTCCACCATCAGCTTGCTTTTGCCGTAAGGGCTTTGCGGTGTGCCGGTCGGGAAGCTCTCAACGTAAGGAATTTTGGGTTGATCGCCATAGACGGTGGCGGAGGAGCTGAAGATAAAGTTTTTGACGTTCGCGGCGCGCATGGCGCTAATCAGACGCAGGGTGCCATTGACGTTGTTATCGTAATATTCCAGCGGTTTTTGTACCGACTCGCCAACGGCTTTCAGCCCGGCGAAGTGGATCACGGTATCGATAGCGTGATCGTGCAGGATCTCGGTCATCAACGCTTCGTTGCGAATATCGCCTTCAACAAATGTCGGATGTTTGCCGCCTAAACGCTCGATAACAGGCAGTACACTGCGCTTACTGTTACAGAGGTTATCAAGAATGATGACATCATGACCGTTTTGCAGTAATTGCACACAGGTATGACTTCCAATGTAACCGCTACCACCGGTAACCAGAACTCTCATAATTCGCTCCATCAGGCTTATGGTATGAAATAACCATAGCATAACAAAGATGCGAAAAGTGTGACATGGAATAAATTAGTGGAATCGTTTACACAAGAATTTAGCCATCTTTTATGTGCGATTAAGCGATTATAAAACAGAGAGTTGGTGAATGATTGCGTCTTTTATCTGAAAAAAGAGGTGTTTTCATGCCTGGATGTGTCTAACCGTAGGCCGGATTAGGCGTTTACGCCGCATCCGGCACAGTCAGCATTACAGACTTAGCTTATTTTTGTCAGCGCATAGCGATAGAGGTCGCCATCCGGCACGAACTCCAGCCGATGGGTAATACAGGCTGGTGCATCTTCAGCGTGGTGCGAAACAAACAACAACTGCGTTTCACCTTCGCTAATCAGTATATCCACAAAACGGCGGATAAGCTGGCGATTCAGCGGGTCAAGCCCTTGTAAAGGTTCATCGAGAATAAGCAATGTAGGATGCTTCACCAACGCCCGCACGATTAACGCCAGACGCTGCTGTCCCCAGGAAAGACTATGGAAGGGCGCGTCAGCGGTGCGTTTATCAATGCCGAGAATATCCAGCCACTGTTGCACCAGTTTTTTCTGGCGATCTGAAACGGCCTGATAAATGCCAATGGAATCAAAATAACCAGAAAGGATCACGTTGCGCACGGTAGTACTGACGCGGTAATCCAGATGCAAACTACTGCTGACGTAACCGATATGCTTTTTGATATCCCAGATGGTTTCACCGCTGCCGCGACGCCGTCCGAAAAGCGTCAAATCGTTGCTGTAACCTTGCGGATGATCGCCAGTAATCAGGCTTAATAACGTCGATTTTCCCGCGCCATTTGGCCCGACAATTTGCCAGTGTTCACCAGGATTCACCTGCCAGCTAAGGTTGTTAAGAATAGGGCGATCGTTATAAGAAACCACGCCGTTATTTAGTACAATTCGTGGTTCGCTGGCGGGTAAGGTGTGACGTGCTGAAGGCTCATCCGGCTCTGGTAGATGCACGCCATCAAGCCGCTCACTGTGTGCCAGTTGGGCGACGAGAGCCTGCCGGAGCAGTTCCTCTTTAGCGCCAGTTTCCGTTAATGTGCAATCCGCCAGCACACCGGCAAACTGGACAAATTCCGGGATCTCATCGAAGCGATTGAGTACCAATACCAGAGTAATCCCTGACTGATGTAACGAAGCGAGTAGTTCTGCCAGTTGCTGACGTGAGGCAACATCAAGACCATCGAACGGTTCATCTAAAATCAGCAAGTCAGGCTCCGACATCAGCGCCTGACACAAAAGGGTTTTGCGCGTTTCGCCAGTAGAAAGATATTTAAAACGTCGGTCGAGGAGAGCGGTAATGCTGAACTGTTGCGCCAGTTGAGCGCAACGCTGAGTATCCTTAACTTCATCCTGAATGATCTCTGCCGTGGTGCGCCCGGTGTCATCTTCGCCAGGGCTGAGCATATCGGTGTTATTACGCAGCCATTCATCGCTGACGAGCTTTTGCAATTGCTCGAAGGAGAGACGAGTGATGTGGGAAAACTGGCTTTGCCGTTCGCCTTTCAATAGCGGAAGTTCACCTGCCAGCGCGCGAGCCAGCGCCGACTTCCCGCTACCGTTAGAACCGACAAACGCCCAACTATCACCCGCGTTTAAATTTAGCTGATGCAATTGCAGCGTTTTTGTGTCGCTAAGACGAAACGTGCCTTGCAAAATCTGCAACGATGACATTTTGTATCCCATTTTGTGCAGCGATTACTGACAGGGATACGTGTTTCATAACAAATTGTCAACACGCTTAACACAGCGTGGCGATAATCACACTGTCGGCGTTAAAGTAAGCCGTGACATTTTGCCCTTGCTTAAGAGATGCGGCTTCATTTACCGGCACCGTGGCGCACAGGGTTTGCCCGTCTGGTAACGCCATTAATACTTCGCACTGTTCCGCGCCGCGCTCAATATGACTAATAATACCCGGTAATTGGTTGTCGGCACCCTGGGCCACCGTGTCATCCTGGGTAATGTTCACCCACGGCGCTTTCAGCAGAATCAACACTTCTTTGCCTTCATCCAGCCCCAGACGCGCGCCACTTTGCGCGGTAATTGCGACTTTTAACCGTGTTTTGCCGTCGGCCAGTAAGACATCAACATGCTGTTGAACGTCATCATGATCGCGTGCGGTGATGGTGCCGAACCATTGGTTACGGGCGCTGGTTTGCAGTGAGAAACGTGAGATAGCTGCCAGCAGGCTGTTCAGCGGCAGGGCGTCATCGTCACTTAACACATCAAAGGCTTTTTGCTGGATCTGGGCGAGAAGATCGTAAAGCTGAATCAGCCGCTGACCATAGCGGGTCAGTACCGCACCGCCGCCGCCTTTTCCACCCGTTGCACGCTCAACCAGCGTATGCTCACTTAACTGATTCATCTCGTTAATGGCATCCCAGGCGCTTTTATAGCTGATACCGGCATCTTTTGCCCCCTGGCTGATGGAACCGGAAAGCGCGATGTGCTTTAGTAGCGAAATGCGGCGTGGGTCGGCAAAGAGCTTTTGTTGAAGCTTAAGAGTGAGAAGGATTTCGGCCTGCATAACAATGTCCTGGCAAAAGTCTTATTGTGACGGAAAATGAGCGCCACGCAAAGCTGACCGCACAAAAGGGGAGTGCTTTTCTGTGCTTAGCGGTTAGAATAATGACAGGACTATATCTGGAGTTGACCATGTTAGAGTTATTAAAAAGTCTGGTATTCGCCGTAATCATGGTACCTGTTGTGATGGCCATCATCCTGGGTCTGATTTACGGTCTTGGTGAAGTATTCAACATCTTTTCTGGTGTTGGTAAAAAAGACCAGCCCGGACAAAATCATTGATTCCATGAATGCCCGCTCAGTCGGGCATTTTCTTTTTCCTCAACTTCCTGCTTTTCCTGCCGATATTTTTTCTAACTACCTCTCAAAGGTTAACAATAACTGCTGGGAAAATTCTGAACTTGCCGTTATATTGATGCCTACATAACGTTAAATAAAGGGGTTACAAATGGCTCGTAAATGGTTAAACCTGTTTGCCGGGGCGGCGCTCTCTTTCACCGTTGCTGGCAACGCGTTGGCGGATGAAGGGAAAATCACGGTTTTTGCTGCAGCATCACTGACCAACGCGATGCAGGATATCGCCACACAGTATAAAAAAGAGAAGGGCGTGGATGTCGTTTCTTCTTTTGCCTCTTCTTCTACCTTAGCTCGTCAGATTGAAGCTGGCGCACCAGCGGATCTGTTTATTTCTGCCGATCAGAAATGGATGGATTATGCAATTGATAAAAAAGGGATTGATACCGCCACGCGTCAGACATTGCTCGGCAATAGCCTGGTCGTTGTAGCACCGAAAACCAGCGAGCAGAAAGAGTTCACCATCGATAGCAAAACTAACTGGACCACTTTACTGAATGGCGGTCGCCTGGCTGTTGGTGATCCGGAACATGTTCCGGCTGGCATTTATGCGAAAGAAGCTCTGCAAAAACTGGGCGCATGGGATACCCTCTCCCCGAAACTGGCTCCGGCAGAAGATGTTCGCGGGGCACTGGCGCTGGTTGAACGCAATGAAGCACCGCTGGGCATTGTTTACGGTTCTGACGCGGTTGCCAGCAAAGGGGTAAAAGTGGTTGCTACCTTCCCGGAAGATTCGCATAAAAAAGTGGAATATCCGGTTGCTGTCGTGGAAGGGCATAACAATGCGACAGTGAAAGCATTTTACGATTATCTGAAGGGACCGCAGGCAGCGGAAATCTTTAAACGTTACGGATTTACAACTAAGTAATGATACTGACCGATCCAGAATGGCAGGCAGTTTTATTAAGCCTGAAAGTTTCTTCCCTGGCTGTGCTGTTTAGCCTGCCGTTTGGGATCTTTTTTGCCTGGTTACTGGTGCGCTGCACGTTTCCGGGCAAAGCTCTGCTCGACAGTGTACTGCATCTACCTCTGGTGTTACCGCCAGTGGTCGTCGGTTACTTGCTGTTAGTTTCGATGGGGCGGCGCGGATTTATCGGTGAACGTCTGTATGACTGGTTTGGCATTACCTTCGCGTTTAGCTGGCGTGGCGCAGTCCTCGCTGCCGCAGTCATGTCTTTTCCACTGATGGTGCGGGCGATTCGTCTGGCGCTGGAAGGGGTTGATGTCAAACTGGAACAGGCCGCAAGAACGCTGGGGGCCGGGCGTTGGCGCGTTTTCTTTACTATTACCTTACCGCTGACGTTGCCGGGAATTATCGTCGGTACGGTACTGGCTTTCGCACGTTCGCTCGGTGAATTTGGCGCCACCATCACCTTTGTTTCGAACATTCCTGGCGAAACGCGGACCATTCCTTCTGCCATGTATACCCTGATCCAGACTCCTGGCGGCGAAAGCGGCGCGGCAAGACTTTGTATTATCTCTATTGCGCTGGCGATGATCTCCCTGCTGATCTCGGAATGGCTGGCCAGAATCAGTCGTGAACGGGCGGGGCGTTAATCATGCTGGAATTGAATTTTTCCCAGACTTTGGGCAACCATTGCCTGACCATTAATGAAAAGCTGCCAGCTAATGGCATCACCGCTATCTTTGGTGTTTCCGGTGCGGGAAAAACCTCGCTAATTAACGCTATCAGTGGGCTGACTCGTCCGCAAAAAGGGCGAATTGTCCTCAATGGTCGGGTATTAAATGATGCCGAAAAAGGTATCTGCCTGACGCCGGAAAAGCGTCGCGTTGGCTATGTTTTTCAGGATGCGCGGCTGTTTCCGCATTACAAAGTGCGTGGCAATCTGCGCTATGGCATGGCGAAAAGCATGGTCGATCAGTTCGACAAACTGGTGGCGCTTTTAGGTATTGAACCCTTGCTTGACCGCTTACCGGGCAGTCTTTCCGGGGGCGAAAAACAGCGCGTGGCGATTGGTCGGGCCTTGCTGACGGCTCCGGAATTACTGTTACTGGATGAACCGCTGGCGTCGCTGGATATTCCGCGTAAACGCGAACTGTTGCCTTATTTGCAACGTTTGACGCGGGAAATCAACATTCCAATGCTCTATGTCAGCCATTCACTGGATGAGATCCTTCATCTGGCAGACCGGGTTATGGTGCTGGAAAACGGTCAGGTGAAAGCCTTTGGTGCACTGGAAGACGTCTGGGGCAGTAGCGTGATGAATCCGTGGCTGCCGAAAGAGCAACAAAGCAGCATTCTGAAAGTGACGGTACTGGAGCATCACCCGCATTATGCGATGACCGCGCTGGCGCTGGGCGATCAGCATTTGTGGGTTAATAAGCTGGACGAACCGCTGCAAGCCGCGCTACGTATTCGCATTCAGGCATCCGATGTCTCTCTGGTTTTACAACCACCGCAGCAAACCAGCATCCGCAACGTGTTGCGCGCAAAAGTGGTCAACAGTTATGACGATAATGGTCAGGTGGAAGTCGAACTGGAAGTCGGCGGTAAAACGCTGTGGGCGCGTATTAGCCCGTGGGCCAGGGACGAACTGGCAATCAGACCGGGTCTGTGGCTGTACGCGCAAATTAAAAGTGTGTCGATAACTGCCTGATTAAATCAGGTGGCTATAAATGAACTGGGCAATGCTGTCAGTGGTATTGTCACCAATCACAATGTTGGCGCGAGCTTTTACCGCATCATCAGCATTGCCCATTGCCACACCTGTGCCAGCAGCTTCCAGCATACTGATATCATTAAAGTTATCGCCAAATGCAATCACGTTTTCCATTGACCAGCCTTGTGCTTCAATCCATTTCGTCAGGCGTTTGCCTTTACTATTACCGCCGCGCGCAATATCAACCTGATCGTGCCAGGACCATTCACACTCTAACCCCAACTCGTGTTCAACATGTTTACCAAAATGCTGCAATTGCGGCAGATCATCGTGCGTCAGAGCGAATTTCCACACCGCATTAACTTCTTGTGCCGTCTCGGCCAGTGAGGCTACCTGGGTAAAAGTCGGACGTTGTTCCGGTGGCAGTGTCTGTGCCCAGTTAGAGGTACGAATAACATGCCCGGTCGGGTGCTCATAAACCATCGCATCATCCACATACATCAGACCGTGAATGTGGTGTTCATTCAACATCTCAATGAGTTGCAAGGCCTTGTTGACGGGCATTGGGTCAGCTTCCAACACAGTTTTTGCATGATAATCATACAAATAGGTGCCATTACAGCAAATAGCAGGTGTATCCAGCGCCAGTGCCTGATAAAAAGGGTGGATAGCGACGTGATGGCGACCCGTGACGATAATCAATTGATAGCCAGCTTCGCGAGCGCGGGCAAGTGCTTCTATTGATGAAGGAAGTAGGGTCTTTTTCGGGGTCAATAAGGTGCCGTCTAAGTCGAGAGCAATCACGCGTGTGGTCATGGCGTTTTCCAGATTAAGGTTAAGAATTTTCGTCTAAGTGAATGGTACACCGATACCACTATCGGACAAAATTCTGCGCTTTAATTCAGCATTCACCGCCAAAAGCGACTAATTTTAGCTGTTACAGTCAGTTGCTAAATGCAAAGGAGCATTCATGAAGCAAACCGTTTATATCGCCAGCCCTGAGAGTCAGCAAATTCACGTCTGGAACCTGGATCATGAAGGCGCACTGACGCTGACACAGGTTGTTGATGTCCCGGGACAGGTGCAGCCGATGGTGGTCAGCCCGGATAAGCGTTATCTCTATGTTGGCGTTCGTCCGGAGTTTCGCGTACTGGCGTATCGCATTGCACCAGACGATGGCGCACTGACATTCGCCGCAGAGTCGGCGTTGCCGGGTAGCCCGACCCATATTTCCACCGATCATCAGGGACAATTTGTTTTTGTCGGCTCTTACAACGCAGGCAATGTAAGCGTAACGCGTCTGGAAGATGGCCTGCCAGTGGGCGTGGTCGATGTGGTTGAGGGACTGGACGGCTGCCATTCCGCCAATATTTCGCCGGATAACCGCACGCTGTGGGTTCCGGCATTAAAGCAGGATCGTATTTGCCTGTTTACGGTCAGCGATGACGGTCATCTGGTGGCGCAGGATCCGGCAGAAGTGACTACCGTCGAAGGTGCCGGCCCACGTCATATGGTGTTCCATCCAAACGAACAATATGCTTATTGTGTCAATGAATTAAACAGCTCAGTTGATGTCTGGGAACTGAAAGATCCGCACGGCAATATCGAATGTGTACAGACCCTGGATATGATGCCGGAAAACTTTTCCGACACCCGTTGGGCGGCTGATATTCATATCACTCCGGATGGTCGACATTTATATGCTTGTGACCGTACCGCCAGCCTGATTACCGTCTTCAGCGTCTCGGAAGATGGCAGTGTGTTAAGTAAAGAGGGCTTCCAGCCAACTGAAACCCAGCCGCGCGGCTTTAACGTCGATCACAGCGGCAAGTACCTGATTGCTGCCGGACAAAAATCTCACCACATCTCAGTGTACGAAATTGTCGGTGAGCAGGGGCTGCTGCATGAAAAAGGTCGCTATGCGGTCGGACAGGGGCCAATGTGGGTAGTGGTGAACGCACACTAACCGTTGACTTACCCGGCGCTGAATCTATTGCGCCGGGTGTATTAACTCATCTCCTGTAACGCATGTCTCTGGCGTTCGACGATATTGGTCCACAAATTGTCTTTATCGTCAGTCCACAAATTAATCAGTAAGGCAAAAAAGCGTTCTGCCGCTGGAGAAAGTACGGCATCTTTGCGGCGAATAATCCCCAATGTCCGACGAATAACCGGTTCCACCAGCGGAATACCGATGATAGAAGAATAGGGCGCATGGGGCATTGCCAGACCAGGAAGCGCCGAAATCCCCAACCCCGCCTCAACCAGTCCTAATGACGTCGAAAGATGACGCACTTCGTAAAACCAGTCCAGCTTCCAGGGCTTGTCGGCCAGTTTTTGCTCAATCAGCAGTCGGTTGCCGCTGGAGGAGCGTACACCAATCATTTTGTAACCCGCCAGTTCCTGCCATTCCACTAGCTGCTTTTTGGCTAATGGATGGTCACGCCGACAGGCCAGCACGAACGGCTCGTTGACCAGTGGGGTAAAATCAATGGATGAATTTGTGATGTTGTTCATGTTTATGCCAAAGTCAGACTCGTTACATAGCACCGACTCCATGCAATTATTCGTGCCTTGTTCCAGAATCCGCACTTTAATATTGGGATATAGCTCATTAAATTTGCCGATCGCCAACGGTAAAAAATAGAACACCGCGGTTGGAATACACGCTAATGTCACCATACCTCGATGATGAGCATTCATGCCGCGAATATTAAAAAGAGTTTCATCAAATTTATTTATTAATCCCCGAGCCTCTGGTAGCAGCATTTTTCCCGCTTTTGTTAAAGTAACCTTGCGAGTTGTACGCTCAAAGAGCTGGATATGTAAATCCTCTTCCATCTTTTTTATTCTGCGTGTTAATGCAGGTTGCGTAATATTAAGTAATTTAGCGGCGTTGTTAAATGAACTGGACTCTGCCAGCGTGACAAACGCCTTCATACTTGATAATTCATGCTTCATTACTACTCCGAAAAATGGAACCTGTGCTTTTTAGTAATTTACAGTTAAACAGTTTAACTGCAATTTAATTACTTAAATTAATGAAAAAATGTTATTAATCGTTGAGCTAAAGTCATTAGAGATGCTTTGCCCTTAATGTGACCATATCGCAATAAGTTATGTTTTTAAATTGAGGGCATTATTATGAAAAAAATACCCTGCGTGATGATGCGAGGTGGAACCTCGAGGGGGGCGTTCCTGTTAGCGGAACATTTACCCGAAGATCAAACGCAGCGCGATAAAATATTGATGGCAATTATGGGTTCCGGGAATGATCTGGAAATTGACGGTATCGGCGGCGGTAATCCGCTGACCAGTAAAGTCGCCATTATTAGCCGTTCCAGCGATTCGCGTGCTGATGTCGATTATTTGTTTGCACAGGTAATCGTCCATGAGCAGCGTGTCGATACTACGCCTAACTGCGGCAATATGTTGTCTGGCGTTGGGGCATTCGCGATTGAAAATGGTTTGATCACTGCAACGTCACCGGTTACTCGCGTGCGTATCCGCAACGTCAATACTGACACACTCATCGAAGCTGATGTGCAAACGCCAAATGGTGTCGTCGAGTACGAAGGTAGCGCCAGAATTGACGGCGTGCCAGGAACTGCCGCACCGGTCGCGCTCACTTTCCTGAATGCCGCAGGGACGAAAACTGGAAAAGTTTTCCCGACGGATAAACCGATTGATTATTTTGACGATGTTCCGGTGACCTGTATCGATATGGCCATGCCGGTGGTCATTATTCCTGCTGAATATCTTGGAAAAACAGGCTATGAATTGCCTGTGGAATTAGATGCTGATAAAGCATTATTAGCCCGTGTTGAATCTATCCGTCTGCAAGCCGGTAAAGCAATGGGGTTAGGAGATGTCAGCAATATGGTAATTCCTAAACCCGTGCTTATTTCCCCAGCGCAGAAAGGCGGTGCGATTAATGTACGTTATTTTATGCCGCATTCTTGTCATCGCGCGCTGGCGATAACCGGAGCTATTGCCATATCCAGTAGCTGTGCGCTGGAAGGCACGGTCACCCGGCAAATTGTTCCTTCAGTGAGTTACGGCAATATCAATATTGAACACCCCAGTGGTGCGCTTGACGTTCATTTAAGTAATGAAGGTCAGGATGCCACAACGTTACGTGCATCTGTTATTCGGACGACCAGAAAAATATTTTCCGGTGAAGTTTATCTTCCCTGAAAAATTTCTTTGCCGTGATAAGGACAATCAATAAAGGAATTCTGTATTAATAATACAGAAAGTGCAGGATATTAAATGAATAAAAAATCATTATGGAAGCTAATTCTGATATTAGCGATCCCGTGTATTATTGGCTTTATGCCAGCCCCGGCAGGATTAAGTGAACTGGCGTGGGTGCTTTTTGGTATTTATCTGGCAGCAATTGTAGGGCTGGTCATCAAGCCTTTCCCGGAACCTGTCGTGCTGTTAATTGCGGTTGCTGCCTCGATGGTGGTGGTGGGTAACTTATCTGGTGGAGAGTTCAAAACCACCGCCGTACTAAGTGGATACTCTTCCGGTACAACCTGGCTGGTATTCTCTGCGTTCACCTTAAGCGCCGCGTTTGTTACCACCGGCTTAGGTAAACGTATCGCTTATCTGCTGATTGGTAAAATTGGTAGCACTACCCTGGGACTGGGTTACGTTACCGTATTCCTCGATCTGGTACTGGCTCCGGCAACACCGTCTAACACCGCGCGTGCTGGCGGTATCGTATTGCCGATTATCAACAGCGTGGCGGTGGCTCTGGGTTCTGAACCGGAAAAAAGCCCGCGTCGTGTTGGGCATTACCTGATGATGTCCATTTACATGGTCACCAAAACCACCAGCTATATGTTCTTTACCGCAATGGCGGGGAACATCCTGGCGCTGAAAATGATCAACGACATTCTGCACCTGCAAATTAGCTGGGGTGGGTGGGCGCTGGCTGCCGGTTTGCCTGGCATCATTATGCTGCTGGTCACTCCACTGGTGATTTACACCATGTATCCACCAGAAATCAAAAAAGTGGATAACAAAACCATCGCCAAAGCGGGTCTTTCTGAACTGGGGCCGATGAAAATTCGCGAAAAAATGCTGCTCGGTGTATTTGTGCTGGCGCTGCTGGGGTGGATTTTCAGTAAGACTCTTGGGGTTGATGAATCTACCGTGGCTATTGTTGTTATGGCGACCATGCTGCTGCTGGGTATTGTGACCTGGGAAGACGTGGTTAAAAATAAAGGCGGCTGGAATACCTTAATCTGGTACGGCGGTATTATCGGCTTAAGCTCACTATTATCGAAAGTAAAATTCTTTGAATGGTTAGCCGAAGTCTTTAAAAATAATCTGGCATTTGATGGTCACGGTAACGTTGCCTTCTTCGTGATTATTTTCCTTAGCATCATTGTGCGTTATTTCTTCGCTTCCGGTAGTGCCTATATCGTAGCTATGTTACCGGTATTTGCCATGCTGGCGAATGTCTCCGGTGCACCGTTAATGTTAACCGCGTTGGCTCTGCTGTTCTCCAACTCCTACGGCGGCATGGTCACTCACTATGGCGGCGCGGCAGGTCCGGTCATCTTCGGCGTGGGTTACAACGATATTAAATCCTGGTGGTTGGTCGGTGCGGTACTGACGATATTAACTTTCCTGGTACATATCACCCTCGGTGTATGGTGGTGGAATATGCTGATCGGCTGGAACATGCTGTAAATATTCTCAAATATCCCTTCATTATCTTTCTGCGCACTTTACGGTGCGCAGATATCTGGAGTCTCTGATGATCAAGTTGTCTGAAAAAGGCGTGTTTCTCGCCAGTAATAACGAAATAATTGCCGAAGAATATTTCACTGGCGAAATAAAAAAAGAAGAAGCCAAAAAAGGCACGATTTCCTGGTCTATTCTCTCTTCCCATAATACGTCAGGAAATATGGACAAACTTAAAATTAAGTTTGATTCATTGGCCTCACACGATATTACCTTTGTCGGGATTATTCAGACCGCCAAAGCCTCCGGGATGGAGCGTTTTCCGCTGCCGTATGTGCTGACCAATTGCCATAACTCATTGTGTGCAGTGGGTGGCACTATTAATGGCGATGACCATATTTTTGGTTTATCGGCAGCTCAGCGTTATGGCGGTATTTTTGTGCCTCCGCACATTGCGGTAATCCATCAATATATGCGTGAGATGATGGCAGGCGGCGGAAAAATGATCCTCGGGTCAGACAGCCATACCCGCTACGGTGCGTTAGGTACGATGGCGGTTGGTGAAGGCGGCGGCGAGCTGGTTAAGCAACTGCTGAACGACACCTGGGATATCGACTATCCGGGCGTAGTAGCGGTACATCTGACCGGCAAACCAGCCCCCTATGTCGGGCCGCAGGATGTGGCGCTGGCGATTATCGGCGCGGTGTTCAAAAACGGTTATGTCAAAAACAAAGTGATGGAGTTCGTGGGGCCGGGTGTTGCGGCTCTCTCTACCGATTTCCGTAACAGCGTTGACGTGATGACCACTGAAACCACCTGTTTAAGCTCCGTCTGGCAAACTGATGACGAAGTGCATAACTGGCTGGCGCTGCACGGTCGCGGTGAGGATTACAGCCAGCTTAATCCACAGCCAATGGCTTATTACGACGGCTGTATTAGCGTTGATTTAAGCGCCATCAAGCCAATGATTGCGCTGCCATTCCATCCGAGCAACGTCTATGAAATTGACACGCTGAACCAGAATCTGACTGACATTCTGCGTGAGATTGAAATTGAGTCCGAACGCGTAGCGCATGGTAAAGCCAAACTCTCGCTGCTGGATAAAGTGGAAAATGGTCGCCTGAAAGTGCAGCAGGGGATTATTGCGGGTTGCTCTGGCGGTAACTATGAAAACGTCATCGCCGCAGCAAATGCGCTGCGCGGTCAATCTTGTGGCAACGACACTTTCTCGCTGGCGGTTTACCCGTCATCACAGCCGGTGTTTATGGATTTAGCCAAAAAAGGCGTAGTGGCGGATTTGATTGGCGCAGGCGCAATCATCAGAACCGCATTCTGCGGCCCATGTTTTGGCGCGGGTGATACGCCAATCAACAACGGTTTGAGTATTCGCCACACCACGCGTAACTTCCCGAACCGTGAAGGCTCTAAGCCAGCCAATGGCCAAATGTCAGCGGTGGCGTTGATGGACGCTCGTTCTATCGCCGCAACTGCCGCAAACGGTGGGTACTTAACTTCTGCCAGCGAACTCGACTGCTGGGGCAACGTGCCGGAGTACGCCTTCGATGTAACTCCGTATAAAAACCGTGTTTATCAGGGCTTTGTGAAAGGGGCGACTCAGCAACCGCTGATCTACGGGCCGAACATCAAAGACTGGCCAGAATTAGGTGCGCTGACTGACAATATCGTCCTTAAAGTGTGTTCGAAGATCCTCGACGAAGTGACCACTACCGACGAATTGATTCCTTCCGGTGAAACCTCTTCGTATCGTTCAAATCCGATTGGTCTGGCGGAGTTTACTTTGTCACGCCGCGATCCGGGTTATGTCGGCAGAAGTAAAGCCACTGCCGAGCTGGAAAATAAACGTCTGGCGGGGAACATCAGCGAGCTGGCAGAGGTGTTTGCGCGTATTAAGCAGATTGCTGGTCAGGAAAATATTGATCCGCTGCAAACTGAAATTGGCAGCATGGTCTATGCGGTCAAACCAGGCGATGGTTCTGCGCGTGAACAGGCGGCAAGCTGCCAGCGTGTAATTGGCGGTCTGGCGAATATTGCTGAGGAATATGCGACTAAACGTTACCGTTCTAACGTCATCAACTGGGGGATGTTACCGCTGCAAATGGTGGAAGTGCCGAGCTTTGACGTGGGGGATTACATTTATATTCCAGGCATTAAATCGGCGCTGGATAATCCCGGTACGACGTTCAAAGGTTACGTGATCCATGAAGATGTGCCAGTAACAGAAATTACACTCTATATGGAGAACCTGACTGCCGAAGAGCGCGAAATTATCAAGGCGGGGAGTTTGATTAACTTCAATAAAAACCGTCAGATGTAAAAAGCGTCATGTGAATGTAGGCCGCATC
>NZ_KE137292.1:605730-730186 GCF_000408805.1 Escherichia sp. KTE159
GTAGGCCGGATAAGGCGTTTACGCCGCATCCGGCCAATAGTTAACAGCGCTTACTTCTTCGCCTCTGCAACCACTTTGCTACCCACGCCGCGGTTATTGTATTCCCACATACGGTTGTAGTTTGTGTCATTCAGATTGCGCTGCACTTCGTCATCATCATCAACGCTGCCGGTGTTACCCGCAAACGGACGATTAGAGATCACCGCATCGGCCCACGGTTTGACAGTGTTGAAGCCTTCGTTGATCACACTGTCACGGATTACCACCTGACCGTTGGTATTGGCATCAACATCCAGCGAGCGGCCTAATTGCGCGACACCATCACCAGAAGCATTGAAACGGCTGTTTACCGCGAGGAAACCGTAATAGATGTTAGACAGCGTCGCCGGTGCAAAAACATACGCTTCCTGCTGGGTACGAGAGTTCACCACGCGGAATTCGGTGTTATCGAACACCACTGCGCCACGACCGGAAACGATATCCACATCCCCTTCAATGTAGCTATTTGTCACCAGTGTACGCGGCTGGCGATTGGTTTCCAGACGGTTCTGCACACCGCTGTTGGTGACAAAGAAGGTATTCTGACGACCGAGAATATTGACGTTATTGATCTGCACTTTATCGCCATCGGTACGCAGCGCCACTGCCGGATGATTACCCGCATCTACGCTATCGCCCAGGGTGTTTTCGATGGTCAGATTTTGCAGTTGCAGACCATTGTTTTGCGACCAGAAGACCGCAGAACACAGTACACCGATACTGTCGCTGCGTTTGCTCTGGCAGCTATCGTACATATACCACGCTGGTTTACCTGGCATATATTTGCCGCGTGGGTTGACGTCGTGACGCCAGTCGGCAGGACTCATTCCACCATCAAGGGAAAGCCCAATTTTGACATCAATCGGTTTTTCACCCGTACCGTACAAAGTGATTCCACCCGGAGCTGCAGGAACGTAAACCGTGCCTTCATACTCACCTGGCAGCACGGCAATATACTGGCGCTTATTGGTGCGCTTGATAATTGCCGCATCCACCGCAGCCTGAATGGTCGTGTGCGTCACACCTTGTGTACCCGCCGGTCCAACAACAAAGTCAGGTTGCGCGGGCAGGGTAATCGGTGAAGGGTTCCACGCTGCAGCACCTGGCGTCAGTGAGGAGAAATAGTGCTGCGCATCGAAATTCTGCGCTTCTTTTGCCGACAGAATCGGGCGAGAAGACGTACCAGGCGCGGTTTGATCAGAAGGACGTTGATCGGGCGGTGTTGAGCTACAGGCGGTCAGCGTCACGCCAAAAGCCAGTGCCAGCGCCAGACGGGAAACTGAAAATGTGTTCACAGGTTGCTCCGGGCTTTGAAATGGAAAAATGAATCCGTTGAAGCCTGCTTTTTTATACTAACTTTAGCGAAACGGGAAGGTAAAAAGACAAAAAGTTGTTTTTAATACCTTTAAGTGATGCCAGATGGTATCGCGCCATCTGGCAGAGTATTTAACTGAACATCGCGGTAATCGAGGCACTTGCCAGAGAGTGGAAATGGACGTTAAAGCCGACCATCGCGCCGCTGGCACCTTCATCGACATCAATACGTTCTACATCCAGTGCGTGAACGGTAAAAATGTAGCGATGGGTTTCGCCTTTCGGTGGCGCAGCGCCATCGTATCCGGTTTTACCAAAATCGGTACGCGTCTGCAAAACACCGTCTGGTATAGCCACCAGATCAGAGCCAAACCCTTGCGGCAATACGCGGGTATCGGCAGGCAAGTTAACAACTACCCAGTGCCACCAGCCAGAACCCGTTGGCGCATCCGGATCGTAACAGGTGACAACAAAACTTTTGGTTCCCGCAGGAACGTCGTCCCACGCCAGGTGCGGCGAAATATTATCGCCATCATAGCCCATGCCATTAAAGACATGACGATGCGGTAACTTATCGCCATCGCGCAGATCATTACTGATGAGTTTCATGAACCCTCCTTTCTTGTTTGCAGAAAGTGTAGCCAGAAACACTCACGCTGACTTCTCGTTATTGGCAAAAAAATGTTTCATCCTGCACCGCTCGGTTAACGGCTGCCGTCAGGCGCTGTAACTGTTCCGGGCGAATAATATAGGGTGGCATCAGGTAGATAAGTTTGCCAAATGGCCGGATCCATACCCCCTGTTCGACGAAGAATTTTTGCAGAGCCGCCATATTTACCGGGCGTGTGGTTTCGACCACACCAATTGCCCCCAGCACGCGGACATCGGCAACCATTTCGGCGTCACGGGCGGGTGTGAGTTGCTCGCGTAGTTGTGCTTCAATAGCCGCTACCTGCTGCTGCCAGTCGCCAGATTCGATAATCGTCAGGCTGGCATTTGCTGCTGCGCAGGCCAGCGGATTACCCATAAAAGTTGGCCCATGCATAAAGCAGGCAGCTTCGCCGTTACTGATGGTTTCCGCAACCAGGCGCGTAGTGAGTGTGGCGGAAAGCGTCATTGTACCGCCCGTTAAGGCTTTGCCGAGACATAAAATATCCGGTGCGATACCCGCATGTTCGCAGGCAAAAAGTTTGCCGGTACGGCCAAAACCGGTGGCAATCTCGTCAGCAATCAGCAAGATACCTTCGCGATCGCACATTTTGCGGATTCGTTTTAACCACTCCGGATGGTACATACGCATCCCGCCTGCGCCCTGAACAATAGGTTCAATGATTACGGCAGCGATTTCATGACGATGCGCCGCCATTAGCCGCGCGAAGCCCACCATATCGCGCTCATCCCATTCGCCGTCCATACGGCTTTGCGGGGCGGGAGCAAACAAGTTTTCCGGCAGGTAGCCTTTCCACAGGCTGTGCATTGAGTTGTCCGGATCGCACACCGACATCGCGCCAAAAGTATCGCCATGATAACCATTGCGGAAGGTCAGAAAACGCTGGCGCGTTTCGCCTTTGGCCTGCCAGTACTGCAACGCCATCTTCATCGCCACTTCTACCGCCACGGAACCGGAGTCCGCGAGAAAAACGCACTCCAGCGATTCCGGCGTCATTGCCACCAGTTTGCGGCACAGCTCAATGGCTGGCGCATGGGTAATACCGCCAAACATCACGTGTGACATGGCATCAATTTGCGATTTCATCGCGGCATTGAGCTGTGGGTGATTGTAGCCGTGGATCGCCGCCCACCAGGAAGACATACCGTCAACCAGGCGTCTGGCGTCAGACAAAATCAGTTCGCAACCTTCTGCGCTCGCCACTGGATAAACCGGTAGTGGGGAGGTCATGGATGTGTACGGGTGCCAGATATGGCGTTGGTCAAAGGCAAGATCATCCGTTGTCATAATCGACTTGTAAACCAAATTGAAAAGTTTTAGGTTTACAAGTCTACACCGAATTAACAACAAAAAACACGTTTTGGAGAAGCCCCATGGCTCACCGCCCACGCTGGACATTGTCGCAAGTCACAGAATTATTTGAAAAACCATTACTGGATCTGCTGTTCGAAGCGCAGCAGGTTCACCGTCAGCATTTCGATCCTCGCCAGGTACAGGTCAGCACTTTGCTGTCGATTAAAACCGGCGCTTGTCCGGAAGATTGCAAATACTGCCCGCAAAGCTCTCGCTATAAAACCGGTCTGGAAGCTGAGCGGTTGATGGAAGTCGAACAGGTACTGGAATCAGCGCGCAAAGCGAAAGCGGCTGGCTCGACGCGCTTCTGCATGGGCGCGGCGTGGAAAAATCCGCACGAGCGCGATATGCCGTACCTGGAACAAATGGTGCAGGGGGTAAAAGCGATGGGCCTGGAAGCGTGTATGACGCTGGGCACGTTGAGCGAATCCCAGGCGCAGCGCCTCGCGAATGCCGGGTTGGATTACTACAACCACAACCTTGATACCTCGCCGGAGTTTTACGGCAACATCATCACTACACGCACTTATCAGGAGCGTCTTGATACGCTGGAAAAAGTGCGCGAAGCCGGGATCAAAGTCTGTTCTGGCGGCATTGTTGGTTTAGGTGAAACGGTGAAAGATCGCGCCGGATTATTGCTACAACTGGCGAATCTGCCGACGCCACCGGAAAGTGTGCCGATCAACATGCTGGTGAAGGTGAAAGGCACGCCGCTGGCAGATAACGATGATGTCGATGCCTTTGATTTTATTCGTACCATTGCAGTGGCGCGGATCATGATGCCGACCTCATATGTGCGTCTTTCTGCCGGACGCGAGCAGATGAATGAACAGACTCAGGCGATGTGCTTTATGGCTGGGGCTAACTCGATTTTCTACGGCTGCAAATTGCTGACCACGCCGAATCCGGAAGAAGATAAAGACCTGCAACTGTTCCGCAAACTGGGGCTGAATCCGCAACAAACCGCCGTTCTGGCGGGCGATAACGAACAACAGCAGCGTCTGGAGCAGGCGCTGATGACCCCGGACACTGACGAATACTACAACGCGGCAGCCCTATGACCTGGCAGGAGAAAATCGACGCGGCGCTTGATGCGCGGCGCGAAGCTGATGCCCTGCGTCGTCGCTATCCGGTGGCGCAGGGAGCCGGACGCTGGCTGGTGGCAGATGGTCGCCAGTATCTGAACTTTTCCAGTAACGATTACCTCGGTTTAAGCCATCATCCGCACATCATCCGCGCCTGGCAGCAGGGTGTGGAACAATTTGGTGTCGGTAGCGGCGGTTCCGGGCATGTCAGCGGTTATAGCGTGGTGCATCAGGCGCTGGAAGAAGAACTGGCGGAGTGGCTGGGCTATTCGCGGGCGCTACTGTTTATCTCCGGTTTCGCTGCCAATCAGGCGGTCATTGCCGCGATGATGACGAAAGAGGATCGCATCGTTGCCGACCGTCTTAGTCATGCTTCGTTGCTGGAGGCTGCCAGTTTAAGTCCGGCGCAGCTTCGCCGTTTTAGCCATAACGATGTCACTCATCTGACGCGTCTGCTTACAGCCTCCTGTCCGGGGCAGCAACTGGTGGTGACAGAAGGCGTGTTTAGCATGGACGGTGATAGCGCGCCGTTGGCAGAAATCCAGCAAGTAGCGCAACAGCACAACGCCTGGTTAATGGTCGACGATGCCCACGGGACGGGCGTTATCGGTGAGCAGGGGCGCGGCAGTTGCTGGCAGCAAAAGATGAAACCAGAATTGTTGGTGGTGACTTTTGGCAAAGGATTTGGCGTCAGTGGGGCGGCGGTACTTTGCTCCGATAGCGTGGCAGATTATCTGTTGCAGTTTGCCCGCCATCTTATCTACAGCACCAGTATGCCGCCCGCTCAGGCGCAGGCATTACGTGCATCGCTGGCGGTGATTCGTAGCGAAGAGGGTGACGCACGGCGGGAAAAACTGGCGGATCTGATTGCACGTTTTCGTAGTGGAGTACAGGGTTCGCCATTTACTCTCGCGGACTCATGCAGTGCCATCCAGCCATTAATCGTTGGTGATAACGCTCGCGCGTTACGCCTGGCAGAAAACCTGCGTCAGCAAGGTTGCTGGGTGACGGCGATTCGCCCGCCAACCGTACCCGCTGGCACCGCGCGGCTGCGCCTGACTTTAACCGCAGGGCATGAAATACCGGATATCGACCGTCTGCTGGAGGTGCTGCATGGCAACGGTTAATAAGCAGGCCATTGCGGCGGCATTTGGTCGGGCAGCCTCACAGTATGAGCAACACGCAGAGTTGCAGCGCCAGAGTGCCGACGCCTTACTGGCAATGCTCCCACAACGCCAGTACGCCCGGGTGCTGGACGCTGGTTGCGGGCCTGGCTGGATGAGCCGCCGCTGGCGTGAACGTAGCGCACAGGTGACGGCACTGGATCTCTCTCCGCTTATGCTTGTACAGGCACGTCAGCAGGATGCCGCACATCATTACCTGACGGGGGATATCGAATCCTTACCGCTGGCGAACACGACGTTTGATCTCGCGTGGAGCAACCTTGCCGTGCAATGGTGCGCTGAATTATCTACGGCATTACGCGAGCTTTATCGGGTAGTGTGTCCTGGCGGAATTGTGGCGTTTACCACCCTGGCACAAGGCTCATTACCAGAGCTACATCAGGCATGGCAGGCTGTAGACGCACGCCCCCACGCTAATCACTTTTTACCGCCAGCAGAAATTGAACGGGCGTTGAAAGGTTTTCGTCATCAATACAATATTCAACCCATTACGCTGTGGTTTGATGACGCACTCAGCGCCATGCGTTCACTGAAAGGTATTGGTGCAACGCATCTTCACGAAGGGCGCGACCAGCGAGTATTAACGCGTTCACAGTTACAGCGATTGCAACTGGCCTGGCCGCAACAACAGGGGCGATACCCTCTGACTTATCATCTTTTTTTGGGAGTGATTACTCGTGAGTAAACGCTTTTTTGTTACCGGGACGGACACCGAAGTGGGGAAAACCGTTGCCAGTTGTGCGCTTTTACAGGCCGCTAAGGCTGCAGGCTACCGGACAGCAGGTTATAAACCGGTGGCCTCCGGCAGCGAAATGACTGCAGAAGGTTTACGTAACAGCGACGCGCTGGCGTTACAGCGCAACAGCAGCTTGCACCTGGATTACGCCACGGTAAATCCTTACACCTTCGCTGAACCTACTTCGCCACATATCATCAGCGCGGAAGAGGGGAGACCGATTGAGCCGAAGGTAATGAGCGCCGGATTACGCGCGCTGGGGCAACAGGCTGACTGGGTGTTAGTGGAAGGCGCTGGTGGCTGGTTTACGCCGCTTTCTGCTACTTTTACTTTTGCCGATTGGGTGAAGAGCGAACAACTGCCGGTGATTCTGGTCGTTGGGATAAAACTGGGCTGCATTAATCACGCGATGCTGACAGCACAGGCAGTACAGCAGGCTGGACTCACTCTCGCAGGCTGGGTGGCAAACGATGTCACGCCGCCAGGCAAACGGCATGGCGAATATATGGCCACTCTCACACGAATGATTCCTGCACCGCTGCTGGGGGAAATCCCCTGGCTTGAGGAAAATCCAGAAAGTGCGTTAACCGGAAGATATATCACTCTCACTTCACTGAAGTAGCAAAAAATTGGTTGAATTGCGAGCGAGCTGGCGTTTTCAGTCGTCCGTAATTTAACCAATCAAAGGCTAAAAAAATCGCGAAAAAATTTTTACCCCTGCATTATACGATTAGTATGGGAATTGCCCAGGCGGCTGGACATAGGGGCTGCAGGCAGTTATCCACTATTCCTGTGGATAACCATGTGCATTAGAGTTAGAAAACGTAATGTAAGCGAGAGAATACGCGGCCTGCACGCAAATTGGCGCTAAAGACGGCTTAAAGAAATATATGTTATTTTTTAATTGGTTAGATAAATGCAATGGCTGTCAGGAAAGTGTCATCTCCTGCAATAAATCCGTCATCAGCCATCTTGACAAATGTTAAAAAAGCCATTGCTCTGGGGATAACCCTGCAACACTGGCGTTTTATCTCGTCACTGCGTCAATTTTGCCTACGGTTGACACCTTAGTTTACGGCGTAACAGAGATATTGTGGTGTGAGCCTGTTTTTTTATCCAGTGTTATTTGTTGGCATTATTAATCATGACGAGTAAAATTACACACCTGCCCGCCCACTCCTTCAGGTAGCGACTCATGAGTAAACCATTCAAACTGAATTCCGCGTTCAAACCTTCTGGCGATCAGCCGGAGGCGATTCGCCGCCTCAAAGAGGGGCTGGAGGATGGCCTCGCGCACCAGACTCTGCTCGGTGTGACGGGGTCGGGGAAAACCTTCACCATTGCTAATGTCATTGCTGATCTGCAACGCCCAACGATGGTGCTGGCACCCAACAAAACGCTGGCAGCGCAACTTTATGGTGAGATGAAAGAATTCTTCCCGGAAAATGCGGTGGAATACTTCGTCTCCTACTACGACTACTATCAGCCGGAAGCCTACGTACCAAGCTCTGATACGTTTATTGAGAAAGATGCCTCGGTAAACGAACATATTGAACAGATGCGTCTTTCAGCAACCAAAGCGTTGCTGGAGCGGCGGGATGTTATTGTTGTTGCGTCAGTTTCCGCTATTTATGGTCTGGGTGATCCTGATTTATATCTCAAAATGATGCTGCACCTCACTGTCGGCATGATTATCGACCAACGTGCGATCCTGCGTCGCCTGGCGGAGTTGCAATATACCCGCAATGACCAGGCATTCCAGCGCGGGACCTTCCGCGTGCGTGGTGAAGTGATCGACATTTTCCCGGCGGAGTCCGACGACATTGCGCTACGCGTGGAGCTGTTTGATGAAGAAGTTGAACGATTGTCGTTGTTTGATCCATTAACCGGGCAAATCGTTTCAACAGTCCCACGTTTTACCATCTACCCGAAAACGCACTATGTTACGCCGCGTGAACGCATTGTGCAGGCGATGGAAGAGATCAAAACAGAACTGGCGGACCGACGCAAAGTGCTGCTGGAAAACAATAAACTTTTGGAAGAGCAGCGTCTGACTCAACGAACCCAGTTTGATCTGGAGATGATGAATGAGCTGGGCTACTGTTCGGGGATTGAAAACTATTCGCGCTTTCTCTCCGGGCGTGGACCTGGCGAACCACCGCCGACGTTATTTGATTACCTGCCTGCCGATGGTCTGCTGGTGGTCGATGAATCTCACGTCACCATTCCACAAATTGGCGGAATGTATCGCGGTGACAGGGCGCGTAAAGAGACTCTGGTGGAGTATGGTTTCCGATTGCCATCGGCGCTGGATAACCGTCCGCTGAAATTTGAGGAGTTTGAAGCGCTGGCTCCGCAAACGATTTATGTTTCTGCGACGCCAGGTAACTACGAACTGGAGAAATCCGGTGGTGACGTGGTGGATCAGGTGGTGCGCCCGACTGGCTTGCTCGATCCGATTATCGAAGTGCGTCCGGTAGCGACCCAGGTCGATGATCTTCTTTCGGAGATTCGCCTGCGTGCGGCAATTAACGAACGCGTTCTGGTGACGACGTTGACCAAGCGAATGGCGGAAGATCTAACGGAATATCTGGAAGAACACGGTGAGCGCGTGCGTTATCTTCACTCCGACATTGATACCGTTGAGCGTATGGAGATTATCCGCGACTTGCGTCTGGGCGAGTTCGACGTACTGGTGGGGATCAACTTACTGCGTGAAGGTCTGGATATGCCGGAGGTCTCATTGGTGGCGATCCTCGATGCTGACAAAGAAGGGTTCCTGCGTTCAGAACGTTCGCTGATCCAGACCATTGGCCGTGCGGCGCGTAACATCAACGGCAAAGCGATTCTCTACGGTGATAAGATAACCCCGTCGATGGCGAAAGCGATTGGCGAAACGGAACGTCGTCGTGAGAAACAGCAGCGGTACAACGAAGAGCATGGTATTACGCCACAAGGTCTTAATAAAAAAGTGGTCGATATCCTGGCGCTGGGGCAGAACATTGCCAAAACCAAAGCGAAGGGCAGAGGGAAATCGCGCCCGATTGTTGAGCCGGATAATGTGCCGATGGATATGTCGCCAAAAGCGTTGCAGCAGAAAATCCATGAGCTGGAAGGGCAGATGATGAAACATGCGCAAAACCTCGAATTCGAAGAGGCGGCGCAAATCCGTGACCAGTTGCATCAGTTGCGTGAGCTGTTTATTGCCGCGTCGTGACGAGATGAAGAAGCAGGAATGTTCTTCTGGTTTGAGGCTAATGAGAACGCAAAATTGCCTGATGCGCTACGCTTATCAGGCCTACATGATCTCTGCAATATATTGAATTTGCGCGGCTTGTAGGCCGCATCCGGCATGGATAACGTGCACTTTGTCAGCAATATGAATCCGGAATTCTCTTCCGGCTTCCCGTTAACCCAATGCCTGTAACGCCTTTTCCAGTGCGTTATGTAACAACTGGCGGTCATGGCGATAGGGGATATCGCTGGCCTCCAGTACGTCCTGAATCACTATTCTGTCGCTGACCGCAGAAACATCCACTTTCGGCCCAACGACTACGGCATCAATCACTTTCTTCCCGACATACTGTTCCATAATCGCCAGCTTATTTTCCAGCTTCAGATTCGCCGCAGGCAGGCTCAATTCACGCCCCAGATTGCCGATATAAACCATCGGCGCTGGCGTGCGGCGTAATGCCTGTGCCATTTCCTTAAGCAGCAGAATTGGCATCAGGCTGGTATAAAAACTGCCAGGTCCGATAAGGATCAGATCTGCGTCATTGATAGCATGAACCGCTTCACGCGTTGCGGGCACATTCGGGGTTAAGAGCAATTCCTGAATTGGCGTAGTTAACTGGTCGATATTGACCTCGCCATAAACTTCATGCCCCTGATCGTCAATGGCCATCAGATCAACGGGATGCTCTGACATCGGAATTAATTGCGCGTCCACTTTCAACAGATTACGAATTAAATTGATGGCTTCCAGAGGCCGCACGCTAAGGTGATCCAGCGCCTTTAACATCAAGTTTCCGAGATTATGACCGGAAAGCTCGCCATTGCCGCCAAAACGGTATTCAAACATCGCGGAGGCGACGCTCGGTTCCGTTATCAGTTGGTTGAGGCAGTTGCGCATGTCGCCCCAGGCAATGCCGCCTTCTGAGCGGCGAATACGGCCTGTTGAACCGCCATTATCGGTGGTGGTGACAATGCCCGTTAAACGAGAGCCTAAAGATGAAAGTGATGAAAGAACGCGTCCTAATCCATGCCCTCCGCCGAGTGCAACAACACGATCAAGGTCAGCCAGCGTACGATTGCGCATATAGATTCCTGAAGTCAGATTATCCGCGCTACAGTAGCGCAACTGACAGGGAAACGGCAATTAACCTGCCAATATTGAGGATACAAATATTTTCTTCTACCTCTAAAGGACGAGGTTCGCTGTGCATCCCTGATGATGTATATCAAAGTAAAACCGTCATATTCCCTTATTCTGTAGCGAAATAGCACGATCATGACGCTATATATATGATTACATAGCGGAAAGTGTGAATGGTAAAAATCTCATTTACACGCTAGTATCGACATAACCACTAAACACTCTAGCCTCTGCACCTGGGTCAACTGATATGGTGCTTTGGCCGTGACAATGCTCATAAAGATTGCCACCAGGGCGAAGGAAGAAATGACTTCGCCTCCCGTATCTGGAAAGGTGTACATGGCTTCACAACTGACTGATGCATTTGCGCGTAAGTTTTATTACTTGCGCCTGTCGATTACCGATGTGTGTAACTTTCGTTGCACCTACTGCCTGCCGGATGGCTATAAGCCGAGCGGCGTCACCAATAAAGGCTTTCTGACCGTCGATGAAATTCGCCGGGTTACTCGCGCCTTCGCCAGTTTGGGCACCGAAAAAGTACGTCTGACAGGCGGTGAACCGTCTTTACGCCGCGACTTTACCGATATCATCGCAGCCGTGCGGGAAAACGACGCTATTCGTCAGATTGCGGTCACCACCAATGGTTACCGCCTGGAACGCGACGTGGCGAACTGGCGCGATGCCGGACTGACGGGGATTAACGTCAGTGTCGATAGCCTCGACGCTCGCCAGTTTTATGCTATTACCGGTCAGGATAAATTCAACCAGGTGATGGCGGGGATTGATGCCGCATTTGAAGCCGGGTTTGAGAAGGTCAAAGTCAATACCGTGCTGATGCGCGATGTCAATCATCACCAGCTCGACACCTTTCTGAACTGGATCCAGCATCGCCCCATCCAGTTACGTTTCATCGAACTGATGGAAACGGGCGAGGGTAGCGAACTTTTCCGTAAGCACCATATCTCTGGTCAGATTCTGCGTGACGAACTGCTGCGTCGCGGCTGGATCCATCAACTTCGTCAACGCAGCGACGGCCCCGCGCAAGTCTTTTGTCATCCGGATTACGCCGGAGAAATCGGCCTTATCATGCCGTATGAAAAAGATTTCTGCGCCACCTGCAACCGTCTGCGCGTCTCCTCCATTGGTAAACTCCATCTCTGCCTGTTTGGTGAAGGCGGCGTTAACCTGCGCGATCTGCTGGAAGATGATGCCCAGCAACAGGCGCTGGAAGCGCGTATTTCAGCGGCGCTGCGGGAGAAAAAACAGACCCATTTCCTGCATCAAAATAACACCGGTATTACGCAAAACTTATCGTACATTGGCGGCTAAAACGTCAAAAGGAGAGATCAGATGAGTCAGGTAAGCACTGAATTTATCCCGACCCGTATTGCTATTCTTACGGTTTCTAATCGTCGCGGTGAAGAAGACGATACCTCCGGTCATTATCTGCGCGATTCGGCGCAGGAAGCGGGCCATCACATTGTCGATAAAGCGATTGTTAAAGAAAACCGCTACGCCATCCGCGCGCAGGTATCTGCGTGGATCGCCAGCGACGATGTGCAAGTGGTGCTGATTACTGGCGGCACCGGACTGACGGAAGGCGATCAGGCACCAGAAGCGTTGCTGCCGCTGTTCGATCGTGAAGTCGAAGGCTTCGGTGAAGTATTCCGTATGTTGTCATTCGAAGAGATTGGCGCCGCAACGTTGCAATCTCGTGCGGTAGCGGGCGTTGCTAACAAGACACTGATTTTCGCTATGCCGGGTTCGACCAAAGCGTGCCGCACCGCATGGGAAAATATCATCGCGCCGCAACTGGATGCCCGTACACGTCCATGCAATTTCCATCCACATTTGAAGAAATAAGTATGTCGCAACTGACTCATATCAACGCCGCTGGCGAAGCGCACATGGTGGATGTCTCCGCCAAAGCGGAAACTGTACGTGAAGCACGGGCGGAAGCCTTTGTCACCATGCGCAGCGAGACGCTGGCGATGATCATCGATGGTCGTCACCACAAAGGCGACGTATTTGCCACCGCGCGGATTGCCGGTATTCAGGCGGCAAAACGTACATGGGATCTGATCCCACTGTGTCACCCGCTAATGCTCAGTAAAGTTGAAGTCAATTTGCAGGCAGAGCCGGAACACAATCGGGTACGTATAGAAACCTTATGCCGCCTGACCGGGAAAACCGGCGTCGAAATGGAAGCGTTAACCGCGGCCTCGGTGGCGGCGCTGACCATTTACGATATGTGTAAAGCCGTGCAAAAAGATATGGTGATTGGTCCGGTACGCCTGCTGGCGAAGAGCGGCGGCAAGTCGGGTGACTTTAAGGTGGAAGCGGATGATTAAAGTTCTTTTTTTCGCCCAGGTGCGCGAGCTGGTGGGGACCGATGCAACCGACGTTGCCGCGGATTTTCCAACCGTTGAAGCGTTACGCCAGCACCTGGCAGCGCAGAGCGATCGTTGGGCGCTGGCGCTGGAAGATGGCAAATTACTGGCTGCCGTCAACCAGACGCTGGTGAGTTTCGACCATCCGCTAACTGACGGCGACGAAGTGGCTTTCTTCCCGCCGGTAACCGGAGGCTAAGATGGCTGAAACCAAAATTGTTGTCGGACCGCAGCCGTTCAGCGTAGGGGAAGAGTATCCGTGGCTGGCTGAGCGTGATGAAGACGGTGCGGTGGTCACCTTTACCGGTAAGGTGCGTAACCATAACCTGGGTGACAGCGTAAAAGCATTAACCCTCGAACACTATCCGGGAATGACTGAAAAAGCACTGGCGGAAATCGTTGATGAAGCGCGTAACCGCTGGCCGCTGGGGCGAGTCACGGTGATTCATCGTATTGGCGAATTATGGCCGGGTGATGAAATCGTTTTTGTCGGCGTTACCAGTGCGCATCGCAGTAGTGCGTTTGAGGCCGGGCAGTTTATTATGGATTATCTCAAAACCCGCGCACCGTTCTGGAAGCGCGAAGCTACGCCGGAAGGTGACCGCTGGGTCGAAGCGCGGGAGAGCGATCAGCAGGCAGCAAAACGCTGGTAGTTTTTTGTTGGCCGGATAAGGCATAGAGCTGCATCCGGCAATTTCACCGTACCGGACATACGTTTACGCTGCGGCGATGCACACCCTCATCATTTGCAGTATCCTTTAGATATTCCTTATATCTTCAGGAGATCTTCATGGACAGATTCCCACGTTCTGATTCAATCGTACAAGCCAGGACTGGCCTGCAAACCTATATGGCACAGGTCTATGGCTGGATGACCGTTGGCCTGTTGTTGACCGCGTTTGTTGCCTGGTATGCTGCTAACTCCGCCGCCGTGATGGAGCTGCTTTTCACCAACCGCATCTTTTTAATTGGTCTGGTAATAGCGCAATTAGCTCTGGTAATTGTGTTATCAGCGATGATTCAAAAGCTCAGCGCGGGTGTGACAACCATGCTCTTTATGCTTTATTCGGCGCTGACAGGTCTGACGCTTTCCAGCATTTTCATTGTCTACACCGCCGCCTCTATCGCCAGTACTTTCGTTGTTACCGCCGGAATGTTCGGTGCGATGAGTCTGTACGGCTACACCACGAAGCGCGATTTAAGCGGCTTCGGCAATATGCTGTTTATGGCGTTAATCGGCATTGTCATCGCCTCGCTGGTGAACTTCTGGCTGAAAAGCGAGGCGTTGATGTGGGTGGTGACCTATATCGGAGTGATTGTCTTTGTCGGCCTGACCGCCTATGACACCCAGAAACTGAAAAATATGGGTGAGCAGATTGATACCCGCGACACGTCGAACCTGCGCAAATATTCAATTCTTGGCGCATTAACGTTGTATCTCGACTTCATCAACCTGTTCCTGATGTTGCTGCGGATTTTTGGCAACCGCCGTTAATTCCGTTTCCCCTCCAAATCCCGGCCTGGCGTCGGGATTTTTTCTAATTAAAACGACAATGAATAAAAGCCTGTTATAAAATGCGCCCATGACATGGGGGCGCATCCATAAATATAATTTTTTGTATATATGGCTTAAGTAAAGATATCAATAAGATAAATGCTGCCATTGCAGGTGTAATGTATCTTTTTTTAATCTCTTTGGTGGTGATTGTCGTTGCGCTTTTATAGGGGCGTTAACTCTCTATTATTATTTTATCGGCTTCTTCGGGATTCTTGCAGCAATAGCTATAACACTTGTTTGGCAAAGGCATACGCGGTTTTTTCATTAGTCATAGAAAAATAGGTAAATTTCTTTCTTGGGTAAAATTGTGAGGAAACGCAATGAGCCCGATGCGCTACGCTTAGCAGGCACAGACTGGAATTGTAATCTATTAATTTAGCCCGGTTTTGTAGGGCGGATAAGGCGTTTACGCCGCATCCGCCATGAACAAATAGCACGTTGCTAACAATCTGCACAAACCAAAAGAACTTAATCGAACTTCACATCGCCGCTTCATTTTTCGCCCGTAGCTTCTTCGCCTGACTTTCCAGCAACAGGTAACAGATCAGCGCCAGCAGCAGCGGGATAAAGTAATACAGCACACGGTAAGCGAGTAGGGCGGCGATAATTGTGCCTTTGGATGTATTCTCTCCTGCCAGTAGCGCGATAAACACCGCTTCCAGCACGCCAATCCCCGCCGGAATATGCACGATGACACCAGCAATACTACTAACCAGTAACACGCCTAAGACAAAGAAATAATTCACGCTTTGGTCAAGTAACAGCCAGATAATTGCCCCCATCACCATCCAGTTAACGCTGGAAATCAGCATCTGAGCGAGGGCGAATTTCCATGAAGGCAGCACCAGCTTTTGCCCTTTGATGGTCATATGGCGGTGCTTCGCGAAAGCGCAAAACCATAAATAAACCGCGATAATCATCAGTAAGCCAATGCCGAGAATACGCAGCGTGGTTTGATCGACATACCAGTGATCCGGTAACGCCACCACGCCTGCGGTAAAAATAATCCCGGCTAATAAAATATAGCCCAGCCAGTTGGTGGTAATACTCAGCGAGAAAATGCGTGTGATGGTGCCGCCCGGTAATCCCAGACGCGAATAAAGGCGATAACGCATCCCAATCCCGCCGACCCAGGTACTGAGCGTCAGGTTGAAGGCATAGCAGATAAATGACACCAGCATCACCTGGCGCTTCGCCAGTTTGTGACCGCAGTAGAAACGGGCGAGCAGGTCATAGCAGCCGTAAATCAGATAACTGACGACCACCAGCCCGACCGCACTCAATAGCACAACGCGGTTATAGTCGCGGATGACCTTCCAGACCTCTTCCCAGTCCACTTTTTTGGCGTAGACCACCAGCAACACAATCACCGCGATAAAAAATAGCCAGGTAAGGATCTTCTTTGCTAAGCGCCAGCGAGGATGGGATTTACTCATCAGGGCTTTACCCCCGTATTTTCTGTTTCTACCCGATCCTGCGTTTCCATTGCCGGTTGCGCGGGCGGCTCAACCTGTGCCAGACGCGGCGTATGCGCCGGAAGCCAGCCCACCAGCGCCGGGAAGTGGCGCAAAAAGTGGAATGCCAGCACGCTTTTAGTCAGATTCCACCAGGTGCGTTTGGGCAGCATACTTTCATCTACCTGCCGACAATCGGCGGCGATGATGCCATTAAGATTGTCGCGTAGCGTCTGGTTAAAATTACGATCGTAGATGATGACGTTAGCTTCGAGATTCAGCGACAAACTGAGCGGATCGAGATTACTGGAGCCTACCGTCGCCCAGTGATCATCCATTAACGCCACTTTGCCGTGGAGCGGGCGGCGGCGATACTCAAACACTTGAACGCCGCCTTTAACCAGATAGTTATAGAGCAAACGCGCGCCAACCCTGACAATCGGCATATCCGGTTCACCCTGAATAATCAGTTTGATCCGCACCCCGCGCCGTGCCGCTTTACGTAAGGCGTGTAAAAATCGATAGCCGGGAAAGAAGTAGGCGTTGGCGATAATCACTTCCCGCCGCGCCTGAGTGAGCATTTTCAAATAGTGGCGCTCGATATCGCTGCGATGTTCTTCGTTATCGCGCCAGACCAGCAATACCTGCGCTTCCCCCGGTTGGCGGTTTTCTTCCGCTTTATGGTGACGTCGCCACCAGCGGCGTGCCGCGCTCTGCCCAGGCAAGTTTTCCAGCTCAAACTGCAGAATATCTTCAACAATCGGCCCTTCCAGCCGCACCGCGTAATCCTGTTTGGCCTGTGGGCCGTAGCTGGACATATGCTCGGCGGAGTAATTTATCCCGCCGATAAAGGCGATTCGTGTATCGATGACCACAATTTTGCGATGCATCCGGCGGAACACATTCGTGCGCATACCGAACAGGCGAGGACGAGGATCGTAATAACGAAATACCACGCCAGCCGCGGTCAGTTCGCTGACAAATTCATCGCTGAGATCTGGCGAACCATAGCCATCCAGCAAGACTTCCGCTTTAACCCCACGTTGCGCCGCTGCCAGCAGCGCCGCATGTAGCTGTTTGCCGACGTCATCTTCAAACCAGATAAATGTCTCAAGGATGATGCGTTGCTCTGCTTCGTTAATCGCTTTAAACACAGCAGGGTAATATTGCTCGCCGTTTTCCAGTAACTGAATCTTGTTCCCTTCGCGCCAACCACATTTCATAGATGGATCTCCACACTCAAAGGGGCATGGTCAGAAAGATGTCGCCAGGTCCGCAGCGGCAGCGCTGTGGGCGCACTGGCACTGGCGTTTTTGACGTAAATCCTGTCCAGACGAAGAACGGGAAATTGCACCGGAAATGTTCGCGCCGGGCGTCCGTGGGCGCGGGTAAATATCTCATCCAGCCCAGCCTGTACTTTTAAGGGATGATTGGCTTTTTGCCGCCAGTCGTTGAAATCTCCCGCGACTAATACTGGTTCGCCGTTCGGTAGTTGATTCACCCATTCAGCAAGCATCGCAAGCTGCGCCTGACGGTGCGCCTCCCGCAAGCCGAGATGCACGCACATCACATGAATCGCTTTCCCCGTGACTGGCGGAACAATGCGGCAATAAAGCACGCCGCGCTTTTCCGCGCCATCGACCGAAACATCGCGATTCTCATAATGTTCAATGGGATAGCGTGACAGCACCGCGTTCCCGTGATGCCCTTCCGGGTATACAGCATTACGTCCGTAGGCAAAATCACTCCACATGGTGTCGGCAAGAAACTCGTAGTGCGAAGTATCGGGCCAGTTCTTCACATGCAGTGGATGGACTTCGTGCGCCCCCATCACTTCCTGCAGGCAGACGATATCGGCGCTGACGGCACGCACGGCGTCGCGAAGTTCCGGCAAAATGAAGCGTCGGTTAAATGCTGTAAAGCCTTTGTGAATATTGATGGTGAGCACCTTGAACGAAAAATGTTGTGTTTGGTCGGGCATAATTTTCCTGTTTTTGCCTCTTATCTCATTGAAATAGTGTAGTCGGCGTCACAAAAAGGTGCGGTCTTACGGAATTTTCCGTAAAGTTCGGTACTCTGAATTAGTAGAGATAAATTCTTCAGGAGAGAAGCCATGAAGTGGCAACAACGCGTTCGTGTCGCAACTGGCCTAAGTTGCTGGCAGATTATGTTGCATTTACTGGTAGTGGCGCTGCTGGTTATGGGCTGGATGAGTAAGACGCTGGTTCATGTCGGCGTAGGGTTATGCGTGCTGTATTGTGTAACAGTAGTGATGATGCTGGTGTTACAGCGTCATCCTGAGCAACGCTGGCGCGAGGTAGCAGATGTGCTGGAAGAGTTGACCACCACCTGGTATTTTGGCGCGGCGCTGATTGTGCTGTGGCTGTTGTCCCGCGTGCTGGAAAATAACTATTTGCTGGCAATTGCAGGGCTGGCGATCCTTGCCGGCCCGGCGGTAGTGTCGCTACTGGCGAAAGATAAAAAGTTACATCACCTTGCGTCTAAACATCGCGTACGCCGCTGATCCTGTTGTGGCCGTTATCACCAGTAACGGCCACAAACTATTCCACACAATATCCAGACTCGCATCCTTCAAATAGATCTGCTTGGTAATGTCTGTAAAGTGGCGGATAGGGTTAATCCACGTCAGGTTTTGCAGCCATACTGGCATGTTCTCCACCGGCGAAACGTAACCGGAAAGCAGGATTGCAGGCATCATAAAGACAAATACGCCGATAAACGCCTGCTGTTGCGTTGAACAAAGTGATGAAATCAACAGACCGAAGCCCACCAGCGATAAACCGTAAATCACCATCGTAAAGTAGAACAGCGCCAGCGAACCGGCGAAGGGGATTTGATACGCCCAGATACCAATCGCCAGCACAATGGTGGCCTGGAACGTGGCGACAATTAACGCAGGGACGGCTTTACCAATAAATATCTGCCAGGTGGTGAGGGGTGAAACCAGCAACTGATCGAGCGTTCCCTGTTCACGTTCGCGGGCAACAGAAAGCGAAGTGACGATCATTACGCCGATAGTGGTGATCATGGCGATCAGTGATGGCACCACGAACCATTTGTAGTCGAGGTTCGGGTTATACCAGTTGCGCACCACCAGCTCGCTGTTGTTTGGCTTCGGCTTTCCTTCCAGCAGCTCCTGCTGATAGTTTTTGACGATTTGTTGCAGGTAGTTGGCGGCGATTTGCGCACTGTTGGAGTTACGTCCGTCGAGAATTAATTGCAACGGCGCGGTCTGGAAGGTATCCAGCTTGCGCGAGAAATCAGGCGGGAAGCGCACCAGCAATAACGCCTTTTGCGTGTCGATGGTCGGGCGGATCTCCTGTGGACTTTTCAGCAGCAACACATGGGTAAAGGCGCTGGCGCGGGCAAAACGTTGGGTCAGTTCTACCGAATGTGCGCCGTTATCTTCGTCGTAAATGGCGATGGTGGCGTTGGTTACTTCCAGCGTGGCGGCGAACGGGAACAGGATCACCTGAATCAGCACGGGTAAAATCAGAATCGCGCGCGTCTGCGGTTCGCGCAGCAGCGACTGCAACTCTTTGCGAATTAACGTCCATAAGCGATGAAACATGCTCTTCTCCCTAATCCAGTCGACGTTTGGTTTTCAGCCACGTCAGACCGATAAACATCACCGCCGAAGCGATCAAAAACAGCACATTCACGACCAGCACTACCGGAATATTCCCGGCGAGAAACAGGCTTTGCAGGGTGCTGACGAAATAACGTGCGGGAATAATGTACGTCACCGCGCGGATCACCGCAGGCATACTGTCGATCTGAAAAATAAAGCCAGAGAGCATAATCGACGGCAAGAACGCGGCGTTCAGTGCGACTTGTGCGGCGTTGAACTGGTTGCGGGTAATCGTTGAAATCAGCAGCCCCATCCCCAGCGTACTGAGTAAAAACAGGCTGGAGATAAAAAACAGAATCAGCAGCGAACCGCGATATGGCACACCGAGAATAAATACCGACACCAGCATACACAGCAGCATTGCCAGCATGCCGAGGACGTAATAGGGGAGCAGCTTACACAGCAGCAGTTCCGTGCGGGTAATCTCCGTAGAGAGCAAAGCCTCCATAGTGCCGCGTTCCCACTCCCGCGCCACCACCAGCGAGGTGAGGATCGCGCCGATCACCGTCATGATAATGGTTACAGCACCGGGAATAATAAAGTGCTGGCTAATCGCCGCCGGGTTAAACCAGTAGCGAGTCTGGACGTCAATAAGCGGCTCAAAAGTCTGCCCGTTGTCTTCCGCTCGCTGCATTTGCCAGATCTGCCAGATCCCTTCGACATAACCCTGCACAAAGTTGGCGGTATTTGGCTCGCTGCCGTCGGTAATCACCTGAATTGGCGCGGTGGCGTTGGCACGCTCCATCTGTTCCGCGAAATCCACCGGAATCACCACCAGACCACGAATTTTCCCCGCCTGCATTTTGGCGATTAATTCCTGACGATTATCGCTGATAGTGGCGTCGATATAAGGTGAGCCTGTCATGGTGTGGGTGAAATCCAGCGCCGCTTCGCTACGCTGTTCAAGCAATATTCCGACCCTCAGCTTGCTGGAGTCGAGGTTAATACCGTAGCCAAAAATAAACAGCAGCAACAGCGGGATCACCACCGCAATCAGCCAGCTACTCGGATCGCGAATGATCTGCCGCGTCTCTTTAACGCACAGCGCTCGCACGCGACGCCAGGACAGGATCGGATTACTCATTGCCATGCTCCTTATCCCAGTCGTGGATCAACTGAATAAAGGCTTGCTCCATCGTGGGGTCGGGTTGCTCATCGTTGGCCGATTGCGCTTTCAAATCGTCCGGCGTGCCGCTGGCAATCAGTTTCCCGCGATACACCAGTCCGATGCGGTCGCAATATTCCGCTTCATCCATAAAGTGGGTGGTGACCATCACCGTGACACCTTTCTCTACCATGCTGTTGATATGTAGCCAAAACTCGCGGCGGGTGAGGGGATCGACGCCGGAAGTGGGTTCATCGAGAAACAGAATATCCGGTTCATGCATCAACGAGCAGGCCAGCGCCAGCCGCTGCTTAAAACCTAATGGCAGTTCATCGGTAGCATGTGAGGCAATGCTTTTCAGGCCGAACGCTTCGCTCATACGGGTGATTTTTTCAGTCTGCGCCCGACCGCGTAAGCCATACACGCCGGAGAAAAAGCGTAAATTCTGTTCGACTGTCAGGTTGCCATACAGCGAAAATTTTTGCGCCATATAGCCGAGATGCTGGCGCGCTTTACCGGAACTCTCTTTCAGATCCATTCCCAGCACCAGCGCCTGACCGGAGGTCGGCACCAGCAAGCCGCACATCATCTTAAAGGTGGTGGATTTCCCCGCACCGTTTGGCCCCAGCAAACCAAAGATTTCACCGCGTTTGACGGCAAAATTGACGTGATCGGTGGCGGCAAAATCGCCAAACTTCTTGGTCAGCTCTTTCGCTTCGATCACCGTCTCATCCGGTGAGCCTTCTACCGTATGCAATATTGCGCCCAGCGGTGATTCTGAGGTTCCGGCACCGCCCAGCAAATCAATAAACGCATCTTCAAAGCGAGGTGTGGTTTCGTTGATGTTGATTTCCGGCATTCCGTCGGCGCGGCGAATATCGTCTGGTGTGGCCTCTTTTTTGAGGATCAGACGTACTGATTTCCCCTGAATCATCCCGTCGCTGACCTGCGGCAGTTTCAGCGTTCGTTGCAGCAGTTTGCGGTTGCTTTCGTGCGGGCTGGTCATCAGAAAGCTACGTCCGGCCATGGTTTGCGTCAGAGCCTTCGGTTCTCCCTGATACAGCAACTCACCTTCGTTCATCAGCAATACGTCACGGCACTGTTCGGCTTCATCGAGATATGAGGTACTCCAGAGGATCAGCATCCCTTCGCCTGCCAGTTCGTGCACCATCTGCCACAGCTCGCGCCGTGAGATGGGGTCTACGCCGACGCCGGGTTCATCGAGCAGTAACACTTTCGGCTCACCCACCAGGGTACAGGCCAGCCCGAGTTTTTGTTTCATCCCGCCAGAGAGCTTACCCGCCAGGCGTCCGGTAAATGGGCCAAGAGAAGTAAACTCCAGCAGGCGAGCAAACGTCTGTTTTCGCGCTTCACCGGTTACGCTGCGCAAATCCGCGTACAGATTAAGATTCTCCATCACCGTGAGATCTTCATACAGACCGAATTTCTGCGGCATATAGCCGAGCACCGCGTGTAACGCCGCGTCGTTTTTGATGGGATCAAAGCCAATGACCGTAGCACTGCCGTTGTCGGGTTTCAGTAACCCGGCCAGCATCCGCATCAACGTGGTTTTACCCGCGCCATCCGGCCCCACCAGCCCCGTAACATAACCGGCATGAATGGTACAGTTGAGCGGTGCGACGGCGGGCTTGTCCATACCCGGAAAGCGTTTTTCCAGGCCGTTTAGCGTGATAACGGCATCATTCATGTCCTGCCTCGTCACCGAATTGCACCGTTACTGGCATTCCCTGGCGTAACGCATCATCGGCGTCGGTCACCACAATCCGCAGGCGATAGACAAGGTCGGTGCGCAGATCCGGCGTTTCGACGGTTTTCGGGGTAAATTCAGCGGTAGGTGAGACAAAGCCAATCTGCCCGTGATACGGCTTGTCCGGGCGACCATCGGTATAGAGCAGTACTTTGCGGCCTGGCTGGGCCTGGTCGAGATTGCGCTCATCGACATAGGCACGCACCCACACCGGACGCGTTAGTGAAACGGTAAACACCGTGCCACCTTCATTGAGCACTGTGCCAGGCTCTACCGCGCGGGTTAACAGCGTGCCATCAGAGGGGGCTACCAACGTTGAGTCCTGTAAATTCAGCTCCGCCTGCGCCAGTTGCGCCTGCGCCTGTTCCAGGCTGGCTTTCGCCTGGGCGATGTCCTGTTCACGGTTACCGGAACGGTACTGACGCAATTTATCCTGTGCTGATTTCAGCGTTGCCTGGGCCTGGTCGCGCGAGGAGCGGGCATTTTCCAGGTCGTTTGCCGAAATAGTGCGGCTTTTCCACAATCCTTGCTGACGAGCATAGAAATTCTGCGCATAGTCGTAAGCGGCCTGCGCCTGTTTTACGGCAGCGGCAGCCTGGGCGATTTCTTCATCGCGATAACCGGCAAGCATCAGATCATATTGTGCCTGCGCCACCGAAACGCCTGCTTTCGCCTGCATCAGCGCAATCTCATACGGCTTGTGATCCAGTTCGCCCAGCACCTGACCCGCTTTGATGGCATCACCTTCGTCTACCGCCAGAGATTCAACGCGACCACCGACACGGAAGCTAAGATTAACAGTGCGAATATCCACGTTGCCATACAGCGTCAGGCCGTTATCCTGGCGGCTTTGATACCACCAGTAGCCTCCGGCAACCACGGCGGCAAGTACCACTACCGCCAGTCCAATCACGACAGGTTTTTTCATCACTACAAACTCCTTTGCGATAATCCTTGCAAAATCAGGTCGATATGACAGGTTACCGTCTGGTTAATCAGTTCGGTCTTTTCTTCATCGAACGCGGTCCAGCCGGTACGTAACAGAATCGTTTCTTTGCCGAGACGAAACGCCAGAATCTCGCCAATCAGCGCATGAGTATGGAGGATCATGCGGGTATCGTTGGCGTCACAGCCGGTCCAGGCGGCAATCAGGCGCGTAAGGTGGCTGTGTAGCGGACTAATCACCTGTTCATGCACCAGATGGTAGGCCGCCGTGGGAGAGAGCTGCTCACGGGAGATAAACTTGCTGAGGTTGACGGTATCATCCTGGGTGAGCAGTTGAATCATGTTCCTGCAAGCGCGAAGGATCAGTTCGCGGATAGCGGCGCGATCCGGCTGTGGTTGTGCGAACAAGCGTTCGGCTTCCTCGGCGTGCGGACGGAACTGCTCGCCAATAAAATCGGCAATCCACTGGGCGCAGGCGAGGTATAAATCTTCTTTCGAACCGAAGTAATAGGTGATGGCTGCGATATTCTGCCCGGCCTGGGCGGCGATATCGCGGGTGGTGGCGTTCATTCCATACTCACCAAACTGTGCCAGTGCCGCAGCAATTAGCTGTTTTTTGGCCTGTTCACCTTTGGTTGTCATGGCAGGACTATTCATCGCACAGCCCATTCTTAATCAAATGATTGATTAAGATTATGACTCATTTTTAGCGTTGTCCAGTATGGCTAAGAATTTTAGCAACGCCAGTCACAGGGATAATTTATGCGCTGCGTCACAAAAACTGCTACACTCCGCTCCCTCATGACATTGTGGTTTTTGTCATTTTCCTTTTCAGTATCTCCCTGAAAACTACACCGGTAACGGTCGGGGCGGTTCGGAGTAGTTATGTCTTTCGATTCTTTGGGTTTAAGCCCTGATATCCTGCGCGCCGTTGCCGAGCAAGGTTACCGTGAACCCACCCCTATTCAGCAGCAGGCGATCCCCGCAGTACTGGAAGGCCGTGATCTGATGGCCAGTGCCCAGACCGGCACGGGTAAAACAGCGGGCTTTACGCTGCCGCTATTGCAACACCTGATTTCCCGTGAGCCGCACGCCAAAGGGCGTCGTCCGGTTCGTGCGTTGATCCTCACCCCGACCCGTGAACTGGCGGCGCAGATTGGCGAAAACGTCCGTGATTACAGCAAATACCTGAACATTCGTTCGCTGGTGGTGTTTGGCGGCGTCAGCATTAACCCGCAGATGATGAAACTGCGCGGCGGTGTTGATGTGCTGGTGGCAACGCCCGGGCGTCTGCTGGACCTGGAACACCAGAATGCGGTGAAACTGGATCAGATAGAAATCCTCGTCCTTGATGAAGCTGACCGTATGCTCGATATGGGCTTTATCCACGATATTCGCCGTGTGTTAACAAAGCTGCCCGCGAAACGCCAGAACCTGCTGTTCTCCGCGACTTTCTCTGACGAGATTAAAGCGCTGGCAGAAAAACTGCTGCATAACCCGCTGGAAATCGAAGTGGCGCGCCGTAATACCGCCTCTGAGCAAGTGACCCAGCACGTTCATTTTGTTGATAAGAAACGCAAACGGGAATTACTGTCGCACATGATTGGTAAAGGTAACTGGCAGCAGGTGCTGGTGTTTACACGTACCAAACATGGTGCCAACCATCTGGCAGAACAGCTAAATAAAGATGGCATCCGTAGTGCGGCGATCCACGGTAATAAATCGCAAGGTGCGCGTACTCGTGCGTTGGCCGATTTTAAATCGAGTGATATTCGTGTGCTGGTGGCGACCGATATCGCCGCGCGTGGCCTGGATATCGAAGAGTTGCCACACGTCGTCAACTATGAGCTGCCAAACGTACCGGAAGATTACGTGCACCGCATCGGGCGTACCGGTCGTGCCGCAGCCACCGGCGAAGCGTTATCGCTGGTGTGTGTTGATGAGCACAAACTGTTGCGCGATATCGAAAAACTGCTGAAAAAAGAGATCCCGCGTATCGCTGTTCCGGGCTATGAGCCGGATCCGTCAATTAAAGCCGAACCGATCCAGAACGGTCGCCAGCAACGCAGCGGCGGCGGTCGTGGGCAGAGCGGTGGTCGTAGTCAACAGCAACCGCGTCGCGCAGAAAGCGGTGCGAAGGCTGGTAACGCGAAGCCTGCAGCAAAACCGTCTCGTCGTCTTGGTGATGCCAAACCGGCAGGCGAGCAACAACGTCGCCGCCGTCCGCGTAAACCTGCCGCAGCTCAGTAATCTTTTATGCCGGGTAATGCCCGGCATCTGAGACTGATGACAAACGCAAAACTGCCTGATGCGCTACGCTTATCAGGCCTACGTGGTTCCTACAATATATTGAATTTTAACAACTTGTAGGCCGGATAAGGCGTTCGCGCCGCATCCGGCATATCACTACAAGCGCTAGTCAGCAATTTGCAAGCGCGGCAAAAAGATTTCTCTGTTTTACCGCCCACAAGCCACCCGATGCGTTACTTCTCCGCAGCCAATTGTTCGCGCAGCTCCATTAAAAGGTAGCCCAGGCGATTCTTGCCCTGACCATTACCGCCATCTCCCCAGTAAGCATCATTTTTCGTATGCTCAACCAGTTTCGCTGACGCGGTTGCCAGCAGGAGCGCGCGCAGTTCTGCGTGTTGTTCGAATTTAGCGCGAAGCGCTTTGCGCATCACCTCTTCTTTTATCGACTCCCAGTTTTTACGCAGGGGCTTAGAACGGTCACGCCCCATACGCGCGGCGATCATGGGTGAGGAAATCCGGCGGATCTCTTCGTGGTATTTTTCATCAAGGAACTTTTGTGCCTGAAAATAGTGTTCTGAGGTGGGCCAGGTTTTGCCGTCAATCTTGATGGCCCAGGCGGCAAAGTTAGAAAAATCCCCGTAGTCGTCACTGGTGCTGTAGAAATTTATGATGGTGTCTTGCATGACGTGTTGAATCCTTTGTTGTCGAACAGGAATTAGACCGTATTATCCTGGCGGTTATTGCGAGCCACTTTCCAGAAACAGAAAAATCATTACCCCTGAAAACTGAAAAATGCCACAATATTGGCTGTTTATACAGTATTTCAGGTTTTCTCATGGCATTAACCGCCGCGCTTAAAGCGCAAATTGCCGCCTGGTATAAGGCGCTTCAGGAACAGATCCCCGACTTTATTCCCCGTGCGCCGCAGCGGCAGATGATTGCGGATGTCGCCAAAACACTGGCCGGAGAAGAAGGGCGGCATCTGGCGATTGAAGCCCCCACCGGCGTTGGGAAAACGCTCTCCTATTTGCTCCCCGGCATCGCCATTGCCCGCGAAGAGCAAAAAACGCTGGTGGTGAGTACCGCTAACGTGGCGTTGCAGGATCAGATCTACAGCAAAGATTTGCCGCTGCTGAAAAAGATCATTCCCGATCTAAAATTCACCGCCGCTTTCGGGCGTGGGCGCTACGTTTGCCCGCGTAACCTGACGGCGCTTGCCAGTACCGAACCCACACAACAGGATCTGCTCGCGTTTCTCGACGATGAACTGACACCGAACAATCAGGAAGAACAAAAACGTTGTGCAAAGCTGAAGGGCGATCTCGATACTTATAAATGGGATGGCCTGCGCGATCACACTGATATCGCCATTGATGACGATCTCTGGCGTCGTCTGAGTACCGACAAAGCCAGTTGCCTCAACCGTAACTGTTATTACTACCGCGAATGTCCGTTTTTTGTTGCCCGCCGGGAAATTCAGGAAGCGGAAGTGGTAGTGGCAAACCATGCGCTGGTGATGGCGGCGATGGAAAGCGAAGCGGTATTGCCAGAACCGAAAAATTTGCTGCTGGTGCTGGATGAAGGTCATCACCTGCCGGACGTGGCGCGGGATGCGCTGGAAATGAGCGCGGAAATTACTGCACCCTGGTATCGGCTACAACTGGATCTGTTCACAAAACTGGTCGCCACCTGCATGGAGCAGTTTCGCCCGAAGACCATTCCACCGCTGGCGATCCCTGAACGGTTGAATGCGCATTGTGAAGAGTTGTATGAGCTTATCGCCTCTTTAAACAACATCCTCAATCTCTATATGCCTGCCGGGCAAGAGGCAGAGCACCGTTTTGCGATGGGCGAATTGCCGGATGAAGTACTGGAGATCTGCCAGCGGCTGGCAAAACTGACCGAGATGCTGCGTGGTCTGGCTGAGTTATTCCTCAATGATTTAAGTGAGAAAACCGGTAGCCATGACATTGTGCGTTTGCATCGACTGATTTTGCAGATGAACCGCGCGCTGGGGATGTTTGAGGCGCAGAGCAAACTCTGGCGGCTGGCGTCTCTGGCGCAATCTTCTGGTGCGCCGGTAACCAAATGGGCGACGCGGGAAGAACGCGACGGGCAGCTACATCTCTGGTTTCACTGTGTGGGGATCCGCGTCAGCGATCAACTCGAAAGGCTGCTGTGGCGCAGTATTCCGCACATTATTATCACTTCTGCAACCTTGCGTTCGCTGAACAGTTTTTCGCGTTTGCAGGAGATGAGTGGGTTGAAAGAGAAAGCGGGCGATCGCTTTGTGGCGCTGGATTCCCCCTTCAACCACTGCGAACAGGGCAAAATTGTCATTCCGCAGATGCGTTATGAACCGTCCATTGACAACGAAGAGCAGCATATTGCCGAAATGGCGGCCTTTTTCCGTGAGCAGGTAGAGAGCAAAAAACATCTCGGCATGTTGGTGTTGTTTGCCAGCGGGCGGGCGATGCAGCGATTTCTCGACTATGTGACGGATTTACGTCTGATGTTGCTGGTGCAGGGCGATCAGCCTCGCTACCGCTTAGTTGAACTGCATCGTAAACGCGTTGCTAACGGTGAGCGCAGTGTATTGGTAGGTTTACAGTCTTTTGCCGAAGGCCTTGATCTGAAAGGTGACCTGCTAAGTCAGGTGCATATTCATAAAATCGCCTTTCCCCCCATCGACAGCCCGGTGGTGATCACCGAAGGAGAATGGCTAAAAAGTCTTAATCGTTATCCCTTTGAGGTACAAAGCCTGCCGAGCGCCTCGTTTAACCTGATTCAGCAAGTTGGGCGTCTGATTCGAAGCCACAGTTGCTGGGGTGAAGTGGTGATTTATGATAAACGCTTGTTAACCAAAAACTACGGCAAGCGGTTACTTGATGCCTTACCGGTGTTTCCGATTGAGCAACCAGAAGTCCCTGAAGGTATAGTTAAAAAGAAAGAAAAAGCAAAATCCCCACGCCGTCGGCGGCGTTAATGATGTGAGTCAGGTAAGGAGTCATAAATGGACTATCGCAAAATCATCAAAGAGATCGGGCGCGGCAAAAACCATGCGCGCGATTTAGACCAGGATACGGCGCGCGGCCTGTATGCCCATATGCTCAACGGTGAAGTACCTGACCTTGAGTTGGGCGGCGTATTGATGGCGCTGCGTATCAAAGGGGAAGGGGAAGCAGAGATGCTCGGCTTTTACGAAGCCATGCAAAATCACACCATCAAGTTGACGCCCCCTGTTGGCAAGCCGATGCCTGTTGTTATTCCCAGTTACAACGGTGCACGGAAACAGGCCAACCTGACGCCATTGCTGGCGATCCTGCTGCACAAACTCGGTTTTCCAGTAGTGGTTCACGGTGTTAGCGAAGATCCGACCCGCGTGCTGAGCGAAACCATTTTCGAACTGATGGGGATTACGCCAACGCTGCACGGCGGCCAGGCGCAGGCGAAGCTCGACGAACATCAACCTGTGTTTATGCCTGTAGGCGCGTTTTGCCCGCCGCTGGAAAAACAACTGGCGATGCGCTGGCGAATGGGCGTGCGTAACAGTGCGCATACGCTGGCGAAACTGGCGACGCCATTTGCTGAAGGTGATGCGCTGCGTCTTTCCAGTGTTTCGCATCCGGAATATGTCGGGCGGGTGGCGAAATTCTTTAACGACATCGGTGGGAGGGCGCTGTTAATGCACGGCACCGAAGGCGAAGTGTATGCAAATCCGCAACGCTGTCCGCAAATCAATCTGATTGATCGCGAAGGAACGCGGGTGCTGTATGAAAAACAGGACGATGCAGGCAGTGAGCTACTGATACTGCCAGAAGCAAAAGACCCGGAAACCACTGCGAAGTGGATTGAGCGTTGTCTGGCAGGCAGCGAACCGATTCCCAAATCACTAAAAATCCAGATGGCTTGCTGCCTGGTGGCGGCGGGCGAAGTGGCATCCGTTAGCGATGGCCTGGCGCGCGTTAAGCAATCATTTTAATTTCTCCCCCTGCCGGATGATGAGCGTCATCCGGCCTTTACTCCACAGCAACATGAAATTGCAGCATATTTATTGACCTTCCCGCGTGCGGCGCGCAGCATAAAAAAGCAACAGGCATATAACATAAACAGGAGTTAACTATGGCAAGTGGTCATCGCTTTCATGCCCGGACGCTGCACAACTTTATTCTGACTGTGTTTCGTCAGATGGGTAGCGAGGAACAGGAAGCAAAACTAGTAGCAGATCATTTAATTGCGGCAAATCTGGCAGGGCATGATTCACATGGGGTTGGCATGATCCCGAGCTATGTGCATTCCTGGCGACTGGGTTCTTTGCAAATCAACCATCACGCTAAAATTGTCAAAGATGCGGGGGCAGTGGTCACGCTTGATGGCGATCGTGCATTCGGTCAGGTGGCGGCGTACGAGGCCATGACACTTGGCATTGAAAAAGCGCGTCAGCACGGAATTGCTGCTGTGGCACTGCGTAACTCTCATCATATCGGGCGTATCGGTTACTGGGCGGAACAGTGCGCAGCGGCGGGGTTTGTCTCTGTTCACTTTGTGAGCGTAGTGGGGATTCCGATGGTGGCACCGTTCCATGGTCACGATCGTCGCTTCGGCACCAATCCGTTCTGCGTGGTCTTTCCACGAAAGGATAACTTCCCGCTGTTGCTTGATTATGCCACCAGCGCCATTGCATTTGGCAAAACCCGTGTCGCCTGGCATAAAGGTGTGCCCGTACCGCCAGGCTGCCTGATTGATGTTAACGGCGTGCCGACGACCAATCCGGCAGTGATGCAGGAGTCACCGTTGGGATCACTGCTGACCTTTGCCGAACATAAAGGTTATGCCCTGGCGGCGATGTGCGAAATTCTTGGTGGTGCGCTTTCCGGCGGCAAAACGACCCATCAGGAAACGTTACAAACCAGCCCCGATACCATTCTTAACTGTATGACCACCATCATCGTTAACCCGGAATTGTTCGGCGCGCCAGATTGTGCAGAGCAGACCGAAGCCTTTGTCGAGTGGGTGAAAGCTTCGCCGCATGATGAAGATAAGCCGATTTTGCTGCCAGGCGAATGGGAAGTGAATATGCGCCGTGAACGGCAGGAGCTGGGGATCCCGTTAGATGCCGGGAGCTGGCAGGCGATTTGTGACGCGGCGCGGCAAATTGGTGTACCAGAAGCGACGTTGCAGACTTTCTGCCAATAGTCAGCCAGCGAAAAAAAGCCCGTCCAGTGACGGACGGGCAAACAAGGGTAACATAGGATCAATGAGGGTTAGAGCACATGCGTCTGTCGGTAAACAGACAGGGAAATTCTTTTGCCGGATGCCGGTCAACGGTTCGGATTTTGTAGGCCTGATAAGACGCGGTAGCGTCGCATCAGGCACTTGTTGCCGGATGCGACGTAAACACCTTATCCGACCTGTGAATTACTTATAGATAACCGCAGTTCCGCTTAATTTATTGTTGTTGGTGGCAGAAGTAATGCTGTATCCACTGGCACCAGCCGCCGCAGCTTTTTCTGCCAGTTTTGCTTCCAGCGCGTCGAGGGTGGATGCGCCATCGGCAGAAACTACGCCGATTTTATTCATGCTTTGTGCCTGGGATGCCGTTACCGGTTGTGCCGCGAACACGCCAAATGACAGAGTTGAAAGAGCCATAGCAGCAACAACAGTATTGATAGTTTTCATAATTAATCTCTCGCAGGTGATTTTGTTTAAGTGACGTTGTTTCGTCGATGTGATGAGTATCACGTTTTTTCACGAGAGATAAAATCGAAGAGAATTGACCGCCTTGTTCAAATAAATTGATTGATATCTAAGATGCTGATAATTCATCTATTTGTCGTGCTTATGATTCAATTTTGTACCGCGTGTCAGTTACGGCTGCGTTAAAGGCACGGAATGCCACGCAAAATGCAAATTATACTTGCTGTACTCCATGCCAGTTGTAGTTAACGTAACTGGCTGTCCTTCGAGCCTCTGCGATTATATCCTGTATAAGAATGTTTTTGTAAATCTTTCTCCTGCTGGCAGTGGATGCATAAGCGCACGCCAGGAATGGCTTCCCGACGGGCCTGCGGGATGGGAGCACCGCACTCTTCACATTCATACAGGCTTTCACCACGCGGGATTTCACCCCGAGCGCGGGCAACCGCATCTTCAATTGTACTGTTGATCTGTTCGTTGACGGCGTCATCATTAGCCCAACCGGATGCCATATCGTCCTCCCCATATCAATGCTTGTACAATTAAGTGTAGCTAATATAGGGACAAACTCTGGCAGTTCAATTGTCATATCTCCGACCATTCTCGCAGCAGATTGTGATAAAGATTGAGTAGCGACAGGATTTCTTCACCTTCACCAAAGCGGTTTTTCAGCGACTGAATGTTGTTGTCCAAATCGAACAGCATGGCGCGCTTTTTATCATCGCGGATCATCGACTGGATCCACATAAACGAGGCCATCCGCACGCCGCGCGTGACGGGCGTTACGCTGTGCAGGCTACTCGAAGGATACAACACCAGATCGCCTGCCGGGAGTTTTACCCGATGCTGCCCGAAGGTGTCATTGACGACCAGTTCGCCGCCTTCATAGCTTTGTGGATCGCTCAAAAACAGCGTCGCAGAAAGGTCTGTGCGCATCCAGCCGTTTTGCGGATGACTGCGTACTGCGCCATCCACATGAAAACCATAGGTTTCATTGTGCTGGTAGCGATTAAACAGTGGCGTGGAGATAGTGCGTGGTAAAGCGGCGGCAAAGAACAATGCGTTCTGGTTAACCGCGTTAAGCACCTCAGTTTGCAATGCGGCATATAACGCGCTGCGGGTGTCCACTTGCTGATTGCTCTTAACTTGTGCGCCCTGCGCGCCAGTGGTGACACGACCATCAATCCATTCGGCTTGTTCCAGTTGTTCACGAAGACGTGCGACGTCCTGTGGCGATAACACGCCGGGAATGTGGTACATCATACAAGTTCTCCAAAAAGTGGGGCTTCACCCCACACCGATTTTTAACAGCAGGTGCTTTGTTCATGCCGGATGCGGCGTGAATGCCTTATCCGGCCTACCAAATGATGTGAACTCAACGTGTTGCACAACCTTGTAGGCCTGATAAGCGCAGCGCATCAGGCAGTCCTGTTCTCGCCATCAATCTTAGTAAGCCCTGCGCCCCATATCTGAATCAGAAATGCATATTGGCGGTGAGCAGGAAGGTTCTTGGCTCGCCCGGATGATAGCGGTAGCCGCTCTTGTTAATCGAGGCCACGTAATTGGTATCAAACAGGTTGTAGACGTTTAACTGGAAATCGAGGTTGCGATTGACGCGATAGCCCAATTTGGCATCGGCAACCCAATAACCTTCAGTAAACGCCGGAGTTCCCACCGCGCCGTCAGAACCTTTATGCATACTGCCGATATAGCGTGCGCCTGCACCAATGGAGATATCATCCGTTGCCTGATACTGGCTCCATAAGGTAAAGGCGTGTTCTGGCGTATACGGCAGTGATGACGAACCATCCTGAGCCACGTCCGCACCATTTTTAATGGTCGCTTTTTGCTGGGTATATCCGCCAATCACCTGCCATGCGGGAGTGATATTTCCAGCCACGGAAATCTCATAGCCTTCGACGCGCTTTTTACCGTACTGCGAGTAAGTCCCGTCGTCGTTTTGCTCAACTTCATTTTCGATATCGGTACGGAACAGCGCGGCAGTTAGTAGCAGGCGTTTATCCAGCACTTGCCATTTGGTGCCAATTTCGCTGGTCTTCGCTTTTTGCGGTTTAAAGTCGGTGCGGTTGGCGCTGTTACCGCTGCCAGACTGTGCAAGAGCGAAGTTGCTGCCGCCAGGCGGTTGTTGGGAAACAGCATAGTTGACGTAGACATTGCCATTTTCCGTCAGATGATACAGCGCCCCGGCTTTCCAGTTGACCAGATTGCCCGACCTGGCGGTGTCGACGGTGGTGACCGGAGAACCGTTTGCCGCGCCAGTTGGGCAGGTGACGGCACCGCGACCACTGCCGCCGCAGGCGGTAGCACTGTCATATTCAGTATGATAATTGTCCAGACGGATCCCGCCGTTCAGCTCAAAATCACGGGTGATTTGCAGCGTATCGAAGGCATAAATCGCGAAGGTATCTGTCTGGCCGTTAGCATTGGCACCGTTGCGCGTCAGACTGCCAGGATGAATGCTGCTGTCAGGATGGTAAATGTTCACCGGCGGTAACGTCACCGGATTAACGCCGTAGTTGGTCTGCGTTTCGCGGGTAAATTCCACGCCGGTACTGACATCATGGGCGATTGAACCGGTATAGAACGCCGACGTCAGGTTAGTCTGGTTGGTGAGGATTTTATTACTCACATCTTTAGTATTCGCCGTGCGTGACCACGTCCAGCTATCCACATTGCTGGTGGGCTGGGTAATATTCGATGCTCCGCCCATAATCGCCGTCATCAGATAATCCTGCTTCACGCGCGACCAGCGGGTGGTATTACGAATGGTGGTGTTATCGCTGATGTCATGTTCAAAACGCATAGTGGCGGTATCGGTGGTCGAATCGTCGTAATCGGAGTCCGTACCATAAAAGTTATGCGTATCCACTTTACCGGAATGGTTCAGTGCCGCCGTTCCTGCAGAAGGTGCGGAATAACCCGGCAAACCAATGGTCGGAATGCCGCCGTCCGGCGTGTTGTGCTGGGTAACGTGTAAATAGTTGAGATACAAACGCGTCGACGTACCGAGGCCTAATGCCACGGAAGGGGCGACGCCGTAACGTTCATTTTTAACCTTATCGCGCCCGGCATCGTGCGTTTTTTCGCCCATCACATTCAGGCGCACTGCGCTGGTGTCACCAATCACCTGATTGACGTCCAGTGTGCCGCGACGGAACCAGGCGCTACCAATACTGGCAGAGGCGTCAATACCAGAGTCATTACGTGGCTGTTTACTGATCATATTGATCGAACCCGTCGGCGCGCTGCGTCCGTAATCGGTGCCGGATGGGCCTTTAATGACTTCCACCTGTTCGGTATTGAAAGTGTCACGTGAGACACTACCAATATCGCGGATGCCATCAATATAAATGCTGTTAGAGGTATCCGCACCGCGCATATAAATGGCGTCGCCGGTAGTGGAATTACCATTCTCACCGGCAAAAAATGCGCCCACGCCAGGTACGTTTTTTAGCGCGTCAGTAAGGTTGGTTGCGCCCTGATCTTTTATCACCTGTTCAGAAATCACCGTCATTGTGCGGGTGGTATCGATGACCGGGCGGGAGAATTTTGGATCGGCAGATTTAAGTGGCGCATAAAGCGAAGGCGTCGATGCCTCGACAACCAGTGTATCATCAGCGTTTTGTTGCCCTTCTGCGGCGAGAGCCTGTGGCACAGGCGTGATGCCGATACAAAGACCGGCAAAGAACGTGAGCGAATGAAAGGGTCTGGCAGGGAAATTGCGATTGTTTTCCATTTGGCAGGTGACTTTTTCTTATATGTTTAAATTTTCACTGTCACGAGAAAGCGTCTCTGCGGATGCGATGCCACTGTTAATCCCGTAATAGTAATCTTGAAGTGATAATAATTTTGATAAGCATTATCACCTGGCGCGATTTTCTATCACCCATTGCGTGAAAAATAAATACATTTATTTACATTGTGTTCATATTTGATGTTTTTTGCTTACAAAACAGGCGAAAACTGCATCCAGAGGCGAATGCAGTTGCGTTGGTGTGGTTATTTGTAGATGGTTGCAGTACCGAACATCTGATCATTTCCGCCTGCGGAATTAATGACATAACCTTTCGCGCCTTGTTCGCGCGCTTTTTCTGCCAGTTTTTCCTCCAGATCGCTTAGGTTAGATGCACCGGTTGCCGAAACGGTTCCGGCTGGCCGTAGTTGACCGCTGTCCTGGTTACTCAGAGGTTGCGCGGCATAAGCCGTGAAGGTGATTCCGCTCAGGACGGTGGCAAGCAGTAGTGCGAGGCACTTTTTCATAATGACATCCTCATAAATACAACGAGTAGTGCCTGATAAGTGTAGGTCTCCTGCGTGATGAGAATGACGCAAAAAATTGACAGAGATGTGCTTGTTTTTTGAATGATGTATTTTTACAAAACCAGACAAATCAATGACATGCAGGGGGCTGATTTTTATGGTGAATTGCTGAAAAATGCAGTCAGGTTAAGGTTTTGAGTCATGTTAAACGCAGCCAGATATTTACCCTGCCGCGTTATGCGGGTATCTTACGCCGCTGCTTAAAGGAGAATGCTATGTCCGCCCAGAAACCGGGGTTGCACCCGCGCAACCGTCATCACAGCCGCTACGATCTCGCCACGCTCTGTCAGGTGAATCCTGAACTGAAGCCATTTCTCACGCTTACCCCTGCCGGTGAGCAAAGCGTAGACTTCGCCAATCCGCTGGCGGTGAAGGCGCTCAACAAGGCGTTGCTGGCACATTTTTATGCCGTGGCGAACTGGGATATTCCTGACGGTTTTCTGTGTCCGCCAGTACCTGGCCGGGCGGATTATATTCATCATCTTGCCGATTTACTGGCTGAGGCGACCGGAACAATTCCGGCCAGTGCCAGCATTCTGGATATCGGCGTTGGCGCGAACTGTATTTATCCGCTGATTGGCGTACATGAATATGGCTGGCGTTTTACCGGTACTGAAACTAACAGTCAGGCGTTAAGCAGCGCGCAGGCGATCATCAGCGCCAATCCGGGGCTTAACCGCGCCATCCGCCTGCGTCGGCAAAAAGAGAATAGTGCTATTTTTAACGGCATTATCCATAAAAATGAGCAATATGACGCAACCTTGTGTAACCCGCCGTTCCACGACTCTGCCGCGGCAGCGCGTGCTGGTAGCGAGCGCAAACGGCGTAATCTCGGATTAAACAGAGACGATGCGTTGAACTTTGGCGGTCAGCAGCAGGAGCTGTGGTGCGAAGGCGGTGAAGTGGCTTTCATCAAAAAGATGATTGAAGAGAGTAAAGGCTTTGCGAAGCAGGTAATGTGGTTCACCTCGCTGGTTTCTCGTGGCGAAAACTTACCGCCGTTGTATCGTGCTCTGACGGATGTTGGCGCGGTAAAAGTGGTCAAAAAAGAGATGGCCCAGGGGCAAAAGCAGAGCCGCTTCATTGCCTGGACCTTTATGAACGACGAACAGCGTCGTCGTTTTGCCAATCGTCAGCGTTAAAGTGTCGGTTCTCCCGGTAGTAATGGTTCTGCCGGGGTAACGCCCGGAGCAGGCAGCACTTGATAAGTCTGTATCGGTGCGCGAACACCCGCCTGGTCGAAATGTTTTTTTACCTGGCTGTCGAGGGCAAAACGTACTGTCCACTGTTTGAGTGGCAGCGTGGTAAACGAAACACGCAGTGTAAACGCGGTATTGCTTAAGCCAACAATTCCGGCAAAGTTAGGTTCACCGATAATCAGCCCGCGAACTTCTTCATTTTCCATCACTTCCGCCACGGCATCTTTTAGCGCCTGATTGGCTTTATCGGCATCTTCATGACGATCAACATCGTAATTCGCCACCACAGAGCCAATGCCGCGGACAAAGTTGGCAAAGGTGGTTATCGAGGACCACGGAATAATGTGATAAGCCCCGGTATCCTGGCGCACGCCCACGGATCGAATCGACATGCGTTCAACCGTGCCGGTCAGCGGCCCGATGGTGACTAAATCTCCGGTATTCATGCCGTTTTCAAACTGAATAAACACCCCGGTAATAATATCTTTCACCAGCGTTTGCGAACCGAAGGAAATCGCCAGCCCTAACGCTCCGGCTCCTGCCAGTAGCGGTGCAATATTGACGCCAATTTCCGACAACACAATCATAATGGTGATGGTACTGATTACCACCGCCAGCGCGTTGCGAAACAGTGTCAGCAGGGTACGCGTGCGGGCGCTGGGCAGCGGGCGACCATGAATATCCGAAGCCAGCCGATTTTCGATCAAACTGGCGAGTACCGTCCAGCCAACTGCCGAGAAGAAAAGGATGAGAGCGATGCGGATCAGGATATCCACCGTTTTCTGCCCCGCGCCGTTTTGCAGCCAGTTCCAGAAATCGAACAGTCCCCAGGCGCTGAATAGTAGCATCACCGCTACGCACACTGTCAGAATACGTGCCGTTTTCAGCGCCGCCGACAGCCAGCCGTTCAGCCGTTTTTGCAGTTCCGGATAGTTACGCTGAGTGTGTGGCGAAAGGGTAATGGTTTTTGCCAGCCAGCGAGAAAACATACCGGAAACAAACGCCGCGATCCCAATAATCGCCAGGCTACGCACCGTCGCGCCCATCATAAATTTCAGGCTGTTTCCTGGGTCAAATAACGAGAAGAAAAACAGCACGATAAAATAGGCGCTTGCCAGCCAGTGCCACACCAGCGCAAAAGCACGAATAAACAGACTGAAAAAGGCCAGTGAGTGTTCCGCGAAGTTGAGCAAATGCTGGGTAATCTCTTTTTTATTACGGAATATCAGATACAACGCCCACACCGTCATACACAGCATGATGATGACGTTCGCAAGTGCCCCGATTTGCACATTCACCTGGTTTGAGATAATCGGTACAGCCACAATCAGGCCATAACCAATCAGGCCGCTTAGCCAGCTAAGGCGGCGGCACCAGTAGCGGGCACTCTCATCCTGAATAGAGAATGGACGCAGTTCAGCAACGTTCGGGCAGAAAATCAGGCGTAAAACAGCTTTGAAAAATTCAATCAGGGCGAAAGCATTGAGAAACAGACTCTGTTGAAAAGCAATGGTGCGGCTGCCCGCATTCAGGTTGTCGCTTAAAACCTGACCGACAAATAATGTCAGTGCCAGTAACAGCAGGTCGATAATAAACGCACCGATAATCATCGCCGGAAGCTGCAACCAGTTACTGCGCTCACGATTTTTCTGCCGCGCCCACAGACCCATTTTGCGATATAACGGCAGTGCGCACAGGCGAACCAGCCAGTAAAAACTAAACACTAAAACGGCCAGCATGGAAAAATGGGTAAGGGCGTTGCTGAAGGTTTGCGGATTAAACGGTTTATGTGGGGAGCCAGTAATATTGCGATAAAGTTGCCCGAAGCGTGAGGAGAGAGCTTCACCATAATGGCGACTGACTTCGGTCACCTTTTGTAGCACGGTTTGCTCTTCAACCAGCGTTGGCGGCACGATCTTCGGTACGGGTTCCGCGGGGGGCGTGGCGGCGACGGTGCGTAACTGATCGACCAGCTCTTTGCGCGAGGTGTCATTATCCAGCACATCCGCCAGTGCACCATAGGCCGCTTTTTTTTGTTCAATATCCGGTTCCGGAGCCGGTTCAGTCGTTGGGGCCGTTGTCGTTGTGGTTGTAACGCCGGGTATGGATACCGCGTGGGCAGGTGCGCCCAGCAGGCAGAAGAGGATGAACAGGATCCACCGCATGACTCCTCCAGTGAGAAAATAGAGCAAAAAGATAAGTATAGATGCTGGGGGAGGGGGAATTTTAAATGAGAGGAATCTGGTGTTCCTCCCTTTCGGGTGAAAGGGAGGAAGGGATATTAAGCAGGTTGCTGATAACGTGCGGGCTTTTTTGCCGAATGCGGCGTGAACGCTCCTACAAATTTATGCAATTTCAATAAGTTGCTATATATTCTGTAGGACTGATAAGCGTAGCACATCAGGCAATGGGTCTTATTAAGAGACGTGCTGTAAAAATTCCTGCAAACGCTGGCTTGGCGGATTCTTGATCAACACCTGTGGATTGCCATCTTCCGCAATCCGGCCTTTGTCGATAAAGATAAGACGTGAAGCCACTTTTTCGGCAAAACCGATTTCGTGGGTTACGATCACCATCGTCATACCTTCCTCTGCCAGATCCTGCATGACCTTCAGCACTTCATGGCGCAGTTCCGGATCAAGAGCCGATGTCGGTTCATCGAACAACATCATTTTCGGCTTCACCGCCAGCGCACGGGCAATCGCCACACGCTGTTGCTGACCACCAGAAAGCTCGGAAGGGTAGTGATGCGCGCGTTCCGCGAGGCCAACTTTCGCCAGCAGTTCACGCGCCAGTTTTTCTGCGTCTTCTTTGTTTGCACCACGCACGCGCAGCGGGCCAAACATTACGTTTTCAAGCGCAGTCAGGTGCGGGAAGAGGTAAAACTGCTGGAACACCATGCCTGCTTCCTGGCGAATCAGACGCTCGTCAACTTTCGGATCGTTAACCTTCAGGCCATCGACAATCAGATCGCCGGAGGTGATTTCTTCCAGTTTGTTGATGCAGCGCAGCAGGGTTGATTTACCCGAACCGGATGGTCCGATAATCACCACCACTTCGCCCTGGCTAATGTTCAAATCGATATTGTGCAGCACCTGGGTTGGCCCAAAGTGCTTGGAGACGTTTTTAAATTCAATCACAGGATTTTCATCCTTCTTTCCAGACGACGCAGAACAAAGCTCAGCACCAGGGTAATAATCAGATAGAACACCGCTACGGCGCTCCAGATCTCAAGGGCGCGGAAGTTACCGGCAATAATTTCTTGTCCCTGACGGGTCAGTTCCGCCACGCCGATAACAATAAACAGCGAGGTGTCTTTAATGCTGATGATCCACTGGTTGCCCAGTGGCGGCAGCATACGGCGCAGTGCCAGCGGTAAAATCACGTAGCGAATGGTTTCCCAGCGTGAAAGACCGAGCGCCAGCCCGGCTTCACGAAAACCTTTGTGGATTGACAATACCGCTCCACGGGTAATTTCCGCGATGTACGCGCCGGAGTTGATCATGATGGTGACCACCGCCGCAGTAAACGGATCGATACGTAAGTCGTTAAACGCCATCGGCAGGGCGAAGTAGATAAACATTACCTGGACGACGATAGGTGTCCCGCGGATCACTTCAATAAAGACCAGCGCGACGTGGTTGGCTATCCAACCACCGAAGGTGCGTGCAAAACCAGCCGCCAGGCCGATCACCAGGCCGCCAGCCAGACCGAGGACAGAAATCCACAGAGTCATTTTAGCGCCTTCGATCAGAAGCGGAATGGCCGGCCAGATGGCACTCCAGTCAAACTGCATATGTTGTTCCTGTTACCGTGGTGTAAATACCCTGAGCCAGAAGACTGGCTGGGCGAAACGCAGGCCCGGTATGCAAAAGGCCACCGGGCCATAAATTAAAGGCAATAATTATTTCGGCTCAGTACCGAACCATTTTTTGTAGATTTCGTTGTAAGTTCCGTTCTCGCGCAGGGTTTTCAACGCGCCGTTGACCTTGTCACGCAGTTCGTCGCTACCTTTCGGGAACGCAATACCGTATTGCTGAGCTTCCAGGGAGTCACCTACCGCTTTGAACTGGCCGTTACCGGCGGTTTTGATGAAGTACAGAATGTTTGGTGTATCGTGCAAAACAGCGTCTGCGCGGTTGGTGCCCAGTTCCATATAGGCGTTATCGATATTCGGGAACTGACGTAGATCTTTGGTTTTGATGTTAGTTTTTGCGTAATCAACGGAACCCGTGCCGCTCTTCACTGCAACGACTTTACCGTCGAGATCTTTCACGCTTTTCACATCGTTATTGTTGGCTTTTACCATCACCAACAGGCCGCTTTTGTAGTAGCCGTCAGAGAAATCGATCGCTTTTTTACGCTCGTCGGTAATAGTGATGCCCGCCAGTGCCAGATCGATGTTTTTGGTTTGTAATGCCGGAATAATGCCGCTGAAATCCATCGGTTTCAGTTCGTAATCCAACTTCAGTTCTTTAGCAATTGCCGCCCACAGATCGACATCAAAGCCCACGTATTTGTCGCCCTGTTTAAATTCAAACGGAACGAAAGCGGTATCTGTCGCGACAACTAATTTTTTATCCGCGGCATGAGAAGAAACCGCAAAAGCCAGGGTCAGTGCAGCCAGTGAAACTTTTAATACAGACTTCATAGCATTTCCTTTTTTCTATCCACGGGACGATCCCCTGCGTGACATTCATATATATGAAAAAATCGTGCCAGTTTTGCAACCCGTTGATTTTTCGAGATGCGACGAAATCTTACTGCACGATCTATGGGGCAACGCCCCCAGATTGCACCATTCTGGGGCACCAAAGTGGTGCGCTAAAATTGTGCAGTCAGCACAATGATCATTTAGCGTAAATCCTGATGAAAAAACAATCTTTATGTAACGATTGTGTGATGTTGTGGATACAAAAAATTTACTTATTCAGCCGGGAACGGTAGATGAATGCACTAAAAAAGTGCATTAAGAAGGGCAGCAAAGCAAAACGGCCTCCTGTCAGGAAGCCGTTTCATTGCGTACTAAAGTTTTGAACCATCAGCGATGGATTTATTCGATGTTAGATTCGATAAACCACAGGAATTTATCCAGGTCGCGGGAAGCGGCGGTCAGAATATCCGCAGTGTCATCATCTTTTGCTTCCCCGATTGCTTTACGTACGTCATTGGCGACAATCGCGTAACGGTCTGCCAGTTCTTTCAGGTGATCCTGAACGTTGTGGATGTCCAGCGGGTAGCTTTTCAGCGGTGTTTTGCTATTGATAACTTGAGTGGTGCCAAGGGCAACGCCGCCCAGTTGTACCGCACGTTCCGCCATGGTATCCAGGTGATCAATCAGGGCTGTACGGAAGCCATCCAGCATTTCATGTACGGCAATGAAGTTAGCGCCGCGCATATTCCAGTGCGCTTGTTTAGTAATCAAAGAAAGATCAATAAACTGGATAACCTGACGATTCAGCAACTCTACTGTTGCTTTCTTCTCGCTGTCAGAGACATCGTTGCGGGTATAAAGCAGATTGGTCGCTTTTGATTTAACTAATTTAGCGGTACTCATAATTTCATATCCTCTTGATGTTATGTCCCAGCAATTAACGGGATTAAGTATAGCACCGGCTATGTATTTCGCTATTGTGGCTGTTCCTATCGCACTAATAGCGGTAATAAACGTGAAAAATAAAATCTGATATAAATTCAGTAAGTTATATGTAATGATAAGAACGATTCTTATTTATTTGTTCATCAGAAGCTTTCGGAATAAATATGCTTTTGTATAACTGGATATATAAGGCCGTAGCAGGTGAAAAAAAGCGGAATATTCTGCATGGTTATGCATAACCATGCAGAATTGTAAATTTAAGTAATATCTAATTCTTCTATTTTGTTCTCTTTGCGTGCTGTCAGCGTGGAGCCCATTGAAGCGGCAATGATAGCGCCGAGTGCCAGAAGCTGTATCGGCGTCAGCATCTCACCGAGGAAAATCATCCCGGAAATGGCGGCCAGCGCCGGTTCCATGCTCATCAGAGTGCCAAATGTTCGCGTCGGCAAACGGGTGAGGGCAATCATCTCCAGCGAGTAGGGCAGAGCGGTCGAGAGGATTGCGACAGCCAAACCCAATGGAACCACTGCCCAGTGCCAGAGAGCCTCTCCTGCCTGTAACGCGCCAATTGGCACGAAAATTAACGCTGCAATCAGCGAGCCAACTGCCACCGTTGCAGGGCCGTGTTCAGCACCCGCACGTTGCCCACTTAATATGTAGATAGCCCAACAAGCACCGGCACCGAGAGCCAGCGCACAGCCGGTTAAATCGACATGGGAAACATCTTGCCCCAGCGGCAGCAGGAACCACAGACCGAGCACTGCCAGCAAAACCCAAACGAAATCTACCGGACGACGCGAGGAGAACAGCGCCACCGCCAGTGGTCCGGTGAACTCCAGCGCAACCGCAATTCCTAGTGGTACGGTCTGAATAGAAAGATAAAAAAGATAGTTCATTCCACCCAGCGATACACCGTAAAACAACAGTGGCAACCGTTGTTCTTTGGCAAAACGCAGCCGCCACGGCTTAAAGAAAGCGATAAGAATCAGTGTCCCCAGAGCAAGACGCAGTGCAGTAACCCCGGGCGCGCCAACCAGTGGAAAAAGAGATTTTGCTAATGAGGCTCCACCCTGAATAGATGCCATGGCAACGAGCAATATTAATATCGGTAACCACACCGGCATTTTACGTAATGACCCTGGCATCATTTCTCCCATAAGTTTGTATAGTAAGGTAAAGCGTGGAGTGTACTGGATATACCGCAGGCTGGTTGAGCATTTGTTGAAAAATTTTTCCCCGTTTTGACTAAAATGCGCCAGGATTGATTGACTCATTAGTCTGATGATTAGGAATAATCTGGATGAGTGAGAGTGAAAATATGCGTAATACTTACGCAATTCACTGAAAAAATGATTTAAATTTAGATGGATAGCGGCATGTGGAAACGTTCTGTTACATGAAATGGCCCGTTAGACATCACAAATCGCGAAGAGTTTCCCATTAATTTTTGATATATTTAAAGCTTAGGACTTATTTGAATCACATTTGAGGTGGTTATGAAAAAAATTGCATGTCTTTCAGCACTGGCCGCAGTTCTGGCTTTCACCGCAGGTACTTCCGTAGCTGCTACTTCTACCGTTACTGGTGGTTATGCTCAGAGCGACGCTCAGGGCAAAATGAACAAAATGGGCGGTTTCAACCTGAAATACCGCTATGAAGAAGACAACAGCCCGCTGGGTGTGATCGGTTCTTTCACTTACACTGAAAAAAGTCGTACTAACAGTGCAGGCGATTACAACAAAACCCAGTACTACGGCATCACCGCAGGTCCGGCATACCGTATCAATGACTGGGCGAGCATCTATGGTGTAGTCGGTGTTGGTTACGGTAAATTCCAGGATACTAACTACCCGACCTTCAAACACGACACCAGCGACTACGGCTTCTCCTACGGTGCGGGTCTGCAGTTCAACCCAATCGAAAACGTTGCTCTGGACTTCTCTTACGAGCAGAGCCGTATTCGTAACGTTGACGTAGGCACCTGGATTGCCGGTGTTGGTTACCGCTTCTAATCACTTCGGTGATATAAAAAATCCGCCTCTCGGGGCGGATTTTTTTTGTCTCAAGATTTGGGATCGAATATATCGGTTCCGAGATGGTTGTAATCCACCTTCTGTAACTGGAAGTTTGTGATGTATATCGGCCCGGCTTTCTTTTCAGAAATAAACGGGTATTTGATGTTAATTTCCTTCGCTTTTATCCCCGTCCACTGTGAGAAAAAGCCTAAGAAGTCATTGGCTGAACGGCGTGCTTTAATTACCCGATGCGCTTTATCGTCGCTTGAAATGACCATAAAAGGCACCTGGAAATTTTGCTGATATTTATCGTCGTGAGCCAGATACTGGACTTCTTTACCGCGTTCCTTAAAGGCCAGACCGTGGTCAGAAAAGTAAACCATAGAGAAACTGTTACCGCTGTTGCGTAACTGGTCATAAAGTTTGCGCAGTAAGTCGTCCGTTTGCGTCATGGTGTAGAGATAGCATGACGTTTCTTTCGATTGTACGAAGGTTTCGTATTTGCCTTGTGTCCGGTCGCAGGCCTGCGGATGTGAGCCCATCAGATGTAAAACAATCAGTTGCGGTTGCGAGTGTTCTTCCGCCAACACCTGAGCGGTCATTTGCAGCAACGCTTCGTCTTTGGTGTTCTTATCGGCTTCAAAATTCCCTTCTTTCAGGAAGTACACTTCATCCGCACGTTTGGCGATGCTGGCGATGGCGGTATCGTATTCACCAATTTGTCCCTGATTGGAAAACCACCATGTCTGAAAACCCGCGCGGTTGGCAAGGGTGACAAAGTTATCCTGAAACTGTGGCTTGCCATCGACCACGCGGTTAAGCGTTAAGCCGAGCGATTTTTGCGTGGAACCACTGGCGGCAATGTAATCAGCAAAAATCAGGCCGTTAACGCTGCTGGCAAACGGGGTGTTGTTCCAGTGGCCGCCAAAGGCACCAAGCGCGTCGCGCCGCGCACTTTCACCGATCACCACCACATAAGTGTGGTATTTAGGCTTAACTGCCGTAATCGTCCAGGTGTCTTTCATCCCGGAAAGTTTCGCCATCCGTTCTTGCTCTTCAATTACCTCGTTATTGTTAACGATGACATCCTTAGCAAAACGAAATACCGGATAGCCAGTATCTTTCAGTTTAAATACGCCGCCCCAGGCCAGGTTTTGAACCGGAGCGACAAAAAATGTCGCCACGCTGAATACCAGGCACAGGCTGTCGAATTTATTCCAGCGCGCTTTTTCACTCTCTTTTTTTCGCCGGACAGCAATCACGCCGAGCGCAAAAATAAATAAGCCGACCAGATAGCTGTACCACGGAAAAATCGTCAGGATTTCAGTCGACTCTTCCATATTTGTGGAGTGCAATGCCAGCAATGTATTGAAGTTAGGCGCGCCGTAGGCCTGAGCAAAGGGGAAATAACAAGCTGCCACTAACGAACTGACGCCGATCAGGACTTTTTGCACGCGAGGCAATGTCCGCCATAGCAAAAGCAAAATAGCCGTAAACGCGGCGGTGTAGAGCAAACTGAAGGGATAGCCTAAGCCGAGATTAATTAATAGCGACTGTAAAAAGTAGAACGCAGTCCACGGGCTAAATACCCGGCTACGGGTAACAAGCGATTCTTTGAGGGTTAAATTCATATGCCACTATCGTAACAAACGCCATGTGCTCACCCTGGCGTCAAGGGTCAATACCTGCAAGAGTGCGAGAAGAGAGTGGAGTGGTCCGCATCCGCGAGCCGCAATATACGCAGGGCTGCAAGAAGATAGAGCGAGCCGCCGCTCAGGTCAACTACTGACGAAAAAATCTTTTGCGAAGAGAATAGCAAATCCGACAAAAAGTGGGGTTTTTCAAGCCAAAACAATGTTTCTGCTAAAAACTGGAGTGAAGCGGCGTACCGCGACGCCGCTATTTATTGGAGGGTTTATCTTGCTGCGGTTTGTTGTTGACCATATCGCACAACATCGAGAGCAGCATTAACCGCACTTTAAAGGGGGAGTAACTAAACACGCGTATACACCTCTTGAACTCATTCATAAGACCTCCTGACTTGCTAATCCCGTCGATCCATGAGGGATGATTGCATTACATACAGATATAGCACAGGCTATATTATATAGCTATTGCTAAAACGTTAAATTTTTGTGCCTTCACAACTCTGGTTTACAATGTGCGCACGAAATGAGAGCGCTATATATGTGTCACCATAATGAGGAAGCACAATGAGTCGTCGCGCAGGTACGCCAACAGTAAAAAAAGTGACGCAGTTAGTGAACGTGGAAGAGCACGTTGAAGGGTTTCGCCAGGTCAGAGAGGCACATCGTCGCGAGCTTATCGACGATTACGTTGAGCTGATTTCTGATTTGATTAGAGAAGTGGGAGAAGCACGTCAGGTTGATATGGCCGCCCGTCTGGGCGTCTCTCAACCGACGGTGGCTAAAATGCTCAAGCGGCTGGCAACAATGGGGCTAATTGAAATGATCCCCTGGCGAGGCGTGTTTTTGACTGCGGAAGGGGAAAAGCTGGCGCAGGAAAGCCGTGAGCGGCATCAGATTGTCGAAAATTTCTTGCTGGTGTTGGGCGTCAGCCCGGAAATCGCCCGTCGTGACGCGGAAGGTATGGAACACCATGTCAGTGAAGAGACGCTGGACGCCTTTCGTTTGTTTACCCAGAAACACGGTGCCAAATGAGCCTGCCTTTTTTACGCACACTACAAGGCGATCGCTTTTTTCAGTTATTAATTCTTGTTGGCATCGGATTAAGTTTTTTCGTTCCTTTCGCACCAAAGTCCTGGCCTGGCGCTATCGACTGGCACACCATCATCACCTTAAGTGGCCTGATGCTGCTGACCAAAGGTGTGGAGTTAAGCGGTTATTTTGATGTGCTGGGGCGTAAAATGGTGCGCCGTTTTGCCACTGAACGTCGACTGGCAATGTTTATGGTGCTGGCGGCGGCGCTACTTTCTACGTTTCTGACCAACGATGTTGCGCTGTTCATTGTTGTTCCGCTGACCATTACGCTAAAGAGACTGTGTGAGATCCCGGTTAATCGGTTGATTATATTCGAGGCGCTGGCGGTGAATGCCGGATCGCTGCTGACGCCGATAGGCAACCCGCAAAATATTCTTATCTGGGGACGCTCTGGCCTTTCGTTCGCCGGTTTTATTGCACAAATGGCACCGCTGGCTGGCGTGATGATGCTGACACTATTGCTGCTGTGCTGGTGTTGTTTCCCTGGAAGGGCGTTGCAGTATCATACTGGTACGCAAACGCCGGAGTGGAAGCCGCGACTGGTGTGGAGTTGTCTGGGACTGTATATCGTTTTTCTTACGGCGCTTGAGTTGAAACAAGAGCTATGGGGGCTGGTGATTGTAGCAGCGGGATTTGCGCTGCTGGCACGTCGCGTGGTGTTGAGTGTGGACTGGACGCTGCTGCTGGTGTTTATGGCGATGTTTATCGACGTCCATTTGCTGACCCAACTTCCAGCTTTACAGGGCGTGTTGAGTCACGTGAGTCATTTATCCGAACCCGGATTATGGCTAACGGCAATTGGTTTATCGCAGGTGATCAGTAATGTGCCGGGCACAATTTTGCTGCTGAACTATGTGCCGCCGTCGTTGTTACTGGCCTGGGCGGTAAATGTCGGGGGTTTTGGTTTGTTACCGGGATCGCTGGCAAATTTGATTGCACTGCGTATGGCGAACGATCGTCGTATCTGGTGGCGTTTCCATCTCTATTCGATACCAATGCTGTTGTGGGCGGCGCTGGTAGGATACGTTTTGTTAGTTATGCTCCCGGTTGGATAAGCGCTGGAAAATAAAAAAGGCGGATTATCAGTCCGCCTTTTGCTTAAGTTTTGAAGATTAATTCAGACGAACTGGCATCCCGGAACGGTTTTGAATAGCCTGGTCCAGAACCGCCTGATCAACATCTGGCTGACCGGTCACGGTCTGTACGCTCTTCGTCAGGGTAATTGGTACAATTTCCTGACCTTCAAACTGAGCTTCGGTCGTAGACAGCGGGTTATGGACTTCAATATAACGGCTGCCGTCTGGCTCGGTGGTCGCTTTCACTGGTTCATCAATAAACTGTACGCGCGTACCAACAGGCACTTTCTCGAACAGGAATTTGATATCTTCGTTACGCAGACGCACACAACCGTGGCTTACACGCAGGCCGATACCAAAGTTGGCGTTGGTGCCGTGGATAGCGTACAGGCGACCGATGTACAGAGCGTACAGCCCCATTGGGTTATCCGGACCAGCCGGAACAACAGCCGGAAGCGGTTCGCCTGCTGCACGGTATTCCGCATGCATTTTGGCGGTCGGTGTCCAGGTCGGGCCGGCTTTCTTACGTTCTACTTTGGTGGTCCAGTTGATAGGCGTGTCTTTACCTAACTGACCAATCCCGATCGGCAGCACGATAACGGTGTTAGTCCCTTTCGGATAGTAATACAGACGCATCTCTGCGCTGTTAATTACAATACCTTCATGAACCGTATCTGGCAGGATCAGTTGCTGCGGAATGTTCAAGACGGTGCCGCCTTTCGGCAGGAAGGTATCCACACCAGGGTTCGCTTCCATCATATTGGAAAGCCCCATCTGATACTCGGCCGCAAAATACTCCAGCGGCTGGGTATTGCCTTCTGGAATGGTGATCACCTGATTCTGACCAACCAGGCGACTCCCGTCGGTTGGCAGAGGATAAGTTACCGCTGACGCGGTACTGCAAAAGCCGACAACAGCGAAGGCCGCTGCGAATAACGTTTTCAATTTCATATTCATGTTAAGCGAGATTTCGTGCCTGGCAGGCCATTAGGTTGAGAATATTAGAGTATTGGAAGCGCATTATATGTTCATTCCTGCTAACAGTGAAATCAGATGTGTACGAAATCACATTTTTTGCCTTTGGGAAGAGTGTAGACCTTAAGCGGCGAGCGGGATCTTCTTTCAGACTTATGGCATAATACGCGGTTTGTCATATCTCTTTTCAGGATACGCCTGTGTTAGTTTCCAGTAACGTCACCATGCAGTTCGGCAGTAAGCCGTTGTTTGAAAACATTTCCGTCAAATTTGGCGGCGGCAACCGTTACGGCCTGATTGGCGCGAACGGTAGTGGTAAATCCACCTTTATGAAGATCCTCGGCGGCGACTTAGAGCCGACGCTGGGCAACGTTTCCCTCGATCCCAACGAGCGCATTGGTAAACTGCGCCAGGATCAATTTGCCTTTGAAGAGTTCACCGTGCTGGATACGGTGATCATGGGGCATAAAGAGTTGTGGGAAGTGAAACAGGAGCGCGACCGCATCTATGCTTTGCCGGAAATGAGCGAAGAAGATGGCTACAAAGTTGCCGATCTGGAAGTGAAATACGGCGAAATGGACGGTTACTCTGCGGAAGCACGCGCCGGTGAGCTGCTGCTTGGCGTGGGTATTCCAGTGGAGCAACACTACGGTCCAATGAGCGAAGTGGCTCCAGGCTGGAAACTGCGTGTGTTGCTGGCGCAGGCGCTGTTTGCCGATCCTGATATTCTCCTGCTCGACGAACCAACCAACAACCTGGACATCGATACCATTCGTTGGCTGGAGCAGGTGCTGAACGAGCGTGACAGCACCATGATCATCATTTCGCACGACCGTCACTTCCTCAATATGGTCTGTACGCACATGGCGGATTTGGATTACGGTGAGCTGCGCGTTTATCCGGGTAACTACGATGAGTACATGACGGCGGCGACCCAGGCACGCGAACGCCTGCTGGCTGATAACGCCAAGAAGAAAGCGCAGATTGCCGAGTTGCAGTCCTTTGTAAGCCGCTTTAGCGCCAACGCGTCGAAATCTCGTCAGGCGACTTCACGTGCGCGTCAGATTGATAAAATCAAACTGGAAGAGGTGAAAGCCTCCAGCCGTCAGAACCCGTTCATTCGTTTTGAGCAGGATAAGAAGCTGTTCCGTAATGCGCTGGAAGTAGAAGGCCTGACTAAAGGGTTTGATAACGGTCCGCTGTTTAAAAATATCAACCTGCTGCTGGAAGTGGGTGAAAAGCTGGCAGTACTCGGCACCAATGGCGTCGGTAAATCGACCCTGCTGAAAACGCTGGTAGGGGATCTGGAACCGGACAATGGTACTGTAAAATGGTCAGAAAATGCGCGCATTGGTTACTACGCACAGGATCATGAATATGAGTTCGATAATGATCTGACCGTGTTTGAATGGATGAGCCAGTGGAAACAGGAAGGCGATGACGAGCAGGCGGTACGCAGCATTCTCGGTCGTTTGTTGTTCAGCCAGGACGACATCAAAAAGCCTGCTAAAGTACTTTCCGGTGGTGAAAAAGGCCGTATGTTGTTTGGTAAGTTAATGATGCAGAAACCGAATATTCTGATCATGGACGAACCGACCAACCACCTGGATATGGAATCCATCGAGTCGCTGAACATGGCACTGGAACTGTATCAGGGCACGCTGATCTTTGTTTCTCACGACCGTGAGTTCGTAAGCTCCCTGGCGACCCGTATTCTGGAAATCACTCCGGAACGCGTGATCGACTTTAGCGGCAACTACGAAGATTATCTGCGTAGCAGAGGGATCGAGTAAGTTATTGCCCGTCACCCCGATACAGTCGGGGTGACGGCGGCTGAGGATAAACGCAAGATTGCCTGATGCGCTACGCTTATCAGGCCTACGCAGTCCCTGCAATATATTGAATCTGCAAGATTTTGTAGGTCGCATCCGGCATTAACAAAGCGCACGTTGTCAGCTCTCTGAGTAACATCGAACCGACTTCCTTAACCTCACTTCCACTAATCTATCAACTTTCACACGTCCATGCCCAGCGCGCGTTTACCGTGAACGTTCAGATCCTCCAGCGTAAAGCGGCCTTCCCAGTTTGCTTCATAATCTTCACGTGGGAAGTCACCCGGCGAGACGCCTTTTTCCAGTGCCTTTCTGACCTTGTGCGCATAAGCCCGGTTTTTCTCGCACATCGGCGCGGCGGGAATATACATCACGTTCCCCCAGCCTTGTTGATTGTCTACCGGCGCGACGGAGTGAATCACATCGCAGTGCCACCAGACGGAATCCCCCGCTGTTATTGCCGGAATTGACGTGAGTGCTTTTATCAACAATGGGTGCCATTTCTCTGAAATTGGCAGAACCTTACCAGGCGCGACACCGCACAGCTCGTCGTCCGGTACGTCATCCAGTAACGGACGCAGTAAAACGTATGCCATCGCTTCCGGGATTGGCACCACATGTAATAATCCCTGGCCAGGCAACATATCGGAGAGCGCCGTCCAGCCCTGAAACGTGCGGAACACCGAACATTTGGTGGTGTTATCTACGGTGTATTCTTCTACATCGGTACGATGCGCAGCATCCCACGGATCATAATCATCAAAATTACCGTTGAAAACATTGGCAAAAACGCGCTGATAAGCGGGTAATAGCCAGCGTTCCAGAGCACCAGAATCGGTGTGTGCGCCCAGACCTTTGGACGTCGTGCCCGGTGGGCGACGGCGAATTCTGTCCGGATAAATCACGCTGACATCGGGATCAAACCATTGTTTGCCGTTGCTTTCAGATTTCCACAGGCGGTTAAGGAAAGATTGAACCGCAGACATATTGTCGCTCTGCCGCGCTTGCATCTGCGCCTGTGACCAGTAAATGGGATAGATTTCGGGGCGAGAAGCCTCCAGCGAACCGAAAAAACTGTCGCCAGGACCTCTATACACATCATCAAAGTGATTGGCATCAAGGTAGTTGAGCATTGCGCGATCCCACGCCAGCGCCTGCTCACGAGGGAAATGGCCTTTTATTACCGCACAACCGCGGCGCTTAATTTCATTGCGAGTGACATTGTTTACTGTACCGGCTGCAATATCCCTATAAGAGATCTCCGGCCAAACTGGCAATCCTTGTGCTTTCAGGGCATCTATTTCTGCTACACGCGCTTCGATTTTTGCTGAGAGTTTATCGAAGACATGTTGCACATCACCGATCTGCTGTCGCAGCTCCGCTTTCATCTTACGGATAGCCGCTTTCGTATCTGTTGGCAGTGTCTCACAGGTAAAAGTCATATCAACCTCGCATCTTTCATTCGAAAGTAAAAATGATTGCGATTGATACTTTAAGTTAAAAATAAGTTAACGCAAGATAAAAATCTTGAGTCACTGCACAAAGCGAGAAAAAAGAGAGAGGCCGGAGGGGGCGCTCCGGCCAGGGGAAGATTACTTATTGAAAGGATCTGTGTTATCCAGCACCGCCTGAATCACATTCAGCGCGCCGTCATGATTATTATCATCGGTAGTGTAACGGGCGATGTGTTTAATGTTTTCCGCTGCATTGCCCATCGCAAAAGAATAACGCGCCATTTTCAGCATCTCTGCGTCGTTACCGCTGTCGCCAATTGCCACCACATTTTGCGGCGACAGATCCCAGCGTTTCAGTAACCGTGAAATGCCGTTCGCTTTATGCAGGCCGGGAATAATCAGGTCGATAAACCCAAAGCCGCTGGTAACGGGTTTCATTATGCCGTCGAGCGCAACGTGCAGTTTGTCAACTACCAGCGGGATCTGCTCATCCGGCAGGTTAAGTGAAAACTTGAACAGAACATCATCAATATCCTGATAATCTTTTACCGGTTTCAGGCGATGGTAGTGTTTTGCCATCAATGCAACGAATGATTCAGGGGCATTTTCACTGATGTATGCACTTTGCAGACCGCAGGCAACAAAATTGAGCTGTTTATCTTTCAGCAGTTCACCAATGACAATTCGAGATTCATGCGGGGTCAGTTCGCCGTGGAACAACTGCTTGCCATGTTCGTAGACCAGCGCGCCATTTTCCGCGACAAAAGAGATCTCATTCTTTAGCTCAGGAAAGAAGGAAATGAGCTGGTAATACTGGTTACCGCTGGCGACAACGAACTCGATGCCGCGCTTTTTCAGCTCCTGATATTGCGCCATAAAACGTGCCCGATTGTACGTTTTGGCATCGTTAAGAAAAGTACCGTCCATGTCTGTGACGATAACTTTTACGCTCATATGTGTGCTCCTGGCTCAAAAATGAAACCGTAACAGTGTAATAACAATGTGACGTGGAGCACAAATTATATTTCGAATGAAAGTAAGGGAGAATTGATTATGTGAATGATTTAGCCCGGTAACGACGGCTACCGGGCGGAGAGGACTACAGCATATGTTCGGTACGGGCGATGATATCGTCCTGAGCGTCAGGAGAGAGCGCGGTGAAGAAGGCGGAATAGCCAGCTACACGTACCACCAGATCGCGATACTGATCAGGATGTTTTTTTGCTTCCAGCAGTGTTTCGCGGGAAACGATGTTGTACTGAATATGCCAGCCTTTATGCACTTCGAAGAAGGTACGCAGCAGAACCATCAGCTTCTGCTTGTCGGACTCGTTCTCCAGTGTCGCCGGATTCAGTTTCTGGTTGAGCAGTACACCACCGAGAATCGACGCCGTAGGCAGTTTACCTACCGAACCAATCACCGCCGTTGGGCCGAGGTGGTCGGTGCCGGAGGCCGGGCTTGCACCTTCCGCCAGAGGCGTATGTGCTTTACGCCCATCCGGTGTCGCCATCGTCTGTGCACCAAACGGTACGTTCGCGGAGATAGACGACGTACCTGCGTAATAGTTACCGCCAACCGGGCCACGACCGTAGCGCGGATTATGGTACTGCTTCAGTTCATCGATATAGGTCTGATAAGCGCGAGCCAGCAGTGTATCGACGGTATCATCGTCGTTGCCGTACTTCGGCGCGCCATTAATCAGACGCTGACGCAGTTGCTCGTGAGTCAGCCCTTCAAAGTCATCCGCCAGCGCGGCAGCAAGCTGTTGCTGACCAATCGCGCCTTGTTCAAACACCAGTTTTTTCACAGCGGCCAGGCTGTTACCCAGGTTGGCAATACCGACCTGTAAGCCAGAAACCCAGTCATATTTCGCGCCGCCTTGCTTAATACTTTTCGCTCGCTCAATGCAGTCATCCACCAGCGCCGAGCAGAGAATATCGTGTACGTTCTCTTCCAGCATGGTGTCGACGACATATTCGATTTCGATCGATTTGCGCGTGTAGTAACGGATTTGTGTATCCCACGCGTCCATGACTTCATCGAAGTTGTTGAAGTTACCCGCTGACAACGCTTTTTCTTGTGGCAGGAACACTTTGCCGCTGGTGGCATCACGACCACCTTCCAGCGCCGCCAGCATTACGCGGGCGAAGTTGATAAAGCTCATGCCGGTGCAGCGATAGCCCCATTTGCCGCCGACGGCAGTTTCGATACAGCCAATTGCCGCGTAATCGTAAGCGTCCTTCGGTTCAATACCGAGTTTAATAAATTCCGGGATCACGATTTCATCGTTGTTAAATGCCGGCATCCCGAAGCCACAGCGGATCACTTGCACGCAGGCATCGAGGAAATCGTTACTCATTCCCGCGTGGTAACGCACGCTGAGGTTAGGCTGAGTTGAACGCAGGCGACCACAGGATTCGAGGATTGCGTAGGAGAGCGGATTCACTGCATCCATCGGCTGACCATCAACCAGGTTTTGCCCACCGATGGTGACGTTCTGATACAGCGGGCTACCGGCAGAGGCTTTGGAGTGCGAACCGGAGCGGATTTTGTTCACTTCCAGCAACTTCAGCCAGCAGCTATGCAGCATCTCAATGGCGTGTTCACGATCCAGCGTCTGGTTGAGTTCAACGTCGCGACGATAGTACGGATAGAGATACTGATCCATACGACCAAACGATACCGAGTGACCGTTGGATTCGATCTGCAAAATCAACTGGATGAAATAGCATAATTGCAGCGCTTGCCAGAAAGTCTGCGGTGGCTGGTGGGCGATGAGATCGCAGTTTTCGGCCATTGCCAGCAGTTCATCGCGACGGCTTTCGCGGGTTTCGGTGGCTGCCATTTCACGCGCCAGGGCGGCGAAACGTTCAATGTGTTCACTGACTGCCACCAGCACGATATCAATGGCTTTCAGGAATTGCTCGCCGTGCAAATCTTCCAGTACCGTCAGGTTAATACGCGAGCGGCGCTCCGCCACTTTTTCGCGCAGACCATCAAGCCCTTTTTCCAGCAGCAGCGGGAAATTGACCGCTAGGTGCGCATCGCCGGAGGTCATATTGCCTTCCGCTTTAATGATGCCGGTTGCCAGCAGGCCTTTTTGCTCATCGGTAAACATGCCATAGCAGCGATCCTGTACGGTTTGACCGCGCCACCACGGGCAGACTTCATGTAGAACACGTTTGTTCTCTTCGCTCACCGCAAAACCAGCGCCGGGACGATCCGCCAGATCATCAATCTCTTTTTCGATCCACGACACGGTATATTCCGGGAAGATCGGCGCGGCGCGGACTTCGCTTGCCTGGTTGCCGATGATCAACTCATCGTGTTTGATCCAGATGGTGCGATTAGCCAGGTGATGCGCCAGCGCCAGCGCGCGACGAACCGGGATTGGCTTATCGAGATGTTGTTGATACATCTCGGTATAGTGCTGTGCGCGCTCGGTACAAACCGGTGGTTTCACAATATGTACCAGCGCATTTTTGTGCGCTTTAATGCGGTCGCTGAGCGTATCCAGTTTCAGTGTTGTCATGATTGTTATCCTCGTAAGGTCGCGGTTAACCCTTTCTGGCAGGCATACTGCTGGGCAAAGTCGAGCAGTTCTGGCGCATCAAGCGGTTTTTCCGGGGCGTCATAGGGCAGATTAAGTAAGTGATATTTGTTGATGCCCAGCGTGTGGTAGGGCAGGAAATGAATTTCACCAACCTGTAGTTCATCGGCGGCAAAATCGGTAATGGCTTTCACTGCGGTTTCATCGGCATTAAAGCCCTGAATCAGCGGTACGCGGATGATGATTTTTTTCCCTGCCGCCGCAAGTTTTTTCAGGTTATCCAACACTCTGGCGGCGTTACCGTCGGTCCATTGTTTAAACGGTGCGTCGGCAACGTGTTTTAAATCGGCAAGAAACAGATCGATATAAGGCAGGGAAGGCGCGATATATTTCCACGGCACATGCAGACAGGTTTCCACTGCGGTATGAATACCGGCTTCGTGGCTGGCTTGCAGTAACGCCGCCGCCATTTCCGGCTGCATAAACGGCTCCCCGCCAGAAAGCGTTAAACCGCCGCCGCTGCGATCGTAAAACGGTTTGTCGCGCAGGACGGTCGCCATGATCTCCTCAACGTTTTTTGTTTCACCGCATACGGTCAGTGCCTGAGTTGGGCAGCAGTCGGTCAGCGCGCTCAGATGCTCAGGCGTTAACTTTTCACGATGGATAAGTAAACCATTCAGCGCTCGCTCAATCACTTCCGGGGCCGCCTTAGCGCACAGCTCGCAGCCTTCCAGGCACAGACGTGCGTCATACAGCAGATCCTGCGTGCGGGCGCGGCTTTCCGGGTTCTGACACCAGCGGCAGCCCAATGAGCAGCCTTTAAGAAAAACTACGGTGCGGATACCGGGACCGTCGTGGGTCGAGTAGCGTTGAATATTGAAGATCATAGATGCCCCTCTGTTTCGTTCAAACATTAAATAACTTTCGAATGAAAGTTAAATTGATGTGCATCAACTGTTCAGAGGGTTTTTTCGTGATAGTCTGATTTCATACAAAAGTACATTTGAGGATGGCTATGGAACTGTATCTGGATACTTCAGACGTTGCTGCAGTGAAGGCGCTGGCGCGTGTTTTCCCGCTGGCGGGTGTGACCACTAACCCAAGCATTATCGCTGCAGGCAAAAAGCCGCTGGAGGTTGTGCTTCCGGAACTTCACGAAGCGATGGGGGGGCAGGGGCGTTTGTTTGCCCAGGTAATGGCTACCACCGCTGAAGGCATGTTGAACGATGCACGCAAACTGCGTTCTATTATTGCGGATATCGTGGTTAAAGTACCGGTGACCGCCGAGGGGCTGGCAGCCATCAAGATGTTAAAGGCGGAAGGGATCCCAACGTTGGGCACGGCGGTGTATGGCGCGGCGCAAGGTCTGCTGTCAGCGCTGGCGGGTGCGGAATATGTTGCGCCTTACGTGAACCGTATTGATGCCCAGGGCGGAAGTGGTATTCAGACTGTGACCGATTTGCATCAGTTGCTGAAAATGCATGCACCACAGGCGAAAGTGCTGGCGGCGAGTTTCAAAACCCCGCGTCAGGCGCTGGACTGCTTACTGGCAGGATGTGAGTCAATCACGCTGCCGCTGGATGTTGCGCAGCAGATGATTAGCTATCCGGCGGTCGATGCCGCCGTGGCGAAGTTTGAGCAGGACTGGCAGGGGGCGTTTGGCCGGACGTCGATTTAACAGGACGTTCACCATCCTCAAAAATTGATTATGACGTGGCGGAGTGCACCGACGCCTGCCGCGTCTTATCAGGCCTGGAAATCTGCGCCCGAACCGTAGGCCAGATAAGGCGTTCGCGCCGCATCTGGCGTCTGGAGCAAATGCCCATGCGATGCCTGCCGCGTCTTATCAGGACTACAGGCGACAATTACTGTCCGCACACCTCACATCCAGGATTGCGCATCAGCTTCATTTCGCGAAACTGACAGGTCATCGCATCGTACATCACGATTTTCCCATTGGCAGGTTTGCCATAACCTGCCAGCAGTTTGATCGCTTCCATTGCCTGCAACGAACCAATTACGCCGATCAACGGAGCCATTACGCCTGCTTCCACGCAGGTTAACGCGTTTTCGCCAAACAGACGACTCAGGCAACGGTAGCACGGTTCACCATCCTGCCAGGTAAAGACGGTGATTTGACCTTCCATACGAATCGCCGCGCCAGAAACCAGCGGCACCTTTGCGGCAAAACAGCCCGCGTTAAGTTGATTACGCACCGTGACATTATCTGTACAGTCGAGCACCAGATTGTGTTTGGCAATCAACGCAGCAAGTTCAGCGTCGTCAAGCAGCGCATTCACCGGTGTAATTGCGATGTGAGGATTGATTCGCGCCAGTGCCTCACGGGCGGATTCAACCTTCGGTTGCCCGACCGTGGCATCACTGTGTAGTGTCTGACGTTGCAGATTCGAGAGCGAAACGGTGTCAAAGTCGAGCAACGTCAGGTTGCCGATGCCCGCACTTGCCAGATATTGCGATGCTGCACACCCCAGCCCGCCCAGGCCAACGACCAACACGCGAGAATCTTTCAGCGCTTCCTGACCGTCAAAATCAAAACCACGCAGGATGATTTGCCGGTTATAGCGCAGCATCTCCTGATCGCTGAGTTCCGCCATTACAAGCCCCCGAACAACGCGTTAAATGGCTCGACTTCTACCCATTCGCCCGCTTCTACATTTCCGCGATCGCGTTCCAGCACGATAAAACAGTTACCGAGACTAAAAGAACTAAAAATATGCGAACCCTGATGTCCGGTGGTCGACACTTCCAGTTCGCCGTTGGCGTTGCGTTGTAGCACGCCACGCTGGAAATCAAGACGTCCGGGGGATTTCTTCAGTCGAGATACTGTGCGTACGCGCTGACGCGCTGGCAGGCCGCTGGCGGTGTTGCCGCTTAATTTTGCCAGTAACGGTTGTACCAGTTGATAGAAAGTCAGCGTCGCAGAAACCGGGTTGCCCGGCAGGCCACAGAACCAGCTATTAGAGAGTTTGCCGAACGCAAACGGTTTGCCTGGTTTAATCGCCAGTTTCCAGAATGCGATTTCGCCCAGCTCTTCGAGAATGTTTTTGGTGTAATCCGCTTCACCAACCGAAACGCCGCCGGAACTGATCACCACATCCGCCTGACTGTCAGCTTCAATAAATGCCGCACGTAATGCGTTCGGGTCGTCACGGATAATCCCTAAGTTAATTACCTCGCAACCTAACTGTTCCAGCATCAGGTGCACGGCGAGACGGTTGGTATCGTAGATTTGACCATCACCCAGCGGCTGACCGGGTAACTGTAACTCATCACCCGTGGAAAATAGCGCCACACGCACTTTGCGAATCACCGGAACTTCGGCAATCCCCAACGAAGCAATCACGGGCAGTTCGGCAGTAGTCAGGCGAGTACCTGTCGGGAAAACAACTGCTCCCGCGGAGATATCCTCACCGCGTCGACGAATATTTTGCCCGCGACTTACTTCAGCGGTAAAACGTACGCCATTGTCCGTTTGTTCAGTCTGTTCCTGCATTACCACAGCTTCACAGCCTTCCGGCACCGGCGCGCCGGTCATAATACGAATACAGGTGCCAGCAGGCCACTCGCCATGATACGGCTGACCCGCAAACGACTTACCGGCGACGGGCAGTGGTTGACCGGAAGCGACATCGGCTAAACGAACCGCGTAGCCGTCCATTGCGGAGTTATCAAACCCAGGGACATCCAGCGGCGAAGTGACATCGCTTGCCAGAATGCGACCAAAACACTGTACCAGTGGCAGCGTTTCCTGGGGAGTCAGAGGGGTAACGCGAGAAAGCATCTCATTAAGCGCGGTGTCGAGCGGCATCAAACCGGTGGTAAATTCCATGAAAACACTCCTGCGGAGGCAAAATCGAATTTGCTTATTATGTCAGAAAAACGCCCCGGACTGTATGCCACCTCGGGCGTAGCGTGGGTTCCTGCCTTTACATGCCATATACATCTTTCTATATTCAAAAATTGAATGAGTAATTCATAAAAATTCTGATATTTATAGCAAAAGTGGCGAGCCACCCTTTAATGGACGAAAACTATGGGCAAAGCAGTCATTGCAATTCACGGTGGCGCAGGCGCAATTAGCCGCGCGCAGATGAGTCTGCAACAGGAATTACGCTACATTGAGGCGCTGTCTGCCATTGTTGAAACCGGGCAGAAAATGCTTGAAGCGGGCGAAAGTGCGCTGGATGTGGTAACAGAAGCTGTGCGCTTGCTGGAAGAGTGCCCACTATTTAACGCCGGTATTGGTGCTGTCTTCACCCGTGATGAAACTCATGAGCTGGATGCCTGTGTGATGGATGGTAACACCCTGAAAGCCGGTGCGGTCGCGGGCGTCAGTCATCTGCGCAATCCGATTCTTGCTGCCCGTCTGGTGATGGAGCAAAGCCCGCATGTGATGATGATTGGCGAAGGAGCGGAAAATTTTGCTTTTGCTCATGACATGGAACGCGTCTTGCCGGAGATTTTTTCTACGCCTTTGCGTTATGAACAACTGATGGCGGCGCGTGAGGAAGGGGAAATGATCCTCGACCATAGCGACGCACCGCTGGATGAAAAACAGAAAATGGGCACTGTGGGCGCTGTGGCGTTGGATCAATACGGCAACCTGGCGGCAGCCACGTCCACGGGGGGAATGACTAACAAATTACCCGGTCGGGTCGGTGACAGCCCGCTTGTCGGTGCCGGGTGCTACGCCAATAACGCCAGCGTGGCGGTTTCTTGTACCGGTACGGGCGAAGTCTTCATTCGTACGCTGGCGGCATATGACATCGCTGCGTTAATGGATTACGGCGGTTTAAGTCTCGCGGAAGCCTGCGAGCGGGTAGTGATGGAAAAACTCCCTGCGCTTGATGGCAGTGGTGGTTTAATCGCTATCGATCATGAAGGTAACGTCGCGTTACCGTTTAACACCGAAGGAATGTATCGCGCCTGGGGCTATGCAGGCGATACGCCAACCACCGGTATCTACCGTGAAAAAGGGGACACCGTTGCCACACAGTGATGAGCTTGATGCCGGTGATGTGCTGGCGGTTGAGAACCTCAATATTGCCTTTATACAAGACCTGCAGAAAATGGCTGCGGTTCGCGGCCTCTCTTTTAGTCTGCAACGCGGCGAGACGCTGGCGATTGTTGGCGAATCCGGTTCCGGCAAGTCAGTTACAGCACTGGCGTTGATGCGTCTGCTGGAACAGGCGGGCGGTTTGGTAAAGTGCGATAAAATGCTGTTGCGGCGGCGCAGCCATGAGGTGATTGAGCTTAGTACGCAGAGCTCCGGGCAAATGCAGCATATACGCGGCGCAGATATAGCGATGATTTTCCAGGAGCCGATGACGTCGCTAAACCCGGTATTTACTGTGGGTGAGCAGATTGCTGAGTCTATCCGTTTGCATCAAAACGCCAGTCGTGAAGAAGCGATGGTGGAGGCGAAGCGGATGCTGGATCAGGTTCGCATTCCGGAAGCTCAAACCATTCTTTCACGTTATCCCCATCAACTCTCCGGAGGGATGCGCCAGCGGGTCATGATCGCAATGGCACTGTCATGTCGCCCGGCGGTGCTGATTGCCGATGAGCCGACCACCGCGCTGGATGTCACCATCCAGGCGCAGATCCTGCAATTAATCAAAGTATTGCAAAAAGAGATGTCGATGGGCGTCATCTTTATCACTCACGATATGGGCGTGGTGGCAGAGATTGCCGATCGGGTGCTGGTGATGTATCAGGGCGAGGCGGTTGAAACGGGCAGCGTCGAACAGATATTTCATGCGCCGCAGCACCCCTATACCCGTGCACTGCTGGCTGCTGTTCCGCAGCTCGGCGCGATGAAAGGGCAAGATTATCCCCGTCGTTTTCCGCTGATATCACTTGAACATCCGGCTAAACAGGAAAGTCCTGTCGAACAGAAAACGGTGGTGGATGGCGAACCTGTTTTACAGGTGCGTAATCTGGTTACCCGTTTCCCTTTGCGTAGCGGGTTGTTGAATCGCGTAACGCGAGAAGTGCACGCCGTTGAGAAAGTCAGTTTTGATCTCAGGCCTGGTGAAACGCTGTCGCTGGTGGGCGAGTCTGGCAGCGGTAAATCCACTACCGGACGGGCGCTGTTGCGTCTGGTCGAATCGCAGAGCGGCGAAATTATCTTTAACGGTCAGCGAATCGATACTCTCTCGCCCGGTAAACTTCAGTCGTTGCGCCGCAATATCCAGTTTATTTTTCAGGATCCTTACGCCTCGCTGGATCCTCGCCAGACCATCGGTGATTCGATTATCGAACCGCTGCGCGTACACGGTTTATTGCAAGGTAAAGAAGCTGCTGCACGCGTTGCGTGGTTGCTGGAGCGCGTTGGCCTGTTACCTGAACACGCATGGCGTTACCCGCATGAGTTTTCTGGTGGTCAGCGTCAGCGCATCTGCATTGCCCGTGCGTTGGCGCTGAATCCGAAAGTGATTATTGCCGATGAAGCCGTGTCGGCGCTGGATGTTTCTATTCGCGGGCAAATTATCAACCTGTTGCTTGATCTTCAGCGTGATTTCGGTATCGCGTATCTATTTATCTCCCACGATATGGCAGTCGTGGAGCGGATCAGTCATCGCGTGGCGGTGATGTATCTCGGGCAAATCGTTGAGATTGGCCCACGGCGCGCGATATTTGAAAATCCGCAGCACCCTTATACGCGTAAATTACTGGCGGCAGTTCCGGTGGCGGAACCGTCCCGACTGCGACCACGGCGCGTACTGTTGTCGGACGATCTTCCCAGCAATATTCATCTGCGTGGCGAAGAGGTTGCCACCGTCTCGTTACAATGCGTCGGACCGGGGCATTACGTCGCACAACCACAATCAGAATACGCATTCATGCGTAGATAACATTCAGGCGGAGAATAAAATGGCAAGAGCTGTACACCGTAGTGGGTTAGTGGCGCTGGGCATTGCCACAGCGTTGATGGCATCTTGTGCATTCGCTGCCAAAGATGTGGTTGTGGCGGTGGGGTCGAACTTCACCACGCTCGATCCGTATGACGCGAATGACACGTTATCGCAGGCTGTGGCGAAATCGTTTTATCAGGGGCTGTTCGGTCTGGATAAAGAGATGAAGCTGAAAAATGTGCTGGCAGAGAGTTATACCGTCTCTGATGACGGCCTCACTTACACCGTGAAATTGCGCGAAGGGATTAAGTTCCAGGACGGCACTGACTTCAACGCTGCGGCGGTAAAAGCGAATCTGGATCGAGCCAGCGATCCGGCGAATCATCTTAAACGCTATAACTTGTACAAAAATATTGCCAAAACTGAAGCGGTCGATCCGACAACGGTGAAGATTACGCTCAAACAGCCGTTTTCCGCGTTTATTAATATTCTCGCTCATCCGGCGACAGCAATGATTTCACCTGCGGCACTGGAAAAATATGGTAAAGAGATCGGCTTTCATCCGGTCGGAACCGGGCCGTATGCGCTGGATACCTGGAATCAGACCGATTTTGTGAAAGTGAAGAAATTTGCGGGTTACTGGCAGCCCGGTCTGCCCAAACTGGACAGCATTACCTGGCGTCCGGTGGCGGACAACAACACCCGGGCGGCAATGTTGCAAACCGGTGAAGCGCAGTTTGCTTTCCCTATTCCTTATGAACAAGCCGCGTTACTGGAGAAGAACAAAAATATCGAGCTGATGGCCAGTCCGTCGATTATGCAGCGTTATATCAGCATGAACGTGACGCAAAAGCCGTTCGATAATCCGAAAGTGCGTGAGGCGCTGAATTACGCCATCAACCGTCAGGCGCTGGTTAAGGTGGCATTTGCAGGATATGCAACGCCAGCTACCGGTGTTGTACCTCCGAGTATTGCCTACGCGCAAAGTTATCAACCGTGGCCTTACAATCCGGCTAAAGCACGTGAGTTACTGAAAGAGGCGGGGTATCCCAACGGTTTCAGTACCACGCTGTGGTCATCACATAACCACAGCACCGCGCAGAAAGTGCTGCAATTTACCCAGCAGCAGTTAGCGCAGGTAGGGATTAAAGCCCAGGTGACGGCGATGGATGCCGGACAACGGGCGGTGGAAGTGGAAGGAAAAGGGCAGAAAGAGAGCAATGTGCGGATGTTCTACACGGGGTGGTCGGCATCGACCGGCGAAGCTGACTGGGCGCTTTCGCCGCTGTTTGCTTCGCAGAACTGGCCACCGACGCTGTTTAATACCGCGTTTTACAGCAATAAGCAGGTGGATGAAGACCTTGCTCAGGCACTGAAAACCAACGATCCGGCGGAAAAGGCACGCTTGTATAAGGCGGCGCAGGATATCATCTGGCAAGAATCGCCGTGGATCCCGCTGGTGGTAGAAAAACTGGTGTCGGCACACAGTAAAAACCTGACCGGTTTTTGGATCATGCCAGATACAGGCTTTAGCTTTGAAGACGCGGATTTGCAATAAGCAACGCAGGGAGTGGAATGCTTAATTACGTTATCAAACGCTTACTGGGATTGATCCCAACGCTGTTTATCGTCTCGGTGCTGGTGTTTTTATTTGTCCATATGCTGCCCGGCGATCCGGCGCGATTGATTGCCGGCCCCGAAGCCGATGCTCAGGTTATCGAACTGGTGCGCCAGCAACTGGGGCTGGATCAGTCGCTGTATTACCAGTTCTGGCACTACATCAGCAACGCCGTACAGGGGGATTTTGGTCTGTCGATGGTGTCGCGTCGTCCGGTTGCCGATGAGATTGCCAGCCGCTTCATGCCTACATTGTGGCTGACTATTACCAGTATGGTTTGGGCGGTGATATTTGGTATGGCGGCGGGGATTGTGGCCGCCGTCTGGCGTAACCGTTGGCCGGATCGATTGAGCATGACCATCGCGGTATCGGGGATTTCCTTCCCGGCATTTGCTCTGGGGATGCTTTTGATTCAGGTGTTCTCCGTTGAGTTGGGGTGGCTGCCGACTGTTGGTGCAGACAGTTGGCAGCACTACATTTTACCCTCCCTGACACTTGGCGCAGCGGTGGCGGCGGTGATGGCGCGTTTTACCCGTGCTTCATTTGTCGATGTCTTAAGTGAAGATTATATGCGTACCGCGAGGGCGAAAGGGGTGAGCGAAACCTGGGTCATCCTCAAACATGGGTTACGTAATGCGATGATCCCGGTGGTTACCATGATGGGCTTACAGTTTGGCTTCTTGCTCGGCGGCTCCATTGTCGTGGAGAAAGTCTTTAACTGGCCCGGACTTGGACGTTTACTGGTCGATTCGGTAGAAATGCGTGATTACCCGGTGATTCAGGCAGAAATTCTGCTTTTCTCGCTGGAATTTATTCTTATCAACTTAGTGGTGGATGTGCTTTACGCTGCCATTAACCCGGCTATCAGGTACAAGTAAGGATGCGATTATTTAACTGGCGACGTCAGGCGGTGTTAAACGCTATGCCACTGGTAAAACCTGACCTGGTACGTACACCGTGGCATGAGTTCTGGCGGCGTTTTCGTCGTCAGCATATGGCGATGAGCGCCGCATTGTTCGTTATCTTATTGATTATAGTGGCTGTTTTGGCGCGCTGGATCGCTCCTTATGACGCCGAAAATTATTTTGACTATGACAACCTGAATAACGGCCCCTCTTTGCAGCACTGGTTTGGCGTCGATTCACTGGGGCGCGACATTTTCAGCCGTGTCCTGGTGGGGGCGCAAATCTCGCTGGCGGCTGGCGTATTTGCGGTGTTTATTGGTGCGGCGATTGGGACGTTGCTGGGCTTGCTGGCAGGATATTATGAAGGCTGGTGGGATCGACTGATCATGCGCATTTGCGATGTGCTGTTTGCGTTTCCCGGTATTTTGCTGGCTATCGCTGTTGTCGCGGTGTTGGGAAGTGGCATTGCTAACGTGATTATCGCCGTCGCTATCTTTTCCATTCCGGCGTTTGCCCGATTGGTGCGCGGCAACACACTAGTGTTGAAACAGCAAACCTTTATTGAATCAGCACGCAGTATTGGTGCCAGCGATGTGACTATTTTGTTGCGTCACATCTTACCGGGGACAGTCTCTTCTATCGTCGTGTTCTTCACCATGCGTATTGGCACCTCGATTATTTCCGCCGCCAGCCTGTCGTTTCTCGGCCTTGGCGCGCAGCCGCCGACGCCAGAGTGGGGGGCGATGCTCAATGAAGCGAGAGCGGATATGGTTATCGCGCCGCATGTGGCGGTTTTTCCGGCACTGGCCATTTTTCTGACCGTGCTGGCTTTCAACTTGCTGGGCGATGGTTTACGCGATGCGCTGGATCCCAAAATTAAAGGATAATCACGGTTGAATATTGCTTGAAAGGGTTATCACCTCGCAGGAAATTATTGCCTGAAGCAAGTGTTGTAACTTTTTGCTGATTTTGTAGAATCTGGTCATTTAGTTAAAAAGTCGCTGTGGGGAACTATTTATGCAGCGGCACAGCGTACTGGCAGTTATTTTGTTAAATGTATTAACATGCTGAGTTTATACGAAAAGATAAAGATAAGGCTGATAATTTTATTTTTATTGGCTGCGCTGTCATTTATTGGTCTTTTTTTCATCATTAACTATCAGTTGGTATCGGAACGTGCGGTAAAACGTGCCGATAGCCGCTTTGAACTTATTCAAAAAAACGTTGGCTATTTCTTTAAAGATATTGAACGTTCGGCCCTGACGTTAAAAGACTCACTCTATTTGTTGAAAAACAGTGAGGAGATTAAACGTGCTGTTATTCTGAAAATGGAAATGATGCCATTTTTAGATTCAGTGGGACTGGTGCTGGATAATAATAAATATTATCTCTTTTCGCGGCGGGCGAACGATAAAATCGTTGTTTATCATCAGGAAAAGGTTAATGGGCCGCTTATCGATGAGGCGGGGCGCGTTATTTTTTCCGATTTTAACCCGTCGCAACGTCCGTGGTCTGTATCCTCGGATGGCTCTGACAGTAGCTGGAATCCGGCATACAATTGCTTTGATCGCCCGGGTAAAAAATGTATTTCTTTTACGCTACGAATTAACGGCAAAGATCGTGATTTGCTGGCTGTTGATAAAATTCACGTCGATTTAAATTGGCGATATCTGAACGAATACCTTGATCAAATCAGCGCAACGGATGAAGTCCTGTTTCTGAAACAAGGTCATGAAATCATTGCCAAGAATCAACTCGCTCGCGAAAAATTGATTATTTATAATAGCGAAGATAGTTATAATATTATTGATTCTGTTGATATAGAATATATCGCAAGGAAATCGGCAGTTCCTAATAATCCATTGTTCGATATCTATTTTTATTATCCTACGGGGGATTTATTTAACGCATCAGACAAACTCTTTTATTTACCATTTGCTTTCATTATTATCGTATTGCTGGTGGTTTACTTAATGACTACCCGTGTGTTCCGTCGACAATTTTCCGAAATGACAACGCTGGTCAATACGCTGGAATTTTTACCCGACTCTGCGGATCAAATGCAGGCACTGAAAATTCGTGAAGGCGATGCAAAAGAGATTATCAGCATCAAAAATTCGATCGCGGAAATGAAAGATGCAGAAGTTGAGCGTTCAAATAAATTGCTCTCGCTGATCTCCTACGATCAGGAAAGCGGGTTTATCAAAAATATGGCGATTATTGAGTCAAACAATAATCAGTATCTGGCCGTTGGGATCATCAAACTGTGCGGACTGGAAGCCGTCGAAGCGGTGTTTGGCGTTGAGGAACGCAACAAAATCGTCAGGAAACTGTGTCAGCAAATTGCCGAAAAATACGCGCAATGTTGCGATATTGTGACATTCAATGCCGATCTCTATTTATTATTGTGTCGGGAAAATGTAGAGATTTTTACCCATAAGATCGCGATGATAAACGATTTCGACAGTAGCTTTGGCTACCGCAATCTGCGTATACATAAATCTGCCATTTGTGAACCTCTGAAAGGCGAAAATGCCTGGAGCTACGCAGAAAAACTAAAACTGGCGATTTCCAGTATCCGCGATCATATGTTCTCTGAATTTATTTTCTGTGATGATGAGAAACTCAGAGAAATTGAAGAAAATATCTGGATTGCGCGCAATATCCGTAATGCAATGGAAAAAGGCGAGCTATTTTTGGTCTATCAACCGATTGTTGATATTAATACCCGCGACATTCTGGGAGCTGAGGCGCTGTGCCGCTGGGTTTCAGCAGAGCGGGGGATAATCTCGCCGCTGAAGTTTATTGCTATCGCTGAAGATATCGGTTTTATCAATGAACTGGGTTATCAAATTATTAAAACGGCGATGGGGGAATTCAGACATTTTAGCCAGCGTGCGGAACTGCAGGAAGGTTTCTTACTGCATATTAATGTTTCGCCATGGCAGTTAAACGAGCCACACTTTCATGCGCGTTTTACAGCTATTATGGAAGAACATGAGCTGAAAGCGAATAGCATCTGTATTGAGATCACTGAAACAGTGATTGAACGTATTAATGAACATTTTTATCTCAATATTGAACAACTGCGTCAACAAGGAGTACGGATATCGATTGATGACTTTGGTACAGGTTTGTCAAACCTGAAGCGTTTTTATGAAATTAATCCTGACAGCATAAAAGTAGACTCGCAATTTACCGGCGATATTTTCGGCACTGCGGGAAAAATTGTACGCATTATCTTCGACCTGGCCCGCTATAACCGGATCCCGGTAATTGCAGAAGGTGTTGAGAGCGAAGAGGTTGCGCGTGAATTAATCAAATTAGGGTGTATTCAGGCCCAGGGGTATCTATATCAGAAGCCGTTGCCATTCTCTGCCTGGGACAAAAGTGGAAAGTTAGTAAAAGAGTAGTTTAGGTATGTCCAGAATCAATAAATTCGTACTTACAGTCAGTCTGCTGATTTTTATCATGATTTCAGCAGTTGCCTGCGGGATCTATACCCAGATGGTAAAAGAACGGGTGTATGGCCTGAAACAGTCCGTTATTGATACTGCTTTTGCGGTGGCAAATATTGCCGAATATCGGCGCAGTGTGTCAATTGATCTCATTAACACGCTTAATCCGACTGAAGAACAACTGTTGGTTGGCTTGCGCACAGCTTACGCTGACTCGGTTTCACCTTCTTATTTGTATGATGTTGGTCCTTATCTGATTTCCAGCGACGAGTGTATTCAGGTTAAGGAGTATGAAAAAAATTATTGTGCAGATATTATGCAGGTTGTTAAGTATCGGCATGTCAAAAATACGGGGTTTATCTCTTTTGACGGTAAAACCTTCGTCTATTATCTCTATCCGGTTACTCACAACCGCAGTCTGATATTTTTGCTTGGGCTGGAACGATTTTCGTTACTCTCAAAGTCGCTGGCAATGGATAGCGAGAACCTGATGTTCTCTTTATTCAAAGGTGGCAAGCCAGTTGTTGGGGATGAATATAACGCGAAAAATGCCATCTTTACTGTTTCGGAAGCGATGGAACACTTCACTTATTTACCAACGGGGTTGTATGTCTTTGCTTATAAGAAGGATGTCTATTTTCAGGTTTGTACTTTAATTATTTTCTTTGCCGCATTAGTGGCAGCGATATCGGGGATAAGTTGCATGTATCTGGTACGCAGAGTCATTAATCGCGGCATCGTTGAGAAAGAAGCTATCATTAATAACCATTTTGACCGCGTGCTGGATGGTGGGCTTTTCTTCTCGGCGGCGGATGTCAAAAAACTCTACAGCATGTATAACTCAGCGTTTCTTGACGACCTGACGAAAGCAATGGGCAGAAAATCTTTTGATGAAGATTTAAAAGCCCTGCCGGAAAAAGGTGGCTATTTGTGCCTGTTTGACGTCGATAAATTCAAAAACATTAACGATACCTTCGGGCATTTGCTGGGCGATGAAGTGTTGATGAAGGTAGTGAAAATTCTCAAATCACAGATTCCGGTAGATAAAGGCAAAGTCTACCGCTTTGGCGGCGACGAATTTGCGGTGATTTATACCGGTGGTACTCTGGAAGAGTTGCTATCAATACTAAAAGAAATCGTCCATTTCCAGGTGGGGAGCATTAACTTAAGCACCAGTATCGGCGTGGCGCATTCAAATGAATGTACTACCGTTGAACGGCTGAAAATGCTGGCAGATGAGCGGCTGTATAAAAGTAAGAAAAACGGCAGGGCGCAGATTAGCTGGCAATAATGCTTATTAGCAGGCCGGGCGGGTAATTTGCCCGGCCTGACATTAATTAAACCCGACTCCCCCACAAATCGTACTCATCGGCGTGTTCGACTTTCACACGCACAATATCACCCGGCTTAACGTTGGTTTCACCATTGAGATAAACCGCGCCGTCGATTTCCGGTGCATCTGCCATACTGCGGCCAATCGCGCCTTCTTCGTCCACTTCGTCGATGATCACCAGAATTTCACGACCCACCTTCTCCTGCAGACGCTCGGCGGAAATCTGCTGTTGCAGTTGCATGAAGCGGTTCCAGCGTTCTTCTTTCACTTCTTCCGGAACCTGGTCAGGCAGGGCATTGGCATCAGCACCTTCAACCGGGCTGTATTTAAAGCAACCAACGCGATCCAGACGAGCTTCTTTCAGGAAATCGAGCAGCATCTGGAAATCTTCTTCCGTCTCGCCAGGGAAGCCGACAATAAAGGTTGAGCGCAGTGTCAGTTCCGGGCAAATTTCGCGCCACTGTTTAATGCGCGCCAGTTGGCGATCTACAGAACCCGGACGCTTCATCAGTTTGAGAATGCGCGGGCTGGCGTGCTGTAACGGAATATCCAGATATGGCAGAATTTTGCCTTCTGCCATCAACGGGATGACGTCATCCACATGCGGGTAAGGGTAAACGTAGTGCAGGCGCGTCCAGATCCCCAGTTTTGATAGCTGTTCGCACAGGCTGACCATGCTGGTTTTTACCGGTTCGCCGTTGTGGAAGCCAGTGCGGTGTTTTACATCAACACCATACGCGGAAGTATCCTGGGAGATCACCAGAATCTCTTTAACACCCGCATCAACCAGACGTTTCGCTTCACTTAACACTTCGCCAATCGGGCGGCTCACCAGATCGCCGCGCATAGACGGAATAATGCAGAAGGTGCAACGATGGTTACAGCCTTCGGAAATCTTCAGATAAGCATAATGACGCGGTGTCAGCTTAACACCTTGCTCCGGCACCAGGCTCAGGAATGGGTTGTGTTTCGGTTTTGGCACGTAGTGATGAACGTGTTCCAGAACCTGCTCGTAGCTATGAGGGCCGGTGATTTCCAGCACTTTTGGATGGACTTCGCGGATTTGATCTTCTTTCGCCCCCAGACAACCGGTCACAATTACCTTGCCGTTTTCATTCAACGCTTCGCCAATGGCTTCCAGTGATTCTTGCACCGCACTGTCAATAAAGCCGCAGGTGTTGACGATCACCATATCTGCGTCGTCATAGCTCGGTACTACATCATAACCTTCAGTGCGCAGTTCAGTCAGAATGCGCTCTGAATCGACGAGGTTTTTCGGACAGCCGAGGGAAACAAAGCCGATTTTCGGCTGGGGAGTTACTTTGCTCATAGCTTAAAAAATATTCAGTTACAGGAAAGGTCAGGGCAGGGATTCTACAGAGTTCTGGATAAAATTTGTATCGCAATCTGGTCAACCGGTGAGGAAAGCGCCCCAAATAAAGGGGCGCAAATGAGGATCATGCTACAGAATTTTCAGTTAGCGTCTCCGTAGGCTGGCTGCTGGATTTGTCCCGCAGCGTAAAGACCGAAATAAGCGTGAAGCAACCGGCAATAGCCCCCAGGATTAGATAGGTTTCAGCAAAGCCAATGGTGTCATACAGATAGCCTGCAATGGGTGAATAGATTGCTGTGGCGATGGATGCCACAAAAAGCACTAGCAGGTAGACCGTTGAAGAGAGTTTATGATCAAAGTTAGCCGCGATAAATTTAAACACAGACACCAGGATCAGTGGTTTTTCGATGGCGTGCATCATTTTAACGGCTGCAATCCACACCGGTCCCAGTTGGATTGCAGAACCGGCAATGCGTAACGACATAATGGTTCCGGCAATCACTAACGCCCATTTTGCACCAGTGCGGTTAACAAACCACGGCATCAGGCAGAGAAATAAGGTTTCTCCGCAGACCTGAACAGAAGCCAGAATTCCGTACCAGCGATTGCCTTCTTCTGGTGTCGGAAATTGCAGCGAAAAATACTGTGCGAACTGTTGATCGTAGGTGTCATAAATTTGTGTTACGAACAGAGTGAACATCAATAAAAACCAGAACTGACTATTTTTTGCCAGCTCAAGGGCATGGATGGCTTTCAGCGAATTGGTTTTTTCAATTTCGGCCTCGGTAAGTTCGATTTTGGTAAACATAAAGCAGATTGCGGCGATCACAATGGCGCAGCTTGCCAGCCAGAAAGAGAGATTAGGGTTGGTATCAATATATTTACCAACAATCCACGCGGCGGCGGCCCATCCCAGAGAGCCCCACATCCTTACGCGACCATATTCAAAATGATAACGACGCGAAACTTTATCTATCCAGGAATCCAGAACGCCACAGCCAGAATTAAAAATGATCCCCAGGTAAACGCCACCCAAAACAGCGCCCAGCCAGAAGTTATGAACCAGAAGCGGGGCATACACATAAATAAAGAATGGGCCTACGGGAAGTAATAATGCGACGAGGAGCCAGATGAGTTGTTTCTTAAGACCAAATTTATCGGAGATGAAACCGAAGAACGGCTGCATTAATAACGCAATGAAAGCATTAACGGAATAAAGTAATCCTGTGCGTGTGGCGGTAATTTCCAGATGCTGTGTCGTCCATATGACAAAAAATGCCATCGTTGCCGACCAGGCGAAGAGGTACAGAAAATCGAAAATACTGAGCAAAATATAATTACGTTTACCGGGCAATAACATAGCCATATCCTCAATCACTGGCGTTGGGTCATTTACCGTTGGCACAGGCATTAGCTGTGCTTACTGGTTATTGTTTTGGTATGCATCTCCGGAAATGTCATACGTTAACAATTTCATTTTTACTCTGGCCCTGACATTGATGATTAGGCAATGTGTTAAATGAATGTTTGAGATTTACATCACATTTATTGCTGATAATAAAAAAGATTTAGCGAAATGGATCACTAAATCTTCTTTATGAGAACGTATTACTTTTATGCCTTGCGTGTTAGCTCATCTGCCAGCGTGCGAAGGTGTTCGGCAATATTCATCAGATCAGCCTGTGGTGAGTGCAGAGGGCCAGCAGAATTACGTACGACCAGACGGCTGGGAAGGATGGTTGAAGAGCGGAGCATAGCTTGTGCATCGTCCGGCTGTAAAATTTGTTGAACGGCAATTTTCCCTTGCAAATCAAAGTCGATTGCGACGGTCGTCAGTGAAGGTTCAAAAAACGCACTCTCATAGGTGTCGTCATAGCCAATGACAGAAATATCCTGCGGGATTTTACGTTTTTGTTGATGTAAGGCGCTTAACGCACCCAACGCCATCTGATCGTTCGCGATCAGAAGAGCGGTCGCCTGTGGCGTTTCACGTAGCATCTGTAATGTCGCCAGATAGCCGCTTTGAGCGTCCCAGCTACCGTAATGTATGGCCAGCGGTGTCAGTTGGAGTGAGGCGAGGGTATCGCGCCAGGTATTGAGTCGTAACCGCGCCGGTACTGAATTTTCAGGGCCAGAGATCAAGCAAAATTGACGATGCCCCAAGTCGTAAAGATATTTTACGCTGGCGCGTGCACCTTCTGCGGGATTAAAGGTGACGTTAAACACCGGGCTATAAGGGTCCACGTCGAGAAACAGACACAATACATCACTGTTTTCAGCAACCAGAGTTTCAGCCAATGCCGTTTCCAGGGGGGCGTTGATAATAATCTTTGTTACCCGTTGTGCTTTTAAGTCATTAACTGCAGCCTGAATACCTTTAATATCAACATCATCAATCATCGATATCAGCACCTGATATCCCTGCTCCCCGGCATATTTTTTTACCGCCGCCGCAATTTGTGAAGGGGCATGTAGGGCGAGTGAGGTGGTGACCAGCCCCACCGTTTTGCTCTCTTTCCCTACCAACTGTTGAGCTACGCGATTTGGAACGTACTTAAGTTCGGCAATGGCTTGTTCAATTTTTTGACGTGTTTTGGCAGACACGTTCGCTGAATTGTTAAGCACCCGCGACACTGTCTGATAAGAAACATTGGCATGACGAGCAACATCGGCAAGGGTTGCAGCTTTGGTTTTCATATTCGCCCCGGCTAAAAGATTTGTCACAGTATACCGCAGTGAATGTCATACGTATCACGCTCACGTATTTCAGCGCATGTCTGCCAAACCGTGGAGCCTGTTTGAATGGAAAAACGCGTAGTTGCTCACATTTCTACCGGACACTTCTTGCATAACGAAGCAATTAATTACTAGATGACAGTATTGTGAACGAATAACATTTTTTGTCTGTTTAAAACAATTCAGGAGTCAGCATGGACAAGCATCCACCGATCATCCCCACAGCCCCGTGGTTACTTCATGGTGCCGATTACAATCCGGAACAATGGTTACATGTCCCTGGGATCCTGGAGAAAGATATTGCCATGATGCAACAGGCTGGTTGTAACACCATGTCGGTGGGCATCTTTAGCTGGTCAATGCTGGAACCCACAGAGGGGGAATATCGCTTTGACTGGCTGGATGAGGTGTTGGATAAACTTCATGCTGGCGGGATCTCTGTCTTCCTGGCAACCCCGAGCGGAGCCAAACCCGCCTGGCTTGCAGCACGTTATCCAGAGGTTCTGAGAGTTAGCGCGTCACGCGAGAAAATGCTTCACGGCGGTCGCCATAATCACTGCCTTTCTTCGCCAGTGTATAAAGAAAAAGTGACGCAAATTAACCGTAAGCTGGCGCAGCGATACGCGAATCATCCGGCGGTTCTGGGATGGCATATCAGTAATGAGTATGGCGGTGAGTGTCATTGTAACGGATGCCAACAGGCGTTTCGCCATTGGTTGCAGACTCGTTACACCACTCTTGAGGCACTTAATCAGGCATGGTGGACAGGCTTCTGGAGCCATACATACAGTGACTGGTCACAAATTGAGTCACCTTCTCCATTAGGTGAGATGTCTAACCACGGCCTGAATCTTGACTGGCGACGCTTTGTCACATCGCAGGTAAAAGAATTCTATCAAATGGAAGTCGCGCCGCTAAAAGCAGAACGGCCTGAGTTACCCACGACGACCAATTTTATGTGGTATTTCAATGATTACAACTACTGGTCATTAGCTGAGGTTGTCGATTTTGTAAGTTGGGATAGCTATCCCATGTGGCACAAACAGGAAGATGAACGCGCCGTAGCTTGTAAAACAGCGATGTATCACGATCTGATGCGTACCTTGAAAAATAAACCGTTCATTCTGATGGAATCCACCCCCAGCCAGACAAGTTGGCAGCCAACCAGCAAATTGAAAAAGCCGGGAATGAACATTCTTTCTTCTTTACAGGCCGTCGCTCATGGCGCAGATGGCGTGCACTATTTTCAGTGGCGTAAGAGTCGCGGAGCCGTGGAGAAGTTTCATGGTGCGGTGGTTGATCACGTCGGTCATCTGGAGACGCGTACCGGGCGCGAAGTTATACAGCTAGGGCAACGACTGGCACATCTTAAGCAATTGGTCGGGACGAAAACTCAGGCTAAAGTTGCCATTATTTTCGACTGGGAAAACCGCTGGGCGGTTAATGATGCTGCCGGGCCGCGCAATTGCGGTATCCATTACGAACAAACGGTAGTGGATCATTACCGACCTTTCTGGGAGCAGGGGGTGGCGGTCGATATTATCAACGCTGATTGTGATCTTACGGGTTATCAATTAGTTATCGCTCCAATGCTCTATATGGTTCGCGATGGATTTGCTGATCGTGCCCGTGCCTATGTCGAAGCTGGTGGCAATTTTGTCACCACTTACTGGTCCGGGATTGTCAATGAAACTGATTTATGTCACCTGGGCGGTTTTCCTGGCCCGTTGCGTGACCTGATGGGCGTGTGGGCTGAAGAGATCGATAGCCTTAATGATTATCAGCATAACGAAGTTATCTGCGAGCCGAATGCCTATGGATTGCAAGGTAAATGGCAGGCAAGGGAATTATGTGCGGTTATTCACGCCGAAGGCGCACAGGTTCTGGCGCGCTATGGTGAGGATTTTTATGCAGGTACACCTGCGTTAACGGTAAATCACGTCGGACAGGGACGTGCTTTCTATGTGGCTTCGCGTAATGATGCGTCATTTCATCAAGCGTTTGCTGCGATGTTGATCAACTCACTTAATCTTCCAAAAGCCCTTGCGACTGAACTTCCTGTTGGCGTTATTGCAACGCGTCGGACAGACGGCAATCAGGAATGGGTTTTTGTACAAAATTACACTGCTCATGTACAAAATGTGGTGCTTCCTGGTGCATGGCGAGTGGCGGAAACAGGCAAGGCTTGTTCACAAGAATTAGAACTGGCACCCTGGGGATGCGAGGTACTGGAAAGAGAAATAATGTAAATTATTATTAATAAGATGTGAAGTATTGATCCTTGACAGCACTTTGTTCAAAAAGTAGCCATGCTATTTAATTGCACTAAGGCTGCAAAGAGGAGGATCGAAGTATGTTCGTTGACAGACAGCGAAGCGATCTGCTTAATCGGTTGAACGATGCTCGAGTTGACCTCGCCGCATATGTGCGACTGAGGAAGGCCAAAGGATACATGTCCGTCAGCGAAAGCAATCATCTACGAGATAACTTTTTTAAACTGAATCGCGAACTGCACGATAAATCGCTGCGGTTGAATCTTCACCTGGATCAGGAAGAGTGGAATGCTCTTCATCATGCTGAAGAAGCATTAGCGACAGCCGCAGTATGTTTGATGGGTGGGTATCATGATTGCCCAACTTTTATTACCGTCAACGCCGATAAGCTTGAAAATTGTCTGATGAGCTTAACGCTGAGTATCCAGAGCCTGGAGAAGCACGCCATGCTTGAGCAGGCCTGAAAGCTAAGGGGGAGAAGGCGTCTCCCCCTTCATATTTAAGTTTATGTAAAAATAAATTTGTCACGCCCCTGACTGACTACGCTTTAAGCCAGAGTCAATCCGGAGGTGTTATGTATCGACAATCCTTTTACCTTGTGCCCCTTCTCTGTATTCCTTCCGCTCTTTGGGCGGCACCCGAAACGGTAAATGTCGAAGTACTGCAGGATAAACTCGACCATCCGTGGGCGCTGGCCTTCTTACCGGATAATCACGGCATGTTAATCACCCTGCGCGGCGGCGAGTTACGCCACTGGCAAGCAGGAAAAGGATTATCTGCGCCGCTTGCCGGTGTGCCGGAAGTCTGGGCGCACGGGCAGGGCGGTTTGCTGGATGTGGCATTAGCGCCTGATTTTGCCCAGTCGCGCCGTATCTGGTTAAGTTTTTCTGAAGTCGGTGATGATGGTAAAGCCGGAACTGCCGTAGGTTATGGCCGCTTAACTGATGACCTCGCAAAAGTGACGGACTTCCGCACCGTTTTTCGCCAGACGCCAAAACTTTCTACCGGTAATCATTTTGGCGGGCGGCTGGTATTTGATGGTAAAGGCTATCTGTATATTGGTCTGGGTGAAAACAATCAGCGCCCGACGGCGCAGGATCTGGATAAATTGCAGGGTAAATTAGTGCGCCTGACCGACCAGGGCGAGATCCCGGATGATAATCCCTTTGTGGAGGGGGCTGGTGTGCGAGCCGGGATCTGGTCTTATGGCATTCGTAACCCGCAAGGGATGGTGATGAATCCGTGGAGTAATACGCTGTGGTTGAATGAACACGGTCCGCGCGGCGGCGATGAAATTAATATCCCGGAAAAAGGTAAAAACTACGGTTGGCCGCTGGCAACCTGGGGGATGAATTACTCAGGTTTTAAAATACCGGAAGCGAAAGGGGAAATCGTCGCCGGGACTGAACAACCCATTTTTTACTGGAAGGATTCACCGGCGGTGAGCGGCATGGCCTTCTATAACAGCGACAAATTCCCCCAGTGGCGGCAAAAATTATTTATTGGCGCGCTGAAAGATAAAAATGTCATCGTGATGAGCGTTAAAGGCAACAAGGTGACAGAAGATGGTCGCATATTAACGGACAGGAGGCAGCGAATTCGTGATGTTCGCAGCGGACCCGACGGTTATTTATACGTTCTGACCGACGAGTCCAATGGAGAATTACTCAAAGTTAGCCCACGCAATAATTAGCTAACAGGGATCATCACAACTTTACGCACCGCGGGGCGTTCGGTGAGTTGCTGATACCAGCGTTGCAGATTCGGACGTGGTGTCCAGGTCAGGCCAACGTTAAACAAATTGTAGATAAACGGCGCGATGGCAATGTCGCCCACACCAAATGCATCGCCGGAGAACCATTTCACTTTCGCCAGCTCTGCATCGAGAAGGGCAAACAGGGCGTCGCATTCCTTGCAACTGGCGTCAATGGCGGCCTGATCGCGCTCTTCCGGTGGCGTTCTGACCAATCCCATCAGGATCCCTCGATGGGCATTACTGAGCGTCTGGTTTGCCCAGTCCATCCACTTTTCGGCTTCTGCGCGGCGTGCCGGTGAGTCGATCCATAAACGGTTTTGCCCGTACTGTGCTGCAAGGTAGCGGACAATGGCGTTTGATTCCCAAAGAATTAAATTACTTTCGTCGTCACGCAACAGCGGCACCAGCCCGTTAGGATTCATCGCCAGAAAATCGGCGTCATGGTTTACCCCAAACTCACGACCCGCCAAAATTTGCTCATAAGGTAGTTCCAGTTCTTCGAGCGTCAGCAACACTTTTTTAACGTTGGTTGAATTATTCCGACCCCACAGCGTAATCATAGTCACCCCTTTTATACAGGCAGCCACAGGCTGAACAGGATTCCGATGGTGAAGTAAAGTTAACTTTTAAGCAACAGTGAGTAAAAAAATGACACCAGAAGCAGCGAAGCGGCAGGATATTGCATAAACTTTAAAAACTTTACCAACTTACGGTTTCTTTAAGCTTGTGTGTGCGTTATTAATCACCGAACTTATCATACGGCGATATAACGTATTTTTTTGAATGGATACTCGGGTGGCATTTATGACGCAATACTCCTCTTTCCTTCGTGGTCTTGCAGCGGGTTCTGCATTTTTATTCCTTTTGGCCCCAACGGCATTTGCGGCGGAACAGACCGTTGAAGCGCCGAGCGTGGATGCGCGTGCATGGATTTTAATGGATTATGCCAGCGGCAAAGTGCTGGCAGAAGGCAATGCGGATGAGAAACTGGACCCCGCAAGCCTGACTAAAATCATGACCAGCTATGTGGTTGGACAGGCGCTTAAGGCCGATAAGATCAAACTCACCGATATGGTGACGGTCGGTAAAGATGCCTGGGCAACGGGCAATCCAGCGCTGCGCGGTTCATCGGTCATGTTTCTTAAACCGGGCGATCAGGTCTCTGTGGCGGATTTGAATAAAGGTGTGATCATTCAGTCCGGTAATGATGCCTGTATTGCACTGGCAGATTATGTTGCGGGCAGCCAGGAGTCATTTATTGGTTTGATGAATGGTTATGCGAAGAAACTGGGCCTGACCAACACCACCTTCCAGACGGTACACGGCCTGGATGCACCGGGGCAGTTTAGTACCGCGCGCGATATGGCATTGCTGGGTAAAGCGTTAATTCACGATGTACCGGAAGAGTATGCCATTCATAAAGAGAAAGAGTTTACCTTTAACAAAATTCGCCAACCTAACCGTAATCGCCTGTTGTGGAGCAGTAACGTTAATGTTGATGGTATGAAGACCGGAACCACGGCAGGTGCGGGATACAATCTGGTCGCTTCGGCTACCCAGGGTGATATGCGTTTGATCTCTGTGGTGCTGGGGGCGAAAACTGACCGTATCCGTTTTAATGAGTCTGAGAAATTACTGACCTGGGGTTTCCGCTTCTTTGAAACCGTGACACCAATTAAACCTGATGCCACCTTTGTGACTCAGCGGGTTTGGTTTGGTGATAAGAGCGAAGTGAATCTCGGTGCCGGTGAAGGGGGATCGGTGACCATCCCTCGTGGGCAACTGAAAAACCTGAAAGCCAGTTACACGTTAACGGAACCGCAGCTTACCGCACCGCTGAAAAAAGGTCAGGTCGTCGGCACTATTGATTTCCAGCTTAACGGCAAGTCGATTGAACAGCGTCCGCTGATCGTGATGGAAAATGTGGAAGAGGGCGGATTCTTTGGTCGGATGTGGGACTTCGTAATGATGAAATTCCATCAGTGGTTCGGCGGCTGGTTCTCTTAATCTTCTGATGACCGGATGACGCGTTAACGTCATCCGGTTATGCATCATCAATACATCAACTTAATATGCTGCGTCTGTGCGTACTTCACATACTCATCTTCCGGGCAACGATCGCTTACCACAATATCAAATCGTTTCAGGTCACTCATGCGTGCCGGGCGTACCTTGCCAAACTTACTGTGGTCGACAACCAGCACATGCTTTTGCGCCATCGACATGGCCCAGTGTTTTACCGGCAACTCTTCAAGATTAAAACAGGTAGCACCTTTACTGATATGCACTCCGGCTGCGGAATAAAAAGCGATATCTGGACAGAAATTATTCAACGTCAACTGAAAATCGACGGGTTTAAAAATGGCGTTACTGGCATGAAATTCACCGCCGCAAAGAAACACCCGGCAATGGGGTTTCTCTTTCAGTGCCAGAAAGGTATTTAGTGAATAACAAACGGCGGTGAAAGGGATTTCATTATCTATCGCTTCAATAATCCACGGCGTGGTAGTGCCACAGTCAAAAAAGAGGGTCTGATCGGGTTCTACCAGCGTCGCAGCCAGTTTTGCCGCCCGACGTTTTTCTTCCACCAGACGGGATTTTTGATCGCTTAACAGGTAATGGCTGGCACTGCGCGGTTCCAGAACGATATAACCGCCGAGTAATACGACGGGGGCGCTGTTGTTATTCAAATCGCGGCGAATCGTCATCTCTGAAACCCCGAGCAGGGTGGCGGCGTCCTTCAGATGTAACTTATCGCTGCGTTTTAATTCTTGCAGTAATTGCCCGATACGCTCTTCGCGACGTGTTTCCATAATCCCTCTGAATTGTTATTGAAGCGAGCCGCCTGATATTACACTTTTTATCCGAAATCAGCCACGCACCCAGCCTTTACGTATTGGTAAGGCGAAACAGATGCGATACCACAATTGCAGCCGCTGGTAGAGCCTGGATCCCACAGCTTGCCAGATAATCTGGGCGCTAAGGCAACCAATCATTCCCGCCAACAATCCACCAAGCATGTCCAGCGGCCAGTGAACACCGAGATAAACGCGCGACCAGGCAATAACTACCGCCAGTACCATGAGGATTGCTCCTGACCACAAACGATGCCAGCATAAAAATGCCAGCGCAAAGGTAAATATCACCGTGCCATGATCGCTCGGGAAAGAGTCATCTGCTGCATGATGCAGGAAGTTATAGCCGACATTCTCGACAAATGGACGGTCATGCGGAAACAGATGGCCCATCGTCCAGGAAACAAACAGACTGACCGCTAGCGCGATGGCGATTTTTATCACCAGTTGTCGTTGCGCCGTAAATCCCCATAGCCAAAGCACCGTAGCCAACAATGGCACCACGGTAATTAAATCTTTGGCAATAAAAATTGCTAACGAAATCATCCATGCGGATGAGTCTGGCGTCGCATTAATAAGAGAGAATAATGAATAATTCAGATTTTCCAGCATAACTTTCAGACTCAAAAGGTGATTAGTGGGCAGCCATCAGGCAAGTCGATGAGAATAAATCGCTTGTTAAACAGGGTAAAGCGGCATCGTCTTATTTACCTCAACCGGATTGGCTTACAGCAGAGAATGGTAACGCGAAGAAATTAAATAAAGCTTAAAGAAAGGGGGGCTATACTCGGAATAACGTAAGAATGTGCTTAACCGTGGTTTCAGCTACAAAATTTGCTTTCTCGTTTGCCACGCTTTTATTAAAATTTGCGCGATTATTATTGGCGAAGAAATTGCATGCAAAATAAATTAGCAACAGGTGCCAGACTTGGGCGTCAGGCATTACTTTTTCCCCTCTGTCTGGTGCTCTACGAATTCTCGACCTATATCGGCAACGATATGATTCAACCCGGTATGCTCGCCGTGGTGGAGCAGTATCAGGCGGGTATTGACTGGGTTCCTACTTCGATGACCGCTTACCTGGCGGGAGGGATGTTTTTACAGTGGCTGTTAGGACCACTGTCGGATCGTATTGGTCGCCGTCCGGTAATGTTAGCTGGCGTGGTGTGGTTCATAATCACCTGCCTGGCGATATTACTGGCGCAAAACATTGAACAATTCACGCTGTTGCGCTTTCTACAGGGGATAAGCCTCTGTTTCATTGGCGCTGTGGGTTACGCCGCGATTCAGGAATCTTTTGAAGAGGCGGTTTGTATCAAGATCACCGCGCTGATGGCGAATGTGGCGCTGATTGCTCCGTTACTCGGGCCATTGGTGGGTGCCGCGTGGATTCATGTGTTGCCCTGGGAAGGGATGTTTGTGTTGTTTGCTGCATTGGCGGCGATCTCCTTCTTCGGTCTGCAACGTGCGATGCCAGAAACGGCTACGCGCATTGGCGAGAAACTGTCGCTGAAAGAGCTTGGTCGAGACTATAAGCTGGTACTGAAGAACAGCCGCTTTGTTGCAGGAGCGCTGGCGCTGGGATTTGTCAGTCTGCCGTTACTGGCGTGGATTGCCCAGTCACCGATTATCATCATCACCGGTGAACAGTTGAGTAGCTATGAATATGGTTTGCTGCAAGTGCCCATTTTCGGCGCGTTAATTGCGGGTAATTTGCTGCTGGCACGTCTGACCTCGCGCCGTACCGTACGTTCGCTGATTATTATGGGGGGCTGGCCGATTATGATTGGTCTGCTGGTCGCCGCAGCGGCCACGGTCATCTCATCGCACGCGTATTTATGGATGACCGCCGGGTTAAGTATTTATGCTTTTGGTATTGGTCTGGCGAATGCAGGGCTGGTGCGTTTAACGTTGTTCGCCAGTGATATGAGTAAAGGGACGGTATCGGCGGCGATGGGGATGTTGCAAATGCTGATCTTTACCGTAGGTATTGAGATCAGTAAACATGCCTGGCTGAATGGCGGTAATGGATTGTTTAATCTGTTTAATCTTGCCAACGGAGTTTTGTGGCTGCTGCTGATGTTTATCTTTTTAAAAGATAAACAAACAGGAAATTCTAACGACGGATAAGAAAATGCCTGGTTGTTTTATACAATCAGGCATTCAGGGATTAGTGGTGATGGTCGTCGATCTGATGTTCGATTACCATCCCTTCGCCTACGCTGGCAAGGTGACGGACATATGGATGTGCACGGTAAGCCGGAGCTGGCGTAGGGGCCACGTATACGGTTTGCGGCACGCTGGCAACGCTGACGGCTTGCGGAACGCTGACTGAATCAGGGACCACCACCACTTTGTATCCACTCGGCACATCAACGGTGACACTTTGCGCCATTGCCACACCAGTAAAACTCAACAGAAACGCGCCCAGCAGTACACATTTTTTCATCATCATTTCGCCTGAAATAATCCAGAAGGGTAATTTCCGCGGATTATGCATCCTTCATTCAGGCATTGTGTTGCCGGGCGTGCTGCCGTTTTATTGATTAAATGGCGCTTCGTGTTTAAGAACTTTATCGATAATGTCCAGTACGCCTTCATGGTTATTGGAGCCTGCACGGTATTTCGCCGCCGCTACGACTGCGTTGCCAGCATTTTCCATTGCAAAGCTAAAGCCCGCCTGACGCAGCATCTCAATATCATTACCGCCATCGCCAAAAACCACCACTTCGCTGTCGTCTATGCCCCATAATTTCTGGAGTTGACGCAGGCCATTGGCTTTATGTACGCCGGGGATAATCAAATCGATACTACCGTTGCCGGTATGGACTGGCACCATAATATCGCCAATAGAATTATGTAACTCTTTTTGCACTTGCGGAATCAGTTCGTCAGAGAGATTTAACCCAAACTTGAAGAAGATATCGTCGATATTGTCAAAGTTATCGACATATTCCAGGCGATGATAGTACATCTCCGCCACGGCCTTCATTTCGGCGTCATACTTTTTCAGGGTATAGGCGCTATTTTTTCCACAGGCAATAATTTCCACCTCCGGGCGCGTCAGTAAATGCTCCACAATAGTGGAAAATGCGTCCTTCGACAGTTCGCCATTAAAAACATCTTTGCCTTCGTTCACCACCCAGCCGCCGTTTTCCGCCACAAAGGCAATTTCATTGGCAATTTCGGGAAAGAACGAAATTAACTGATAATATTGATTTCCACTGGCGACCACAAAGCGAATACCTTGTGCTTTCATCTGCTGATACTGGGCCATAAACCGCTCACGGTTATAGGTTTTTTGATCGCTTAAGAAAGTACCGTCCATATCTACCGCAATTAATTTAATGCCCATCAACTATTCTCCATCGCAGTTTGCGTTTTTGTATCGGGTTTGGCGACGGCTTTAGCGACAATAGCCGCAAGAATAACCAGCGCCAGCACAACCAGCATTGCACTACGTAATCCATAATGTTCTCCGAGATAGCCCAGCAGTGGCGGCCCGACGAGGAATGCCAGATAACCCGTCGTTGCCACTACGCTGACGCGGGTCGGCGCATCGGGGCCGGTATCGCTGGCGGCAGAAATGGTTAGTGGGAAGCCCAGAGAAGCGCCCAATCCCCAAAGCACAACAGACACCCCAGCGACCCATGCGCTATCGACAAAAATAATCAGTCCGATACCCAACGCACCCATCAAGGCACTGGCACGTACTACGGCAACGCGGCTGTAACGGTCGATGAACCAGCCACCGGTGAAGCGTCCAACGGTCATCCCCAATGTGAAACCGGCATAAATCAGTGAGCCTGACGTTGGACTAAAACCGTGGCCATCAACCATTAATAAGGGTAACCAATCGTTGGCAGAGCCTTCTGCAAAAGCCATTGCCAGTACTACGACACCAATCAACAGCAACTGGATGTCACGGTAAAAAGGCACACCTTTTTCGTCATGCTGCGAGCCATCGGCAGCGTTTTTGCCCGTACCGCCAGGGATTGCCTTAATAGCAATATAAATAGGTGCGATGCCCGCCAGTGCCGCCAACAAAATATGTACAGTTGCCGGAACACCAAAGGCTGTCAACGCCATCCCGACACCAGCGCCTGCCAGCGTGCCCAGGCTATAAAAGCCGTGCATCATAGGCAAAACCGTTTTATTCATTTCTCGCTCAACGGCTGCGCCTTCAACGTTTATCGCCACTTCAGCGGAACCAAAACTGGCTCCAAAGACACCAAGACCAACGGCAAAGAGGACGGGGGATGTCAGCCAGAGCGCCAGACTTAATATCATCATCCCGATCAAAGCGCAGGACATAGTGACCAGAATGACATTACGCGTCCCAAAGCGTTTCACTAACCACGCCGAGCAGAGGATACCGCTCATCGAACCTATCGACAGGCCAAAGAGTACACCGCCCATTTCAGCGATAGAGACAGAGAGAATATCCCGAATTGCTGGCGTGCGGGTGGCCCAGGAAGCCATTAGCAGTCCTGGCAAAAAGAAGAACATAAACAACGCCCAGGTACGGCGTTTCAAGGCATTACGTGAAGAATTTACTGTCATAGATCACGTCAAAAAAAGAAGTGGGAAGACAACCTTAGCAAGGTTGTGTACATTTGTACACAATTGCAGAGAGAGGGTAAAAATATGCGCCGCGCTAATGATCCCCAACGGCGAGAAAAAATCATTCAGGCCACGCTGGAGGCAGTGAAACTTTACGGGATACATGCCGTTACGCACCGTAAAATCGCCACCCTCGCCGGAGTGCCGTTAGGATCAATGACCTACTATTTTTCAGGAATTGATGAGTTGTTGCTGGAAGCGTTTAGCCGTTTTACGCAGACGATGTCGCGGCAATATCAGGCTTTTTTTGATGATGTCAATGACGCCCCCAGCGCCTGCCAGGCCATAACAGACATGATCTACAGCTCGCAGGTCGCAACGCCGGATAACATGGAACTGATGTACCAGCTCTACGCATTGGCCAGCCGAAAACCGCTATTAAAAACGGTGATGCAAAACTGGATGCAGCGTAGTCAGCAAACGCTTGAACAATGGTTTGAACCGGAAACTGCCCGGGCGCTGGATGCTTTTATTGAAGGGATGAGTCTGCATTTTGTCACCGACCGTAAGCCGCTATCGCATGAGGAGATTTTGAGGATGGTGGAGCGAGTGGCAGGGCTGGAGATAAATTTCAGGCAACAAAAAACCCATCAACCTTGAACCTAAATGGCGGGGTTGATGGGCTCCACAAAATGGGGACATCAAAGAAAAGCAGTGGCACTAATTAAGACTGATACCCTGAAGAAAAGTTCTGCGGTTGTACAAAAAAATTTCATTTTTAGGGCAACTTCAGTTTTATCCGAGTCCGGGCCATACCATCACAATGATTGTCCCTGCCAGTGTCAGCAGTACGTTAGCTATTGCATAAGTGCCCGCATAGCCCAGCGCCGGGATGTTACTGCGGGCTGTATCACTGATGATCTCCATTGCCGGTGCGCAGGTTCGTGCGCCCATCATTGCGCCGAATAACAGTGCGCGGTTCATACGCAATACGTAAGCACCGAACAGGAAGCAGATAACAACGGGCACCAGACTGACAATCAATCCGGCAATCAACATCTGACCGCCAATCGCGCCCAGGCCGTTATTGATGCCGCTACCGGCGCTTAAACCAACACCCGCCATAAACACCATCAAACCAAACTCTTTCACCATACTTAACGCACCCTGCGGAATATAGCCGAAGGTCGGGTGGTTAGCGCGCATAAAGCCCAGCATAATGCCAGCGAATAACAATCCGGCAGCGTTACCCATGCCAAAACTGAAAGTGCTGAACTGGAAGGTAATCATCCCGATCATCAGGCCTATAACAAAGAATGCGCAGAATGCCAGCAAGTCGGTGACCTGGCTGTGAATCGAAATAAAGCCGATACGGTCAGCGATGGTCTTCACACGGCGGGCATCGCCGCTCACCTGCAAAACGTCACCTTTGTTAAGCACTACGTTATCGTCAATTGGCATCTCGATCTGACTGCGGATCACGCGGTTAAGGAAGCAACCGTGATCGGTCAACTTCAATTGCGCCAGACGTTTACCGACGGCGTTATGGTTTTTGACGACCACCTCTTCAGTGACAATACGCATGTCGAGAAGGTCACGATCAAAAACTTCTTTACCGTTACGGAAGCTGGGATCGAGTCGGGCGTGGGCATCGGGATATCCTACCAACGCTATTTCATCGCCCATTTGCAACACGGCGTCACCATCCGGATTTGCCAGAATCCCGTTACGACGGATACGTTCAATGTAGCAACCGGTCTGTCGATAAATACCCAATTCACGCAAGTTCTTGCCGTCGGCCCAGGCGACCAGTTCCGGTCCGACTCGGTAAGCGCGAATCACCGGCAGATAGACTTTGCGGCTGGCGTCGGTGTCCAGACCTCGCTCACGAGCGATTTGCTGGGCGCTGGTCTGTAAGTCCTGATGCTGTAACTTGGGCAGGTAACGCGCTCCGACAATCAGGCTCACCAGACCGATCAAATAGGTTAATGCATACCCAAGGCTTAAATTATCCAGTGCCGCGGAGAGCTGCCCGCTTTCTATACCAGAGTGGCGTAACGTATCGCCCGCACCGACCAGAACCGGCGTCGATGTCATGGAGCCAGCCAACATACCGGCCGTCAGGCCAATGTCCCAGCCAAACAGCTTACCCAAACCTAAGGCGATCAACAGCGCACTACCGACCATTACCAGCGCTAACATTAGGTAATTTTTCCCATCGCGGAAAAAAATGGAAAAAAAGTTGGGTCCGGCTTCGACCCCGACGCAGAAAATAAACAGCATAAAGCCAAGATTAAGCGCGTCGGTGTTAATACTGAAATGTTGTTGACCTAATAATAGCGATACGACTAAAACGCCAATGGAATTACCCAGTTGGATTGAACCAAGTCGTAATTTTCCGAGACATAGCCCAAGCGCGAGGACCACGAATAATAACAGAATGTAATTCCCATTTAACAATTCGGCGACGTTTATATTCACGGAGACTAACTTCTTGTTTACGAGTAAGCTGTTGAAAGAAATGGTAATTTAAGATAATGTTTTTACCTGAATTCAGGGCGCAGATTCATTCAGCGCACTTAATCAATAGTAAAGTAACAATATATTTTACTAGTGTAATCACATTAGATACCAACGGCTATAAGAATTGTGTTGGCCTATATTAGCATGGAATGCGAAGCGGCTTTATCTTACTGAGCGCCACACTGGCGAAAAATGTGTTCGATAGAGGCAGTGTCAGGAGGAAGATGTGAAACATAAACAACGTTGGGCGGGGGCAGTCTGCTGTTTTGTCCTCTTCATTGTGGTGTGCCTTTTCCTGGCGACGCATATGAAGGGCGCTTTTCGGGCTGCCGGGCATCCTGAAATCGGCTTACTGTTTTTCATTCTTCCTGGAGCTGTCGCCAGTTTTTTTTCGCAGCGTAGAGAAGTCCTTAAACCCCTGTTTGGCGCAATGCTGGCAGCACCGTGTTCTATGTTAATTATGCGCCTGTTTTTTTCACCAACACGCTCATTCTGGCAAGAGCTGGCATGGTTATTGAGTGCTGTCTTCTGGTGTGCGCTGGGGGCGTTGTGTTTCTTGTTTATCAGTAGCTTGTTCAAGCCACAACACAGAAAAAATCAATAAAGCCCTCAAACAGAGAGGGCTTATCCGGCAAATCAGGCATCAAGATTCTCTTTTACCCAGGCTGCAAAATCGGTATAGCCACCGATGTGTTGCTGATCGACAAAAATCTGCGGCACGGTTTCAACGGGCTTCCCGGCCTTCTGTTGTAAATCTTCTTTAGTGATCCCTTCAGCACGAATATCCACATACTGATAGTGAAAATCATCGCGCTCGTTGCTTAATTTTTCTGCCAGATCTTTTGCACGAACGCAGTAAGGGCAACCCGGACGGCCGAAAATAACGGTTTGCATTTTCTCTCTCCATTTATCTGTCATGCGTGCATGATCACGCCAAATCTTATTCGCTGAAAGTAGGTTTAACCTGTTGCATTGATTGCTTAAAGCTATAACTGTTAAGCACAATGTGATGAAAGGTTTTAAACTGGCCGCTCACTTTGCAGAGGGAAGCCTATGCGCACGATCGGTAAATTGCCTGACAGTGTGTTGATACTGGAATTTCTCGGAATGATGTTACTGGCTGTGTCGCTGCTGTCGGTAAGTGACTACCTTTCGCTTCCGATGCCGTTTTCTACACCAGAAGCGCAAATTCTGATGATTTTTCTCGGTGTTTTGCTCATGCTTCCCGCTGCGGTGGTGGTTATTCTTCAGGTTGCAAAACGGCTTGCCCCGCAACTGATGAATCGTCCACCAGAATCTTCATGTTCAGAAAGAGAAAAAGATAATGACGCCAACCATTGAACTCATTTGTGGTCATCGCTCCATTCGCCATTTCACTGATGAACCTATCTCCGCTGAACAGCGCGAGGCGATTATCAACAGCGCCCGGGCGACTTCCAGTTCCAGTTTTTTGCAGTGCAGCAGCATTATTCGCATTACTGATAAAGCTCTGCGTAATGAACTGGTAACGCTGACCGGTGGGCAAAAACACGTTGCGCAAGCGGCGGAGTTCTGGGTGTTCTGTGCCGACTTTAACCGCCATTTACAGATTTGCCCGGATGCTCAACTCGGCCTGGCGGAACAGTTGTTACTCGGTGTCGTTGATACGGCGATGATGGCGCAAAACGCCTTAACCGCAGCGGAATCGCTGGGATTGGGCGGTGTATATATCGGCGGCCTGCGCAATAACATTGAAGCAGTGACGGAACTGCTGAAATTGCCGAAGCATGTATTGCCGCTGTTTGGCTTGTGCCTGGGCTGGCCTGCGGATAACCCGGATCTCAAGCCGCGTTTACCGTCCTCTATTTTGGTGCATGAAAACAGCTACCAACCGCTGGATAAAGACATTCTGGTGCAGTATGACGAGCAACTGGCGGAATATTATCTCACCCGTGGTAGCAATAATCGCCGTGATACCTGGAGCGATCATATTCGCCGGACGATTATCAAAGAAAGTCGTCCTTTTATTCTCGATTATTTACATAAACAAGGTTGGGCGACGCGCTAAAACCGTAACGCCGATGTATTATACGCGGGCTTTTGACCAGGTCTGACAGAGAGGTGCAGGGTGAAAATTGCCATATTGTCCCGGGATGGAACGCTCTATTCGTGTAAGCGACTGCGTGAAGCGGCGTTGCAGCGCGGTCACCTGGTTGAAATTCTCGATCCGCTTTCTTGTTACATGAACATTAATCCTGCGGCGTCGTCCATTCATTATAAAGGTCGCAAGCTTCCCCATTTTGATGCGGTGATCCCGCGCATTGGCACCGCCATTACCTTTTATGGAACGGCGGCGCTGCGCCAGTTTGAAATGCTGGGCAGTTATCCGCTAAATGAATCGGTTGCTATTGCCCGTGCGCGTGACAAATTGCGTTCAATGCAATTGCTGGCACGTCAGGGTATTGACCTGCCTGTCACGGGGATAGCGCATTCGCCGGACGATACCAGCGACTTAATCGAGATGGTCGGTGGTGCGCCGCTGGTGGTCAAGCTGGTTGAAGGTACGCAGGGAATTGGTGTGGTGCTGGCGGAGACGCGTCAGGCGGCAGAAAGCGTGATTGATGCATTTCGCGGCCTGAATGCCCATATTCTGGTGCAGGAATATATCAAAGAGGCGCAAGGGCGCGATATTCGCTGTCTGGTCGTCGGTGATGAAGTGGTTGCGGCGATTGAACGGCGGGCGAAAGAAGGCGATTTTCGTTCCAATTTGCATCGTGGTGGCGCGGCAAGCGTCGCAAGTATCACGCCGCAGGAGCGCGAAATCGCCATTAAAGCCGCGCGAACGATGGCGCTGGATGTTGCCGGTGTGGATATTCTGCGTGCAAATCGCGGACCGTTGGTGATGGAGGTAAATGCATCGCCAGGTCTGGAAGGGATAGAAAAAACCACCGGTATCGACATCGCGGGTAAAATGATCCGCTGGATTGAACGCCATGCTACGGCGGAATATTGCTTAAAAACCGGTGGTTAGTCGCAATAACGTGACTGATCATGGTTTTGCCTGCGCTTTTTGCGTAAGCTGTGCCGGTCTTTTTATCGGAAGAGGTTGTACAAAATTATGACATCGCTGGTCGTTCCTGGTCTGGATACGTTGCGTCAATGGCTCGATGACCTGGGGATGAGTTTTTTTGAATGTGATAACTGTCAGGCTCTGCATCTGCCACATATGCAGAATTTCGACGGTGTCTTTGATGCCAAAATCGATCTGATAGATAACACAATCCTGTTTTCTGCTATGGCGGAAGTCAGACCTTCAGCCGTGTTACCGCTGGCGGCGGATTTATCAGCCATCAATGCCAGTTCGCTGACCGTGAAAGCATTTCTTGATATGCAGGATGATAATCTGCCAAAGCTGGTGGTTTGCCAGTCTTTATCCGTTATGCAGGGCGTAACCTATGAACAGTTTGCATGGTTTGTACGTCAGAGCGAAGAGCAGATTTCGATGGTTATCCTTGAAGCCAATGCCCATCAACTGCTGTTACCGACTGATGATGAAGGGCAAAACAACGTTAGCGAAAACTATTTCCTTCACTGATAATTCCTTTTGAGCACGCAGTCGCTGCCGCAGTGGCTGCGCGTTGTAATATTTTCTGCTGATTTTAACCTTTCATTAAAGATTATTTCACTTCTGTTGTGCCGGATTTGCTTTATCACATAGAGCAAATACGCATAAAAATTTGTTAAATGCCGTTTTTTTATTACAGCTATAGTTTCAAACCCTGGCTAAAGTTATTCTTGCAATGCTTTTATATAGCGAGCAATGCTGGCCGGGAGAGAGTCCTCTTTTCTTACACCGCGCCGATAAAAAATATGCACATTTGTTGCATATCTTTCAGTGTGACAACTTTTGTTCGTTTGTTAACGAACTTTCAGAAGGAAAGAGATATGACCGGCTTAAATAAAAAATGGCTATCGGGTCTGGTTGCGGGTGCTCTGATGGCTGTCTCTGTCGGCACGCTCGCGGCTGAACAAAAAACACTCCACATTTATAACTGGTCTGATTATATCGCCCCGGATACGGTGGCAAATTTTGAAAAAGAGACCGGTATCAAAGTCGTCTACGATGTTTTTGATTCCAACGAAGTGCTGGAAGGCAAATTAATGGCGGGGAGCACCGGCTTTGATCTTGTCGTTCCATCAGCCAGCTTTCTTGAACGCCAGTTGACTGCCGGTGTGTTCCAGCCGCTGGATAAAAGCAAATTACCAGAATGGAAGAATCTCGATCCAGAATTGTTGAAACTGGTGGCAAAACACGATCCCGGCAATAAATTTGCCATGCCATATATGTGGGCGACGACTGGCATTGGCTATAACGTTGATAAAGTTAAAGCGGTACTGGGTGAAAATGCGCCTGTCGATAGCTGGGACTTGATCCTCAAACCTGAAAATCTGGAAAAACTGAAAAGCTGCGGCGTCTCTTTCCTCGATGCGCCGGAAGAAGTTTTTGCTACCGTGCTGAATTATCTCGGCAAAGATCCGAACAGTACCAAAGCAGATGATTACACCGGACCGGCTACCGACTTACTGTTGAAACTGCGCCCGAATATTCGCTATTTCCACTCCTCTCAGTACATAAACGATCTGGCAAACGGTGATATCTGCGTCGCTATCGGCTGGGCGGGTGATGTCTGGCAGGCGTCAAACCGTGCGAAGGAAGCGAAGAATGGCGTAAATGTCTCTTTCTCGATTCCGAAAGAAGGGGCGATGGCATTCTTTGATGTGTTCGCCATGCCTGCCGACGCCAAAAATAAAGACGAAGCGTATCAGTTCCTGAATTACCTGCTACGCCCGGATGTAGTAGCGCATATCTCCGACCATGTGTTCTATGCCAACGCCAACAAAGAAGCGACGCCGCTGGTAAGCGCGGAAGTGCGTGATAACCCGGGGATTTATCCTCCGGCAGACGTTCGCGGCAAAATGTTCACACTGCAAGTGCAGGACCCGAAAATTGACCGAGTGCGCACCCGCGCCTGGACTAAAGTGAAGAGCGGAAAATAATCCGCAGCCGTAGATGCCGGACGGGCGCGCCAGTCCCTCCGGCAATTTGCACCATCATGGTGCGCTTGCACACCTTAAATGCCGGAGAGCAGCCGTGAATGACGCTATCCCTCGCCCACAGGCGAAAAGTCGGAAGTCGCTGACACCACTATTAGAAATCCGCAATTTGACCAAATCTTACGATGGTCAACATGCGGTCGATGATGTCAGTCTGACCATTTATAAAGGCGAAATCTTTGCACTGCTGGGCGCATCTGGCTGTGGCAAGTCCACACTGCTGCGTATGCTGGCAGGTTTCGAACAGCCTTCTGCCGGGCAGATTATGCTTGATGGCGTTGATTTGTCACAGGTGCCGCCTTATCTGCGCCCCATCAATATGATGTTCCAGTCCTATGCGCTGTTTCCGCATATGTCCGTGGAACAGAACATCGCCTTTGGCCTGAAACAGGACAAGTTACCAAAAGCGGAAATTGCCAGCCGGGTCAACGAGATGCTCGGGTTGGTGCATATGCAGGAGTTCGCCAAACGCAAACCGCATCAACTTTCCGGCGGTCAACGCCAGCGTGTGGCGCTGGCCCGAAGCCTTGCCAAGCGCCCAAAACTTCTGCTGCTTGATGAACCGATGGGCGCGCTGGATAAAAAACTACGTGACCGGATGCAGCTTGAAGTGGTGGATATTCTCGAGCGTGTCGGCGTGACCTGTGTGATGGTCACCCACGATCAGGAAGAGGCGATGACCATGGCGGGGCGTATTGCCATTATGAATCGCGGTAAATTTGTCCAGATTGGCGAGCCGGAAGAAATTTATGAGCACCCGACCACCCGCTACAGCGCCGAGTTTATTGGTTCAGTTAACGTCTTTGAAGGGCTGCTAAAAGAGCGCCAGGAAGACGGACTATTGCTCTATTCGCCGGGGCTGGTGCATCCGTTGAAAGTCGATCCGCAGGCGTCAGTGGTCGATAACGTGCCGGTGCATGTGGCGCTGCGTCCGGAAAAAATCATGCTCTGTGACGAACCGCCTACTGATGGCTGCAATTTTGCGGTGGGAGAGGTGACACATATTGCCTATCTCGGTGATTTGTCTGTTTATCATGTTCGCCTGAAAAGTGGGCAGATGATCAGCGCTCAGTTACAAAACGCCCATCGTCATCGTAAAGGGCTGCCGACCTGGGGCGATGAAGTCCGTTTATGTTGGGAAGTGGACAGTTGTGTGGTGCTGACGGTTTAAGGAGCAAAGATGAGTACACTTGAACCTCCTGTCCAGCCGGGCGGGTTGAAACTGTGGCTTACGCAGTGGCAGATGAAGCACGGGCGTAAACTGGTGATTGCGCTGCCGTATATCTGGTTGATTTTGCTGTTTCTGCTGCCATTTCTTATCGTCTTTAAAATAAGTCTGGCAGAGATGGCGCGCGCCATTCCCCCTTACACCGAACTGATGGAATGGGCGGATGGGCAACTGTCGATCACCCTCAACCTTGGTAATTTCCTGCAGCTAACCGACGATCCGCTCTATTTCGATGCTTATCTCCAGTCGTTACAGGTAGCGGCGATTTCGACCGTTTGTTGCTTATTGCTCGGCTACCCGCTGGCGTGGGCGGTGGCGCACAGTAAGCCTTCAACCCGTAATATCTTATTGCTGCTGGTGATCCTGCCGTCGTGGACTTCGTTTTTGATCCGCGTTTACGCCTGGATGGGGATCCTGAAAAACAACGGTGTATTGAATAATTTCCTGCTGTGGCTGGGCGTTATCGATCAACCGCTGACCATTCTGCATACCAATCTGGCAGTTTATATCGGCATTGTTTACGCCTATGTGCCGTTTATGGTGTTGCCGATCTACACCGCGTTAACCCGCATCGATTATTCGCTGGTAGAGGCGGCACTGGATCTCGGCGCGCGACCGCTGAAAACGTTCTTCACCGTCATTGTGCCACTGACCAAAGGCGGGATTATCGCCGGATCGATGTTGGTTTTCATTCCGGCGGTTGGTGAGTTTGTGATCCCGGAACTGCTCGGCGGCCCGGACAGTATTATGATCGGACGCGTCCTGTGGCAGGAGTTCTTCAATAACCGCGACTGGCCGGTGGCCTCAGCGGTGGCGATCATCATGTTATTGCTGCTGATTGTGCCAATTATGTGGTTCCACAAATATCAGCAAAAAAGCGTGGGGGAGCACGGATGAATAATTTACCGGTCGTTCGTTCTCCCTGGCGGATTGTGATTTTGCTGCTGGGTTTCACCTTTCTCTATGCGCCGATGCTGATGCTGGTTATCTATTCGTTTAACAGTTCGAAACTGGTGACGGTGTGGGCCGGTTGGTCAACGCGCTGGTACGGCGAATTATTGCGTGACGATGCGATGATGAGTGCGGTCGGGTTAAGTCTGACTATTGCCGCCTGTGCGGCGACCGCGGCGGCGATCCTCGGGACTATTGCGGCGGTCGTGCTGGTACGGTTTGGACGGTTTCGTGGCTCAAATGGCTTTGCCTTTATGATCACCGCGCCGCTTGTCATGCCGGATGTGATAACTGGTCTGTCGTTGTTGTTATTGTTCGTTGCCCTTGCTCATGCTATTGGCTGGCCAGCCGATCGCGGCATGTTGACTATCTGGCTGGCGCACGTAACTTTCTGTACGGCGTATGTGGCGGTCGTTATTTCTTCACGTTTGCGGGAACTGGATCGCTCGATAGAAGAAGCGGCGATGGATCTCGGTGCGATGCCGCTGAAAGTATTTTTCGTGATTACGCTGCCGATGATCATGCCGGCAATCATTTCTGGTTGGTTGCTTGCTTTTACTCTGTCGCTCGATGACCTGGTGATTGCCAGTTTTGTTTCCGGACCCGGTGCCACCACATTGCCGATGTTGGTTTTTTCCAGCGTGCGGATGGGGGTGAATCCGGAGATTAACGCCCTGGCGACGTTGATCCTTGGGGCGGTAGGAATTATCGGATTTATCGCTTGGTATTTAATGGCGCGTGCAGAAAAGCAGCGGATACGCGATATCCAGCGTGCAAGACGTGGCTGAAGACACTAAAATTTGCCAACCTGGCTACATAATGCCGCGCATGTCGCGGCATTGTTTTCATGGAAGACGAAACGTTGGGATTTTTTAAGAAAACATCTTCATCACATGCTCGCCTGAATGTGCCTGCGCTGGTGCAGGTGGCGGCGCTCGCCATTATTATGATCCGTGGTCTCGACGTGCTGATGATTTTCAATACGCTGGGCGTTCACGGTATTGGCGAATTCATTCATCGTAGCGTACAAACCTGGAGTTTAACGCTGGTCTTTTTAAGCAGCCTGGCGCTGGTTTTTATTGAAATCTGGTGTGCGTTTTCGCTGGTGAAAGGCTGTAGCTGGGCGCGCTGGCTGTATCTGCTGACACAAATTACGGCTGCCAGTTATCTGTGGGCGGCTTCACTCGGTTATGGTTATCCTGAGCTGTTCAGCATTCCCGGTGAATCAAAACGCGAAATCCTCCATAGCCTGATGCTGCAGAAGCTGCCGGATATGCTCATCCTGTTGTTGCTATTCGTTCCCGCTACCAGTCGGCGGTTCTTCCAGTTGCAATAATGTGTATAATCGTCGCCCCTGATGATGTGAAGGTCAATGTATGCAGTGCGCACTTTACGACGCGGGTCGCTGTCGTTCCTGTCAGTGGATAACGCAGCCGATTCCAGAGCAACTCTCCGCTAAAACCGCCGATCTTAAAAATCTGCTGACCGATTTTCCGGTTGCGGAGTGGTGCGCGCCGGTGTCTGGCCCCGAACAAGGGTTTCGTAATAAAGCCAAAATGGTGGTGAGTGGCAGCGTTGAAAAGCCACTGCTCGGAATGCTACACCGCGACGGCACGCCGGAAGATCTTTGCGACTGTCCGCTTTATCCTGCCTCATTTGCGCCCGTTTTTGCGGCGCTAAAACCGTTTATTGCCCGCGCCGGGCTGACGCCGTACAACGTGGCACGTAAGCGTGGCGAACTGAAATACATTCTGCTGACTGAAAGCCAGACTGATGGCGGCATGATGCTGCGTTTTGTGCTGCGCTCGGAAACCAAGCTGGCGCAACTGCGTAAGGCGCTACCGTGGCTACAGGCACAACTGCCGCAGCTCAACGTCATTACCGTCAATATTCAGCCAGTACATATGGCGATTATGGAAGGGGAGACGGAGATCTACCTGACCGAACAACAGGCGCTGGCAGAGCGTTTTAATAACGTACCGTTGTGGATCCGTCCGCAAAGTTTCTTCCAGACCAATCCGGCAGTTGCCAGCCAGCTTTATGCCACCGCGCGCGATTGGGTGCAGCAACTACCGGTAAACCATATGTGGGATCTGTTTTGCGGTGTTGGCGGTTTTGGTTTGCATTGTGCGACGCCAGAAATGCAGTTAACGGGGATTGAAATTGCACCAGAAGCGATTGCTTGTGCGAAACAGTCTGCTGCTGAGCTGGGCTTAACGCGTTTGCAATTTCAGGCGCTGGACTCCACTCAGTTTGCCACCGCGCAAGGCGAAGTGCCGGAACTGGTGCTGGTTAATCCACCGCGTCGCGGCATTGGAAAGCCACTGTGTGACTATCTCTCAACGATGGCACCGCGTTTTATTATTTACTCCAGTTGTAACGCTCAAACGATGGCGAAAGATATTCGCGAACTGCCTGGTTATCGCATTGAGCGGGTACAGCTTTTCGATATGTTCCCGCACACCGCGCATTATGAAGTGCTGACGCTGTTGGTGAAGCAATAAAAAAGCCGCGGCTGCGGCTTCAGATTGTTGACCAGATGCGCTTTGTTCATGCCGGATGCGGGGTGAACACCTTATGCAACCTACAAAATCTTGCGAAATCAATATATTGTAGAGTCAATGTAGGCCAGATAAACGTAGCGCATCAGGCCATCTTACTTTTGTCATCAGTCTCAATTACTGCGGGAACCATTGATCACTGATTTTCTGATACGTACCGTCGGCTTTAACGGCTGCCAGTGCGTTATTCAGTTTCTCCAGCAGAGCTTTGTTATCCGGACGAACAGCGATGCCCAGGCCGGTGCCGAAGTACTGCGGATCGGTCACTTTCTCAGTCGCAACGCCCAGTTGTGGATTGGTTTTCAGCCATTCATTAACTACCGCTGTGTCACCAAATACACCATCGATACGGCCATTTTTCAGGTCGATAAATGCATTCTGATAGCTGTCATAAGAGACGGTTTTCACTTCCGGATGCTGATCCTGAATATATTTCTGGTGGGTGGTGCCGTTTTCCATACCAATACGTTTACCTTTCAAATCGGCAAAAGTCTTATAGGTATCTTTTTTGGCAATCACGACGGCAGAGTTTTCGTAGTATGGCGTGGTAAAGGCCACCTGTTTGCTGCGCTCTGGTGTGATGTCCATCCCGGAAATCACGGCGTCATATTTCCTGAATTTTAGTGACGGGATCAGGCTGTCGAAAGCGTGATTAGTAAAAGTACATTCTGCCTGCATTTGTTTGCATAACGCTTTTGCCAGATCGATATCAAAGCCGACGATCTCATTATTAGCACCTATAGATTCAAAGGGGGGATAGGTAGCTGATACGCCAAAATTGATTTTCTCTGCGGCAGAAGCGCCGAAAGTAAAGGAAGCAAGTAATGCGGCAAGAACTAACTTTTTCATGATGGAACTCCCGTCTGTCAATCTTATGTTTATTGGCCGTGTCTGCGGCATGGGTTAACAATGCCATTAAGTGAATTTATATGCAATAAATATGATTAAATAATTCAAAATAGATAAAAAAAGACGGACAACTTAGTAGGTTGCCCGTCTTCATTATAAGGGTTTATGCAATATGCGGGTTCTGTGCTGGTGTCTGATGCGATGCTTGCGGGTCTTATCAGACCTACAAATTATCCTGCGAATGTAGGCCGGATAAGGCGTTCACGCCGCATCCGGCATTAGCACGTTATCAATGCAGCCACATTAATTCCGGCGCTCGAACGCCAGCGCTTTACGCTCGATCAGGCGCATCATCAACGTCAGCAGGCCGTTAACGATCAGGTAAATAATCCCCGCCGCGCCAAACACCATCACATCGTAGGTGCGTCCGTACAGCAACTGGCTGTATCCCATCACTTCCATCAGCGTAATGGTGTAAGCCAGCGAGGTACTTTTAAACACCAGCACCACTTCGTTGGAATAAGAAGAGAGCGAGCGTTTAAATGCATACGGCAGCAGGATCGCCAGCGTATCTTTTTTACTCATCCCCAGGGCGCTACAGGATTGCCACTGACCTTCCGGGATCGCACGAATTGCTCCGTAAAACAGTTGCGTGGTATACGCGGCACTATTCAGCGATAACGCAATCAGTGCACACAACCACGGTTCCGACAGCAAATGCCACAGCGCCGGATACTCCTGCAACGTCGGGAACTGGCCCGGTCCGTAGTAAATCAGGAAGATCTGCACCAGCAGCGGCGTACCGGTAAACAGCGTGATGTAACCCCGCACCAGCCACACCAGCACCGGTGTTTTCAGCGTCAGGACGATGGTAAAAATTAACGCCAGAATCAGCGCCACAATCAGCGAGGCGACCGTCAGCGTCAGGCTGGTATGCAGCCCTTTCATCAGTTCAGGTAAATACTCAAGCATCAGCCAGGTCTCCGCTCAAAACGTGTCGCGCGCAGATCAATGCGTTTGAGAATGTACTGGCTCAACAGGGTAATCACCAGGTAAATCGCCGCCGCCACAATGTACCAGGTAAATGGTTCCTGGGTACGGGTGGCGATGCTTTTGGTTTGCAGCATTAAATCATTCACACTAATCAAACTGACCAGCGCGGTATCTTTCAGCAGTACCAACCACTGGTTGCCGAGACCAGGCAGCGCATGACGCCACATCTGCGGCATCACCAGACGGAAAAATATAGCCGATTTCGACAGCCCCAGCGCCTGACCAGACTCCCACTGACCCACCGGCACCGCTTTCAGTGCACCGCGCAGGGTTTGCGAGGCATAGGCAGCATACAGCAGGGACAGGGCGATCACCCCGCAGAGGAACGGGCTAACGTCGAAGTTCTCTATGTCCATCTGCACCGGGATCTGTACGAACCCAAGGTTGATGGTGAAGCCATCCGAAAGTGTCAGTAGTAGCTGCGAAGAACCAAAATAGATAAACAGCACTACCAGAATTTCTGGCAGGCCGCGCAGAATCGTTACCAGCGCCGAACCTGCCCACGCGACAGGACGCCATTTTGCTGACTCCCACACCGCGAAGAACATCGCCAGCGCCAGACCGACAATCAATGCACAAACGGCAAGGCCGACGGTCATCCCGGCGGCGCTTGCTAAAGGAAAAAATTCATTCATCAGGAATTACTTCTGGAACCATTTGTTGTAGATGGTTTCGTAAGTGCCATCTTTCTTCACTTTTTCCAGCGCAGCGTTGAATTTCTGCTGCAGTTCAGTGTTGCCCTGACGTACCGCAATACCGAGGCCAGTACCGAAGTAATCTTTATCGGTCACTTTGTCGCCAACTGGTGCCAGTTTGGGATTATTGTTCAGCCATTCGGTTACCACTGCGGTGTCACCGAATACGCCGTCAATACGGCCATTTTGTAGATCCAGTTTCGCGTTCTGGTAGCTGTCATATGGAACAGTGGTGATTTCCGGATGTTTATCCATAATGAATTTCTGGTGCGTCGTCCCGTTCTGCACGCCGACTTTTTTGCCTTTCAGTTGATCAACGCTGGTGTATTTGCCTTGCTGACCAACAAACAGTGCAGAGTTGTCATAGTACGGGGTGGTGAACAGTACCTGTTTTTCACGCTCAGGAGTGATATCCATACCCGCCATAACGGCGTCCACACGACGGAATTTCAGACTCGGGATCAGGCTGTCAAACGCCTGGTTAGAGAAAGTACAGGTCGCATCGATCTCTTTACACAACGCCTGCGCCAGGTCAACGTCAAACCCGACGATCTGGTTATTCGCATCCATCGATTCAAACGGAGGATAGGATGCTTCGGTAGCAAAACGAATGGTTTCAGCGGCTGTGGCGGAAAGACTAAAACCTGCAATTAACGCGGCAATCAGAACTTTTTTCATTGTCGTTATCCCGAATCTTAGTGAGAGAGATAGTTTTTAAATGCTTCGGTTTGCGGCTCGGTAAAACAGCTCGCGTCGCCTTGCTCTACGATGTGACCGTTTTCCATATACACCACACGGCTGGCGGTTTTACGCGCGACTTCAACTTCGTGGGTGACGATCACTTGGGTAATGTTGGTTTCCGCCAGTTCACGAATGATACTGACGATTTGCGCTGTAATTTCCGGGTCCAGTGCGGCGGTCGGCTCATCAAACAGCAACACCTGCGGTTCCATCATCAGCGCTCGGGCGATAGCAACACGTTGTTGCTGGCCACCAGAAAGGTGCAGTGGATAACGATCGCTATAAGGTTTGAGACGCAGACGTTCCAGCAGTTTTTCTGCACGAGCCAGCGCCTGATCTTTACTCAAGCCGAGTACGCGGCAGGGTGCTTCGATCAAGTTTTGCTGCACGGTGAGATGCGGCCACAGATTGTATTGCTGAAACACCATGCCAACGTTACGACGCAGGTCGCGAATCGCTTTGTCAGACGGTGTTTTGGTGAAATCGAAATGATTGCCTGCAATGTTGAGCGTACCGGAGCGCGGCATCTCAAGCAGATTGAGTACACGCAGCAGCGAGCTTTTCCCCGCGCCGCTGGGGCCAAGTAACACCAGCGTTTCGCCCTGCGGGCAATCCAGCGTGATATCGAACAGCGCCTGATGTGCGCCGTAGAAGCAATTAATGCCGTTTAATTGAATACTCATTGACTCTCGTATACTGGCAGTCTGATAGCTATTGAGGTCGAAGATAGTACCTTTGACAGAATAATTATGCAATATTTCTGCTTTAAAAGTTAAAAGCAAAGCACATTATTCACTAAACATAGCACAAAATAACGAGGGTGATGGGCGGCGAGCATAAATGTCGGCATTCCTCGCAGAATGCCGGACAATTTATGGGGGTTATAATCTGATCAAGGGATTAACGGTTCTCAACGGACTGACGTAATGTTCCCGCTTTGGCGTGAACGCTGCCACCTAAATAGCGCACATCATCGATAACCCAACATTGCCCCTCCTGAATCATCAATACTTCATCCTGCCAGCTCTGATCGCCTTGTTTCAGATCTACGCGCAGCGGAATATTGCGCGCATCGCGATTCGGGATGGTCGATGCGCTGGCGACTCGGGCGCTATCAGGCAAGGTAGTACGGCTGGAGAACGGATCGCTGCTTAACAATTCGCGATGGTTGTTATCGCGGTTGGCATCGCTGAGCAGTGCCGCCAGTTTATCGCTCAAATACGGGCGCAGAGCGGTAATGTCGTTACTGCGATGCTGAATACGGTAGTCATAGAATTGCTGAGCCACGCTGTCAGGGCCGCCCTGGACGCAAGAACCTGTGCGAGTGCCATTGTCTTTATAGGCTGGCGTAACGGTGGTACAAGCACTGAGTAACAGTGCGCAAGGGATAAGCATGGTCAATTTGCTGTAGCGCATAATGATTTCCTTATAAGCGAACACCTTGAAAGCGTTCTACGATAATAATGATATCCTTTCAATAATAGCGTATCAGTCCGATAATGCTTTTGAGATCGAAGGCTTAGCAAACAAGGAGATCGGTCATGCAATTTTCCACAACCCCAACACTTGAAGGTCAGACCATCGTTGAATATTGCGGTGTGGTGACGGGCGAAGCGATTTTAGGTGCCAATATTTTTCGCGATTTCTTTGCGGGCATCCGCGATATCGTCGGCGGACGCTCCGGGGCTTACGAAAAAGAACTGCGTAAAGCACGGGAGATTGCGTTTGAAGAGTTAGGCGATCAGGCACGGGCGCTGGGTGCTGACGCAGTGGTCGGCATTGATATCGACTATGAAACGGTCGGGCAAAACGGCAGTATGCTGATGGTCAGCGTCAGCGGAACAGCGGTGAAAACGCGTCGATGAGAAGAATCTTCTGGCTGGTTGCTGCGGTTTTGTTACTGGCAGGGTGCGCAGGAGAAAAAGGAATTGTTGAGAAGGAGGGATACCAGCTCGATACCCGACGTCAGGCACAGGCAGCGTATCCTCGTATCAAAGTGTTGGTGATCCATTACACTGCAGATGACTTCGATTCTTCGCTGGCGACACTGACCGATAAGCAGGTCAGCTCGCATTATCTGGTGCCTGCCGTGCCGCCGCGTTACAACGGCAAACCACGTATCTGGCAACTGGTGCCGGAACAGGAACTGGCCTGGCATGCGGGGATCAGCGCCTGGCGCGGAGCAACACGAATTAACGACACCTCTATTGGTATTGAGTTGGAAAATCGTGGCTGGCAAAAATCGGCGGGGGTGAAATATTTTGCGCCGTTTGAACCGGCGCAGATTCAGGCGCTCATTCCACTGGCGAAAGAGATTATCGCCCGCTATCACATCAAACCAGAGAATGTGGTGGCACATGCGGATATAGCCCCACAGCGCAAGGACGATCCTGGCCCGTTATTTCCGTGGCAGCAACTGGCGCAGCAGGGGATTGGTGCCTGGCCGGATGCATCGCGCGTTAGCTTTTATCTGGCCGGACGCGCACCACACACGCCGGTAGAAACAGCATCGTTACTGGAGCTTTTGGCGCGCTACGGCTATGACGTAAAACCTGAAATGACGCCGCGCGAGCAGCAGCGAGTCATTATGGCGTTTCAGATGCACTTCCGCCCGACGTTATATAACGGCGAAGCGGATGCAGAAACTCAGGCGATTGCCGAAGCCCTACTGGAGAAATACGGCCAGGACTAGCGCGGCAGTTTTCCGTGGTCGCGCAGCCAGGCAGCAGTTTGCTCGATACCTTCATCCAGCGAGATGACCGGCTGATACCCCAGCTCCTCCTGTGCTCGCGTAATATCCAGCGTAAAGTCAAAATTCAACTTGGAGACGCCGTAATGGGTTAGCGGCGGCTCTTTTGCTGACTTGCGTCCTAAACGCTCCATACTGCGGGCAATCATATCCAGCATCGGGTAAGGCACCGAACGGATACGGCAATCAATATTCAGTTCGTCGATCAATTTCTGCACGATACTGCGCAGAGTGCGATGTTCGCCGTTGGTAATGTTATACGCACGACCAGAAGGCAGTTTATCGCACGCTTCCTGGCTCGCCAGCCACATAGCGTGCACCGCATTTTCATAGTAAGTCATATCGACCAGTGCGCTGCCGCCGTGGGGTAACAGGATGCTGCCGTAGTGGTGCATCATATGCGCCAGACGGGGAATAAAGACTTTATCGTGCGGCCCAAACAGGCTTTGTGGGCGCAGAATGGTAAAGCGCGTTTGTGGATTTGTCTGCGAAAGCATATTGATGACCTCTTCACTGGCGGCTTTGCTGCGGGCAAATTCGTTGGCGAAGCGGTGCGGACGAAAATCTTCTTTGATGTCGCGGTGGTGGTGGTAATCGAAGTACAGTGACGGTGAAGAGATATGAATAAAATTACGTACGCCCCAGGCGACAGCCCATTCACCCAGGCGGCGAGTGGCGCGAACGTTTGCCAGATCGAAAGCCTGCTGCGTTCCCCACGGCGAGGTAAAGCTGGAACAGTGCCACAGCGTATCAATGCCTGCGAGCATTACTTTTGCCTGCGATGAGACCAGTTCAGTCAGATCCGCCTGGACAAACTCTGCGCCTATTTTCTCCAGCAATTTACCCATCGCTTCATTGCGACCGGTCGCTCTTACGCTGATGCCTTTTCGGCATAAAAATTCAACCGCGTTTCGACCTAAGCCGCTGGTGGCGCCGGTAACCAGTACCTTCATATCATTCCACTGTTGTTGATAAAAACGACGTGCGCATTCTTCCGTGATTTCATCCTTGATGCAATGGGAAACATGAAAGAATAACGCAGGTTTTTTTCGATTAATCTGTGCTTTGTTCTGCCAGTCTGGCGATTCGTTTTGCCATCCCGCGAAAAATAAACAGATGTGCGGGGATCATGAACAGCCAGTAAAACAGCCCTGGCATCCCGTGCGGGTGCCAGAAAGCGCGGACATCAATAGTGCGATAGTCGCCTTTATCTTCGAGAGTAAAACAAAGTCGCCCAAGTCCTGGCGCTTTCATACCAAACAATAAGGTAAGCTGTTTTTCAGGCTCGACGACAATCACTTTCCAGCTATCCACCGCATCGCCGGTTTGCAAATATTCTCGCTCGGGGCGACCTTTCGCCAGTTTGTGACCTATTGCGCGGTCCATCAACGCCCGGGTCTGCCACAAAATATTGCCAAAGAAGTAACGTTCTTTACCGCCGATTTGATTCACTACCCGCCATAAAGCCTGAAGGCTGGCGGAGGTTTTAACGGTATAACCCGCCTGTTTGGCGAAATAACCGTATTCTGGTCGCCAGCGGGCAAAGGCCTGAGTGTCATATCCCCAGTCGCTGGAGTTGGCGAGCTTTTCTTCCTCTCTCAACGTGCGACGCACAGCGTCATCAAAAGCGATCAGCGGTTGTGGAATGAGCGCGCGTAAGGCGGTGTCATCCGCCAGCAGATCGTGTTTCAGTCCCTGAATCAACGCACTTGCGGTGGTGGACGGTACGGAGGTAATCACATTGAGAAACCACACCGAAATCCAGCGGGTGGGGAAAGGGATGGGGATTAACCCGCGGTGTTTGCCGCTCACGCTCATAAAATGTTCAAACTGCTGTTGATAGCTGAGCACCTGTGGTCCGGCGGCTTCGAATACCCGATGTTCGCAGGCCGGATGGTCTAACAGCGCCACCAGATAGTGCAGCAGGTTTTCCAGCGCGATGGGTGTGGTACGTGAACGAACCCAGCGCGGTGGTGTTAGCACTGGCAGGTTGTAAACCATATCGCGCATGACTTCGAACGCCGCTGACCCGGCTCCGACGATAATTCCGGCACGCAATTCAGTAACAGGCACATCGGCTTCACGCAAAATATCCGCCGTGGCCTGACGGGCGCGCAGATGATCCGATTGCTCATGGGGCGGAGCCTGCAATGAACTAAGAAAGATGACTTGCTTAACCGGCACTTCACGCAGCGCATCACGGACGTTGAGAGCAACCTGGCGTTCCTGAGCGATAAAATCACCGCCTTCGCCCATGCTGTGCACCAGAAAATAGACGGTATCAACATCTTTTAACAAGGCCGTAAGGTTGTCCGGCCAGCTAAGATCGACTTTATGGCAACTGACATTAGCCAGTTGTAGCTTTGTAAGCCTGTCGACATGACGTGCCGCCGCCAGGATCTGATGCCCTTGCTGGTTGAGTGTGCGCACCAGATGCTGACCAATGTAGCCACTGGCACCGAGAACTAAAATGCGTTGCGGCACGTCTCGCTCCTTAACGCGTCAGGAAAGCGCGCCAGTGGGCGGCGACTTCAGCCAGTTGTTCACGCGAGACGTCGAGATGTGTTACCAGGCGAACAATCGGTGAGGCGTTAATCAGCACGTTTCTCGCTTTCATGTATTCACCCAACGCAGCAGCATTTTCTTCCCCGACGCGAACAAACAGCATATTGGTGTCCTGGCGCATCACATCAGCGCCCGCTTCACGCAGTTGCTCTGCCATCCAGGCGGCATTGTCGTGGTCTTCCTGTAAACGCGCGACGTTATTTTTCAGCGCATACATCCCGGCGGCCGCCAGGATCCCGGACTGACGCATCCCGCCACCGGTCATTTTCCGCCAGCGGATGGCTCGTTTAATGTAATCACGATTGCCTACCAGTAGCGAACCTACCGGCGTACCAAGACCTTTCGACAGACATATGGTGAACGAATCACAATATTGCGTGATCGCTTTCAGTTCGCAGCCATAAGCCACCACGGCGTTAAAGATGCGAGCGCCGTCAACGTGCAGCGCCAGATTGCGCTCGCGGGTAAATTCCCATGCCTGTTTCAGGTATTCACGCGGTAGTACTTTGCCGTTGTGGGTGTTTTCCAGACTAAGCAACTTTGTGCGGGCGAAGTGGATATCGTCAGGTTTGATTTTCATCGCCACTTTATCCAATGGCAGCGTGCCGTCGGTAGCCGCATCGATGGGTTGCGGCTGAATGCTGCCCAGCACCGCAGCACCACCAGCTTCAAACAAATAGTTATGTGCTGCCTGACCGACAATATACTCTTCGCCGCGTTCGCAGTGACTGAGCAGAGCGACCAGGTTGGCCTGGGTGCCGGTAGGCAGAAAAATGGCGGCTTCTTTACCGGAAAGCTCTGCCGCGTAGTCCTGCAGAGCATTAACGGTAGGGTCGTCTCCATAAACGTCGTCCCCAACCGGGGCGGCCATCATCGCTTCTAGCATGGCGCGGCTCGGTCGGGTAACGGTATCACTGCGTAAATCAATCATGGCATGTCCTTATTATGACGGGAAATGCCACCCTTTTTACCTTAGCCAGTTTGTTTTCGCCAGTTCGATCACTTCATCACCGCGTCCGCTAATGATCGCCCGCAACATATACAGGCTAAAACCTTTGGCCTGTTCGAGTTTAATCTGCGGTGGGATAGCTAACTCTTCTTTCGCGACGACCACATCCACCAGTACAGGACCGTCGATGGAGAAGGCGCGTTGCAGGGCTTCGTCGATTTCAGCGGCTTTCTCTACGCGGATGCCCGTAATACCGCACGCTTCGGCAATGCGGGCAAAGTTGGTGTCGTGCAGTTCAGTGCCATCTGTCAGGTAACCACCAGCTTTCATCTCCATCGCCACAAAGCCCAGCACGCTGTTGTTAAAGACGATGATTTTCACCGGTAGTTTCATCTGTACCACCGAGAGGAAATCGCCCATTAACATACTAAAACCGCCATCACCGCACATGGCGACTACCTGACGTTCTGGCTCGGTTGCCTGCGCGCCCAGCGCCTGTGGCATGGCGTTAGCCATCGAACCGTGGTTAAACGAACCTAACAAGCGACGCTTACCGTTCATTTTCAGATAACGCGCAGCCCATACCGTTGGTGTGCCGACGTCACAGGTAAAGATGGCATCATCGGCAGCAAAATGGCTAATTTGCTGAGCCAGATATTGCGGGTGAATCGCTTTCTCGCTCGGTTTGGCTAAATCGTCCAGCCCTTTACGGGCATCGCGGTAATCTTCCAGCGCTTTATCCAGGAACTTGCGATCGGTTTTTTCTTCCAGCAATGGCAGAAGTGCTCGCAGGGTTGATTTGATATCGCCCACCAGCGCCATATCCACCTTGCTGTGTGCGCCAATGCTGGCAGGATTGACATCGATCTGAATAATTTTGGCATCGGTCGGGTAGAACGCGCGGTAGGGGAATTGGGTGCCGAGCAGCACTAAAGTGTCGGCATTCATCATGGTATGAAAACCCGATGAGAAACCGATTAAGCCGGTCATTCCGACATCATACGGATTATCGTATTCGACATGTTCTTTACCACGCAGAGCATGGATGATTGGCGCTTTAATTTTCCCGGCAAACTCTACTAACTCTTTATGCGCGCCCGCGCAGCCGCTGCCGCACATCAGTGCAATATTTCTGGAGTAACGCAGTAGTTGCGCCAGCTTGCGTAACTCTTCTTCTTCCGGCGTCACTATTGGCAGTGGCGCGTGATACCAGTGGGTGGTTGCCCCTTCTGGCGCAGGTTTTAACGCCACATCGCCCGGTAAAACGACCACCGAAACGCCACGGTTAAGCACCGCTTTGCGCATGGCGATCGCCAGTACTTGCGGGATCTGCTCCGGGCTGGAAACCAGCTCGCAATAGTGACTACATTCGCGGAATAACTCTTGCGGGTGGGTCTCCTGAAAATAACCGCTACCAATTTCGCTGGAAGGAATATGGGCGGCAATCGCCAGTACCGGAACGTGATTACGATGACAGTCGAACAGGCCGTTGATTAAGTGCAGGTTGCCTGGCCCACACGATCCGGCGCAGACCGCCAGTTCTCCTGAAAGCTGGGCTTCAGCGCCAGCGGCAAAGGCCGCGACTTCTTCATGGCGGGTGGACATCCACTCGATAGTGCCCATACGATTAAGGCTGTCGCTGAGGCCGTTAAGCGAGTCGCCCGTCACTCCCCAGATACGTTTCACCCCAGCCGATTCGAGCGTTTTAGCGATATAAGCTGCAACCGTTTGTTTCATGGTTTTCCGTCTCCTGAATGTGATAACGGTTACAAGTTTAGTTCATCTGACGGAGAGGGAAGGGATGGGAGAAAAAGGAGGCACTAACAGTTAAATTGCCCGATGACAGGAATATCATCGGGCATAATGCGATTACGCGAGAACCATATCTCCCTGCGGATGGCAGGAACAGGCCAGCACGTAACCCTCAGCGATTTCGGCGTCAGTCAGCGTCATGGTGCTGCTCACCGTGTATTCGCCAGAAATTACTTTTGTTTTACAGCAGCCGCAAACACCCGCACGACAGGCGGCGACGACCGGAACTTTATTGCTTTCCAGCGCCTCCAGCAGCGTGGTGCCAACCGGGGCATAAAATTCTTGTGCCGGTTGTAATTTGGTGAATTTCAGACCACTGGTCGCAGCGTCCGCCACCGGCGTGAAGAACTTCTCTTTAAAGAAGCGTGTTACGCCAAGTGCTTTCACTTCCTGTTCCACCCAATCCATATACGGAGCCGGGCCACAGGTCATCACGGTACGCGAAGCCAGGTCAGGAACGCTTTCCAGCAGTTCGCGAGTCAGGCGACCAGCGATAAAGCCCTCGCTGACGTTATTTTCTGCCACCAGCGTCACCGGATAGTTGCGCCATTCGTCGGCAAAAATGACATCCTGCGGTGTGCGCACGTTGTAGATCACCTGTACATCGGCCTGCGGACGATTTTTCGCCAGCCAGCGACGCATCGACATAATTGGTGTGACACCGCAGCCTGCTGCCAGTAACAGGAATTTCTCTTCTGTTTTATCGTCGCAGGTAAATTCCCCCATCGCATCCGAAAGCCAGAGATAGTCACCGCGTTTCACCTCGCGAGTCAGCCACTGGGAGCCGACACCGTCATCAATCCGCCGCACGGTCAGGGTGATGTATTCACTCACGCCTGGCGTGGAGGAAATGGTATACGCACGCAGCGTTTCTGCTGAGTTACGCACGCTGACCAGCGCATATTGCCCGGCGCGATACGGATAGTAATCGTGGCAAATCAGGGAAAGCGTCCACACATCCGGTGTTTCTTGCTTAATGTGATGAACCTGCATCCGCCACGGGCATTGATTCGTTGGCATCGTCATCGATAAACTCCTTACGCGCTCAACAGTTGCTTCATGTCTTCTTCAACAGTGGTGATAGAACGCAGGCCGAATTTCTCATTCAGCACCGCCAGCAGGTCTGGGGTCAGGAAGCCTGGTGCAGTCGGGCCGGTGACGATATTTTTCACGCCCAGAGAAAGCAGCGTCAGCAGAATAACAATTGCCTTCTGTTCAAACCAGGAGAGTACCAGCGAGAGTGGCAGATCGTTGACACCGCAACCCAGTTTTTCTGCCAGGGTGACAGCCAGAATAATCGCTGAGTATGCATCGTTACACTGGCCGGCATCCACCAGACGCGGCAGACCTTCGATATTGCCAAACTCAAGTTTGTTAAAGCGATATTTACCGCAGGCGAGCGTCAGGATCAGGCAGTCATCCGGCACGCTGGTAGCGAAATCGGTGAAATAGTGACGCTCACCACGGGCACCGTCACAGCCGCCAAGCAGGAAGATATGACGCAGTTTTTCACGGCTCACCAGATCAATCAGCGTATCGGCTGCGCCAAGCAGCGTCTGACGACCAAAACCTACGGTGATCAGATGCGGAATTTCGCTGTACGGGAAGCCCGCCATTTGTTGCGCCTGGGCGATGACCGCAGAGAAATCTTCACCATCCAGATGACGCACGCCCGGCCAGCCAACAATGCTGCGGGTCCAGATACGATCGTCATAAGCGCCGACGGTTGGATCGATGATGCAGTTAGAGGTCATCACGATAGGGCCAGGGAAGCGAGCGAACTCAACTTGTTGATTCTGCCAGCCACTGCCGTAGTTACCGACCAGATGCTTGAATTTACGCAGCTCCGGGTAGCCGTGAGCAGGCAACATTTCGCCGTGGGTGTAGACGTTAACGCCCGTGCCTTCGGTCTGTTCCAGCAGGTTATAGAGATCTTTAAGATCGTGACCGGAAATCAGAATGCATTTACCCGCTGTAGCTTTGACGTTGACCTGAGTCGGTGTCGGATGACCGTATTTACCGGTTTCGCCTGCATCCAGAATGCTCATCACTTTGAAGTTCATCTGGCCGATTTCCATGGAACACTCGAGAAGTGCGTTCATATCGGAAGGCCAGGTTCCCAGCCATGCCATGATTTTATGGTACTGGGCGTAAATATCGTTGTCGTACTGACCGAGAACGTGAGCGTGTTCCATATAGGCCGCCGCACCTTTCAGACCATACAGGCAGAGCAGACGCAGGCCGAGAATATTTTCGCCAATCGTTGCTTTATCTTTATTTGGCGTAAATTCCGCCGCCTGACGTTGCAGTTCACCGAGATCATCGCTCACCAGTTGCAAGTCAGCCATCGGGTTATCGACGCGGGCGTTTGCATCTACTGCCAGGCATTGTGCTTTCAGCGCCTCACGCAGGGCAATCGCTTCACGGGCGTAGCCGACAATACGAGGAGAATCGAAGTTAACGTTAGTCAGCGTTGAGAAAAATGCACGCGGCGCGAAGCTGTCTACGTCGTGGTTGATGATGCCGTATTCACGTGCTTTTACCGCCCAGGCAGAAAGCCCTTGCAGCGCCGCAATCAGTAAGTCCTGAAGGTCAGAGGTTTCCGCCGTTTTACCACACATCCCCTGCGCGTATGAGCAGCCGTTTCCTGCCGGAGTACGGATAGTTTGTTCACATTGCACACAAAACATGATCACACCTTTAAAGTTATATTTAATATACATGTTTAAGGTTAAGACGCTTAACGCGGGGATAAAAGGGATTTTTGTTGCAACTTTAAGGGAGATTGATTTAGCGCAATTTTGGCGGCAGGGTTCTACCGCCAGAGAGGTATTACGCGGAGAAAAGGGCGATCAGAATGGGCACCAGCAGGCTAAGAATAAAACCGTGAACAATCGCCGCCGGGACCATCTCCAGACCACCTGTACGCTGAAGAACGGGCAGGGTGAAATCCATCGATGTGGCACCGCACAAACCCAGCGCCGTTGAGCGACTGCGACGGATAAGTCCGGGGATTAGCATGATGGCGATCAGCTCTCGTGCCAGATCATTAAAAAACGCTGCGCTACCGATTACCGGGCCAAAAGATTCGGTCAACAATATACCGGAAAGAGAATACCAGCCGAAACCGGAGGCCATTGCCAGCGCGGTGTTGATAGGGAGATCAAGAATAAAGGCGTTAATTAAACCGCCAATTAATGAACTGGCAACCACTACCACAGCGACAATCATTCCCCGGCGATTAAGGACAATCTGCTTTAAGGTCATGCCATTATTGCGTAGCTGAATACCGACGAGGAAAAGTAACAGAATTAACGTGTATTCGCTGGCTTCAGTGGCGTGTTGTAAGAAACCTAATCCGCTAAGGCCAATGGCAAAACCAATCACTACTACGCCGCACAGTTTTAGCGACTCCAGTGCCATCGCAATACGTGACGGTAATTTCTCTTGCTGGTGGTTATTACGCCATGGCAAACCACGCTCCAGCCACAGCAAGGCGACAATATTGCATAGCAAAATAACGGTAATACTGACGGCGGAATAATGCAGGATCGCCAGCAAATTACTGGCGAGATTATCAAGGAACGCCAGGCTAATACCCATAAAAAAGAGAATGAGATAGACCATCCAGCTTAATAACTGATTAATGCGTTTTAACGCAGCTTTTTGGCGAAGCGGAATGAGGTAACCCACAATGAGTGGCACCAGAATGATTAACAGCCCAGAAAACATGAAAACTCAGCCCTTGCAAAGAAGAAATCGAAATGCGCGATGACACACTACTGAAAGCGGAAGGATGAGTAAAGTTGCAATTAAAAGGAAACGTTATGCAAATGAGAAGGCCTGACATTGCGTCAGGCCTTCTGCGTTAATTAATCGCGTTTTTCCAGCAGTGTCCGGTAAATCAGACCACCAATAATACCGCCGACAATGGGCACTACCCAGAAGAACCACAGTTGTTCTAACGCCCAGCCACCCTGGAAGATAGCAACCGCAGTGCTGCGCGCCGGGTTAACGGAGGTGTTAGTGACCGGAATACTGATTAAGTGAATCAGCGTTAATGCCAGACCAATGGCAATCGGCGCAAAACCCGCTGGCGCGAATTTGTCGGTCGCACCGTGGATCACCAGCAAGAAACCAGCGCTCAATACCAGTTCAACAACCAATGCAGAAAGCATGGAATAGCCGCCAGGTGAATGCTCACCATAACCGTTAGACGCAAAACCGCTGGCCGCCGCGTCAAATCCGGCTTTACCGCTGGCGATTAAATACAGCAGTGCCGCCGCAACAATACCGCCAACAACCTGGGCAATGACGTAGCCAACGACTTCTTTTGCCGGGAAACGACCGCCAGCCCATAAACCAATAGTGACTGCCGGGTTAAAATGACCACCAGAAATATGACCAACAGCGAAGGCCATGGTCAGTACTGTCAGACCAAACGCCAGCGCGACACCAGCAAAGCCAATACCTAATTCCGGAAATGTTGCCGCCAGCACAGCGCTACCGCAGCCACCAAATACAAGCCAGAAAGTACCAAAACATTCTGCTGCTAATTTTCTGAACATATCCACCTCAATTAAAAATTGACCCTGTGAAAAATATGGTCGTTTTATAGGGTCGTCGTAAAAAAGTGACGACAGAAATAATGCGTGGGTATTTTAAAAACGAAGCTGAGTCATTCGCCAGATAAATAAATCCAGTAATTTTGATTTAGAACAAATGAGAGTTCCCCCATATAGTCATTTGCCTGATTGACAGTGTAGTGCAAACCACGAAATTAAACCTTTGGGGGTAATAAAAATAATACACAAGATTAATCATTTGATTTTATTGTTTTTTGGGGGAAATCAGTGAGAGGGCGTCTGACACAATTATTCGCTCATTTTTCAGACATTTGCCATGCTTAAGTGTGATGTCATCACGTATTCCTGGGGGCTTTCCCGTTATACTGCCGGAGTAAAGGATAAGTAACATATTTCTGGAGGGGATATGATTCTTGAGCGCGTTGAAATTGTGGGCTTTCGTGGTATCAACCGACTATCGTTGATGCTGGAACAAAACAACGTCCTGATTGGGGAGAACGCGTGGGGTAAATCCAGTTTGCTGGATGCGCTAACCCTACTGCTATCGCCAGAATCAGATCTCTACCATTTTGAACGCGACGATTTCTGGTTTCCGCCGGGCGATATCAATGGCCGGGAACACCATCTGCATATCATTCTGACCTTTCGTGAATCGCTGCCAGGGCGGCATCGTGTTCGCCGTTATCGCCCACTTGAAACATGCTGGACGCCGTGCGTCGATGGTTATCACCGCATTTTTTATCGTCTGGAAGGGGAGTGTGCGGAAGATGGCAGCGTGATGACGCTGCGCAGTTTTCTTGATAAAGACGGGCATCCGATTGAGGTTGATGATATTAACGATCAGGCGCGTCATCTGGTGCGGTTGATGCCTGTTCTGCGCTTGCGTGATGCCCGCTTTATGCGCCGTATTCGCAACGGAACTGTACCAAATGTGCCCAATGTGGAAGTTACCGCGCGCCAGTTGGATTTTCTTGCCCGTGAATTATCCTCACATCCACAAAATCTTACTGACGGACAGATTCGTCAGGGGCTTTCGGCAATGGTGCAACTGCTTGAGCATTATTTTTCGGAGCAGGGAGCCGGGCAGGCGAGATACCGCTTAATGCGGCGGCGGGCCAGCAATGAGCAACGGAGCTGGCGTTATCTGGATATCATCAACCGGATGATTGACCGGCCTGGAGGTCGTTCGTATCGGGTTATTTTGCTTGGGCTATTTGCGACTTTGCTACAGGCAAAAGGCACATTGCGGCTGGATAAAGACGCGCGTCCGTTATTGTTGATAGAAGATCCGGAAACGCGCCTGCATCCGATTATGCTTTCAGTCGCCTGGCATCTGTTGAACCTTCTGCCATTGCAGCGTATTGCTACCACCAACTCTGGCGAGCTGCTTTCGTTAACGCCGGTAGAGCATGTTTGCCGTCTGGTGCGTGAATCTTCTCGCGTTGCCGCATGGCGTCTGGGGCCGAGTGGCTTGAGTACCGAAGATAGCCGACGCATATCCTTTCACATTCGTTTTAACCGTCCGTCATCGCTGTTTGCCCGTTGTTGGTTGCTGGTGGAAGGGGAAACAGAAACCTGGGTTATTAACGAACTGGCGCGCCAGTGTGGGCATCATTTTGATGCTGAAGGGATCAAGGTCATTGAATTTGCCCAGTCAGGATTAAAACCGCTGGTTAAATTTGCCCGCCGGATGGGGATTGAGTGGCATGTGCTGGTCGATGGCGATGAAGCCGGGAAGAAGTATGCCGCTACGGTGCGCAGCCTGTTGAATAACGATCGGGAAGCTGAACGAGAGCATTTAACGGCATTACCGGCGCTGGATATGGAGCATTTTATGTATCGCCAGGGATTTTCCGATGTATTCCATCGCGTGGCGCAAATCCCGGAAAATGTACCGATGAATCTGCGCAAAATCATCTCGAAGGCGATCCATCGCTCTTCCAAACCCGATCTCGCCATTGAGGTTGCAATGGAGGCCGGACGCCGTGGTGTGGAGTCCGTACCGGCATTGCTGAAAAAAATGTTCTCGCGCGTGCTGTGGCTGGCGCGCGGTCGGGCAGATTAACCGCGAAACATCGTTGCCATCTGTGGCTGAATAGCGTCGAGCATCTCATAGCGGCGACGGTATTCAGCTCGTTTTTTACTGGCTATTTCAGCAACTTCTTTTCGTACTATCTGACCAGGAAGTCGGTAATGCCGTTCGGCATCGCATTCGCCGCCAACCGACTCCCAGAACGCGTTATAGTCCGCATGGATTTTTCCTTCTTTATCGCGATAGCGCAGGCTGCGATAAATATGCGTTTCATTGCTGACGGCAATAATCTGCTCAACCTGTAAGCGTTGGGCAAAGAGACAGACCGCTTCCATCACCAGACGTTTTGGAAACAGACCGTGGCAGGCTTTCGTCGCATTCTGGATTTCCTGGTGCGGAATTTCCCATTTCGCGCCTTGCAGTCCACCAATAAACAGCGTTCTTTTTCCCTGGTACTCACACAGAGTGAAGGTGATCTCTGCCAGAGGGATGCCCTCGCTGTTACGGAACAGGATCGTGCTGTCACCTTCTTTATCCATTGAGATCATCATGGTCAGTTCAAGCGTGAACTGCTCGCCGTTTTTTCCTTCCAGCTTCGCCAGTTGCAGCCCGGGGGTATTCAAATATAAGCTGAATTCTTCCGCCGACATGCAGGCACGCAGCAATGCATAATGGTAACGTAACGCCTCCAGTAATTGTTTGCGGTTAAGATTGGCGGCAAGGTAAGGGCGATGCAGACGAACAGGCAGTCGCGGCTGGCGTGTTAACAGCGTATTGAGGTTCGGCCAGTGGGATAGTTCGTTCATCCACTCAACGCTTAAACGCGGCATAATCAAAGAGCGCAGCAAAAATTTCTGGCGAAAGCTACGGCGATGCCAGAATTTACCTGGTCGCCACTGGCCACCAGCCAGACTAAGGAAAAGAGACATGCTGCTAAGAGATTCAGATGGCGTAAAAGCCCGTTCAGTAAGTTGTGACATATTCACAAAATCAATGATTATACATAGCGTCGATTTCACCATCGGAAATCTTAACCAAACATCAATAATGTGATTACTAACGGAAATTTTAGGGTTTTGTTGATATTTTGTTGATGTTAACAACGCCCGGATGCGCGTATGGAGTACTCAATATATTTATGAAAAAGCGAAGAAACATTAAGAAGCGTTACGTTATTGCGCTGGTGATAGTCATTGCCGGGTTGGTTGCATTGTGGAAAATTCTCAATGCGCCGGTGCCAACTTATCAGACATTGATAGTGCGCCCCGGTGATTTGCAGCAAAGCGTGCTGGCGACCGGAAAGCTCGACGCGTTGCGTAAAGTTGATGTTGGCGCGCAGGTCAGCGGTCAGTTGAAAACGCTGTCGGTGGCGATTGGCGATAAAGTGAAAAAAGATCAGCTTTTAGGCGTTATTGATCCAGAACAGGCTGAAAACCAGATCAAGGAAGTGGAAGCGACGCTGATGGAGCTGCGCGCACAACGTCAGCAGGCGGAAGCAGAACTGAAACTGGCTCGGGTGACATACTCTCGCCAGCAACGACTGGCGCAAACGCAGGCCGTTTCACAGCAGGATCTCGACACTGCTGCGACTGAAATGGCTGTTAAACAGGCGCAGATTGGCACCATTGATGCGCAAATCAAACGCAATCAGGCCTCTCTCGACACAGCTAAAACCAATCTCGATTACACCCGCATCGTTGCTCCGATGGCCGGGGAAGTCACGCAAATCACTACCCTGCAAGGGCAGACGGTGATTGCCGCACAACAAGCGCCGAACATTTTGACGCTGGCAGATATGAGTACCATGCTGGTAAAAGCGCAGGTTTCTGAAGCGGATGTTATCCACCTGAAGCCGGGGCAAAAAGCCTGGTTTACGGTGCTTGGCGATCCGCTGACGCGCTATGAAGGGCAGATTAAAGATGTGTTGCCAACACCGGAAAAGGTCAACGACGCTATTTTCTATTACGCCCGTTTTGAAGTACCAAACCCCGATGGTCTGTTGCGGCTGGATATGACTGCACAGGTGCACATTCAGCTCACTGATGTGAAAAACGTGCTGACAATCCCACTGTCGGCGTTAGGCGATCCGGTTGGCGATAACCGCTATAAGATCAAACTGCTACGTAATGGAGAAACGCGCGAGCGTGAAGTAACGATTGGCGCACGTAACGATACCGATGTTGAGATTGTCAAAGGGCTGGAAGTGGGCGAAGAAGTGGTGATTGGTGAGGCCAAACCAGGAGCTGCGCAATGACGCCTTTGCTCGAATTGAAGGATATTCGCCGTAGCTATCCCGCGGGAGATGAGCAGGTTGAGGTGCTGAAGGGGATCACTCTGGATATTTATGCCGGAGAGATGGTGGCGATTGTCGGCGCTTCGGGTTCTGGTAAATCGACCCTGATGAATATCCTCGGCTGCCTGGATAAAGCCACAAGCGGCACCTATCGCGTCGCCGGTCAGGATGTTGCCACGCTGGACGCCGATGCGCTGGCGCAGCTCCGTCGCGAGCATTTTGGCTTTATTTTTCAGCGTTACCACCTGCTTTCGCATTTAACCGCCGAGCAGAACGTTGAAGTTCCCGCCGTCTATGCTGGCCTTGAGCGTAAACAGCGACTGCTGCGCGCCCGGCAATTACTGCAACGACTGGGGCTGGAAGAGCGCGCAGAGTATTACCCTGCTCAGCTTTCCGGTGGTCAACAACAGCGAGTCAGTATCGCCCGCGCGTTGATGAACGGTGGGCAGGTGATCCTCGCTGATGAACCGACAGGCGCGCTGGACAGCCATTCCGGTGAAGAGGTGATGACTGTCCTGCATCAGTTGCGCGATCGCGGGCACACGGTGATTATCGTCACTCATGATCCGCAGGTTGCCGCCCAGGCAGAGCTGGTGATCGAAATTCACGACGGCGAAATCGTGCGTAATCCACCTGCTATTGAAAAAAATACTGCTGCAGCCAACAGCGAACCGGGTGTCAAAACGGCGTCTGGCTGGCGGCAGTTCGTCAGCGGTTTTAACGAGGCGCTGACGATGGCGTGGCGCGCGCTGGCAGCCAATAAAATGCGTACTTTACTGACCATGCTGGGGATTATTATCGGTATTGCGTCGGTGGTATCTATTGTCGTGGTGGGCGACGCGGCTAAACAAATGGTACTGGCGGATATTCGTTCTATTGGTACTAATACTATTGATGTCTATCCCGGGAAAGATTTTGGCGATGACGATCCGCAATATCAGCAGGCGCTGAAGTACGACGATTTAATCGCCATTCAAAAACAACCGTGGGTCGCTTCTGCCACACCCGCCGTCTCGCAAAACCTGCGCCTGCGTTATAACAATGTTGATGTTGCTGCCAGCGCCAACGGCGTAAGCGGGGACTATTTTAATGTTTATGGTATGACTTTCAGCGAAGGGAACACCTTTAATCAGGAGCAACTGAATGGTCGCGCGCAGGTAGTTGTTCTCGACAGTAATACCCGCCGTCAGCTTTTTCCGCATAAAGCGGATGTGGTTGGCGAGGTGATTCTTGTCGGTAATATGCCAGCGAGGGTCATCGGCGTGGCGGAAGAGAAACAGTCGATGTTTGGCAGTAGTAAAGTGCTGCGCGTGTGGTTGCCTTACAGCACCATGTCCGGGCGGGTTATGGGGCAGTCGTGGCTTAACTCCATTACCGTAAGAGTGAAAGAAGGCTTTGACAGCGCTGAAGCTGAACAGCAACTCACCCGTTTGTTGTCGCTGCGCCACGGCAAAAAGGATTTCTTCACCTGGAACATGGACGGTGTCTTGAAAACGGTCGAAAAGACCACACGTACTTTACAACTGTTTTTGACACTGGTGGCGGTGATTTCGCTGGTGGTGGGCGGCATTGGCGTCATGAATATTATGCTGGTATCGGTGACAGAGCGGACGCGGGAAATTGGTATCCGCATGGCCGTGGGCGCGCGCGCCAGCGATGTGTTGCAACAATTTCTGATTGAAGCCGTGCTGGTTTGTCTGGTGGGTGGTGCGCTGGGGATAACGCTGTCACTGTTAATCGCTTTCACATTGCAGCTTTTTTTACCCGGTTGGGAAATTGGTTTTTCTCCGCTGGCACTGCTACTGGCGTTTCTTTGTTCAACCGTTACCGGGATTTTATTTGGCTGGCTGCCTGCGCGAAATGCGGCAAAACTGGATCCAGTGGATGCTCTGGCACGGGAGTAATATTTGAGATAAAAATGCCAGCCGATCGGGCTGGCATTTTGCCTGTAGGATGTACACAATGAGACAGAAGAGCTATGCGACTGCAGCTTCTACTTCGACGGGCACAATGACACTGGCATGATTGCCTTTTGGCCCCTGGTGGACATCAAACTGAACGGATTGCCCAGCTTTTAGCGTTCTGTAACCATCCATCTGGATGGTGGAATAATGAGCGAAAATATCTTCGCCGCCGCCTTCAGGGCAGATGAAACCAAACCCTTTGGCATTGTTGAACCACTTAACAGTACCCTTTTCCATGCTTCGACATCCTTCGCAAATCTTATACAAGTAAGATGGAATAAACCGGGGTCAGAGAGGGAGCTGTTCAAAACCTCGCCAACTCTAGAAATACAATTTAGAGAAATAGGGCGAGTCGTCAAGCGTTTGACAGGGGGCTGGGGGTAGGTATGCATCAAAAATTTGAAGCAGTTAACGCTATTGACAGTAATGTGACTGATGTCGCTGATGCCAACGATAGATGATAATTATCTATTATGTGGAGTAGATTGGTCAGGCAAATAAGCTCTTGTCAGCGGCAGAGCGTTCTGCCGATAACCGTAACCGAAGATGATAACTGACAATGGGTAAAACGAACGACTGGCTGGACTTTGATCAACTGGCGGAAGAAAAAGTGCGTGACGCGCTAAAACCGCCATCTATGTATAAAGTGATATTAGTCAATGATGATTACACTCCGATGGAGTTTGTTATTGACGTGTTACAAAAATTCTTTTCTTATGATGTAGAACGTGCAACGCAATTGATGCTCGCTGTTCACTACCAGGGGAAGGCCATTTGCGGAATCTTTACCGCCGAGGTTGCAGAAACCAAAGTGGCGATGGTGAACAAGTACGCAAGGGAGAACGAGCATCCATTGCTGTGTACGCTGGAAAAAGCCTGAATGCAGGCATAAAAATTGGGGGAGGTGCCTATGCTCAATCAAGAACTGGAACTCAGTTTAAACATGGCTTTCGCCAGAGCGCGCGAGCACCGTCATGAGTTTATGACCGTCGAGCACTTGTTACTGGCATTGCTCAGTAACCCGTCGGCTCGGGAGGCGCTGGAAGCATGTTCCGTGGATCTGGTGGCGCTCCGTCAGGAACTGGAAGCCTTTATTGAACAAACCACACCCGTTCTGCCTGCCAGTGAAGAGGAGCGTGACACGCAGCCGACGCTGAGTTTTCAGCGTGTACTGCAACGTGCGGTCTTCCATGTTCAGTCCTCCGGTCGCAGTGAGGTTACCGGTGCGAATGTTCTGGTTGCTATCTTTAGCGAACAGGAGTCACAGGCTGCCTATCTGTTGCGCAAACATGAAGTCAGCCGTCTTGATGTGGTGAACTTTATTTCTCATGGCACGCGTAAAGACGAGCCATCTCAGTCTTCTGAACCAGGAAACCAGCCCGGCAGTGAAGAACAAGCTGGTGGGGAGGACCGTATGGAGAATTTCACGACAAACCTGAACCAGCTTGCGCGCGTGGGAGGAATCGACCCGCTGATTGGTCGTGAGAAGGAGCTGGAGCGCGCCATTCAGGTTCTCTGTCGCCGCCGTAAAAACAACCCACTGCTGGTTGGCGAGTCTGGCGTTGGTAAAACTGCGATTGCGGAAGGTCTCGCCTGGCGTATTGTCCAGGGCGATGTACCGGAAGTGATGGCTGACTGTACGATTTACTCTCTGGATATCGGTTCCCTGTTAGCGGGAACTAAATATCGCGGCGACTTTGAAAAACGTTTCAAAGCGTTGCTCAAACAGTTGGAGCAGGATACCAACAGCATCCTGTTTATCGATGAGATCCACACCATCATCGGCGCAGGCGCAGCTTCTGGCGGTCAGGTGGATGCGGCTAACCTGATTAAACCACTGCTCTCCAGCGGTAAAATTCGCGTTATAGGTTCGACGACGTATCAGGAGTTCAGCAACATTTTCGAGAAAGATCGTGCTCTGGCGCGTCGCTTCCAGAAAATCGATATTACTGAACCGTCGATCGAAGAAACCGTTCAAATCATCAACGGTCTGAAACCGAAGTATGAAGCGCACCACGACGTGCGTTATACCGCGAAAGCGGTGCGTGCGGCGGTAGAACTGGCGGTGAAATACATTAACGATCGTCATCTGCCGGACAAAGCGATTGACGTTATCGACGAAGCGGGCGCTCGCGCACGTCTGATGCCGGTAAGCAAGCGCAAGAAAACGGTCAATGTGGCGGATATTGAGTCCGTGGTGGCGCGTATCGCACGTATCCCAGAGAAGAGTGTTTCTCAGAGTGACCGCGATACTCTGAAAAACCTCAGTGATCGCCTGAAAATGCTGGTCTTCGGTCAGGATAAAGCCATTGAGGCGCTTACCGAAGCCATCAAGATGGCGCGTGCGGGTTTAGGCCACGAACATAAACCGGTCGGTTCGTTCCTGTTTGCTGGTCCAACCGGGGTCGGCAAAACTGAGGTCACGGTGCAGCTTTCCAAAGCCCTCGGCATTGAGCTTCTGCGCTTTGATATGTCCGAGTATATGGAACGTCACACTGTCAGCCGCCTGATTGGTGCGCCTCCGGGATACGTCGGTTTTGATCAGGGTGGTCTGCTGACCGATGCGGTCATCAAGCATCCGCACTCGGTGCTGCTGCTGGACGAAATCGAGAAAGCGCATCCGGACGTGTTCAATATCCTGTTGCAGGTGATGGACAACGGCACGCTGACCGATAACAACGGACGCAAGGCCGATTTCCGTAACGTGGTGCTGGTGATGACTACCAACGCCGGGGTACGTGAAACCGAGCGTAAATCGATTGGGCTTATCCACCAGGATAACAGCACCGATGCGATGGAAGAGATCAAAAAGATCTTTACGCCAGAGTTTCGTAACCGTCTCGACAATATTATCTGGTTCGATCATCTCTCAACCGACGTGATCCATCAGGTGGTTGATAAATTCATTGTCGAGTTGCAGGTTCAACTGGATCAGAAAGGTGTTTCTCTGGAAGTGAGCCAGGAAGCACGTAACTGGCTGGCTGAGAAAGGTTACGACCGGGCAATGGGCGCACGTCCGATGGCTCGCGTCATCCAGGACAACCTGAAGAAACCGCTCGCTAACGAACTGCTGTTTGGCTCGCTGGTGGATGGCGGTCAGGTCACTGTTGCGCTGGATAAAGAGAAAAATGAGCTGACCTACGGGTTCCAGAGTGCACAAAAGCACAAAGCGGAAGCAGCGCATTAATCTGGGGTCGTGAAGCCTTTTAAGTAGGTTGATAAAGTCCGTAATCTCGTAAGAGGTTACGGATTTTTTTGTTTGTGAGGTGGGGCGGTAAAAACCCTATTTTTGAGGGCGAAGGTAAGTTATTGATAATTAATGCTGCTGGAAGGCAAGGATAAAAAAGGGGCTGGACAAGGAATTTTGCTGGTTTCGCTTTATTAACAATGGGCTAAGCGTGTAGTATTTGAGTTCACTGCCGTACAGGCAGCTTAGAAAAATAGGGCTGAGCAAAGCCTCCAAGCTGTCCAGTTCACTGCCGTACAGGCAGCTTAGAAAGAGGGAATACGGGGAAACGCGGTAACACCTGTGTTCACTGCCGTACAGGCAGCTTAGAAAACGATGTGATAAAACTCATTACTCCCTGTGCAGTTCACTGCCGTACAGGCAGCTTAGAAAACTTGTTCAGCTCACATAAAGCTGGCGAGCCGGTTCACTGCCGTACAGGCAGCTTAGAAAAGCATCCTGTGCCACTGACGCCATCGTTTCAGGTTCACTGCCGTACAGGCAGCTTAGAAAACTCAGG
>NZ_KE137292.1:730456-755148 GCF_000408805.1 Escherichia sp. KTE159
TGTTCACTGCCGTACAGGCAGCTTAGAAACACATATCTGATTAAATATCACGACACGGCGAGTTCACTGCCGTACAGGCAGCTTAGAAAACTTCCATGTGGCGGTTTTGCCACATCCATAGTGTTCACTGCCGTACAGGCAGCTTAGAAAATCATAAGCAGGTGTTACGCGTCTCCTACAAAGTTCACTGCCGTACAGGCAGCTTAGAAAAAAAATTACACACGTAAAACTATCGGGAACGCAGTTCACTGCCGTACAGGCAGCTTAGAAACAGCGCAGCACCGGCACAAAAACGCATTGCGCGTTCACTGCCGTACAGGCAGCTTAGAAAACTGCTGGCCCGACTGTAGACGGGCGGGAAATGTTCACTGCCGTACAGGCAGCTTAGAAAATTTCATTGATAAAGGAGTTATAGGCGACTTCGTTCACTGCCGTACAGGCAGCTTAGAAAGAAATGATGAGTCGAGGACGGCGACATCATCAGTTCACTGCCGTACAGGCAGCTTAGAAAACGGGCGCGGCGGCAGAGTGTCCGATTAAATAGTTCACTGCCGTACAGGCAGCTTAGAAAAGTTCTCGACTGATGCAACTCATTGCCCCCTCGTTCACTGCCGTACAGGCAGCTTAGAAAGACAGCAAATCACCGCGTAACCAGATTTGACGAGTTCACTGCCGTACAGGCAGCTTAGAAATGTACCAGCACTTGTCGCAGCGGGTGCTACGGGTTCACTGCCGTACAGGCAGCTTAGAAAGCACTTATGGCGAGTAACAAAGGTTGAAATGTGTTCACTGCCGTACAGGCAGTTTCACAAATACGATGATGGCAGAAATTTAGCTGCGTTATGGCGCTCTCAACTCCGAACCATTAGCTGTGACACACAATAACAATTGTGATAATTGCGACGAGAATCAATTTCTCACACAGAAATCAATGCTGTACTAATCCTAACTCCTTCAAATAAAAATAATCACAGGATGTGTTTATGTCTTCAAATTACCTTACTCCTTCTGATCTCAAAACCATTCTCCACTCCAGGCGTGCCAATATTTATTATCTGGAAAAATGCCGGGTGCAGGTGAATGGTGGGCGAGTGGAGTATGTCACCAGTGAAGGCAAGGGGTCGTATTACTGGAATATCCCCATTGCGAATACCACGGCGTTGATGTTGGGGATGGGAACGTCCGTTACCCAGGCGGCGATGCGTGAATTTGCCCATGTTGGAGTGATGGTGGGTTTTTGTGGTACGGATGGCACGCCGCTGTATTCGGCAAATGAAGTTGATGTTGATGTCTCCTGGCTCAGTCCGCAAAGCGAATATCGTCCTACTGAATATCTTCAGCAGTGGGTTTCTTTTTGGTTTGCTGAAGATAAACGACTTGCCGCCGCGAAACGTTTTCAGCTAATCCGCCTGACACATATCGATAAGCACTGGACCAGCGCGAAAATGCAGCGTGAACACGCCTTTCAGCCTGATGCTAATGCACTGCAGACTCTGCTAAATCGCACTCGTGAAGAAATAGACATGGCAGAAAGCCATACGCAGCTTATGCTCGTAGAGGCGAAATTGACCAAAGCACTCTACAAAATGGTGAGTCAAACCGTGGGCTACGGCGACTTTACTCGTGCAAAACGGGGTGGCGGAGTTGATATGGCCAACCGCTTCCTCGATCAGGGTAATTATCTGGCGTATGGCCTGGCGGCAGTGGCGGCGTGGGTAACCGGGCTCCCACACGGTTTAGCAGTAATGCACGGTAAAACCCGTCGCGGCGGCCTCGTTTTTGACCTTGCCGATCTGATTAAAGATGCCCTTGTTATGCCACAAGCATTTATCGCTGCAATGGCGGGAGAAGATGCTCAGGAGTTTCGTCAACGCTGCATCAATATCTTTCAACAAGCGGATGCGCTGGATGTCATGATCACCTCTCTGCAGGAAACGGCTCAGGCCCTGGCTAAGGCTGACCAATGAACGTCCTGATTATCTCGCGCTGCACAAAAAATGCTCGAGTGGAGAGCTGCCGTATTATTGATCAATTTGCCGAACGCACTGGTGACGCCGCATGGCAAACGGTGATTACTCTGGAAGGGGTTAATACACTTCGCCGTTTACTGCGCAAAACTGCCCGGCGAAATACCGCAGTGGCTTGTCACTGGCTGAAGAAGAATGGGCAAACGGAGTTGATGTGGATTGTCGGCAATATTCGTCGTTTTAATGCTCAGGGACGCGTTCCCACAAATCGAACAACGCAAACCAGCCTGGTGAAAAAAGAAGAAAATCGCTGGCAGTGCGCGGAAAGTATTGCGCTGCTGGCGGCTATCGCTGGGTTATTTCATGATTTTGGTAAAGCAGGACGCAGCTTTCAGCAAAGCCTGACCCAAAAGAATGCCCGCAGTTATCAACCTTATCGGCATGAGTGGATTTCGCTGCGGCTTTTTCAGGCTTTTGTCGGTGAACAGCCAGACGAAGTGTGGCTGGAAAAACTTGGGAAATTAACGGCAGATGATGAAACCGCGATCCTTGAGTGCCTGCAAAAAGACACGCCTCATTTTTCAAATAGTCCATTCAGTTCGCTGCAACCACTCGCCAAAACGGTAGGCTGGTTGATCCTTTCCCATCATCGAATGCCGGAGAATCTTTCGCCACAACCGGAACAATCATGTAAAGGCTGTGATAGTTGGCTGGAGAAACAACTCAATGCTGACTGGAATGCCGTTAACCACCGTAAGAATGACTGGTCACAACAGGATTTCGAGCAAGTCTGGCAATTTCCGTCAGGAACGCCGCTTCAAAGCGCGAGCTGGCGAGAAAAAGCGCGTCAGATTGCCCGTAGGGCGTGTAACGCGATCGGCCTAAAGGAATGGGGGCAGATGGAGCAACTGTTTCCGTTACATATGGCGCGTTTTTGCCTGATGCTTGCCGATCACTACTATTCATCTAATGACGCGCAGCAAAAATGGCAGGACCCGGAATATATCGTCTGGGCAAATAGCGATCGCCAAAGCGGCACGCTTAAACAACGGGTAGACGAACATCTTGTGGGCGTCGCGCATCATGCGTATCTGCTTGGGCGGCAACTGATGCACACACGGGCATCGCTTCCGGCAATTGCCCGACATAAAGGTTTTAGCCAGCGGGCCACAGATGTGAAATATCGCTGGCAAGATAAAGCCTGGGATGTGGCGCGAGCGTTACGTGAACGAAGTCGTGAAGAGGGATTTTTCGGCGTCAATATGGCCTCGACGGGGTGTGGTAAAACTTTTGCGAACGCCCGCATTATGTATGCACTTGCCGACGAGCGAGAAGGGTGCCGCTTTACCGTTGCGCTGGGATTGCGCACGCTGACTTTGCAAACCGGCGATGCTCTGCGCAGTCGGCTTGGACTGGGTGAGGATGAGCTGGCGGTACTGATTGGTTCGGCGGCAGTTAAGCAACTGTGGCTGCAGGAAAAAACAGACAATGATTGCGGAAGTGCTTCGCAAGAATCGCTGGCAGAGGAGCAACAGTTTGTTAAATATGAAGGTAGTCTGCATACCGGGGCGCTGGAAAAATGGTTGAAGGATGACAGCAAACTTAAGGCGTTAGTAAGCGCACCGATTCTGGTAGCAACCATTGATCATCTTATTTCTGCGACCGAAGGTGTGCGAGGCGGAAAACAGCTTCCTTCGATGTTGCGTTTGTTAACCAGCGATTTAGTGCTCGATGAACCTGACGACTTTGATATTGCCGATCTTCATGCGGTATGTCGTTTGATGAACTGGGCCGGGATGCTGGGAACGCGGGTATTACTTTCCTCGGCGACGCTACCGCCAGGGCTGATTCAGGCGCTGTTCGCGGCTTATCTCGCCGGGCGTAAAATGTGGCAGACGTCTTGTGGTACCCACGGCAGGCCCGTCAATATCTGCTGTGCCTGGTTTGATGAAAAAGATGCTGATGCAACGCAAATTTGCGACGGGCCTGGGTTTCGTGATGCACATGCAAAATTTGTTGCACGGCGAGCGGTGATGCTGGCTGAAAAAGAGCGACTGCATTTCGGGCGTGTTGCTTCAATTTCATCTGCATCAAGCGCGATACAAGACGTTACCGAAAGTGTGGCCCAGACGGTGCATACGCAAATGCTGAAGTTGCATCAGGCGCATCGCCAGCTACACGAAAGCGGTAAAACCGTTTCGCTGGGCCTTGTGCGCTTCGCGAATATCAATCCACTGGTTGCGGTGACCAAAGCCCTGATTGCCATTCCTTCACCAGAAGATGTCTGCATTCATTACTGTGTTTACCACTCCCGACATCCGCTGGCGGTGCGTTCAGATATTGAGAAGCGACTGGATCGCGCTTTTACTCATCATAACGAACTCGATTTCTGGAACAACGAAGATATCGCAGATGCCTTACATAAAAGTCCGGAATCGCACCATCTGTTTGTGGTGTTGGGGACATCGGTTATAGAGGTGGGGCGTGACTGGGATGCGGATTGGGGAATTATCGAACCAGGCTCCATGCGTTCGATAATTCAATTTGCCGGACGTATTCAGCGGCACCGTAGAAATGTGCCGACCAGTGAGAATCTGGTTATTTTGCGTTTTAATATCAAAGCATTGCAGAAAAAAGCCCCCGCATTTTGTAAACCTGGTTTCGAAACAAAAGAACACTTGCTGGATAGCCATGATATTTGCGAACTGATTCCGATCGCGGACTACCGGACGATTAACGCCTTGCCGCGGATTCTGTCTGCCAATAATGACAACAAACTGGCGGAACTTGAGCATAGTCGTTTATCCACTGAATTGATGAGCAGTAAAAGCAAACATGTGGTGGCGGCGCAATGGTGGCGCGCACCGCTAAGCTGGAACGGCTGGATGCAGCGCCAGACGCCATTTCGTTATTCCCCTTTGCCGGAGGCAGTGTTTTTTCTGCATATGGATGATGAAGAAAGCGAAGCGCGTTTCTATTCCCGCACGGGCGACAACGAGCGTAAAGCGCAAGGGAATTTCAGGCGAGAAGAGGTGAGATGCGCCAGCGGAGTCGCTTGCTGGGGCGTGATGGATTACCAACACGTTTTGTTGAATTTAGCTGATAAGCAAAGTTGTGAAATACAGCGTGTTGGAGAAATGTTTGCTGAAGTGAGAGTACCGGCCAGTGAAGAAGATGCGGTCGATGACTGGCGTTATCACCCCTGGTTAGGTGTGTTTCGCAACCTGTGATGGGTTAGCTGCCTGTACGGCAGTTTACAAGTCCGTATCCGGAGATACCTCTATTTCTAAGCTGCCGATGGCAGTGCGTGAATGTTAGTTATTAAACCATTGTGTGGCAAATATTTTATGCATGGTAATATCACCATTGGTTATTGCATGGATTTGGCTAGATTAAAGCGTAGATACCTCTAGGTGAACTATCCATGATTATCACCGCGGGTGTTGTCCCTTTTACTGTATGTGTCGTTGTACTGAAGCCTGGTTGGGCTACGGAGATTTTTCAGTGAAGTCAGGGAGCAACTTCAATTTGATGGATTAACGAAAAGGAGCCGAAATGGAAAAAACGGCGCTAATACAATTTATCACTGACTACATTGCTTCGCGAAGGCAACCCAAAATCGATGCCTTTGAAAAAGAAGCAGCAAAGCGACTGGAGCAGGGCGACGACGCCAGCGTTATCGCTCTGGAGCGACAGGAACTCGAAGCACGCTACCTGCCACGTAATTGGTTAACGGATGCGGCGAAGCGTGTTCGTTCTATAAGGATAATCTCCCACGGGGCAAAATATAGTAATGGTGACTCCAAAGCATATGGGCGTTATTTGGAGAAATTCGTCAGCGAGGGATATTTAAATACAGCATCACTGGCAATTATTAAAGAGGATGCTGAAGGCAATGCAGCCGTTTTTGATGTTGCAAAACTACTGCTAACGGAAGTCAACGGTGATTCATTACTCGCCAGCTTAAAACGTGGTGATTATCAATCATTAAATGCCTTTGCGTTGGATGATGAACAATTAAAACAATGGGTTGAATGCTTTAGTGAAGCATATGCTTCGGAGTGGATAAAAGCACATAAACTTTCGAAGCAAATCTATTTCCCTGTCGATGATGGCTATCATCTGCTCTGCCCGCTGTTTTCCAGTTCGCTGGCACAGGTGATGTATGAAAAGCTAACTGCCGTGCGCTTTAGCGAGGAATCAAAAGCTATTCGCGATGCGCACAAAGCAGGTAAATGGCACTCACAGCCAGATATTCGTTTCCCGAATCTTGCAGAGATGCATTATGGAGGTGGAAATCAACAGAATATCTCCCTGCTAAACAGTGCCAGAGTTGGCCGTGTCTGGCTGTTGCCATCAATGCCGCCCACCTGGGCGACGCTGGATCGCGCGCCACAAAACATGCGCAGTATTTTTTCCCTACGCGGCGATTTCAATCGGGCGGCTTCAGGCATCATAGCCCGGATGACTTACCTGCTGAAGGTTGACATAAATAATGTTCATATTCGTACTGCGCGCGCGAAATATATTGATGAGTTGATAGATTTGCTGTTCATGCAGGCATCCTCTTTTCAGCAAGAAAAATGGCAGGGATGGTCAGTACAATCACCAGACTTACCTCGCCACCAACAACTTTGGCTGGACCCGTGGCGAAGCCTCTCAGATGAGGCTTTCAAACAGGAGCGTGAGAAAAACGACTGGCAAGAGACGATAGCCGATGATTTCGCACGCTGGCTGAACTATCGCCTGAAAAAAGCCCGTTTCGATGTCGGTGCTGTCGAGCAAAGGGAGTGGTGCAGTCAGTCCCTGTTTACTCAACGGATGCGTGAAATGGAAGCTGTTCTGCAGGAGGCGCTGAAATGAGTTATCTGCTCTTGTTACCCCATGTACGCATCGAAAACGCTAACGCCGTCTCCGGGTTGACCTGGGGATTCCCGTCGATGACCCATTTTCTCGGTTATGTTCATGCGCTTTCTCGCAAAGTCGTGGATGAATTTGGCGTAAGTTTTGACGGTTGTGCGGTAGTAAGCCATGAACAGCATATTCAGGCGTACAGCTCCGGGCGCGATTTTCAATTCGCTCTCACCCGTAACCCATTAACCAGAGAAGGTAAAACCGCGTCGTTCAATGAAGAGGGCCGTATGCACCTGACGGTTTCTCTGCTGATTGAATGTAATGGCGAAATTACCAATGGTGAATATGGCAGAAAAGCCCTTTGCGACTATCTGAAAATGCTCTGCCAGAGCCACAAACTGGCGGGCGGAAGCATTGTTGACATGCGCGAACCGCAGCTTTTTCATGCCCCTGAAGATGAAAAGCAACTGCGTAAAATCATCTGGCGTTTAATGCCTGGCTATGCACTTTACGATCGCAGTGAATGGCTGGCTGAACATCACCAACAACATCCCGATATATCGTTGCTTGATGCCTGGCTTGATTTTGCTGCCGTTAAATATCAGGCCGAATCTCCGGCAGAAGACAACAGCGCACAATGGGTATACCAGCCGAAGCCAATGCCTGGTTTCCTGGTACCGTTAATGTGCGGTTACCAACGCATATCTCCTGTTTACGCTCCCGGTGAAGTGGAAAATGCACGCGATACCGTGATGCCATTTGCCTTTGCCGAAGCGGTTTATGGCATTGGCGAATGGCGCGGATTACATCGTATTACTGGCTTGCAACCGCTGATGTGGCGTTACCGTACAACGGACACTGGCTACTATTGCTCGGCAATACCAGTCGTTGACGACCCTACTACTAATGAAGATGACGATACAGAATAAGGACATAATTATGGCAAAGGCCCCTGTAGCAGTAAAAACGGCGTCAGTACTGGCATTTGAGCGCAAACTGGCAACCTCTGACGCGGTGATGTACGCAGGTAACTGGCAAGGAAATGAATGGCAACCTATTGAGATTCAGGAGAAAGCCGTTCGCGGAACCATCTCCAATCGCCTGAAAGATGCAATTTCCAGTAATGAGTTAAAGTTGAATGCAGAAATCCAAAAAGCCAACTTGCAGCGGGTAGATGTGGCAGCACTTCCGGTTGATGCGGATACACTAAAAGTGATGTTTACGCTGCGCGTGCTGGGTAATTTATCCTCACCTTCAGTATGTAATGATATGGCCTATCAGGAGGCGCTTTCCGACGTTATTGAAGGTTATATCAGCGAACATGGCTTTAAAGAGCTGGCGCTTCGCTATGCCCTGAATCTGGCAAATGGTCGTTTTCTGTGGCGTAACCGTATCGGTGCCGAGCAAATTCAGGTGAAAGTCACCGCTAACGACAAATCATGGACTTTTAACAGCCATGACTTCTCTTTACGTCAATTTGATCAGGGCCAGAGTAGCGTCACAAAACTGGCGTCAACGATTGAACAAGGATTGAGCGGAAAAGAGTGGGTAATGCTTACCGTTGAAGCGCAGGTTCGCCTCGGTGCTGGGCAAGAAGTTTTCCCGTCGCAGGAGCTGGTACTCGACAGCAACAGTAGCAAAAGTCGCGTGTTATACCAGGTGGCTGGTATTGCCGGTATTCACTCTCAGAAGATTGGCAATGCTTTACGTACCATCGATACCTGGCATCCAAAAGTTGATGAATTGGGGGCTATCGCCGTGGAACCTTATGGTTCTGTAACCAGTCGCGGTGTGGCCTGCCGTCAACCGAAAGAAAAACTCGACTTTTATACCTTGCTGGACAATTGGGTGACCAAAGGGATGAAACCAGACGTTGAGCAGCAGCATTACGTGATGGCTGTGCTGATCCGCGGCGGTGTCTTTGGTGAGAAAGCGGAATAAGGAGCTGCCAATGGATCACTACCTTGAGATCCGCGTTCTGCCAGATCCTGAATTTTCGAGCGAAATGTTGATGGCGGCGTTAATTGCCAAACTGCATCGGGCATTAGGTGCAAGAGGGCAAGGCGATATCGGCGTGAGCTTCCCGGACGTAAATGTTATGCCTGGAGCGCGTTTACGCTTGCATGGTAGCGCCCAGGCATTGCAGGCGCTTGAAGCCTCATCGTGGCGTAAAGGACTAACGGACTATTGCCAATGTTCACCTGTCACTCCCGTTCCAGAAATAAAGGGCTGGCGAGTAGTAAGCCGTGTGCAGGTTAAAAGTAACCCGCAGCGTCTGTTAAGGCGTTCAGTGAAAAAAGGCTGGCTTACTGAAGAACAGGCCATTGAGCGACTGGCGACGCAAGCTGAACAGCGGACCGACTTACCTTTTCTTAATATGAAGAGTTTGTCGAGTCAGCAACAGTTCAAGTTGTTTATCCGACACGGGGATTTGCGTACAGAACTGGTTAAGGGGAGATTCAGTAGTTATGGATTAAGCGCAACCGCTACTATTCCCTGGTTTTGATTGGTTAGTTGTAATGTAATGTATAAAAGACCTGGCCTTACCGTCAGGTCTTTTTGTCTATTGAAAAGCCTCCTTCTGGCTGGAAATAGCATAAAGAATTCAATACCCAACACTGTCATCAGTTTACGGATATTTATTTAAAATAAACAACCCGCAATTAATTATACGTATTAATCTACCTTGTAATGACATCAAATAATGCCGAATAGTAAACAAGGTAAATGTTTCCATGGGTATTTTTTATTTGTTGCGTATTTTTGACAGTTTGATTTAAATCACAAAAACAACTTGTTTACATTGCGATAAAAAATGTAATTTGCGAAATTCATTTCCGAGAGGACAAAGACTCTTAATCACCTGGAATAAATTAGTTAAGGAATAGACTATGAAACGTTCAATTATTGCAGTTGCAGTATTATCTTCTCTTTTTATGAGCGCCGGGGCTTTTGCAGAGGAGGGGAGTGAACAGGGTGAGTTAGTTATTACCGGTAATGTGGTTGGAACTACTTGTCAATTTATCGGAAATAGCCAGGCTACTATTGCTATGAACGATATTGGTGCTGATCAATTTGATGGTAAGAGCGCTGGTTATATTTATGATGGTTATTCAAATAAAACAACTGTACCGCTGACGGTCAAATGTATAGGAGATGAGACTCCCAGAATTACATTTTCCAGAAGTCAGTTTGATGCAAATCGTAGCGATATCACCATTAATACTGTGCCAAACCCAAATGGTGCTGGTTTTGCTGTCTACTATGAGAGTGCAGATGGGCAATCTCAAAAGATTGAAGGTGATAAAAGTATTGAGTTAGAAAAAAATAGCTCTGATGAATATACATTAAATTTCAGTGCGAAATACGCGCAATCAGGTAATGCGGTGACTGCTGGCCCGGTTAACTCTGCTCTGACAATGACTGTCGTGACAGATTAATACCGTGTATATCGGCGGCTTCGGTCGCCGATTTCTCAAACAAGGAATGTTTAATGAAAAAATTAATAGCCTTCTTGCTGGCCGGCATGGTCACGCCTGCGTGGGGGGGTGTCTATATCTACGGCACTCGTGTTATTTATCCAGAACAGAAAAAAGAGATTACCGTTCAGTTAATGAATGAAGGTAATCGTAGCGCCCTGGTTCAGTCATGGATTGATGATGGCGATACCAGCCAGCCTCCAGAAAAAATTCACGTCCCGTTCGTGTTAACGCCACCGGTCGCTCATGTAAAAGGGGGGGAAGGGCAACAACTCAAAATCAAAAAATTGGCGAATACACTACCTAAAGATCGCGAAAGCCTGTTCTTTCTTAATGTGCTAGACATCCCACCTAATCGCCCCGAATTAGAAGGTAAAAATGGCATCAAATTCGCCATGCAAAACCGCATTAAATTTATCTACCGCCCAGAGGGACTTACTGGCGTAGATAAAGAAAGTTTTCGGCGTCTGAGCATTAAACATGCCAATGGCGGTATTAATATCAAAAACAACTCCGCAAACTGGATAACTATTCCTGAGTTGACCGGGAATGCAAAGATAAATAAGGAAACGTTGTTATTAGCCCCCTGGTCAGATAAGACTATCACTACAGCCTCAGCCATCCATCAATATACAATTACGCTGATTGATGATCATGGAAACTATTTGAGTGAAAAAGTAAAAACCGTCAAATAGATCAGGGATTGATTATGTCTAAACTTAATTCTATTACACTGGCTATTCTGTCGGTGTTGGCAGCTTCGCCTGCATGGGCGGAAGATGAAACATTTGACACCCATTTTATGATTGGCGGATTAAATGGGGAAAAAATTTCTGACTATCATATTGATAGTGATAAGCCGATGCCAGGTATCTATGATATGGATGTTTACCTGAATAATCAGTGGCGCGGACATTATAATGTCGATATTAAAGACGATCCGGATGCAACATGTTTATTCTGGGAGCAGTTAAAGCAAATAGGTATCCTCACTGAAGGAATTAATATCGATAAAAGCGTAGAATGCGTACCACTTCGGGATGCAGTACAGGGCGGCAGCGTTGACTATGATATTGGGCACTTTAACCTGAAGTTAAGTGTACCCCAGGCCTATGTCGTTGAGTATGAACGCGGATATGTCCCGCCTGAGGCATGGGATCGCGGGATTAACGCATTATATACGTCTTATTATGCCAGTCAGTATTACAGTAATTATAAGCACGGAGGAGATAATAAAAGTAGCTATTTAAATCTGAATAGTGGTTTGAATCTTCTTGGCTGGCAGTTGCATTCAAATGCCAATTATACGAAAAGTGACGAGAGCAGCGGTAAATGGAAGAGTAACACGTTATATCTGGAGCGCGGAATTCCACAGATTCTTGGCACATTGCGTGCTGGTGAAATGTATACCGGTTCTGATGTTTTTGACTCCGTGCGTTTTCGCGGGGTACGCCTTTGGCGTGATATGCAGATGTTGCCGAACTCTAAACAGAATTTTACTCCTGTGGTGCGCGGTGTTGCCCAAAGTAACGCACTTGTCACTATCGAACAAAATGGCTTTGTGGTTTACCAGAAAGAGGTTCCGCCAGGTCCATTCGCCATTGATGATTTGCAACTTGCTGGTGGTGGTGCAGATCTGGAAGTAACAGTTAAAGAAGCTGACGGTTCGGTATCGCGTTATCGTGTACCTTATTCATCTGTACCAAATATGTTGCAACCGGGCGTTTCGAAATATGAATTTGCTGCCGGACGTAGTCGTATTGAGGGAGCCAGCGATCAGTCTGATTTTATTCAGGGAAGCTATCAGTATGGCCTTAATAATTTGCTGACTCTCTATGCTGGCACGCAGTTGTCGGATAATTACTCATCGTTTGTTCTCGGCACGGGATGGAATACACCGATTGGTGCTGTATCGGTTGATTTTACCCATTCCCACAGTGAACAAGATAACGGTGATGTGTTTAATGGTCAAAGTTATCAGATTGCCTGGAACAAATATCTCTCTCAAAGTGGAACGCAATTTTCTCTGGCGGCCTGGCGTTATTCTTCTCGAGATTATCGTACTTTTAACGATCACGTGTGGGCTAATAACAGGAAAAGCTATAATCGAGAAGATGACTCAGTTTATGATATCGCCGACTATTATCAGTACGATTTTGGTCGTAAGAACAGCTTTTCTGTAAATATAAACCAGTCATTACCGGAAAATTGGGGATATCTGTCGGTCAGTGGTCAATGGCGGGATTATTGGGAACGCAGCGGGACAGGGAAAGATTATCAACTCAGCTATTCGAACTCCTGGGAACGCCTTAGTTATACCTTGTCTGTTAGCCAGACCTACGATGAAGATAACCGCGAAGATAGACGCATTAACTTATATTTCTCAATTCCCTTCTCGTGGGGCGATGGAATCACTGAAAAACGACGAGATTTATTTGTTTCTAACTCGACCACTTTTGATAAAGACGGCTATCGGTCGAATAATACCAGCCTCAGCGGTGTAGCGGGGAGTCGCGATCAGTTCAGCTACGGGGCTAACTTAAGCCATCAACACCAGGGCAGCGAAACAACCGCAGGTGGAAACCTGACCTGGCGTGCGCCATTGGCGACTATTGGTGGCAGCTATAGCCAGTCGAAAAAATATCAACAGGTTAGCGGTAATATTCAAGGCGGTTTAGTCGCGTGGTCGGATGGGGTGGCACTGGCTCCCAGACTTTCTGATACGTTCGCCATCGTCAAAGCGCCGGGACTGGAGGGAGCAGCGGTGCAGGGATATCGTTACCTGACCACGGATAGCAGAGGCTACGCTATTTATGACAACCTGACGCCGTATCGTGAAAATACGTTGATGTTGGATATTGCCGACAGTAAAAGCGATGTGGCGCTACTGGGTAACCGTAAAAACACCGTTCCTTATCGTGGTGCGGTAGTGATGACGCAGTTTGAGACTGATAAACGCAAGCCCTGGTATTTCATCTCCCAACGCCCTGATGGCTCTCCGTTGCCGTTTGGTTATGAGGTTGAAGATGAAAGCGGCAACAATGTGGGCTTAGTAGGACAGGGAAGCCGTATATTTATTCGCACCAATGATGTTCCCGCGTCGATTCGCGTCTCGGTTAATAAACAGCAGGAACAATTCTGCACTATTACCTTTGATAACGTTATTGATGAGAATAAAGTTTATATTTGTCGTTAAAGGATTTGTTTATGAAGAAATATTGTTTTTTGTTTTTACTGGCTTTGCCTTTTTTGGGACAGGCTAAATGTACCTTGGGGCCTAATACAACAGCAAGCCAAACGATAGAACTAGATATGGCACAAGATACGGTAACGGCTGTGATTAATACAAACTTAGTTGATACGTTCACATGTAATGCAACAAGCGATAAAATGTATTATGCAACACCGTTAAAAGATTATATCGTTGAACTTAGAGAGTCGGATTCGGGGAAATCAATTTTTATGAAATTTAACCTTGAGAGTAGTGGCTTTCCTGTTTCTACTGGAACTGATTCCGTGGGTGCTTCTCCAAAAGAATATAACACTCAGGATGTTATAAATACCAAGCCGTTCACTCTTAAGGCAGATTATGTTGGACCAACGAGTAAAGTAGACCATACAATAACCACCAATATCGACAAGATAACCATCCCGCGCCCCGCTATTAGCATACTAACAGATAACTCTTGCAATAATAATATCATATCATGGCTTTATTGTTGGGTTACTGGGCGACTAAATAGTGATGTTTCTTATACTCAGAATATAGAATTTAGCATCAAACACAAACCCACAACCTGTAGTTTCTCGCAACCGACTTACGAAATAAGAATGCCAGAAACAACGATAAGTGAGATGCAATCTGCCAATAACACAAAATCAGGTTATATAGATCTGGTTTTAAATTGTGACAGTGTTTATAACGTCACGACTAATCCAGTGACTTTTAAAGTTGCGCGCGGTGAATGGGATGATAGTGGAACCATTCTGAAAAACACATCGCTTAATGGTGCTAAGGGGGTTGGGTTCCAGATTTATAATGGTAACGCAACGACACCGCTAAAGCTGGGTGATACTCTGATGAACAAACTAACTAAAATGGCGGCCATTGAGAATCAGTACACCTTCCCGATTACCGCGAAATATGTCCGCGTGAATGAGGAAGCACTACAGCCAGGAGAAGTCCAAAGCAAAGCCATATTTGCCGTATCCTACGACTAGTGGGTATAGTAATCAGCCACTGATTTTCACGTACTTTCGAAGAGGAAGTACGTGTTTTTTATTTAAGGCGCATTAATGCGAAAAAAAAGCCCGTACTTTCGTACGAGCTCTTCTTTAAAGATGGCGGTGAGGGGGGGATTCGAACCCCCGATACGTTGCCGTATACACACTTTCCAGGCGTGCTCCTTCAGCCACTCGGACACCTCACCAAATTTTTGCTGCCTTACTACATGGGGGCAACGGGGCGCTACTATAGGGAGTTGGAGCAAAACGGTCAAGAAGAATTTATTTAGATTGATTTGTTTGGTTACGCAATGAACACACGATTCATTCGCCCGAGATTATGGTCGTATGCGTTCTGATCAATTGTTTATCAAAAGCTACGAGGGAAATATGAGAGTGAAGAAATACCAATCGACCCATTTTTTTAGAGTGACATGTAACTCATTGATTTTGTTTATTACTATTTTGACGTCTCGAAAAAGGGTATGAACCTATGATTTTGTGATTTTTAACAGTAAATCAATCGGATAGTCTGCTATTATTTCAGTTCACTGCCGTACAGGCAGCTTAGAAAAGATCCAGATTTTTATCACGCGATTTCAGAGAGTTCACTGCCGTACAGGCAGCTTAGAAACAGCGCTGGCGGTGGATGATGCGGGGTAAGTTGTTCACTGCCGTACAGGCAGCTTAGAAATGAACGGCACATTTTTGCGCCTCTGGTAGAACGTTCACTGCCGTACAGGCAGCTTAGAAATAAACAGCAACTACTTTAAGATTGAAATATTACGTTCACTGCCGTACAGGCAGTTTTTAAAATCCACACCCCAATATTTATTTTCTTCCTTAATCCCGGGCGCAAAAAAGGCCGGTTAAACCGACCTTTTACTCGTTCTTTCTCTTCGCCCGTCAGGCGGCAAAACAATCAGCGACTACGGAAGACAATGCGGCCTTTGCTCAGGTCGTACGGGGTCAGTTCAACAGTCACTTTGTCGCCCGTCAGGATGCGGATGTAGTTTTTGCGCATTTTACCGGAGATGTGTGCAGTAACCACGTGACCGTTTTCTAACTCTACGCGGAACATGGTGTTAGGTAACGTTTCAAGAACAGTACCTTGCATTTCAATATTGTCTTCTTTGGCCATCTAATCCTCTGGGGTATCACTACCGTAATTTGAACCGGCAAGATAATGCCGAAGTTCTGTAAATAAGTAAAGATTTGCGCGCTAAATCGCAACAAACAGGTTTGGCACATAACTCCGAAAACACACGGCTAAGCCGCACCAAAAGCGCAACGTATAAGGGAACGGTGAGATAAACGATGGGCGTTACCTGACGCGAAAAATTCCTTATCGGCAGCGGAGTAATGAGCGTAACCAACTCTGCGAGCGCAATTATAACACTCTGGAGAGAAATGTGCCGAAAACATTCATTTCTGTGGCGAAAACAATTGCCGCGGCACCCAGAAATTATTCGGTAATCGTTCCGGGCGCATTTGATTGAGGTAATTGAGGTAATCCCGCCGGGGAATTTCGCAGGCTCCAAGCGAAGCCGTGTGATCATTAAGCACCTGGCAGTCGATCATTTTGCCGCCATGACGGATAAATTCTTCGCAGAAGATCATGAGCGCCGTTTTGGACGCATTTTCCATCCGGCTGAACATCGATTCGCCACAAAATAGCGTTCCCTGCGCTACGCCATATATGCCGCCGACAAGCTCGTCTTCATGCCAGACTTCAATGGAGTGGGCATGACCCAGCTCGTGTAAGCGGTGGTAGGCTTCAATCACATCGCGCGTAATCCAGGTTCCTTCTTCGCGATCGCTGGCACAGCCTTCAATGACCTGACCAAAGGCATGATTCATCGTGACACGGTAAGGCGAGCGTTTATGAAATCGTTTCATACTGCGACTGATGTGCAGTGATTCCGGCCATAATACTGCGCGTGGATCCGGCGACCACCAGAGAATGGGGTCGCCAGGAGAAAACCATGGGAAAATACCACGCTGATAAGCCATTAACAGGCGCGCGGGGCTAAGATCGCCCCCCAGCGCCAGCAGGCCGTTAGGCTCACGTAATGCGCCTTCCGGAGAAGGGAAGGCTATTGAATGGCGAGAAAGCTGAACCAGGCGCATGACCGCAAAACTCCACTACGCAAGTCGGATCGTTCAATAATAGCTTACAAACCCTGCTTAAACTGGTAATAACGCCCCTGTCTGGCAAGCAGTTCTGCGTGAGTACCTTGCTCAATAATTTGCCCGTTGTCCATCACTATTATTTGCTGGAAATGAGAGAGTCCGCGAAGTCGGTGAGTGACCATTAACACCGTTTTCTCACGCATCATTTCTGCAAGTAATTCAAGGATCTGACTTTCTGTTGTGGCATCTAAACCTTCGGTAGGTTCGTCCAGCAATACCAGCGGCGCATTGTGCAATAGTGCGCGGGCGATAGCCAGACGGCGCAGTTCACCACCAGAGAGTTGACGTCCGCCTTCACCTAACCAACTGTTGAGTCCTGCATCTTCGAGCAATTTCTCCAGACCGACGCGGCGCAAGATCTCCGCCAGAGCCTCATCACTACTGCCAGGCGAAGCGAGTAATAGATTATCTCGCAGCGTGGCGCTAAACAGATGCACACGCTGCGGCACAACGCTGATGGTCTGGCGCAGAGTCGCTTCGTTCAGGCTGGCAATGGGGCTACCGTTAAGCAGAATCTCGCCTTGTTGTGGATCCCATGCGCGAGTCAGCAGTTGTAACAGAGTTGATTTGCCGCATCCGGTTCGCCCGAGAATCGCAATATGTTCTCCGGCGTTTGCCTGAAGGGAAATCCCTTTAAGCGCTTGTTGTGATTGTTCCGGATAAGTGAACTGAACATCACGTAATGTCAGGGATACCTGATCGGCAACACTGGATTGGGTATCAGGAAAGGTAACTTCCGGCTTTTGGTCCGTTAAGTCAGTGATTCGCACGGCAGAGGCAATCACTTGCCCCAGATGCTGAAATGCGCCAGTCACCGGAGTCAGCGCTTCAAATGCAGCTAACGCGCAGAAGACAAACAGCGCAATTAACGCGCCAGGCTGATTATTACTACCAACGCCACCGGAGGCCATCCATAGCATCAGGATCACCGCCAGCGCGCCAATCAGCAGCATAATCGCTTGTGATAACGCGGTCAGTTCGGACTGGCGGCGTTGCGCTTCCAGCCACTGAATTTCGGTATTCTCTAACTGCGTGCGATAACGATCGCTGGCGCCAAAAATGGTCAGCTCGGCTTGCCCTTGCAGCCATGCGGTTAATTGTTGGCGATACTGACCGCGAAGGTGAGTCAGATTTTGCCCAGTGCTCTTTCCGGCGCGATAAAACAGCGGAGGCATCAGGAACAACGTCAGCAACATAATGCCGCCCAGCGTAAAGGCGAGGGTGAAATCAAGGAAGCTTAACCCGACGGTCACCACCATAATCACCACAAAAGCGCCTACCAGCGGCGAAATAACGCGCAGATAAAGATGGTCGAGCGTATCAACATCCGCCACGACACGGTTGAGTAATTCACCTTGGCGATAGCGGGCCAGCCCGGCAGGGGAGAGTGGCAATAGTTTGCTGAAGGTGTAAATGCGCAGATGCTGCAATACGCGGAAAGTCGCGTCATGACTCACCAGTCGTTCAAAATAGCGACCGGCGGTACGGGTGATTGCCGCGCCACGCACACCTGCGGCGGGCAGCATATAGTTAAAACTATACAGGCCTGCGACACCGGCTACAGCCGATGCGGAGAGGAACCAGCCGGAAAGTGTTAACAGACCGATACTGGCGAGCAGAGTAATAATCGCCAGCACAATACCGAGGCTTAACATCCACTTATGGCGTTTATACAGTGCCAGATAGGGTAGCAAAGCGCGCATTTAAATCTCCTCCTGACGATGGGCCAGTAATGTGGCGAAAGGACCGTTAGCCACGCTTAACTCCGCGTAACGTCCTTGCTCGACAATCTGACCATCCTGCATTACCCAAATGGCATCCCAGTCAGCAAGATCTTCTAACTGGTGGGTGACCATTAACGTAGTCTGGCGCAGTGAGGCGGCATTCAGTGCTTCCATCACGCGCTGCTCGCTGTGAGCATCGAGGCTGGCAGCGGGTTCATCCAACAGTAATAGCGAGCAGGGATTTAGTAACGCACGAGCCACCGCCACGCGTTGCGCCTGACCCACGGAAAGGCGGGCTGCCTGGTCTCCAACAGGCGTATCAACACCTTGTGGCAGGAGCGGTAGAAACTCACTGACCCACGCGTTATCCAGTGCTGTTTGTAACTCTTGTTCGCTGGCATCAGGTCGCGCTAGCAGTACGTTATCCCGTAGTGTTGCCGCCGGTAATTGCGGATTCTGCCCAACCCAGGAGAGATGTTTGCGCCACGATTCCGGTGATAAATCGCTCAATTCTATGCCGTTGACTCGTAGCGATCCCTGATAGGAAAGAAAACCGGAAAGCGCATTCAATAGTGAGCTTTTACCTGAACCGCTACGACCAACTAACACCGCACGTTGGCCTGCTGGCAGAGTAAAATTCAGCGGGCCGACCAGCGTTTTACCTTCTGGTGAAGTGATAAACAGATCCTCGGCTTCAATGGTCACCGGATCGTTAGACGCTAACTCCGCCTCACCGCGTTGTGGATGAGCGAGTGGGGTTTCCATAAACGTTTTCAGGCTGTCGGCTGCGCCAACCGCCTGGGCTTTAGCATGATAAAACGTACCGAGATCGCGTAATGGCTGGAAAAACTCTGGCGCAAGGATGAGTGCGAGAAAACCCGCAGCCAGCGTCACCCCAGTATCGTAGTGACCAAAATCCAGCTCACCGAGGTAGGAGAAACCAAAGTAGACCGCCACCAGAGCAATTGACAGCGAGGTGAAGAATTCCAGAATGCCGGAGGATAAAAATGCCAGTCGCAGCACCTCCATCGTCCGTTGACGGAAATCTTCCGAAGCAGAACGAATGCTTTCAATTTCGGCTTCACCACGACCAAAAATACGCAGTGTTTCCATGCCGCGCAGGCGATCGAGGAAATGTCCACTTAGGCGAGCAAGCGCGAGAAAGTTACGTCGGTTCGCATCGGCTGCGCCCATCCCAACCAAAGCCATAAATAACGGGATTAATGGAGCGGTGCCCAGCAGAATGAGCGCCGCAGCCCAGTTAGAAGGGAAGATCGCGACCACAATCAGTAGCGGCACTGATACCGCCAGCGCCATTTGCGGCAGGTAGCGAGCATAGTAATCATGCATATCGTCAATTTGTTCAAGTACCAGCGTCGCCCAACTCCCGGCTGGCTTGCCCTGAATCCATGCAGGCCCTGCTTGTTGCAGGCGGTCGAGAACCTGGCGGCGAATGGCAAAACGGATATGCTGCCCGGCGTGATAACCCACCCGTTCGCGTAACCAGACCACCCATGCGCGCAGCACAAAGGTCAGTACCAGTAAAGTAAAGGGAAGCAGCAGGGCTTCGCGGGGAATATTCTCCATAATCACATGTTGCAGAATACGCGCCATGAACCAGGCCTGGGCAATTATTAATATGCCGCTCACAAAGCCCAGCAGACGAGAAATATTCAGCCAACGTTGGGAGATGACGCTTTGCTGTTTTAACCAGCGGGTTAACTCTTTTTGACGGGATTTATTCATTGCACGCTTAGCAGGTGAGTTATCAGAATTTTTTGCAGGGCAATGTTACAACGGGGAAATAATAAAGGCGACCCATAGTCGCATGGAGTCGCCTTTTTTACTTTTGTTACTGATATGTAAAATTATTTTTCGCCGTATAAACCGTCGAGGTAGCGTTCAGCATCAAGTGCCGCCATGCAACCTGTACCAGCAGAAGTAATGGCCTGGCGATAAATGTGATCCATTACATCACCTGCGGCAAACACGCCCGGGATACTGGTCTGGGTGGCATTGCCATGAATACCCGACTGTACTTTGATGTAGCCGTTTTCCAGTTCCAGTTGCCCTTCAAAAATGGCGGTGTTCGGACTGTGGCCGATAGCAACAAACAGGCCAGCAACGTCGAGTGATTCGATGTTATCGCTGTTTTGCGTATCGCGCAGACGAACGCCTGTGACGCCCATCTGATCGCCAGTCACTTCTTCCAGCGTGCGGTTGGTGTGCAGGATGATGTTGCCGTTCTCCACTTTATCCATCAGACGCTTAATGAGGATTTTTTCTGCGCGGAAACTATCGCGGCGGTGGATCAAATGTACTTCGGAAGCGATGTTAGACAGATACAGCGCCTCTTCAACCGCAGTATTGCCGCCGCCGATAACCGCTACTTTTTGGTTACGATAGAAGAATCCATCGCAAGTCGCACAGGCAGAGACACCACGACCTTTAAAAGCCTCTTCAGAGGGCAGGCCGAGATAGCGTGCAGAAGCCCCGGTGGCAATAATCAGCGCATCGCAAGTGTATTCGCCGCTGTCGCCAGTCAGGCGAAACGGACGATTCTGCAAATCCACTTTGTTGATGTGATCAAAGATGATTTCAGTTTCAAATTTGGTGGCATGTTCATGCATGCGCTCCATTAACAACGGTCCGGTCAGATCGTTTGCATCGCCTGGCCAGTTTTCCACTTCCGTGGTGGTGGTCAGTTGGCCGCCTTTTTCCATGCCGGTGATCAGCACCGGTTGCAGGTTGGCGCGTGCCGCGTAGACAGCAGCGGTATAGCCCGCCGGGCCTGAACCCAGGATAAGCAGTTTACTGTGTTTGGTCGTGCCCATGAGATCCCCATAGTTGTTGGCAGACAATAGGCAGGATTGTAGGGAATTTACAGGCGTAAAAAAAGAGTATGACGATTTTGTTAACGATTTGTGCAATCGTCAAAAGCGATAAGCGTGTCAAATTCTTCTGTCATTATCACCTCTGCTACTTAATTTTTCCGGTTTATAAGCCGATTAAATGATGATTAAACGCGACTGTTAATGAATATCTGGCATGTTGTACTAAAAAACGATGTTTTGCTTTGACAATCACCTGGCGTTTTGCGAAAACATTCGAGGAAGAAAAAAACAGTATTCTTATATGCGCATAATCATGCATGTAAATACCATGTTTACCGTGCTAGTGAAATCTACGCATGGCGTGGACAGACGCCATTCGTGATGTCGATAGCTGCCACAAGGCAACGGTCTTCTCACCGTAGACCCAGGCATTGCGCGCCGTGAATCTTAATGATTTCGGTCTATCGTGACGGGTAGCGACTCTGGACAGTGATGTTTTCAGGGTCAGACAGGAGTAGGGAAGGAATACAGAGAGACAATAATAATGGTAGATAGCAAGAAGCGCCCTGGCAAAGATCTCGACCGTATCGATCGTAACATTCTTAATGAGTTGCAAAAGGATGGGCGTATTTCTAACGTCGAGCTTTCTAAACGTGTGGGACTTTCCCCAACGCCGTGCCTTGAGCGTGTGCGTCGGCTGGAAAGACAAGGGTTTATTCAGGGCTATACGGCGCTGTTGAACCCGCATTATCTGGATGCATCACTTCTGGTATTCGTTGAGATTACTCTGAATCGTGGCGCTCCGGATGTGTTTGAACAATTCAATACCGCTGTACAAAAACTTGAAGAAATTCAGGAGTGTCATTTAGTATCTGGTGATTTCGACTACCTGTTGAAAACACGCGTGCCGGATATGTCAGCTTATCGTAAGCTGTTGGGGGAAACTCTGCTGCGTCTGCCTGGCGTCAATGACACACGGACATACGTTGTTATGGAAGAAGTCAAGCAGAGTAATCGTCTGGTTATTAAGACGCGCTAACACGGAACAGGTGCAAAATCGGCGTATTTTGATTACACTCCTGTTAATCCATACAGCAACAGTACTGGGGTAACCTGGTACTGTTGTCCGTTTTAGCATCGGGCAGGAAAAGCCTGTAACCTGGAGAGCCTTTCTTGAGCCAGGAATACACTGAAGACAAAGAAGTCACATTGACAAAGTTAAGCAGCGGGCGCCGACTTCTGGAGGCGTTGCTGATTCTTATTGTTCTGTTTGCCGTCTGGTTGATGGCAGCTTTATTAAGCTTTAATCCTTCGGATCCCAGTTGGTCACAAACGGCCTGGCATGAGCCTATCCATAATTTAGGTGGGGCACCTGGCGCATGGCTGGCCGATACCCTGTTCTTCATTTTCGGCGTCATGGCTTACACCATCCCCGTCATTATCATCGGTGGCTGTTGGTTTGCCTGGCGTCAGCAGGCCAGCGACGAATACATTGATTATTTTGCCGTCTCGCTGCGAATTATTGGTGTGCTGGCGATCATTCTTACTTCCTGTGGTCTGGCGGCGATCAATGCTGACGATATCTGGTATTTTGCCTCCGGTGGCGTAATCGGGAGTTTATTAAGCACTACGCTGCAGCCACTGTTACACAGTAGTGGGGGAACGATTGCGCTGCTTTGCGTCTGGGCGGCAGGCCTGACGCTGTTTACCGGTTGGTCCTGGGTGACTATTGCCGAAAAACTGGGCGGCTGGATTTTAAACATTCTCACATTTGCCAGTAACCGTACTCGTCGCGACGATACCTGGGTTGATGAAGATGAGTATGAAGACGACGAAGAGTATGAAGATGAGAGTCACGGCAAACAACATGAGTCGCGCCGTGCCCGGATCCTTCGTGGCGCATTAGCGCGTCGTAAACGTCTGGCCGAAAAATTCATTAATCCGATGGGGCGGAAAACTGACGCTGCGTTGTTCTCCGGCAAGCGGATGGATGATGAAGAAGAAATTACCTACACGGCGCGCGGTGTCGCCGCCGATCCTGATGACGTCCTCTTTTCGGGCAATCGTGCAACGCAGCCAGAATATGACGAATACGATCCGTTATTAAATGGTGCGCCGATTACCGAACCTGTAGCTGCTGCAGCGGCTGCGACCACTGTGACACAAAGCTGGGTTGCGCCGGTTGAACCGGTAACCCAGACACCACCATCTGCACCTGTTGATATTTCACCAACACAGCCCACAGTGGCCTGGCAACCTGTTCCTGGACCGCAAGCGGGTGAACCGATAATTGCACCTGTATCCGAAGGTTACCCGCAGCAACCGCAATATGTGCAGCCTGCGGTGCAATATAACGAATCGCTGCAACAACCGGCGCAGCCTCAGCAGCCATATTATGCGCCTGCGCCGGAACAACCGGTGGTTGGTAACACCTGGCAAGCTGAAGAATCGCAATCCACTTTTGCTCCACAACCTACTTACCAGCCGGAGCAAACTTATCAGCAGCCGACCGTTCAAGAGCCGTTGTATCAACAGCCACAACCTGTTGAACAGCAGCCTGTCGTTGAACCGGAACCTGTTGTTGAAGAGACAAAGCCTGCACGTCCGCCACTTTACTATTTTGAAGAAGTGGAAGAGAAGCGTGCGCGTGAACGTGAGCAACTTGCGGCCTGGTATCAACCGATTCCTGAACCGGTTAAAGAACCAGAACCGGTCAAGCCTGTTTTGGCACGACCAGGTGTTGCAGCAGTGCCGCCGGTAGAATCCGCAGCCGCAGTCTCACCGCTGGCATCTGGCGTGAAGAAAGCGACCCTGGCAACGGGAGCCGCAGCGACGGTGGCTGCACCTGTCTTCAGCCTGTCAAATAGCGGTGGACCGCGCCCGCAAGTGAAAGAGGGTATTGGCCCTCAGTTGCCAAGGCCGAAGCGTATTCGTGTTCCGACGCGTCGTGAACTGGCGTCATACGGTATTAAGCTGCCCTCACAGCGTGCAGCGGAAGAGAAGGCACGTGAAGCGCAGCGCAACCAGTACGATTCTGCCGGGCAGTATAACGATGATGAAATAGATGCAATGCAGCAGGATGAACTGGCTCGTCAGTTCGCCCAGACGCAGCAGCAACGCTATGGTGAACAGTATCAGCATGATGTGCCAGTTAACCCGGAAGATGAAATAGATGCCGCTGCAGAGGCAGAACTGGCTCGTCAGTTCGTCCAGACACAGCAGCAACGTTATTCCGGTGAACAACCTGCGGGGGCGAATCCGTTCTCGCTGGATGATTTTGAATTTTCACCGATGAAAGCATTAGTGGATGATGGTCCACACGAGCCGCTGTTTACGCCAATTGTTGAACCTGTTCAGCAGCCGCAACAACCGGTCGCGCCGCAGCCGCAATATCAGCAGCCGCAACAACCGGTCGCG
>NZ_KE137292.1:755502-883318 GCF_000408805.1 Escherichia sp. KTE159
GTCGTGCCGCAGCCGCAGGATACCCTGCTTCATCCGCTGTTAATGCGCAATGGCGACAGTCGTCCGTTGCACAAGCCGACAACGCCGTTGCCATCGCTGGATTTGTTGACGCCGCCGCCGAGCGAAGTGGAGCCAGTAGATACCTTTGCGCTCGAACAAATGGCACGTCTGGTGGAGGCGCGCCTGGCTGATTTCCGCATTAAAGCCGATGTTGTTAACTACTCACCAGGGCCAGTTATCACTCGCTTTGAACTGAACCTGGCACCGGGTGTAAAAGCCGCGCGTATTTCTAACTTGTCACGTGACCTTGCCCGTTCGTTATCAACAGTGGCAGTCCGTGTAGTTGAAGTAATCCCAGGTAAACCTTATGTAGGTCTGGAATTACCGAATAAAAAACGCCAGACCGTTTATTTGCGCGAAGTGCTGGATAACGCCAGGTTCCGTGATAACCCATCACCGTTGACGATTGTATTGGGTAAAGATATTGCCGGTGAGCCGGTGGTTGCCGATCTGGCGAAAATGCCGCACTTATTGGTTGCGGGGACTACCGGTTCCGGTAAGTCTGTCGGTGTGAACGCTATGATCCTGAGTATGCTCTATAAAGCGCAGCCGGAAGATGTGCGTTTCATCATGATCGACCCGAAAATGCTGGAGCTTTCGGTTTATGAAGGTATCCCGCATCTGTTAACGGAAGTCGTTACCGACATGAAAGATGCAGCGAATGCTCTGCGCTGGTGTGTCAACGAGATGGAACGTCGTTATAAGCTGATGTCGGCACTGGGTGTGCGTAACCTGGCAGGTTATAACGAAAAAATTGCTGAAGCTGATCGTATGATGCGGCCAATTCCAGATCCGTACTGGAAGCCGGGCGATAGTATGGATGCACAGCATCCGGTGCTGAAAAAAGAGCCGTATATCGTGGTGCTGGTGGACGAATTTGCCGACCTGATGATGACGGTGGGTAAAAAAGTGGAAGAGCTGATTGCACGTCTGGCGCAAAAAGCCCGTGCCGCGGGTATCCACCTCGTACTGGCAACGCAACGTCCTTCGGTTGATGTTATTACTGGTCTGATTAAAGCGAACATTCCGACCCGTATCGCCTTCACGGTATCCAGCAAGATCGACTCACGTACCATTCTTGATCAGGCTGGCGCAGAATCGCTACTGGGAATGGGGGATATGCTCTACTCCGGGCCTAACTCCACCATGCCAGTACGTGTTCACGGTGCCTTTGTTCGCGATCAGGAAGTACATGCGGTGGTGCAGGACTGGAAAGCCCGTGGTCGTCCGCAGTATGTTGACGGCATCACTTCCGACAGCGAAAGTGAAGGTGGTGCGGGTGGTTTTGACGGTGCTGAAGAGCTGGATCCGTTGTTCGATCAGGCGGTGGCGTTTGTCACTGAAAAACGCAAAGCGTCTATTTCCGGTGTTCAGCGTCAGTTCCGCATCGGTTACAACCGTGCCGCACGCATCGTAGAACAGATGGAAGCGCAGGGGATCGTCAGCGAACAGGGTCACAACGGTAATCGTGAAGTGCTGGCCCCACCGCCATTTGACTAATTAGTGAATCGTAGGCCGGATAAGACGTGATAACGTTGCATCCGGCACTCCATCAACTGAAAATTCAGTATTTTCTTCTTTCCTCAAGCTGATTATTAGCCTGGAATAGAGAGTAGAGGGAACTCCCGTTTGGGAGTGACGTAATTTGAGGAACAATGATGAAAAAAATTGCCATCACCTGTGCATTACTCTCAAGCTTCGTGGCGAGCAGCGTTTGGGCTGACGCCGCAAGCGATCTGAAAAGCCGCCTGGATAAAGTCAGCAGTTTCCATGCCAGCTTTACGCAAAAGGTCACTGACGGTAGCGGCGCTGCTGTACAGGAAGGTCAGGGGGATTTATGGGTGAAACGCCCTAATCTGTTTAACTGGCATATGACTCAGCCGGATGAAAGTGTTCTGGTTTCTGACGGTAAAACACTGTGGTTCTATAATCCCTTTGTTGAACAAGCCACGGCAACCTGGCTGAAAGATGCCACCGGCAATACGCCGTTTATGCTGATTGCCCGTAACCAGTCCAGTGACTGGCAGCAATACAACATCAAACAGAATGGCGATGACTTTATCCTGACGCCGAAAGCCAGCAATGGCAATCTGAAGCAATTCACCATTAATGTGGGGCGCGATGGTACGATCCATCAGTTTAGTGCGGTAGAGCAGGACGATCAGCGCAGTAGTTATCAACTGAAATCCCAGCAAAACGGTGCTGTGGATGCAGCGAAATTTACCTTCACCCCGCCGCAAGGCGTAACGGTAGATGACCAACGTAAGTAGAGGCCCTGAGTGAGCAATCTGTCGCTCGATTTTTCGGATAATACTTTTCAACCTCTGGCCGCGCGTATGCGGCCAGAAAATTTAGCACAGTATATCGGCCAGCAGCATTTGCTGGCTGCGGGGAAACCGTTGCCGCGTGCTATCGAAGCGGGGCACTTGCATTCCATGATCCTCTGGGGGCCACCCGGTACTGGTAAAACGACCCTCGCAGAAGTCATTGCCCGCTATGCGAATGCTGATGTGGAACGTATTTCAGCCGTCACCTCTGGCGTTAAAGAGATTCGCGAGGCAATCGAGCGAGCGCGGCAGAACCGCAATGCCGGTCGGCGCACCATTCTGTTTGTTGATGAAGTTCACCGCTTCAACAAAAGTCAGCAGGATGCTTTTCTACCGCATATTGAAGATGGCACCATCACTTTCATTGGCGCGACGACTGAAAACCCGTCATTTGAACTTAACTCGGCATTGCTTTCCCGTGCCCGAGTTTATCTGCTGAAATCCCTTAGCACAGAGGATATTGAGCAAGTACTGACTCAGGCGATGGAAGACAAAACCCGCGGTTACGGTGGGCAAGATATTGTTCTGCCAGATGAGACGCGTCGGGCGATTGCTGAACTGGTGAATGGCGATGCGCGCCGGGCGTTAAATACGCTGGAAATGATGGCGGATATGGCCGAAGTCGATAACAGCGGTAAACGTGTTCTGAAGACAGAATTATTGACGGAAATCGCCGGTGAGCGCAGTGCCCGCTTCGATAACAAAGGCGATCGCTTTTACGATCTGATTTCCGCGCTGCATAAATCTGTGCGCGGTAGCGCCCCCGATGCGGCGCTTTACTGGTATGCGCGAATTATTACTGCTGGTGGCGATCCGTTATATGTCGCACGTCGCTGCCTTGCAATAGCGTCGGAAGATGTCGGCAATGCTGATCCGCGTGCGATGCAGGTGGCAATAGCTGCCTGGGATTGCTTTACCCGCGTGGGTCCGGCAGAGGGCGAGCGCGCCATTGCCCAGGCGATTGTTTATCTGGCTTGCGCACCAAAAAGTAACGCTGTGTATACTGCGTTTAAAGCCGCGCTGGCCGATGCTCGCGAACGTCCGGATTATGACGTGCCAGTTCACTTGCGCAATGCGCCAACCAAACTGATGAAGGAAATGGGCTACGGGCAGGAATATCGTTACGCTCATGATGAAGCAAACGCTTATGCCGCCGGTGAGGTTTACTTCCCGCCGGAAATAGCACAAACACGCTATTATTTCCCGACCAACAGAGGCCTTGAAGGCAAGATTGGCGAAAAGCTCGCCTGGCTGGCTGAACAGGATCAAAATAGCCCCATAAAACGCTACCGTTAATGTTATCGTTGCGGTAATGTTGTTACTGTATCCCTGTGGTCGCAGGCTGTGGCCACATCTCCCATTTAATTCGATAAGCACAGGATAAGCATGCTCGATCCCAATCTGCTGCGTAATGAGCCAGACGCAGTCGCTGAAAAACTGGCACGCCGGGGCTTTAAGCTGGATGTAGATAAGCTGGGCGCTCTTGAAGAGCGTCGTAAAGTATTGCAGGTCAAAACGGAAAACCTGCAAGCGGAGCGTAACTCCCGATCGAAATCCATTGGCCAGGCGAAAGCGCGCGGGGAAGATATTGAGCCTTTACGTCTGGAAGTGAACAAACTGGGCGAAGAGCTGGATGCAGCAAAAGCCGAGCTGGATGCTTTACAGGCTGAAATTCGCGATATCGCGCTGACAATCCCTAACCTGCCTGCAGATGAAGTGCCGGTAGGTAAAGACGAAAATGACAACGTTGAAGTTAGCCGCTGGGGCACCCCGCGCGAGTTTGACTTTGAAGTTCGTGACCACGTGACGCTGGGTGAAATGCACTCAGGTCTTGACTTTGCAGCAGCAGTTAAGCTGACCGGTTCGCGCTTTGTGGTGATGAAAGGGCAAATCGCTCGCATGCACCGTGCGCTGTCGCAGTTTATGCTGGATCTGCACACCGAGCAGCATGGCTATAGCGAAAACTATGTCCCGTATCTGGTTAACCAGGACACGCTGTACGGTACTGGTCAGTTGCCGAAATTTGCTGGTGACCTGTTCCATACTCGTCCGCTGGAAGAAGAAGCTGACACCAGTAACTACGCGCTGATCCCGACGGCGGAAGTTCCGCTGACCAACCTGGTGCGCGGTGAAATCATCGATGAAGATGATCTGCCAATTAAGATGACCGCCCATACACCGTGCTTCCGTTCTGAAGCTGGTTCTTATGGTCGTGACACTCGCGGCCTGATCCGTATGCACCAGTTCGACAAAGTTGAAATGGTTCAGATCGTGCGTCCGGAAGACTCTATGGCGGCACTGGAAGAGATGACCGGTCATGCAGAAAAAGTCCTGCAACTGCTGGGTCTGCCGTACCGTAAAATCATTCTTTGCACTGGCGACATGGGCTTTGGCGCTTGCAAAACTTACGACCTGGAAGTATGGATCCCGGCACAGAACACCTACCGCGAGATCTCTTCCTGCTCTAACGTCTGGGATTTCCAGGCACGTCGTATGCAGGCACGTTGCCGCAGCAAGTCAGACAAGAAAACCCGTCTGGTTCATACCCTGAACGGTTCTGGTCTGGCTGTTGGTCGTACGTTGGTTGCGGTAATGGAAAACTATCAGCAGGCTGATGGCCGTATTGAAGTACCAGAAGTTCTGCGTCCGTACATGAACGGACTGGAATATATTGGCTAATATCTAAATATGCCGAATCTAAAAAGCGCCTACGGGCGCTTTTTTTGTCTCCTTTTGATACCAAACAATAATTACATTTCACTTACGCGTAATACTACTTTCGAGTGAAAATCTATCTATCTCGTTGATTTTCAAATCATTCGATGTATACAAGCCTATATAGCGCACCGCTATAAAAATAATTACACAATACGGTTTGTTACTGGAATCAATCGTAAGCAAGCTTGAGTGAGCCATTATGAAAACGAAAATCCCTGATGCGGTATTGGCTGCTGAGGTGAGTCGCCGTGGTTTGGTAAAAACGACAGCGATCGGCGGCCTGGCGATGGCCAGCAGCGCATTAACATTACCTTTTAGTCGAATAGCGCACGCTGTCGATAACGCCATTGCGGCAAATTCTGACGAGAAGGTTGTCTGGAGCGCCTGTACAGTTAACTGTGGCAGCCGCTGCCCGCTACGTATGCATGTCGTGGACGGTGAGATCAAATACGTCGAAACGGATAATACCGGTGATGACAATTACGACGGCCTGCATCAGGTGCGCGCCTGTCTGCGTGGGCGTTCCATGCGTCGTCGCGTTTATAATCCTGATCGTCTGAAATATCCGATGAAACGGGTAGGGGCGCGTGGTGAAGGCAAATTTGAGCGCATTAGCTGGGAAGAAGCCTACGACATTATCGCTACTAATATGCAGCGTCTGATTAAAGAATATGGCAACGAATCCATCTATCTGAACTATGGTACAGGTACGCTGGGCGGCACCATGACCCGCTCCTGGCCACCGGGAAATACCCTGGTTGCGCGTTTAATGAACTGCTGTGGCGGTTACCTGAACCATTATGGTGACTACTCCTCCGCGCAAATTGCGGAAGGTCTGAACTATACCTACGGCGGCTGGGCTGATGGCAACAGCCCGTCAGATATTGAAAACAGTAAGCTGGTGGTACTGTTTGGTAATAACCCGGGCGAAACGCGAATGAGCGGCGGCGGGGTGACTTATTACCTCGAACAGGCGCGTCAGAAATCAAATGCTCGCATGATCATTATCGATCCGCGCTATACAGACACCGGTGCCGGGCGCGAAGATGAATGGATCCCGATCCGTCCGGGAACAGATGCCGCACTGGTTAATGGTCTGGCATATGTCATGATCACTGAAAACCTGGTTGATCAAGAGTTTCTCGATAAATATTGTGTCGGTTACGACGAAAAAACGTTGCCTGCCAGTGCGCCGAAAAACGGTCACTATAAAGCCTACATTCTGGGTGAAGGGCCGGACGGCGTTGCTAAAACGCCGGAATGGGCTTCGCAAATTACGGGTATTCCGGCGGACAAAATCATCAAACTGGCGCGGGAAATTGGCAGCACTAAACCGGCGTTTATCAGCCAGGGTTGGGGACCACAACGCCACGCTAACGGTGAAATCGCCACTCGTGCTATCTCAATGCTGGCGATCCTCACCGGTAACGTCGGTATTAACGGTGGCAACACCGGGGCGCGCGAAGGCTCATACAGCTTACCGTTTGTCCGTATGCCGACCCTCGAAAACCCGATCCAAACCAGCATTTCCATGTTTATGTGGACCGATGCGATTGAACGCGGCCCGGAAATGACAGCGCTGCGTGATGGTGTGCGCGGTAAAGATAAGCTGGATGTTCCGATTAAGATGATCTGGAACTATGCCGGTAACTGCCTGATTAACCAGCACTCGGAAATCAACCGCACCCATGAAATCCTTCAGGATGATAAGAAGTGCGAATTGATTGTAGTTATCGACTGCCACATGACCTCATCAGCAAAATATGCTGACATCCTGTTGCCGGATTGCACCGCCTCTGAGCAGATGGACTTTGCGCTGGATGCTTCCTGCGGAAATATGTCCTACGTAATTTTCAATGACCAGGTGATTAAACCGCGCTTTGAATGTAAGACCATCTATGAGATGACCAGCGAACTGGCAAAACGCCTTGGCGTCGAGCAACAGTTTACTGAAGGGCGTACCCAGGAAGAGTGGATGCGCCACCTGTATGCCCAGTCGCGAGAAGCGATTCCTGAATTGCCGACCTTTGAAGAGTTTCGTAAGCAGGGGATCTTTAAAAAGCGTGATCCACAAGGGCATCACGTTGCTTATAAAGCCTTCCGGGAAGATCCGCAGGCAAATCCATTGACCACGCCATCGGGCAAAATTGAGATCTATTCACAGGCACTGGCTGATATTGCAGCTACCTGGGAATTGCCAGAAGGCGATGTGATTGATCCACTGCCGATCTACACGCCGGGCTTTGAAAGTTATCAGGATCCGCTGAATAAACAGTATCCGCTGCAACTTACTGGTTTCCACTACAAATCTCGTGTGCACTCCACCTACGGTAACGTTGATGTGCTGAAAGCGGCTTGTCGCCAGGAAATGTGGATCAACCCAATTGATGCGCAAAAACGCGGTATCAACAATGGCGATAAGGTGCGGATCTTTAACGATCGCGGTGAGGTTCATATTGAGGCGAAAGTAACGCCACGAATGATGCCGGGCGTGGTCGCATTGGGTGAAGGTGCCTGGTATGACCCCGATGCGAAACGTGTTGATCAGGGCGGTTGTATCAACGTACTGACCACTCAACGCCCATCTCCTCTCGCCAAGGGGAATCCGTCACATACAAACCTCGTTCAGGTTGAAAAGGTGTAAGGAGTAACCGATGACAACCCAGTATGGATTTTTTATTGATTCCAGTCGTTGCACCGGTTGCAAAACCTGCGAACTGGCTTGTAAAGACTACAAAGATTTGACACCAGAAGTCAGCTTCCGCCGAATTTATGAATATGCGGGCGGCGACTGGCAGGAAGATAACGGCGTCTGGCATCAGAACGTATTTGCCTACTATCTCTCGATTTCATGTAATCACTGCGAAGATCCGGCGTGTACCAAAGTCTGCCCGAGCGGCGCGATGCATAAACGTGAAGATGGTTTTGTCGTTGTCGATGAAGATGTGTGTATTGGCTGTCGTTACTGCCATATGGCTTGCCCGTATGGTGCGCCACAGTACAACGAAACCAAAGGACATATGACCAAATGTGATGGTTGTTATGATCGTGTCGCGGAAGGTAAAAAACCGATCTGTGTCGAGTCTTGCCCGCTGCGGGCGCTGGATTTCGGCCCTATCGACGAGTTGCGTAAAAAACATGGCGATCTGGCCGCCGTTGCGCCGTTGCCAAGAGCGCACTTTACCAAACCAAATATTGTGATCAAACCTAACGCCAACAGCCGCCCAACCGGGGATACCACTGGCTACCTGGCAAATCCGAAGGAGGTGTGAGATGGGAAGTGGATGGCATGAATGGCCGTTGATGATCTTCACGGTCTTCGGGCAGTGTGTAGTGGGCGGTTTTATCGTTCTGGCATTTGCCTTGTTGAAAGGTGAACTTCGGGCCGATACCCAACAGCGGGTTATTGCCTGTATGTTTGGCTTGTGGGTACTGATGGGCATTGGCTTTATTGCCTCAATGCTTCACCTTGGTTCACCGATGCGCGCCTTTAACTCACTCAATCGGGTTGGCGCTTCGGCGTTGAGTAACGAAATCGCCAGCGGTTCGATCTTTTTTGCCGTTGGTGGCATCGGCTGGTTGCTGGCAATGCTGAAAAAGCTGTCACCGGTATTACGCGCGCTGTGGCTGGTGGTGACGATGGTTCTCGGTGTGGTATTTGTCTGGATGATGGTACGTGTGTATAACAGCATCGATACCGTACCGACCTGGTACAGCATCTGGACACCGATGGGCTTCTTCCTGACCATGTTTATGGGTGGCCCGCTGCTGGGATATCTGTTACTGCGTCTGGCGGGGGTTAATGGCTGGGTGATGCGTTTACTTCCGGCAATTTCAGTGCTGGCGTTGGTGGTGAGCGGTGTAATGTCTGTAATGCAGGGGGCTGAACTCGCTACGATTCACTCTTCTGTACAACAGGCTGCGGCGCTGGTGCCGGATTACGGTGCACTGATGGCCTGGCGGATTGTGCTTATCGCTGTGGCACTGTGCTTGTGGATTGCTCCGCAGTTAAAAGGTTTTCAGCCTGCGGTGCCGCTGCTTTCCGTGTCATTCATCCTGCTTCTTGCAGGGGAATTAATCGGTCGCGGCGTATTCTACGGTTTGCATATGACCGTGGGTATGGCTGTTGCCAGCTAAAGCGTTATAACCGGGGTTTCGGCCCCGGTTCTCTTTTATTTCTGTTTCGTTAAGGTGTCGTAACTGGTCATCAAATTACGATAATCAGGAATGTGGTTAGAGAACAGCGTCGCCAGGCCTTCGATATCGTTACGCCAGTCACGGTGCAGTTCGCAGGCGACACCAAACCACGTCATCAATTGCGCCCCCGCTTGTGACATGCGATCCCATGCCGAATGCCGGGTAATTTCGTTAAAGGTTCCTGACGCGTCAGTCACCACAAAGACATCAAACCCTTCTTCAATTGCGGAAAGTGCCGGAAATGCTACGCAAACCTCGGTTACCACCCCTGCAATAATCAGTTGTTTTTTACCTGTCGCTTTAACTGCTTTGACAAAATCTTCGTTATCCCAGGCGTTAATATTTCCAGGACGCGCAATATAAGGTGCATCCGGAAACTGTGCTTTCAGTTCAGGGACCAGTGGGCCGTTAGGACCAGTTTCAAAGCTGGTGGTAAGAATGGTAGGCAAATTGAAATATTTAGCTAAGTCACCCAGCGCCAGCACGTTATTTTTAAATTTGTCAGGTTCAATATCCCGCACAAGGGAAAGTAAACCAGCCTGGTGATCAACTAACAAAACAGCAGCATCATTTTTATCGAGACGAACATACGGTTTGGTCATTCTCTTCTCCTTTCGAGAGTCAGTGGTACGCCTGAAATCGTTCAGACGCGATGCGTTGCCCTGAAAGCATAGACGGGAAATCCAGGTTTGCTGTGACCATGAAATTTTTCGACTGAACGAAATGCATGAACTTTATGTTAGTTCAATAAAAACAAGTAGATGAGACTGATTATCTTTTCGTCATTAGTGTTATGAATGAGTAATATAAATCGATAATACAGCCGCTACGTTATGTACGTATTTTCACCCATTGACAATGTTTTTGGTGGTGGCATGATGCGCATGAAATTTGAGCTTCCTCACGGTTTTAATTCATGTCCACGTATACCCGGCCTGTCATGCTTTTGCTGTCTGGCTTACTTTTGTTGACTCTGGCGATCGCGGTGTTAAATACACTGGTGCCGCTATGGCTCGCCCAGGCGCATTTGCCCACATGGCAGGTCGGTGTCGTCAGTTCATCTTATTTTACCGGCAACCTGGTCGGTACTTTACTGACAGGGTATGTCATTAAACGCTTTGGGTTTAATCGCAGTTATTACCTTGCTTCCTTCATTTTTGCGGCAGGCTGTGTCGGGCTTGGTTTGATGATTGGATTCTGGAGCTGGTTAGCCTGGCGTTTCGTCGCAGGCGTCGGTTGCGCCATGATTTGGGTTGTGGTGGAAAGCGCGCTGATGTGCAGCGGAACGTCACGTAACCGTGGGCGGTTACTTGCTGCCTATATGATGGTTTATTATGTGGGGACGTTTTTAGGCCAGTTACTGCTCAGTAAAGTTTCAACCGAATTGATGAGCGTATTGCCGTGGGCTACGGGGTTGACCCTGGCGGGGATCTTGCCGCTGCTGTTTACTCGTATCCTGAATCAACAGGCTGAAAATCATGCTTCGACGCCCATGACGTCAATGCTAAAACTTCGCCAGGCACGACTTGGCGTGAATGGCTGCATTATCTCGGGAATCGTTTTGGGTTCTTTGTATGGTCTGATGCCTCTGTACCTCAATCATAAAGGGATTAGCAATGCCAGCATCGGATTCTGGATGGCGGTACTGGTTAGTGCCGGTATCCTCGGGCAATGGCCAATTGGCCGTCTGGCGGATAAATTTGGTCGTCTGCTGGTACTGCGTGTTCAGGTATTTGTCGTCATTCTCGGTAGTATCGCGATGTTAAGTCAGGCGGCAATGGCTCCAGCATTGTTCATCCTCGGTGCAGCCGGTTTTACGCTCTATCCGGTGGCGATGGCCTGGGCTTGTGAGAAAGTTGAACATCATCAACTGGTCGCAATGAATCAAGCATTGTTGTTGAGTTATACCGTGGGTAGTTTGTTTGGGCCGTCTTTTACTGCCATGCTAATGCAGAATTTTTCTGATAATCTGCTGTTTATCATGATCGCCAGTGTGTCGTTTATCTACTTACTGATGCTGCTACGCAATGCCGGACACACGCCAAAACCCGTTGCTCACGTCTAAATGAATTAGTGCAGAGTGTGAACTTGTTGTCCGCACTCTGTTTTCTTATTCCCTCTTTACACGAGCTTTCAGCAAAATTTATTTGTAAAAATAAAATGTACAGCAGATTGTAATTTTTATTCCACCATTTTCGCATTTCTTATTTTCCACACATCCCCCTCTGTTTAGAGATATCTATTAAATATTAGCGAAAGATCGGTCTATGCTGAGAGCGTTCAGGAAAAACAGTTGCGCTGGTACAACATTGTGCTGATGTCATTTATCACCAATTGGGGTTTGGGCAGGAAATAGATTAAAAGAACGAGTCGATCTGATAACGCTAAAGTTAAGTTTTTCTTAAGAGATGAATGGTGATAAATGTTGTCGTGATAATACGAATTTAAGTTATCGGAAAGCTTTATTTTTAGATATGGTGATAATTTAAATTGTTGGCTATTTTGCGCGTTATTATTCTGAGTTCCGCAGTGAACTATTTCTTATGGTAACAGTTTGATTTTTGAGGACAAAGTTTAAACAACGCCCAGCACTATAAAATCGTTTTTTTTGATCTGCATCAACAATGTTGCATGTTATCACTTTTGGTTAAATTTGCTGAAAATAGTTGCAACTATTGTTTCGTTATGTAGAAAATACATTTCTAATCTGGTTTAAAATTCTGCTAATTTGATGTTTTATAGGATTTTAAACTTACAAAAACCTTCTCTCACTAGAATCTACTCATACCAGGCATGGTTCACAGACTATTGTTTTAAAAATAAAATAGTCGTCTGCCACTGCACCTTATTGTTTTATCGATCGTGTATTCCTCAACGTATTTATCTGTTCAGGTTGATGGGCGCTCTACAGCCTTAGCAATCAACTAATAATGACCACTTTCTCTAAGGTTATTGATTAATTTATTTGGGTTAAAAGAGTCACATTGCTCATATCTGAAGAACAGATAAATAAACGGAATGGATTGCTGAGATTACATATTAATGCCTCTTTTGGGTGGTAAAAGTGGCGATGGCGCAACTGTGCGGTATGTGACAGTTATGTCGACATTTATAAATATTTTCATATCTTAATTATTTCGTTGAAAATTAACGAAAGGCGGTAGCGTGGGCAAAAGAGACAAAAGCACGAATATTAAGTATAACAATGTTGGTTCAGTTAAAGTAAAAACTATGATAATCACTTTGGTAAATTAAGGAAAAATGAATCTTCTCATCATGGTATATTCGTTGGGAGGAAATGTTTCAAGTAATAAAATCATAATGAGGGATATTAACACCATCAATTATAAGTAATTTTATACGATGTAATATCGGAACTATTGATAACACTTTAGTCAGAACTCCAATATGTATAGCATTACTGAAAAATTAAATTCAAGATTTAACACTGCGCTTATATTAGCCGTTACAGTCTATATTATTTTGTCATTTATTACGGCGATTGATTTTCATAAAAAAATAGAAGAAAATTATTCGCGTATTAATCTTATACTTATTAACAATAATTTAAATAATTTTTTTTCTAAAATTGAAAAAGAAGCTGATGCGTTAAAAGATGCTATTTATCTGTTACATGATGAAAATGAAATCAAACAAGCGGTCATCCATCGGATGAAAAAAATAGATTCCGTTAATCTAGTTGGGATAATGTTGAATAACGGGAAGTATCTTAGCTTTATTCGAACTGATGGTGGTGTGATTAAGTTTTTTGGCCAATCAGAACCCGGTAAACCTTTTACTGGGGTTGATGGTGAAATTAGCGATAAATACTTTGATCCTGAATCTCGCCCCTGGAATAAATTGCCGAAAGGGACTTATTCAAAATGGTCACCGTGGTATAACTGCTATGGCATTGCAGGGAAAAAATGTTTCTCGTTTTCATTACGTCCATCCGAAGAAGAAAAAAATTCGTTTGCTCTGAAGTTAATGCATTTAGATCTTGATGAAAGATATTTTAGTAATTATCTTAATAAATTGGCTGGTGAAGCTGATATTTTATTCATGGAGCAGAATAAAAAAATTATGGTAGGTAATGAAAAATCAATGCTGCATCTTATTGTTCGTAACTCATCAGGTAGTTATAACATAAGTAATGACAGTGGCAACTATACCGATAATGTCATATCACTCCCCAGACTTCCTGATGTCAGATTCCATTATTTTCACTATCAGAAATCAGAGGATGCAAACATCAATAAATATTTTACATTGATGTTTTTATGTGGTTTGGTTTGCTTCTGTTTATTATGGTATGTTGTTGAAAAGATAACAAAGAAAATTAAAAAAGAGTCCAATAAACTGATAGAGCATTTGAAAAAATTAGCGAATTCAGTATACCGCAACGACAAAATTGAAATTGTGCAAAATGACAGCAGTGAGATTATTGAGCTGAAAAAAATCATTAATAACATAAGTGATAAATACAAAGAACGAATGGAGCGGTTACTTAATCTTGTTTCTTGTGAGCAAGGAAGTTGCTTCTATATCAATAAATCTGTTATTGAAACCAACAATAAAACCTACTTAGCAGTTGGCATGCTTTGTATCTATGGATTAGAGTTTGTTGAGGCGATACATGGAAGTAAAAAATATGACGAGATTATAAATGATATAAAATCAAAAATATCAGAAAAATATTCTCGATACTGTGACATACTGAAAGTCTCAACTGAAACATATTTGTTGCTATGTCATACTCATTGTGAAGAGTTCATCGAGCAATTATCAATTTTAAATCTCCCTGATCATATTATTTGTCTAAGAAATATTTATGTTCATAAAATTGCTATTTGCGAAACTTTTGTAGGGGAAAATGTATCAAATTATGAAGGCAAGCTGAAACTGGCATTAACGGCTATGCGAGAAAATAAAGAATCTGAATTTATGTTTTATGATGACATCAAGGCTCATGAACTTGATCAAAAGGTCTGGGTCGCTGGAAATATAAAAAAGGGGATTGCGAGTAGTGAGTTTTATTTAGTCTATCAACCTATTATTGATATGGCGAATAATAAGGTTGTAGGTGCGGAGGCGTTATGCCGTTGGTTGTCAGTTGAAAATGGCATAATACCACCATCAATTTTCGTACCTGTTGCTGAAGAAATTGGCTTAATTAAAGAATTGGGTGATTTTGTACTGGAAACGGCTATTGGAGAATTTGGGGCATTTAGCCGTGAATATGAAATTACGAATGATTTTCTCCTGCATATTAATGTATCTCCGTGGCAATTAAATGAATTTGATTTCCACTTCCGGGTTTTGTCATTAATTAATACGTTTAGTATAAATGCTGATCAAATCTGCCTGGAGATCACCGAATCGGCAGTAAAAGACATAAATGATAGCTTTTACAATAATATAAATATTTTAAAAGAAAACGGTATTAAGATTTCACTTGATGATTTCGGCAGCGGTTTAGCTGATTTGAAAAAACTTTATAAAGTAAGGCCTGATAGCATTAAAATTGATTCGGAGTTTACCTCAGGAATTTTCGATGAAACAAACAGAATTGTCTATTTCATATCCAGCCTTGCCCGTGAAGAAAATATGCCGGTTATAGCTGAAGGTGTTGAAACCGAAAGCCAGGCCAGAGAATTACAAAAGTTAGGATTCTCTCATGTCCAGGGATACTTATACCAGAAACCGTTACCATTTTCAGAGTGGCATATAGACAATAAACCGAAAAAAAGAAAATAACGCAATGTTCAAATATAAAAAAAAGGCCGCAGGAATCTGTTTTTTGTATTTTTTGTGCGTCTCTGTAGTCACTTGTTATTTATACACTATGTATCTTAAAGACCGAGTTAATTCGGTAAAGGTATCTATTATTGATAGTGGGCTTGCTATTGCTAATGTGTCTGAGTATCGTCGTTCAGTATCTAATAATGTATTTTATGAACTAGAGATATCACCAGATGAACTGTTAAATAAAATACGCGATAGCTTTTCAAATTTCCAACATCCTGGATATTTATATGATCTGGGTCCTTATATGATTAGTGATGATAAATGTATCAAAATTACGTCAAAAGGAGATGATTTTTGTGACGACATAGTTTCCTCTGTTCGGGTAATTAACGAATTTGAAAGAGGTGTTATTAGTTTAAAAGATAAATACTATGTTTATTATGCACATCCCATAGCAAAAAGAACTAGTTTGATATCAGTAGTGGATCCAGAACGTTATTTATCTCTGATAAGAAATCAGTCAGGGGAACGAGAAGATATCTATGTCTCATTTTATGATATTAATGATAATGAAAAGAAAATTGCGGGTGATGATTTTTTGATAAATGATGCTGTATTTGAGATCTCAGCCATCACCCTGACATATTCTTATATCCCTGAAATGATATTTATCGTGGCTTACAAAAAAAGCAAGTATATTTATATGTGTTTGCTATTTGTTTTTGCTTCGGCGGTATCTGCAGTCATAATATATTACTATTATATTAATTTGCTGCAAAACATTATATATAAGGGTAGGTTGGAAAAAGAATCAATATTGTCGGATCATCATTATGGTTTACGTGGAGAAAATCTATTCTTTAATGCTGAAGAGATCAATGCAATTAGAGAAATATATGATTTTGGCACTTATGATGCGCTTACACGGGCTTCAGGTCGCCGGAGCTTTGATAAAGATATCAAAATATTGAGCGAAAAATTTGGATACTTATGTCTGTTTGACATAGATAAATTTAAAACCATTAATGATAAGTTTGGCCATTTGTTTGGTGATGAGGTACTCATAAAAATAGTTAATCTTATTAAAGATGAATTGCCTCGCAGTAAAGGTGAAATTTATCGGTTTGGTGGCGATGAGTTCGCTATCATTTATCATGATAAAGATGTAAGTCAACTAACAAGAACTTTGCACCGAATTGTTCATTTCTCGATGGGTGGGTTGAATTGTAGTTGCAGCATTGGCGTAGCTAATACTGACGAGTGTATGAATAATATTGAACGGTTGAAATTGTTGGCAGATGAACGATTATACAAAAGTAAGCAAAATGGTAGAGCTCAGATAACATGGTGTTAATGTGTTAAATTTCATTGAATTGGTTACTTATGTTTCAAAAAACACACAGTTTGAATAATAGTATTAATAAATGACTAGATGCCATGATCTTTAAAAATAAAGAAGCATACAACAAAATCCTTCTGGTTGTTGCTATATTGCTATGTTTTGTTTTTATATCGATTGTCGAACAGCCTCTTGGACTTTATCAACAAATATTATTCTCTATTATCATTTGCATCTCTGTTTTTCTCATCAATTTTGTTAAGGGAAGGATAATTACCCTTATTTTGATGGGGATTGGCGTACTCATATCTTCCAGATATCTATGGTGGCGTTACTCTTCTTCAGTTATCCTGGATGAGGTTCCAGACAGCTTCTTTTCAGTAACGCTATTAGTTGCTGAGACGTATGCCTGGCTTGTCTTATTACTGGGTTACTTTCAGGTTTGCTTTCCATTGAACAGAGAGTGTATACCCTTACCAGACAATAAAGAAGAATGGCCTAATGTTGATATATTAATACCCACTTATAATGAACCTCTGACGGTTGTGAAGAATACAGTTTATGGTGCACTGGCATTAGACTGGCCAAAAGATAAATTACACGTCTGGATCCTTGATGATGGCGCCAGGCAAGAGTTTAGAAGATTCGCAGATGAATCAGGCATTCATTATGTCGCAAGAGAAACACATGAACATGCTAAGGCCGGAAACATAAATAATGCGCTTAAAATAGCTAACGGAGAATTTGTTGCTATTTTTGATTGCGATCATATACCTTCTGTTTCTTTTTTAACGAAAACAATGGGTTGGTTTATTGCTGATGAAAAACTATCGATGTTGCAAACACCACATCATTTTTTCTCCCCTGATCCTTTTGAGCGAAATCTGGGACAGTTTCGGCAAAAGCCAAATGAAGGGCATCTCTTTTATGGATTAATCCAGAATGGAACGGATACCTGGAATGCTTCATTTTTTTGTGGTTCGTGCGCAATTATCCGTAGATCTGCTTTGGATGAGGTGGGTGGCATTGCAGTCGAAACAGTAACGGAAGATGCGCATACGTCGTTACGTTTGCATCGTGCAGGTTACAGCTCTGCGTACCTTCGCTATCCTCTGGCTGCCGGACTTGCCACCGAAACATTGTCAGCCCATATTGGGCAACGGATTCGGTGGGCCAGGGGAATGATCCAAATCTTGCGTATTGACAATCCATTATTAGGCAAAGGCCTGACATTATCACAGCGCCTTTGCTATCTCAGCAGCATGATGCACTTTTTATCAGGTGTGCCACGACTGATTTTCTTGTGTGCACCATTATGCCCCATTTTCTTTTCAGTTAATCTGATAGATGCATCGATAGCGGATATTATGTCTTATGTTTTGCCTTATCTATTTGTTATCGTTTTAACTAACTCAAGAATACAAGGAAAATACAGACATTCTTTCTGGAATGAGATTTACGAAATGGTGCTGGCCTGGTACATTACGCTACCGACGCTTGTTGCATTACTTGCTCCGGCAAAAGGGCGCTTTAATGTTACGGCTAAAGGGGGATTAATAAAAAATAAGTTTGTTGACTGGCGAATATCATATCCCTACCTCATTTTTGCTATTTTAAACTTACTTGGATTGATAATGGGTATTGTTAATTTTTATAATTTGCAAGGGCATATTGCGATCCTGAATCTCTTTTGTTTAGTTTGGTTGCTTTATAATACAATTATTATTGGCGCAACTTTGGCTGTCTCTATTGAACAAAAACAGGTGCGTTTTTCTCCGCGTATCGACGTGTCTTTCAAAGGTGTGATCCAACTGACTGATGGGCGAAACTACCCTTGTTCTGTTCTTGATTTCTCCGAAGGAGGACTAGGGGTTATCATTGATAATATTTCCGACCTAAAAGATTTTGATAAAACACAGCAGTTGTCTCTTCATCTGGATGATGGTTACGGAAAATGCGATATTCCAGTACAAATAGTTCATGCTTACAATAATAAAATTGGCCTGAAGATTATGCCAATGAGCCATGAACAAAGTATTAATTATGTTAGAGCGACATTTTCTCGTGATTCAATATGGCAAGAATGGAATGATAAAATATCCCGGGATAATATTCTAAAGAGCTTTTTTGAAATATCTTTCATCTCTCTGAAAGGTTACTGTAATATGATTTTTTATATTCTCCAGAATATTAAAGGACGTTCTAAGGGTTAGTTTTGTTTCTGGTTGCTAACTAAATATTTATTGTGTGTATTTGTTTTTGGTTCTTGAGTTTTTAAAATGGGAAGAAAGTTTTTTAAGGCTGGTTTTGCAATAATTTTCTTGGGGTTGTTATGCATTTATCAGGCAAATGCAGCATCGACTACACATACAACGATTAATAAACCTACCACCGGGATAATATTACCTTCTGTGCAGAAGGAGAACGTTTCTATTTATGAGAAAGTGCCATCCCGCCAGTTAAAGCTCCCATTTACGCAAATAGCAGCAGTGCCAGGTAATATTGTTCTGAGTGGAGTCAACCCTCAGGGTCATATTGAGTTTGGTATGCGCAGTGATGAAATGGTTTCAGAAGCGAAACTAAAACTTGAGTATACCCCATCGCCGTCGTTACTCCCTGTCCAGTCACAACTTAAGGTTTATCTTAATGATGAGTTGATGGAGGTATTACCGATTTTCAAAGAACAACTGGGGAAAAAAACGTTGACGGAAATATCTCTCAATCCATTGTATTTCTCCGATTTTAACCGCTTGCATTTCGAATTAATTAGTCACTACCAGAGTGCATGTGAAAATTTGACCAGCAGCAGCCTGTGGCTTGATATTGGGCGCAACAGCGAGCTGGAACTGACGTTTCAGAGACTCAATCTGAAAAATGATCTTTCATATTTTCCGGTGCCATTCTTTGATCCACGAGATAACCGTACCAATACATTGCCGATGGTATTTGCCGGTACTCCTGACAAAGGGTTGCAGCAGGCATCAGCAATTGTCGCTTCGTGGTTTGGTGCACAATCGGGATGGCGTGGTCATCGATTCCCTGTTTTCTATGACCAGTTACCAGAAAGTAATGCAGTGGTATTTGCCACTAATAATAGACGACCAGACTTTCTACGTGATCATCCGTTGGTGAATGCACCTGTTATTGAAATGATCAACCATCCGCAAAATCCTTTCGTCAAATTGTTGGTACTTTTTGGTCGCGATGACAACGATTTATTACAGGCGGCAAAAGGCCTTGCGCAGGGAAATATACTGTTTCGCGGCGATAGTGTGGTCGTCAATGATGTGGAGCCGCTTTTGCCGCGCAAACCTTATGATGCGCCAAATTGGGTACGCACTGACCGTCCTGTAACTTTCGCAGAGCTTAAGACATATGAAGGGCAATTACAGGCAAGCGCCCTGGAGTCTGCGGCAATTAATATTTCATTTAATTTGCCACCAGATCTCTTTCTGCTACGTAACCGCGGTGTTGATATGAAGATTAACTATCGCTATACCACACCAATGGTGAGTGGTTCGCGCGTGGATGTCAGCCTTAATAATCAGTACCTGGAATCTTTTCGTCTAAATACTCAATCTGCTACGGATCGACTGCTGTTACGTTTACCGTTATTGCAAGAATTGTTGGATGACAATAATAAAATTACCGTTCCGGCGTTGACACTGGGGGCGCTCAATCAATTGCGATTTAATTTTGAATACGTTAATACGATACCGCGCGCTGATGCTGATAGCTGTATTATTTCCCGGCCTTTGAAAAATCATGCAGTCATTGCAGATGATTCCACTATCGATTTTTCAAAGTATCATCACTTTATCGCCATGCCTGATTTACGCGCCTTTGTCAGCGCAGGCTTTCCTTTTAGTCGAATGGCTGATTTATCAGAAACAGTTGTCGTTATGCCTGAAAAGCCTGGTGCAACGCAGGTTGAAATATTGCTAAATACCCTGGGATTGATTGGTGCTCAAACCGGGTTTCCAGCCATTAATCTGACAATTACTGATGATATAAGCTCCGTTCGGAGCAGGGATGCAGACATTCTGTTGATAGGGACACTTCCACAAGAATTAGAAGACAAACAGCAAATAAATCTGCTTATTGAGGCAACGACACGTTGGGTAAAAAGTCCAATGCGGCACGCTAAATATGTCCAAATTGAGGCAGATAAAAACGATCAAAATTCGGAAACACAATCAACCATAGTTTCCCCATCGCCAATGGCTGCGGTGGTTGGTTTTCAGTCCCCGTATCATACCCAACGTAGCGTAATTGCATTGATGACCGAAGGAGCACGCGGCGATGGGTTACTCAACAATGCGTTGGTTGATAGTGTAAAGCGCGGCAATATCTTTGGCTCAGTCGCGGTTATTCGTGAATCTGGTGTCGATAGTTTACGGGCTGGAGATACTTATTATGTGGGGGATCTTCCCTGGTTTGAGCGTATCCAATACGTGTTAGCGAGACATCCCGTTCTGTTGGCGGTGTTGGCAACACTCAGTGTGGTGCTATTGGCATGGGTGGCCTGGCGTCTGCTACGCATTATTAGCCGCCGTCGTCTGAATCCTCATCAACAGTAATTCATCGTCATTTTTATTTTGCAGCTCAATCCTGTCCTGGCCTTAAACAGGCAGGGCGGGGAGCTGCACTCATTCTGTTTCTAATAAAAAGTGAGTTAACACCTGATTGAGGCCAGGCATGTACAAATTCACCCTAAATTTGCTCACACTATCCCTTGGTTTGTCGATGCTGTCGATGGCGGAAGCCGCGCCAACTGCTCATCAGTTGTTGATGGCGCAGGTTCGGTTAGGCGAAGACACTCACCGCGAAGATCTGGTCGAGCAATCGCTTTATCGTCTTGAATTGGTGGAACCCAATAATCCAGATGTCGTTGCGGCTCGTTTTCGCTATCTGCTGCGAAGGGGAAATATTGACGGTGCACAAAAACAACTTACCAGGCTTTTCCTGCTCGCACCGGATTCAAAAATATATCAAGCATCGCACACGGCTATGCGACTTTCCTCGCCTGATGGCCGTCAGGCACTGCAAATGGCACGTTTACAAGCTATCTCCGGGCGTCACAAAGAGGCTATTGCCAATTACGACAGGCTATTTAATGGGGCACCGCCAGATGTCGAAATGGCGATGGAGTACTGGAGTACAGTGGCGCAAATAGCATCCCGTCGCAACGAAGCGATTAGTCAGTTGAGAATACTTAATAATGATAACCCTGACACTGGTGCAATATTGGGGGCGCTGGGCCAGGCGTATTCCCAGAAAGGCGATCGCGCGAATGCGGTGGTGAATCTGGAAAAAGCCCTCGCGCTGGACCCGCACAGCAGCAACAATGACAAGTGGAACAGCCTGTTGAAAGTGAACCGCTACTGGCTGGCGATCCAGCAGGGTGATGCTGCGCTGAAAGCCAATAATCCAGAGCAGGCCGAACGGTTGTTCCGGCAGGCGCGCAGTGTTGATAACGCCGACAGCTATGCAGTGCTGGGACTGGGTGATGTGGCAATGGCGCGCAAAGATTACCCCGCCGCGGAACGTTATTATCAGCAGACGCTGCGCATGGACAGCAGCAACACCAACGCCGTGCGCGGACTGGCGAATATTTATCGCCAGCAGTCACCGGAAAAAGCCGAAGCGTTTATTGCCTCGCTCCCGGCCAGCCAGCGGCGCAGCGTTGATGACATCGAACGCAGCCTGCAAAACGATCGTCTGGCACAGCAGGCGGAGGCACTGGAAAATCAGGGCAAATGGGCGCAGGCGGCAGCGCTTCAGCGGCAACGGCTGGCGCTGGATCCCGGCAGTGTATGGATTACTTACCGGCTGTCGCAGGATCTCTGGCAGGCCGGGCAACGTAGCCAGGCCGATACCCTGATGCGCAATCTGGCACAGCAGAAACCAGACGATCCGGAGCAGGTTTACGCTTACGGGCTGTATCTCTCCGGTCACGATCAGGAGCGGGCGGCGCTGGCGCATATCAACAGCCTGCCGCGCGCGCAGTGGAACAGCAATATTCAGGAGCTGGTTAATCGGCTGCAAAGCGATCAGGTGCTGGAAACCGCTAACCGTCTGCGGGAAAGCGGCAAAGAGGCCGAAGCGGAAGCGATGCTGCGCCAGCAACCACCTTCCACGCGCATTGACCTCACGCTGGCCGACTGGGCGCAGCAACGGCGTGATTACACCGCCGCCCGTGCTGCGTATCAGAATGTCCTGACGCGCGAGCCGAATAATATCGACGCCATTCTTGGCCTGACGGAAGTGGATATTGCTGCAGGCGACAAAGCGGCAGCGCGCAGCCAACTGGCGAAACTGCCCGCCACCGATAACGCGTCGCTGAACACGCAACGGCGTGTGGCGCTGGTGCAGGCACAGCTTGGCGATACCGCGGCGGCGCAGCAGACGTTTAACAGGCTGATCCCACAGGCAAAATCTCAACCACCGTCGATGGAAAGCGCGATGGTACTGCGCGATGGCGCGAGTTTTGAAGCGCAGGCGGGGGAACCGCAGCAGGCGCTGGAAACCTACAAAGACGCAATGGTCGCATCCGGTGTGGCGACAACGCGTCCGCAGGATAACGACACCTTTACCCGTCTGACCCGCAATGACGAGAAGGACGACTGGCTGAAACGCGGCGTGCGCAGCGATGCGGCGGACCTCTATCGTCAGCAGGATCTCAACGTCACCCTCGAACATGATTACTGGGGTTCGAGCGGTACTGGTGGCTATTCTGATCTGAAAGCGCACACCACCATGTTGCAGGTGGATGCGTCGTATTCCGACGGGCGAATGTTCTTCCGCAGTGATTTCGTCAATATGAACGTTGGCAGTTTCTCCGCCGACGCTGAGGGTAAATGGGATAACAACTGGGGCACCTGTACGTTACAGGATTGTAGCGGCAATCGCAGTCAGTCGGATTCCGGTGCCAGCGTTGCTGTCGGCTGGCGCAATGACGTCTGGAGCTGGGATATCGGCACCACGCCGATGGGCTTCAACGTGGTGGATGTCGTTGGCGGCATCAGTTACAGCGACGACGTGGGGCCGCTTGGTTACACCATTAACGCCCATCGTCGCCCCATCTCCAGTTCCTTGCTGGCCTTTGGCGGGCAAAAAGACTCCCCGGGCAACACCGGGAAAAAATGGGGCGGCGTGCGTGCTGATGGCGTGGGGCTAAGCCTGAGCTACGATAAAGGTGAAGCGAACGGCGTCTGGGCATCGCTTAGCGGCGACCAGTTAACCGGTAAAAATGTTGAAGATAACTGGCGCGTGCGCTGGATGACGGGCTATTACTATAAAGTTATCAACCAGAACAATCGCCGCGTCACCATTGGTCTGAACAATATGATCTGGCATTACGACAAAGACCTGAGTGGGTACTCACTCGGTCAGGGCGGTTACTACAGCCCGCAGGAATACCTGTCGTTTGCCGTACCGGTGATGTGGCGTGAGCGGACGGAAAACTGGTCGTGGGAGCTGGGGGCGTCTGGCTCGTGGTCGCATTCACGAACCAAAACCATGCCGCGTTATCCGCTGATGAACCTGATCCCGACTGACTGGAAAGACGATGCAACCGGCCAGACCAACGACGGTGGCAGCAGTCAGGGCTTTGGCTACACGGCGCGGGCATTACTTGAACGCCGTGTCACATCCAACTGGTTTGTCGGTACGGCAATCGATATCCAGCAGGCGAAAGATTATGCGCCCAGCCATTTCCTGCTCTATGTACGGTATTCCGCCGCCGGATGGCAGGGCGACATGGATTTACCGCCGCAGCCGCTGATACCTTACGCCGACTGGTAACGAGCTAGAATCAGAAGATTACGACGCGGAAATTAAGTCGAGCAAGCCAGCGTTGAGAATGCTCCTAACGCTGGCTTACTGATTATCACTAACAGGAGGGGAGCCAAAATTGCAGGGCGAAATTCAACCTGCACGTGATGTTTTAGAACATCACTTTATGACCATACTGCTCAAGAATGCCTTTCACGCGCTCCATGGTCTCTTTCTTCGGTGGTTTCACGCCATCGAGTTTGTACTCTTCGCCCATCGCCACCCATTTGTGTTTGCCCAGCTCATGGTAGGGGAGGAGTTCGATTTTTTCGACGTTACCCATATCACGGGTAAATTCACCAAGACGGTGGGCGGAATCGTCGTCGTCAGACCAGCCAGGTACTACGACATAACGGATCCAGACTTTCACATTTTTGTTCGCCAGATATTTGGCAAACTCCAGCGTTCGGTGGTTGGAAACGCCTACCAGATTTTGGTGGATCTCGTCGTTCATTTGTTTGAGATCAAGCATTACCAGGTCGGTTACTTCCAGCAGTTCATCAATCACCGGATCGTAACGACGAACAAAACCGTTGGTGTCCAGACAGGTATGAATGCCTTCTTTTTTGCAGGCGCGGAACCAGTCACGAACAAACTCAGCTTGCAGAATTGCTTCGCCGCCAGATGCGGTAACGCCGCCACCTGAAGCGTTCATAAAGTGGCGATAGGTCACCACCTCTTTCATTAAATCTTCAACGGTAACTTCTTTACCGCCATGCGTGTCCCAGGTGTCGCGGTTATGACAATACAGGCAGCGCATCAGGCAGCCCTGGAAAAAGGTGATAAAGCGAATACCCGGGCCGTCTACGGTTCCACAGGATTCAAAGGAGTGAATGCGACCAATAACTGACATTGCGGTGTTTCTCCAGATGTGGCCCATCTGAGGCCGTGTTGGTGCGCAGCTCGAAGGCTACGTCGAGTCTGTTTTGGCAGTCACCTTAAAGTATAGATAGCTGACAAAAAAGGCTCTCTTGCTAAAAAAGGCCCCACTTTCGTGGAGCCTTTATTGTACGCTTTTTACAGTACGATTTCAGTCAAATCTAATTACATAGATTGAGTGAAGGTACGAGTAATAACGTCCTGCTGCTGTTCTTTAGTCAGCGAGTTGAAACGTACTGCGTAGCCAGATACACGGATGGTCAACTGCGGATATTTTTCCGGGTTTTCCATTGCGTCGAGCAGCATTTCACGGTTCATCACGTTTACGTTCAGGTGCTGACCACCTTCGATGGACGCTTCGTGGTGGAAGTAACCATCCATCAGACCAGCCAGGTTGGTCTTACGAACTTCGTCGTCTTTACCCAGTGCGTTCGGAACGATAGAGAAGGTGTAAGAGATACCATCTTTAGCGTAAGCGAACGGCAGTTTAGCAACGGAAGTCAGAGAAGCTACAGCACCTTTCTGGTCACGACCGTGCATCGGGTTAGCACCCGGTCCGAACGGTGCGCCAGCACGACGACCGTCTGGGGTGTTACCGGTTTTCTTACCATACACAACGTTAGAAGTGATGGTCAGAACAGACTGAGTCGGGATAGCGTCACGGTAGGTGTGCAGTTTCTGAATTTTCTTCATGAAACGTTCTACCAGATCAACAGCCAGGTCATCTACACGCGGATCGTTGTTACCAAACTGCGGGTATTCGCCTTCGATTTCGAAGTCGATAGCCAGACCGTCTTCGTCACGAATCGGTTTAACTTTCGCATATTTGATTGCAGACAGGGAGTCAGCAGCAACGGACAGACCAGCGATACCACACGCCATGGTGCGGATAACGTCACGGTCGTGCAGCGCCATCAGAGCGGCTTCGTAGCTGTACTTGTCGTGCATGTAGTGGATGATGTTCAGTGCAGTGATGTACTGTTTAGCCAGCCAGTCCATGAAGTGATCCATGCGCTCCATCACTTCATCGTAGTTCAGGACGTCGCCTTTGATCGGTTCAGATTTCGGACCAACCTGCATTTTCAGTTTTTCGTCAACGCCGCCGTTGATTGCGTACAGCATGGTTTTCGCCAGGTTTGCACGCGCACCGAAGAACTGCATTTGTTTACCAACGATCATCGGGCTTACGCAGCAAGCGATAGCATAGTCATCGTTGTTGAAGTCCGGACGCATCAGGTCATCGTTCTCATACTGCAGAGAAGAGGTGTCGATGGACACTTTAGCGGCGAATTTCTTGAAGTTCAGCGGCAGTTTTTCAGACCACAGAATGGTCATGTTCGGTTCCGGAGACGGACCCATGGTGTACAGGGTGTTCAGGAAACGGAAGCTGTTTTTGGTAACCAGCGTACGACCGTCGAGACCCATACCACCGATAGATTCGGTTGCCCAGATCGGGTCACCAGAGAACAGTTCATCGTACTCCGGAGTACGCAGGAAGCGAACCATACGCAGTTTCATGACCAGGTGGTCAACCATTTCCTGCGCTTCTTGTTCGGTGATTTTACCAGCTTTCAGGTCACGTTCGATGTACACGTCCAGGAAGGTGGAGGTACGACCGAAGGACATTGCAGCACCGTTCTGAGACTTAACAGCAGCCAGGTAGCCGAAGTAAGTCCACTGGATAGCTTCCTGAGCATTGGTAGCCGGACCAGAGATGTCGTAGCCGTATTTAGCAGCCATTTCTTTCATCTGACCCAGAGCGCGGTGCTGTTCAGCGATTTCTTCGCGCAGACGAATGGTCTGTTCCAGGTTTACGCCGTTTTCCAGATCAGCCTGCAGAGAGGTGAACTGTGCCAGTTTATCTTTCATCAGGTAGTCGATACCGTACAGCGCAACGCGACGGTAGTCACCGATGATACGACCACGGCCATAAGCATCTGGCAGACCGGTCAGAACACCGGATTTACGGCAACGCAGGATGTCCGGAGTGTAAACGTCGAACACGCCCTGGTTGTGAGTTTTACGGTATTCAGTGAAGATTTTTTTGATCATCGGATCCAGTTCGCGGTTGTACGCTTTGCAGGAACCTTCGATCATTTTGATACCACCGAACGGGATAAGAGCACGTTTCAGCGGAGCTTCAGTCTGCAGACCAACGATTTTCTCAAGCTGCTTGTTGATGTAGCCAGCGTCGTGAGAGGTGATGGTGGAAGCAACAGCGGTGTCAAAGTCAACTGGCGCGTGAGTGCGGTTTTCCAGTTTAACGCCTTCCATTACTTTGTCCCACAGGGTAGTGGTCGCTTCAGTAGCGCCAGCCAGGAAGGACTCGTCACCCTCGTACGGAGTGTAGTTTTTCTGAATGAAGTCACGGACGTTTACTTCATTCTGCCAGTCACCTTTGGTAAAACCTTCCCAGGCTGTGGCTAACTTTTCATTAAGCTCGGACATGTAACACCTACCTTCTTAAGTGGATTTTTTATTTACTGCGTACTTCGACAGCCATTAATGGTTGTCGTTTTCACGCAGGTAAATGACCCAGTATGTCAACCCAACCAACAAACCACCGCCGATAATATTGCCGATCGTAACCGGAATCAGGTTATCAGTGATGAAGTTCATCACGGTCAGGTGAGAAAAATTTTCCGGTGCTGAACCGACAGCGGTCCAGAATTCCGGTGTAGCGAAGTCGCGGATTACAATACCCATCGGGATCATAAACATGTTTGCGATACTGTGCTCAAAACCGCTGGCAACAAACATCGCGACCGGCAGCACCATGATAAACGCTTTGTCCATCAGGCTGCGGCCAGAATAGCTCATCCATACCGCCAGGCATACCATCAGGTTAGCCAGGATACCGAGGCAGACGGCCTCAATAAAAGTATGGTGCACTTTGTGGTCGGCGGTTTGTAGGACGTTCAGCCCCCATTGACCATTGGCGGTCATATACTCGCCGGAAAGCCACATTAAAAGTACAAATAACAACGCGCCGACCAGGTTGCCAAAATAGACATTCAGCCAGTTTTTCGCCAACTGACCCCAGGTGATACGCCCACTCGCCTTGGCAACAACAATCAACACGGTAGAAGTAAAGAGATCGGCACCGCAGACAACACAAAGAATCAGCCCCAGAGAGAAGCAAATGCCGCCAACCAGTTTTGCCATGCCGAAGGGCATTGTGCCTGTGCCAGTGGTTGCTGTGATATAGAAGACGAATGCGATTGAGATGAAAACACCGGCGGTAATCGCCAGATAGAAAGTCTTAAGCGGATGTTTCGTTGCTTTATAGACACCTGCCTCTTCGGCCACTTTGGCCATTGCTGCAGGAAGTAAAAGATCAAAAGGGTTGTCAGCTTTCACACTAACTCTCTCTTTATTAAGTCGGCGACGAGATACTAACAAAGCATTATAGATGAGAAATTGATATAGATCATATCTCGCCTGGCTTATAGGCCCGTAAGTCGCATGGTTTTTATGCAAATACGGAGTAAGTATTTGATTATCCAAATAAAAATAAATTTTAAAAATTAACAAATGAGTTGAATTTTTTCCGCATCCTCCGCTAAAACAGTTAATTAAAAGGGGGGCATCAGGCAAATAAAGTAACAATATCGATCGTATTTATTAAATATAAATTACCGATATTTAACTTTATAATTACAATTATTTTATTAATGCAAATATATGTAAAGCGGGGCATTAAAAAAACGCCCCGTAATATAACTCAGACTAATCATTAAGCCTACATTGCGTAGGCTATTTGATTTTATTTTGTCCAGAATGCCGCTTTGGCGTGTTGCAGTTTTTCGTAAGCTTTCAGCAGTGACTGATGTGCGGCAAACGCATGTAGATCGTTGTCTACCGGTTGCAGGCCATAAAACGCGGCTTCGCCACTCATGGCTGCGCTGGCAGCTTCTACCGCATCAGCACCGTACATGCGAACAAACGCGTTCAGATATTGCAGTGGCTGACGATCTTCTTCCTGAGCAAGCAGCAGTAAGGTTTGCAGGCAGCGATAATAGTTCGCGCGCTCCGGGCTGAACACCGATGAGTTAAACTCCATCGTCCATTCGGTCCAGACCAGAGCCTGTTCCAGGTCGCCACCAGCCAGCGCCAGCATGGCTTTCAGTTCACCGATACGCAGGGTATACCAGCCGTTGTCCGACCCCGTTGCCAGACCCAGCAGCTCACGTACGCGGGTAAAATCGTCAAAACCTTCTTCATCCAGTTGCTCGATGAGGTTCAGGTAATCTTCTTTTTCCCATTCACTGCCTGGCAGCGACAGAATCGTTTCTCGTAAATGGCTGCCCATACTGTTATTCGCCATCCACAAATCTTCTGCCGGATAAATATCGGACATGCCCGGCACGATAATACGGCAAGCGTAGACACCCAGATGCTCATAATCAGCAATATAAACGTCTTTACCTTCCTTATTGAAGATAGCCATCAGCGTGGCGAACTCTTCTTCAGTGGTGCCGGAGAAATTCCAGTCGACAAACGGATAATCGGCATCCTGCTTGAACAGATCCCAGGAGATCAAACCGCTGGAATCAATAAAGTGCGTTTCGAGGTTGGTATGTTCAGCTACTTCTTCATCGTCGAAGGTTGGCGGAGTAAATACATCCAGGTCCTTCAAACTGCGGCCCTGCAGCAGTTCAGTCACGGTACGTTCCAGTGCAACGCCAAAATCAGGATGTGCGCCGAAAGAGGCAAAGCAAGTGCCGTTAGCCGGGTTGAACAGTACCACGCAGATCACCGGATACTGACCGCCAAGCGAACCATCATAAGCAAAGATTGGGAAACCTTCCGCTTCCAGCGTTTCGATGGCTTCAACCACCGCCGGATAACGTGCCAGCACATCAGCCGGGATCTCTGGCAGGCTGATGCTTTCAGCGATGATGCGGTTTTTCACATAGCGTTCAAAAACTTCGGATAATCCCTGGACGCGCGCTTCGTTGCGGGTATTACCAGCGGACATACCGTTGGAAACATACAGGTTACCGATAATATTCATCGGAATATAAACGGTTTGATTGTCGGACTGGCGAGTAAACGGCAGGCCGCAAATACCGCGATCTTCATTACCGGATTGCAGATCAATCAGCATACTGCCGGTCAGTTCATTCTCCGGGTCGTAAAATGCCCTCAGACGGTCATCAAGCAGGCCTTCCGGCACATCGTCGTTTTCGGTCAGTGGGAACCATTTTTCGTTGGGATAATGCACGAACGGGCCGTTGGCGATGGTTTCGCCCAGCCAGAAATCAGCAAAAAAGTAGTTAGTAGAGAGACGCTCGAAATATTCACCGAGGGCAGAAGCCAGCGCCGCCTTTTTGGTTGCGCCTTTACCGTTGGTAAAACATAGCGCGCACTCTTTATCGCGGATGTGTACAGACCAGACGTTAGGCACCGGATTCAGCCAGGAAGCTTCTTCAATTTGAAAACCGAGGTCGGAGAGTTTTTGCTGGAAGCGAGCGATGGAATCTTCCAGAGCGGCATCTTTGCCGGGGATAAATGTTTGTGTCATGAAAATCACTTTAGTCGTACGGAAAGCGCGCAATAATACGGGTTTTATCTCAAAGGCGCTATCACCGCCGCCATGCCGATGAACTGTTGACTATGCTTTTAGTGGATAAACCACGATAAGAGCATAAAAATGAAGGCGTTCGATCTCCACCGTATGGCATTCGATAAAGTGCCTTTTGATTTCCTTGGCGAAGTTGCCCTACGCAGTCTCTATACCTTTGTGTTGGTCTTTCTGTTCCTCAAAATGACCGGAAGACGCGGCGTGCGGCAAATGTCGCTGTTTGAAGTGTTAATCATTTTGACACTAGGGTCGGCGGCTGGGGATGTGGCATTTTATGACGATGTGCCGATGATCCCGGTACTTATTGTCTTTATTACTCTGGCGTTGTTATATCGCCTGGTGATGTGGTCGATGGCGCACAGTGAAAAACTGGAAGATCTGTTGGAGGGTAAGCCGGTTGTCATTATTGAAGATGGTGAGCTGGCCTGGTCGAAACTTAATAACTCCAACATGACGGAATTTGAGTTTTTTATGGAGCTACGGTTGCGTGGTGTGGAACAACTGGGACAGGTTCGTCTGGCTATTCTTGAAACCAACGGGCAAATCAGCGTCTATTTCTTTGAAGATGAAAAGGTGAAACCGGGATTACTTATTTTACCCAGTGATTGTACTCAGCGTTATAAAGTGGTGCCGGAGTCGGCGGACTACGCCTGTATCCGTTGCAGTGAAATCATTCATATGGAAGCAGGTGAAAAACAATTATGTCCCCGCTGTGCAAATCCAGAATGGACGAAGGCAAGTCGGGTAAAACGGGTGACCTGACAGCAAAAACAGCGGCTTTTTGACTAGAATCCGAGATATTCTGTTGTGTGACGCGGACCACATTTTTACCCGCAACAGTTTTACCCATTGCGACGCGCGTCACTGAATGATAAAACCGATAGTCACAGGAATAACGTATTACCCAGGGTCGCAATCGATTACCGTGGGTCAATAACAACGCAACGTGGTGAGGGGAAATGGCTCAAATCTTCAATTTTAGTTCTGGTCCGGCAATGCTACCGGCAGAGGTGCTTAAACAGGCTCAACAGGAACTGCGCGACTGGAACGGTCTTGGTACGTCGGTGATGGAAGTGAGCCACCGCGGCAAAGAATTCATTCAGGTTGCAGAGGAAGCCGAGAAGGATTTTCGCGATCTTCTTAACGTCCCCTCCAACTATAAAGTATTGTTCTGCCATGGTGGCGGTCGGGGTCAGTTTGCGGCTGTACCGCTGAATATTCTCGGTGATAAAACCACTGCAGATTATGTTGATGCCGGCTACTGGGCGGCAAGCGCCATCAAAGAAGCGAAAAAATACTGCACGCCAAATGTGTTTGACGCCAAAGTGACTGTTGATGGTTTGCGCGCGGTTAAGCCAATGCGTGAATGGCAACTCTCTGATAATGCTGCTTATATGCATTATTGCCCGAATGAAACTATCGATGGTATTGCCATCGATGAAACGCCAGACTTTGGTAAAGATGTGGTAGTCGCTGCCGATTTCTCTTCAACGATTCTTTCCCGCCCGATTGATGTCAGCCGCTACGGCGTGATTTACGCTGGCGCGCAGAAAAATATCGGCCCGGCTGGCCTGACGATCGTCATCGTTCGCGAAGACTTACTGGGTAAAGCGAATATCGCATGCCCGTCGATTCTGGATTACTCCATCCTTAACGATAACGATTCCATGTTTAATACGCCGCCGACCTTTGCCTGGTACTTATCTGGCCTGGTCTTCAAATGGCTGAAAGCGAACGGCGGTGTGGCTGCAATGGACAACATCAATCAGCAAAAAGCAGAACTGCTGTATGGCGTAATAGATAACAGCGATTTCTATCGTAATGATGTCGCAAAAGATAACCGTTCGCGGATGAATGTGCCGTTCCAGTTGGCGGACAGTGCGCTTGACAAGTTGTTCCTCGAAGAGTCTTTCGCTGCGGGCCTTCATGCGTTGAAAGGTCACCGTGTGGTCGGCGGAATGCGCGCGTCTATTTATAATGCCATGCCGCTGGAAGGTGTTAAAGCGCTGACAGACTTCATGGTTGAGTTCGAACGCCGTCACGGCTAATGCCGAAATTTTGCTTAATCCCCCACAGCCAGACTGTGGGGTTTTTATTTCTGTTGTAGAGAGTTGAGTTCATGGAATCCCTGACGTTACAACCCATCGCCCGTGTTGATGGCACCATTAATCTGCCCGGTTCCAAGAGCGTTTCTAACCGCGCTTTATTGCTGGCGGCATTAGCACACGGCAAAACCGTATTAACCAATCTGCTGGATAGCGACGATGTTCGCCATATGCTGAATGCACTGCAGGCGTTGGGGGTGAGCTATACGCTTTCTGCTGATCGTACGCGTTGCGAAATTATCGGTAACGGCGGTCCATTACACGCAGAAAGTGCGCTGGAGTTATTTCTCGGTAATGCGGGGACAGCGATGCGTCCTCTGGCGGCGGCACTTTGTCTGGGAAGCAATAATATTGTCCTGACCGGTGAACCGCGTATGAAAGAACGCCCGATCGGTCATCTGGTCGATGCGCTGCGCCAGGGCGGGGCAAAAATCGCTTACCTGGAACAAGAAAATTATCCACCGTTGCGTTTACAGGGGGGTTTTACTGGCGGCAATGTCGAAGTTGATGGCTCTGTTTCCAGTCAGTTCCTCACCGCACTATTAATGGCCGCACCGCTTGCGCCGGAAGATACGGTTATTCGGATTAAAGGTGATCTGGTTTCTAAACCTTATATCGATATCACGCTCAACCTGATGAAGACGTTTGGTGTTGAGATTGAAAATAAGCAATATCAACAATTTGTAGTAAAAGGCGGTCAATCTTATCAGTCACCGGGCCACTATTTAGTGGAAGGGGATGCATCCTCGGCGTCTTACTTTCTCGCTGCAGCAGCGATTAAAGGCGGTACGGTAAAAGTGACTGGCATTGGACGCAACAGTATGCAGGGTGATATTCGCTTTGCTGACGTACTGGAAAAAATGGGGGCGACCATTAGCTGGGGCGATGATTATATTGCCTGCACGCGTGGTGAACTGAACGCTATCGACATGGATATGAACCATATTCCCGATGCGGCGATGACTATCGCTACGACGGCGCTATTTGCTAAAGGCACTACCACGCTGCGCAATATTTATAACTGGCGCGTTAAAGAGACGGATCGTCTGTTTGCGATGGCGACCGAATTACGTAAGGTCGGCGCAGAAGTGGAAGAGGGATATGATTTCATTCGCATTACGCCGCCAGAAAAACTGAAATTTGCCGGGATCGCCACTTATAACGATCACCGAATGGCAATGTGTTTCTCGCTGGTAGCATTGTCAGATACGCCGGTGACGATTCTTGATCCTAAATGTACGGCTAAAACATTCCCGGATTACTTCGAGCAACTGGAACGTATTAGCCAACCAGCCTGAACGAATATCAGGCAATAAATAGACAGATCTTTCTTTATCAAAACGTCGGTTTATTGTCGGCGTTTTTTTTCGGACATTGTGAGCCATTCGTATTAATGGTAGCGTTAGTTGTCAATGTAAGTTGTTGATACATAATATTTATGTATGATTAATCAACGGATGATTCACATGAAGAATACTAAATTACTGCTGGCGATTGCGGCCTCTGCAGCATTACTGACAGGGTGTCAGAATACGCACGGTATTAATACCGATCTGGCTATCAGCTCCGGTTTAAATGCCTATAAAGCTGTAACGTTAAGCGATGCCGATGCAAAAGCGATTGCCAATCAGGGTTGTGTCGAAATGGACAGCGGCAACAAAGTCGCTAGCAAATCCAGCAAGTACGGTAAACGTCTGGCAAAAATCGCCAAAGCATTGGGTAGCAATATTAACGGTACGCCGGTCAACTATAAGGTATATATGACCAGCGACGTTAACGCATGGGCGATGGCAAACGGCTGTGTTCGTGTCTACAGTGGCCTGATGGACATGATGAACGACAATGAAATTGAAGGCGTTCTGGGCCATGAATTGGGGCACGTTGCATTGGGTCACTCGCTGGCTGAAATGAAAGCCTCTTATGCGATTGTTGCCGCACGTGATGCGATTTCCGCAACCAGCGGTGTGGCTTCTCAGCTTTCCCGTTCACAATTAGGCGATATCGCAGAAGGCGCTATCAATGCTAAGTACTCCCGCGATAAAGAGTCCGAAGCAGATGATTTCTCCTTTGATCTGCTGAAGAAACGTGGCATCAACACCCAGGGACTGGTCGGTAGCTTTGAAAAACTGGCCAGCCTGGATGGCGGTCGTACCCAGTCTATGTTTGACTCTCATCCACCATCAACAGAGCGTGCACAACACATCCGTGACCGTATCGCCTCTGGTAAGTAAATCATTGTCATCTTTCGGGCTGGTCTTTCGCCAGCCCGCTATAATTGCGCAATAAATCCCCATCTGAATACAGACAAAACTGGTTTTTGCACACAACGTTAACGATTTGTGGCGCTGGCGCGTATAATGCGCGCGGTTATGTTAACGGTACGCCTGTTTTAAGGAGATAAAGATGACGGCAATTGCCCCGGTTATTACCATTGATGGCCCAAGCGGTGCAGGGAAAGGCACTTTGTGTAAGGCTATGGCGGAAGCGTTGCAATGGCATCTGCTGGACTCGGGTGCAATTTATCGCGTACTGGCACTGGCGGCATTACATCACCATGTTGATGTGGCGTCGGAAGATGCTCTGGTGCCACTGGCATCCCACCTGGATGTACGTTTTGTATCGACCAATGGCAATCTGGAAGTGATCCTCGAAGGGGAAGATGTCAGTGGTGAAATTCGCACCCAGGAAGTGGCGAATGCCGCTTCACAAGTCGCGGCATTTCCCCGTGTTCGCGAAGCATTATTGCGTCGCCAACGCGCATTTCGCGAATTACCTGGCCTGATTGCCGATGGCCGCGATATGGGAACGGTGGTATTCCCTGATGCACCAGTGAAAATTTTCCTTGACGCCTCCTCAGAAGAACGTGCACATCGCCGCATGCTACAGTTGCAGGAGAAGGGCTTTAGTGTTAACTTTGAGCGCCTTTTGGCCGAGATCAAAGAACGCGACGACCGCGATCGTAATCGCGCGGTAGCGCCGTTGGTTCCGGCAGCCGATGCTTTAGTGTTGGATTCCACCACCTTAAGCATTGAGCAAGTGATTGAAAAAGCGTTACACTACGCGCGCCAAAAATTGGCTCTCGCATAAGCGACCGAATTTGCAGTACCCCCGCTGCAATGGAATGACAGCGGGTATGTTAAACAACCCCATCCGGCACGGAGCCAGGTGGACGTTAAATATAAACCTGAAGATTAAACATGACTGAATCTTTTGCTCAACTCTTTGAAGAGTCCTTAAAAGAAATCGAAACCCGCCCGGGTTCTATCGTTCGTGGCGTTGTTGTTGCTATCGACAAAGATGTAGTACTGGTTGACGCTGGTCTGAAATCTGAGTCTGCCATCCCGGCTGAGCAGTTCAAAAACGCCCAGGGCGAGCTGGAAATCCAGGTAGGTGACGAAGTTGACGTTGCTCTGGACGCAGTAGAAGACGGCTTCGGTGAAACTCTGCTGTCCCGTGAGAAAGCTAAACGTCACGAAGCCTGGATCACGCTGGAAAAAGCTTACGAAGATGCTGAAACTGTTACCGGTGTTATCAACGGCAAAGTTAAGGGCGGCTTCACTGTTGAGCTGAACGGTATTCGTGCGTTCCTGCCAGGTTCTCTGGTAGATGTTCGTCCGGTGCGTGACACTCTGCACCTGGAAGGCAAAGAGCTTGAATTCAAAGTAATCAAGCTGGATCAGAAGCGCAACAACGTTGTTGTTTCTCGTCGTGCCGTTATCGAATCCGAAAACAGCGCAGAGCGCGATCAACTGCTGGAAAACCTGCAGGAAGGCATGGAAGTTAAAGGTATCGTTAAGAACCTCACTGACTACGGTGCATTCGTTGATCTGGGCGGCGTTGACGGCCTGCTGCACATCACTGACATGGCCTGGAAACGCGTTAAGCATCCGAGCGAAATCGTCAACGTGGGCGACGAAATCACTGTTAAAGTGCTGAAGTTCGACCGCGAACGTACCCGTGTATCCCTGGGCCTGAAACAACTGGGCGAAGATCCGTGGGTAGCTATCGCTAAACGTTATCCGGAAGGTACTAAACTGACTGGTCGCGTAACCAACCTGACCGACTACGGCTGCTTCGTTGAAATCGAAGAAGGCGTTGAAGGCCTGGTACACGTTTCCGAAATGGATTGGACCAACAAAAACATCCACCCGTCCAAAGTTGTTAACGTTGGCGATGTAGTGGAAGTTATGGTTCTGGATATCGACGAAGAACGTCGTCGTATCTCCCTGGGTCTGAAACAGTGCAAAGCTAACCCGTGGCAGCAGTTCGCGGAAACCCACAACAAGGGTGACCGTGTTGAAGGTAAAATCAAGTCTATCACTGACTTCGGTATCTTCATCGGCCTGGACGGCGGCATCGATGGCCTGGTTCACCTGTCTGACATCTCCTGGAACGTTGCAGGCGAAGAAGCAGTTCGTGAATACAAAAAAGGCGACGAAATCGCTGCAGTTGTTCTGCAGGTTGACGCAGAACGTGAACGTATCTCCCTGGGCGTTAAGCAGCTCGCAGAAGATCCGTTCAACAACTGGGTTGCTCTGAACAAGAAAGGCGCTATCGTAACCGGTAAAGTAACTGCAGTTGACGCTAAAGGCGCAACCGTAGAACTGGCTGACGGCGTTGAAGGTTACCTGCGTGCTTCTGAAGCATCCCGTGACCGCGTTGAAGATGCTACCCTGGTTCTGAGCGTTGGCGACGAAGTTGAAGCTAAATTCACCGGCGTTGATCGTAAAAACCGCGCAATCAGCCTGTCTGTTCGTGCGAAAGACGAAGCTGACGAGAAAGATGCAATCGCAACTGTTAACAAACAGGAAGATGCAAACTTCTCCAACAACGCAATGGCTGAAGCTTTCAAAGCAGCTAAAGGCGAGTAATTCTCTGACTCTTCGGGATTTTTATTCCGAAGTTTGTTGAGTTTACTTGACAGATTGCAGGTTTCGTCCTGTAATCAAGCACTAAGGGCGGCTACGGCCGCCCTTAATCAATGCAGCAACAGCAGCCGCTAAATTTGCCTTTAAGGAACCGGAGGAATCATGACCAAGTCAGAATTGATAGAAAGACTTGCCACCCAGCAATCGCACATTCCCGCCAAGACGGTTGAAGATGCAGTAAAAGAGATGCTGGAGCATATGGCCTCGACTCTTGCGCAGGGCGAGCGTATTGAAATCCGCGGTTTCGGCAGTTTCTCTTTGCACTACCGCGCACCTCGTACCGGACGTAATCCGAAAACTGGCGATAAAGTAGAACTGGAAGGAAAATACGTTCCTCACTTTAAACCAGGTAAAGAACTGCGCGATCGCGCCAATATTTACGGTTGAGTTTTTACACAAACTTGAACGCGAAAAAAGCACCTGTCGGGTGCTTTTTTCATTTCTGTAATCTGAATCTGGAAGATGTCTCGCAGAGTTGTGTACAGTTTTCATCTTCCTGTTAAATTCTTCTGAACGCGCCTCGGGCAAAGCAAAACACCCACCAGACAACTGCCGAACAAAGTTGCACACTTTCCAAAACAGGGAGGGGTGCATGAAAGTAACGACGATCAGCGTATGCGTAATTTGTGGGATTTTTCCACTGCTGGTATTACCGCAACTACCCGGGACGTTAGCCACTGCAGTTCTTACAACTTTCGCCTGCGTACTGGCATTTATTCCTGTTAAAGCTGTTCGTTATTTCACGCTGATATTGCTGTTTTTTCTTTGGGGCGTACTGGCGGCGAAGCAAGTTATATGGGTAGGAGAAGCCTTAGCTGGTGCGACGCAGGATGCAATCGTCGAGATTACTGCCACTGATGGCATGACCACTCATTACGCTCAAATTACCCACTTACAAGGCCGACGTCTTTTTCCTGCGCCAGGCATTGTGCTGTATGGCGAATATCTGCCGCAAGCAGTTTGTGCCGGACAACAATGGTCAATGAAACTCAACGTTCGTGCGGTTCACGGCCAGCTTAATGATGGCGGCTTTGACAGCCAGCGTTATGCCATTGCCCAGCATCAGCCGCTCACCGGGCGCTTTCTGCAGGCAAGCGTCATTGAAGCGAGTTGTAGTCTGCGAGCGCAATATCTGGCCTCTTTACAAACGTCTCTGCAACCCTATCCGTGGAAAACGGTCATTCTTGGTTTAGGTATGGGTGAACGGTTATCTGTACCCAGAGAAATCAAAAATATTATGCGCAATACCGGTACAGCGCATTTAATGGCGATATCGGGATTACACATTGCTTTTGTGGCATTACTGGCGGCAGGGCTTATTCGCAGTGGGCAAATTTTCCTTCCTGGGCGTTGGATCCATTGGCAGATACCATTAATTGGCGGAATTTGCTGTGCTGCTTTTTATGCATGGTTGACTGGTATGCAACCTCCCGCATTGCGTACCGTAGTGGCGCTTGCAACGTGGGGAATGCTTAAGTTAAGTGGTCGACAATGGAGTGGCTGGGATGTGTGGATATGCTGCCTTGCAGTAATATTGCTGATGGACCCTGTTGCCATTCTCTCGCAAAGCTTGTGGCTCTCTGCCGCCGCGGTGGCGGCGCTTATTTTTTGGTATCAGTGGTTTCCCTGTCCGGTATGGTCGCTGCCACCTGCAGTGCGTGCGATGGTTTCTCTCATCCATCTGCAACTGGGAATAACGCTCCTGTTAATGCCTGTACAAATCGTCATATTTCATGGCATTAGCCTGACCTCGTTTATAGCAAATCTATTTGCCATTCCTTTAGTGACATTTATTACTGTTCCGTTGACGCTTGCCGCGATGATCGTGCATTTAAGCGGACCATTAATTGTGGAGCAAGGTTTATGGTTGCTTGCCGACAGGTCTTTGGCTTTACTTTTCTGGGGGTTAAAGAGTTTGCCGGAAGGATGGATCAACATTGCTGAACGTTGGCAATGGCTATCATTTTCTCCCTGGTTATTGTTGATAGTATGGCGACTAAACGTATGGCGAACACTGCCAGTGGTGTGTGTGGCTGGAGGCATTATGATGTGCTGGCCGCTGTGGCAAAAACCACAGCCCGACGAGTGGCAGGTGTATATGCTTGATGTCGGCCAGGGACTGGCAATGGTGATTGCGAGAAATGGCAAAGCGATTCTCTATGATACGGGACTTGCCTGGCCGGAGGGCGACAGCGGGCAACAAATTATCATCCCCTGGCTACGCTGGCATAACCTTGAACCGGAAGGCGTCATTCTTAGCCATGAGCATCTGGATCATCGGGGAGGACTGGACTCGATATTACGTACCTGGCCGACGTTATGGGTCAGAAGCCCTTTAAATGGGGAGCATCATCAGCCCTGTGTGCGTGGCGAAGCGTGGCAGTGGCAAGGATTACGTTTTAGTGTGCACTGGCCTTTACAAGGTAGCAACGATAAAGGAAATAACCATTCCTGTGTGGTTAAGGTTGATGACGGAATGTATAGCATTCTTTTAACTGGTGATATTGAAGCACTAGCTGAACAAAAAATGCTAAGTCGTTACTGGCAGCATGTGCAGGCGACATTACTTCAGGTGCCCCATCACGGTAGTAATACCTCATCATCATTGCCATTAATTCAGCGTGTGAATGGAAAAGTGGCACTGGCATCGGCATCGCGCTATAACGCGTGGCGACTACCCTCCAGTAAAGTTAAAAGACGTTATCAACTTCAGGGATATCAATGGGTTGACACCCCTCATCAGGGGCAAATAACCGTCGATTTTTCAGCGAAAGGTTGGCTGGTACGCAGCCTAAGGGAGCAAATTTTACCTCGTTGGTATCATCAGTGGTTTGGCGTGCCAGTGGATAACGGGTAGAATATGCGGCTATTTCAACAAATGCTGGTTTTTTGAATGCATAACGACAAAGATCTCTCTACGTGGCAGACATTCCGCCGACTGTGGCCAACCATTGCGCCTTTTAAAGCGGGTCTGATCGTGGCGGGCATAGCGTTAATCCTCAACGCGGCCAGCGATACCTTCATGTTATCGCTCCTTAAGCCACTTCTTGATGATGGCTTTGGTAAAACAGATCGCTCCGTGCTGATGTGGATGCCGCTGGTGGTTATTGGGCTGATGATTTTACGTGGTATCACCAGTTATATCTCCAGCTACTGTATCTCCTGGGTATCTGGCAAAGTGGTAATGACCATGCGTCGTCGCCTGTTTGGTCATATGATGGGAATGCCGGTTTCATTTTTTGATAAACAGTCAACCGGGACTCTGCTTTCACGTATTACTTACGATTCTGAACAGGTTGCTTCGTCATCTTCCGGCGCACTGATTACTGTTGTACGTGAAGGTGCGTCCATCATTGGTTTGTTCGCCATGATGTTCTATTACAGTTGGCAGTTATCGATCATTTTGATTGTGCTGGCACCCATTGTCTCGATTGCAATTCGTATCGTATCGAAGCGTTTTCGCAGCATCAGTAAAAACATGCAAAACACGATGGGGCAGGTGACCACCAGTGCGGAACAGATGCTGAAAGGCCACAAAGAAGTGCTGATTTTTGGTGGCCAGGAAGTGGAAACGAAGCGTTTTGATAAGGTCAGCAACAAAATGCGTTTGCAGGGGATGAAGATGGTGTCCGCCTCGTCCATCTCTGACCCGATCATTCAATTGATCGCTTCTTTGGCGCTGGCGTTTGTTCTGTATGCGGCGAGCTTCCCAAGTGTGATGGATAGCCTGACAGCCGGTACGATTACCGTTGTTTTCTCTTCAATGATTGCACTGATGCGTCCGCTGAAATCGCTGACCAACGTTAACGCCCAGTTCCAACGTGGTATGGCGGCCTGTCAGACGCTGTTCACCATTCTGGATAGTGAACAGGAGAAAGACGAAGGTAAGCGTGAGATTGAGCGTGCTACCGGCGATGTGGAATTCCGTAATGTTACCTTCACCTATCCAGGGCGTGAAGTTCCCGCTTTGCGTAACATCAACCTGAAAATCCCGGCAGGGAAAACAGTTGCTCTGGTTGGACGTTCTGGTTCGGGTAAATCGACCATCGCGAGTTTAATCACTCGCTTCTACGATATCGATGAAGGCGAGATCCTGATGGATGGTCACGATCTACGCGAGTATACCCTGGCGTCATTGCGTAATCAGGTTGCGCTGGTGTCGCAGAATGTCCATCTGTTTAACGATACGGTTGCCAACAACATTGCTTACGCACGTACTGACCAGTACAGCCGTGAGCAAATTGAAGAAGCGGCGCGTATGGCTTATGCCATGGACTTTATCAATAAGATGGATAACGGTCTCGATACGGTAATTGGCGAAAACGGTGTACTGCTTTCTGGCGGTCAGCGTCAGCGTATTGCTATTGCTCGTGCTTTGTTGCGTGACAGCCCGATTCTGATTCTGGACGAAGCCACCTCGGCACTGGATACTGAATCTGAACGTGCAATTCAGGCGGCGCTGGATGAGTTGCAGAAAAACCGTACTTCACTGGTGATAGCCCACCGTTTGTCTACCATTGAAAAGGCAGACGAAATTGTGGTCGTCGAGGACGGGGTCATTGTGGAACGCGGTACGCACAACGATTTGCTTGAACACCGTGGTGTCTACGCGCAACTTCACAAAATGCAGTTTGGCCAATGATTGAAAAAATCTGGTCTGGTGAATCGCCTTTGTGGCGGCTGTTGCTGCCACTCTCCTGGCTGTATGGCCTGGTGAGTGGTGCAATCCGTCTTTGCTACAAATTAAAATTGAAACGCGCATGGCGCGCGCCAGTGCCAGTTGTGGTGGTCGGTAACCTCACCGCAGGTGGCAATGGAAAAACCCCGGTCGTTGTCTGGCTGGTGGAACAACTGCAAAAACGCGGTGTTCGCGTTGGTGTGGTGTCAAGGGGGTATGGCGGTAAGGCCGAGTCGTATCCGTTGTTACTGTCGGCAGATACCACCACGGCACAGGCGGGTGATGAACCGGTGCTTATTTATCAGCGCACTGGTGCGCCTGTTGCGGTTTCTCCCGAACGTTCTGATGCAGTAAAAGTGATTCTGGCGCAGCATCCTGATGTACAACTCATCGTGACTGACGACGGTCTACAGCATTATCGCCTGGCGCGAGATGTAGAAATTGTCGTCATCGATGGTGTGCGTCGCTTTGGTAATGGCTGGTGGTTGCCCGCGGGGCCAATGCGTGAGCGAGCGGGGCGCTTAAAATCGGTTGATGCGGTAATCGTCAACGGCGGTGTACCGCACAATGGTGAAATCCCAATGCATCTGCTGCCGGGTCAGGCTGTGAATTTGCGTACTGGTACGCGTTGTGATGTTGCACAACTTGAACATGTGGTAGCAATGGCGGGGATTGGTCACCCGCCGCGCTTTTTTGCCACGCTGAAGATGTGCGGTGTTCAACCAGAAAAATGTGTTCCGCTGGCCGATCATCAGTCTTTGAATCATGCGGATGTCAGCGCACTGTTAAGTGCCGGGCAAACGCTGATCATGACTGAAAAAGATGCGGTGAAATGCCGGGCCTTTGCAGAAGAAAATTGGTGGTATTTGCCCGTTGACGCACAGCTTTCGGGCGATGAACCAGAGAAACTGCTCGCGCAACTTTCCTCGCTGGCTTCTGGCAACTAATTCCGCCGCGGCAGCGTTCAATAGATGGAGCCATGATGACGCTGCCGTATATTTCCCTTGCCGATGCGCGTAATCTTCACCTTGCCGCTCAAGGCCTGTTAAACAAATCCCGCCGTCGTGCGTCGCCAGAAGATATCCTGTCAACTATCTCCCGTATCTCCCTGCTACAAATCGACACTATCAATATCGTTGCCCGCAGCCCTTATCTGGTACTTTTTAGTCGCCTTGGTAATTATTCTCCGCAGTGGCTGGATGAGTCACTGACACGTGGCGAATTAATGGAGTACTGGGCGCATGAAGCCTGTTTTATGCCGCGTAGCGATTTTCGTCTTATTCGCCACCGAATGCTGGCACCTGAAAAAATGGGCTGGAAATACAAAGACGCCTGGATGCAGGAACATGTAGCAGAAATTGAACAGTTAATTCAGCACATACAAGATAACGGACCGGTACGTTCAGCCGATTTCGAACATCCCCGAAAAGGGGCAAGCGGTTGGTGGGAGTGGAAGCCCCATAAACGGCATCTGGAAGGCTTATTTACTGCCGGAAAAGTCATGGTAGTTGAACGGCGCAACTTCCAGCGAGTTTATGATCTAACCCATCGCGTCATGCCTCACTGGGATGATGAGCGTGATCTCGTTTCGCAAACAGAAGCAGAAATCGCCATGCTGGATAACAGCGCGCGTTGCCTGGGAATATTCCGCGAACAGTGGCTGGCGGATTATTATCGTTTGAAACGTCCTGCACTGTCGGCCTGGCGTGATCTATGTGCTGAACAGCAACAAATTATCCCCATAAATGTGGAGAGATTAGGACAACTCTGGCTGCATGCTGACTTGTTGCCTTTTCTCGAAACAGCTCTCGCGGGGAAACTAACCGCGACGCATAGCACTGTACTGTCACCTTTTGACCCTGTCGTCTGGGATCGTAAACGTGCAGAGCAACTTTTTGATTTTAGCTACCGGCTGGAATGCTACACGCCAGCGCCGAAACGCCAGTATGGCTATTTCGTTCTGCCGTTACTACATCGTGGGCAATTAGTCGGGCGAATGGATGCCAAAATACATCGCCAGGCGGGCGTTCTTGAAGTTATCTCCCTCTGGTTACAGGATGGCATCAAACCGACAGCTTCTCTTCAAAAAGGGTTACGCCAGGCGATTACCGATTTTGCTAGCTGGCAGCAGGCGACGCGAGTGACATTAGGGCGCTGCCCACCCGATCTTTTTACCGATTGCCGCACTGGCTGGGAAATAGCCCCCTACGCATAAATGATTATGATAAGATTTATGCATTCATAACCCGATCCATCTGGAGGAACTATGGATCATCGTCTGCTTGAAATCGTTGCCTGCCCGGTTTGCAACGGCAAACTTTGGTATAACCAGGAAAAACAAGAACTGATTTGCAAACTGGATAACCTGGCTTTCCCGCTGCGCGATGGCATTCCAGTTCTGCTGGAAACGGAAGCCCGTGTACTGACTGCCGATGAGAGTAAATCATGAGTTTTGTGGTCATTATTCCCGCGCGCTACGCTTCTACGCGTCTGCCCGGTAAACCGCTGGTCGATATTAACGGCAAGCCCATGATCGTTCATGTCCTTGAGCGCGCCCGCGAATCAGGTGCCGATCGCATCATCGTGGCAACCGATCATGACGATGTCGCCCGCGTCGTTGAAGCTGCGGGTGGTGAAGTATGCATGACGCGCGCCGATCATCAATCAGGCACTGAGCGTCTGGCGGAAGTTGTCGAAAAATGCGCGTTCAGTGACGATACGGTGATTGTTAATGTGCAGGGGGATGAACCCATGATCCCTGCAACAATCATTCGTCAGGTTGCCGATAATCTCGCCCAGCGTGAAGTGGGAATGGCTACCCTGGCTGTACCTATCCACAATGCGGAAGAAGTCTTTAATCCGAATGCGGTTAAAGTGGTTCTTGATGCTGAAGGTTATGCGCTTTACTTTTCACGTGCCACCATTCCGTGGGATCGTGACCGTTTTGCAAAAAGTCTGGAAACCGTTGGTGATAATTTCCTGCGGCATCTCGGTATTTATGGCTACCGTGCAGGTTTTATCCGCCGTTATGTTAACTGGCAGCCAAGCCCGTTAGAACACATCGAAATGTTAGAGCAGCTTCGCGTACTGTGGTACGGCGAAAAAATCCATGTTGCTGTCGCCCGGGAAGTTCCTGGTACAGGTGTGGATACCCCTGAAGATCTCGAGCGCGTTCGCGCTGAAATGCGCTAAGTTAATTTCACGACACTCCACCCGATTTTCGGGGGAGTGTCGTACCGTTACGATTTTCCTCATTTTTCTTTTCAACAATTGATCTCATTCAGGTGACATCTTTTACATTGGCGCTCATTATGAAGGCAGTAGCTTTTATGAGGGTAATCTGAATGGAACAGCTGCGTGCCGAATTAAGCCATTTACTGGGTGAAAAACTCAGTCGTATTGAGTGTGTCAATGAAAAAGCGAATACGGCGTTGTGGGCTTTGTATGACAGCCAGGGAAACCCAATGCCGCTGTTGGCAAGAAGCTTTAGTACGCCAGGGCAAGCACGACAGTTGGCATGGAAAACCACCATGCTGGCGCGCAGCGGGACTATCCGTATGCCAACTATTTATGGTGTGATGACACATGAAGAACACCCAGGCCCCGATGTCCTGTTACTGGAGCGGATGCGTGGTGTTTCTGTGGAAGCACCTGCACGTACACCGGAACGTTGGGAGCATCTGAAAGAGCAAATTGTTGAAGCTCTGTTGGCCTGGCACCGACAGGACAGTCGCGGTTGCGTTGGCGCAGTGGATAATACCCAGGAAAATTTCTGGCCCTCCTGGTATCGGCAACATATTGAAGTGTTATGGACCACGCTCAATCAGTTCAATAACACCGGTTTAACCATGCAGGATAAGCGGATTCTGTTCCGCACCCGCGAATGTCTTCCAGCATTATTTGAAGGATTTAACGACAATTGTGTGCTGATTCACGGCAATTTCTGTTTGCGTAGCATGTTGAAAGATTCGCGCAGCGATCAACTACTGGCGATGGTCGGGCCGGGATTAATGCTTTGGGCACCGCGAGAGTATGAACTGTTCCGACTAATGGATAATACGCTGGCAGAAGATTTACTCTGGAGTTACCTGCAACGCGCGCCAGTGGCGGAGTCGTTCATCTGGCGACGTTGGCTATATGTGTTATGGGATGAAGTTGCGCAACTGGTCAATACCGGACGGTTTAGTCGGAGCAACTTCGATCTGGCATCAAAATCACTCTTGCCGTGGCTCGCCTGATGAACCTTTTAACCACTGCCAGATGCGGCCAAGCGTTTCATAACCGGCCCGGTCGCTATGCATCAACCAGACCGGAGACGGAATTGCCCGTTCCCACGGGTTAAGTGGTGAATCGATTGCCAGTTGATTGGCGGGGGCAGGTAGCGGATTTAATCCTGCATGTTGAAAAAAGATCATCGCGCGCGGCAAATGAGACGCAGAGGTCACCAACAGGAAAGGGGCGTCACCAATTGCCTGTTTCACTGCTGCGGCTTCTTCTTCGGTATCTTTCGGTAAATCCAGCGTAATAATCTGCTCGCGTGGGACACCCAGCGATTGCGCCACTCTGGCCCCCACTTCTGCTGTACTCACCGTATTGGTTTTTGCCACACCACCCGTGAAGATTAACTTTGATCCCGGATTTTCACGCCACAAACGCACGCCTTCATTCAGGCGTGGCAGACTGTTATTGATTAAATTTGAACTTGGCGCCCACTGCGGGTTCCAGGTATAGCCGCCGCCCAGCACCACTATATAGTCCACTTTTTGTACATTGCTCCATGTCGGATAGGTGCTTTCGATGGGGCGCAGCAGACGATCTGCTACCGGTTGCAAACTTAATAACAAAAGTGCCAGCCATCCTACGCTAATAAATATCTTCCCGGTTTTTTGAAAACGACTAAACCACAGTAGCACCAGGCCAGCACCAATAATCAGCAACATCAGCGGAAGTGGCAGCAGCATACCGCCAATCACTTTTTTCAGTGTAAAAAGCATCCTTTCTGGTTCCTTTTTTAACCATATAGCGAGGGATCGGCAGTGATATTACACCAGACGGGTTCATTCTCGCCTCGGCTGTGACAAAATAGCGCCTTTATCAGAAAACGTCTTAGCCAACCGGTGGAGAAAGCAATGCAGGATCGCAATTTTGATGATATTGCGGAAAAGTTTTCCCGTAACATTTACGGCACCACCAAAGGACAGCTTCGACAGGCTATTCTGTGGCAGGATCTCGATCGTGTGCTGGCGGAAATAGGCTCGCAAAAATTGCGAGTGCTGGATGCTGGCGGTGGTGAAGGGCAGACGGCGATCAAAATGGCCGGGCGTGGGCATCAGGTCATTTTATGCGATCTTTCTGCGCAGATGATCGACCGCGCAAAGCAGGCGGCAGAAGCAAAAGGTGTGAGCGGCAACATGCAATTTATACATTGCGCTGCTCAGGATGTTGCTTCGCATTTGGAAACGCCCGTTGATCTGATATTGTTCCATGCGGTGCTGGAGTGGGTCGCTGACCCCCGTAGCGTGTTACAGACTCTGTGGTCAGTGTTGCGCCCAGGAGGCATGTTGTCGTTAATGTTCTACAATGCGCACGGTTTGCTGATGCACAACATGGTTGCAGGAAATTTTGATTACGTGCAGGCGGGAATGCCGAAAAAGAAAAAACGGACGCTTTCGCCAGACTCTCCGCGCGATCCGGCGCAGGTATATCAGTGGCTGGAAGAAGCTGGCTGGCAAATTACCGGCAAGACCGGCGTTCGCGTGTTTCATGATTATCTGCGTGAAAAGCACCAACAGCGCGATTGCTACGAAGCATTACTTGAATTAGAAACGCGTTATTGCCGTCAGGAACCTTACATTAGCCTGGGGCGTTATATTCATGTCACCGCGCGCAAACCGCAGAGCAAGGATAAAGTATGAGTGAATTTTCCCAGACAGTCCCCGAACTGGTTGCCTGGGCCAGAAAAAACGACTTCTCCATCTCGCTGCCGGTAGACCGTCTCTCTTTTCTGCTGGCGGTGGCCACGCTGAACGGCGAGCGTCTGGACGGCGAGATGAGTGAAGGTGAGCTGGTGGATGCATTCCGCCACGTGAGTGATGCGTTTGAGCAAACCAGCGAAACCATCGGCGTGCGCGCCAACAACGCGATCAACGATATGGTGCGTCAACGTCTGCTGAACCGCTTTACAAGCGAACAGGCGGAAGGGAACGCCATTTACCGTCTGACGCCGCTCGGCATCGGCATTACTGATTACTACATCCGTCAGCGCGAGTTTTCTACGCTGCGTCTTTCTATGCAATTGTCGATCGTTGCAGGCGAACTGAAGCGTGCGGCGGATGCGGCAGAAGAGGGCGGCGATGAGTTTCACTGGCACCGTAACGTCTATGCGCCGCTGAAATACTCGGTAGCAGAAATTTTCGACAGTATCGACCTGACGCAACGTCTGATGGACGAACAGCAGCAACAGGTGAAAGACGATATCGCCCAGTTACTGAATAAAGACTGGCGGGCGGCGATCTCAAGCTGTGAAATGTTGCTTTCGGAAACCTCTGGTACGCTGCGTGAATTGCAAGATACGCTGGAAGCGGCGGGCGACAAATTACAGGCTAACCTGTTGCGCATCCAGGATGCGACCATGACCCATGACGATCTGCATTTTGTCGATCGTCTGGTGTACGACCTGCAAAGCAAACTCGACCGTATTATCAGTTGGGGTCAGCAATCCATCGATTTATGGATCGGTTATGACCGCCACGTACATAAATTTATCCGTACCGCGATCGATATGGATAAAAACCGTGTCTTTGCCCAGCGATTACGTCAGTCGGTACAAACCTATTTTGATGACCCGTGGGCGCTGACTTACGCCAATGCCGATCGTCTGCTGGATATGCGTGACGAAGAGATGGCACTGCGTGACGAAGAAGTGACCGGGGAACTTCCGCCAGATTTAGAGTACGAAGAGTTTAACGAGATCCGCGAACAACTGGCGGCAATCATCGAAGAGCAGCTCGCCGTCTATAAAACCAGACAAGTGCCGCTGGATCTTGGTCTGGTGGTACGCGAATATCTGGCGCAGTATCCGCGTGCGCGTCACTTTGATGTTGCGCGCATTGTTATTGATCAGGCGGTACGCCTCGGCGTAGCGCAAGCAGACTTCACCGGACTGCCAGCGAAATGGCAGCCGATTAATGATTACGGAGCCAAGGTACAGGCGCATGTCATCGACAAATATTGAACAAGTGATGCCGGTTAAGCTGGCGCAAGCGCTGGCGAATCCGTTATTTCCGGCGCTGGATAGCGCCTTACGTTCAGGTCGCCATATCGGTCTTGACGAACTGGACAACCATGCATTCCTGATGGATTTTCAGGAATACCTGGAAGAGTTTTACGCGCGTTATAACGTTGAGCTTATTCGCGCGCCGGAAGGTTTCTTCTATTTGCGTCCACGTTCCACCACGTTGATCCCTCGTTCCGTGTTGTCCGAACTGGATATGATGGTTGGGAAAATCCTCTGTTATCTCTATCTCAGCCCGGAACGGCTGGCGAACGAGGGGATCTTTACTCAGCAGGAACTGTATGACGAACTGCTCACCCTGGCTGACGAAGCGAAACTGCTGAAACTGGTAAACAACCGTTCTACCGGTTCAGACGTTGACCGCCAGAAGTTGCAGGAAAAAGTACGTTCTTCGCTAAATCGTCTGCGTCGTTTGGGCATGGTGTGGTTTATGGGCCACGACAGCAGCAAGTTCCGCATTACAGAATCGGTGTTCCGTTTTGGTGCGGATGTGCGTGCTGGTGACGATCCGCGCGAAGCCCAACGTCGCCTGATTCGCGATGGTGAAGCAATGTCTCTGGAAAATCACCTGCAACTCAACGACGAAACCGAAGAGAATCAGCCAGATAGCGGAGAGGAAGAATAATGATTGAACGCGGTAAATTTCGCTCACTGACGCTGATTAACTGGAACGGCTTTTTTGCCCGTACCTTTGACCTCGATGAGCTGGTCACAACGCTTTCCGGCGGTAACGGTGCAGGTAAATCCACCACTATGGCGGCGTTTGTTACGGCGCTTATTCCTGACCTGACCCTGCTGCACTTCCGTAACACCACGGAAGCCGGGGCCACCAGTGGTTCGCGCGATAAAGGTTTGCACGGTAAGCTAAAAGCGGGCGTCTGTTATTCGATGCTCGACACCATCAACTCGCGCCATCAGCGCGTGGTGGTCGGTGTGCGTCTGCAACAGGTTGCCGGGCGCGATCGTAAAGTGGATATCAAACCGTTTGCGATTCAGGGGCTACCGATGTCGGTGCTGCCGACGCAACTGGTGACAGAAACCCTGAACGAACGCCAGGCGCGCGTGCTGCCGCTTAATGAGCTGAAAGAGAAGCTCGAAGCGATGGAAGGCGTGCAGTTTAAGCAGTTCAATTCCATCACCGATTACCATTCACTGATGTTCGATCTGGGCATCATTGCGCGTCGTCTGCGCTCGGCGTCTGATCGTAGTAAATTCTATCGTCTGATCGAAGCCTCACTGTACGGCGGTATTTCCAGTGCCATTACCCGTTCTCTGCGTGACTATCTGCTGCCAGAAAACAGCGGCGTGCGTAAAGCGTTCCAGGATATGGAAGCAGCGCTGCGTGAAAACCGCATGACGCTGGAAGCGATTCGTGTAACGCAGTCCGATCGCGACCTGTTTAAGCATTTGATCAGTGAAGCCACCAACTATGTGGCGGCGGACTATATGCGTCACGCCAACGAACGTCGCGTTCATCTGGATAAGGCACTGGAGTTTCGTCGTGAGCTACACACTTCTCGTCAGCAACTGGCGGCGGAGCAGTACAAACACGTCGATATGGCGCGTGAACTGGCAGAGCACAACGGTGCGGAAGGCGATCTGGAAGCAGATTATCAGGCAGCCAGCGATCACCTGAACCTCGTGCAAACCGCACTGCGTCAGCAGGAAAAGATCGAACGTTACGAAGCGGATCTCGATGAATTGCAGATCCGTCTCGAAGAGCAAAACGAAGTGGTGGCAGAAGCCATCGAACGTCAGGAAGAGAATGAAGCGCGCGCGGAAGCCGCCGAACTGGAAGTGGACGAGCTGAAAAACCAGCTTGCTGACTACCAGCAGGCACTGGACGTCCAGCAAACGCGCGCGATCCAGTACAACCAGGCGATTACTGCACTTAACCGCGCTAAAGAACTGTGTCATCTGCCGGACTTAACTGCCGACAGCGCCGCCGAGTGGCTGGAAACCTTCCAGGCGAAAGAGCTGGAAGCCACCGAAAAAATGCTCTCTCTTGAGCAGAAAATGAGCATGGCACAAACCGCGCATAGCCAGTTTGAGCAGGCTTATCAGTTAGTCGCAGCCATTAACGGTCCGCTGGCGCGTAACGAAGCGTGGGATGTTGCTCGTGAACTGCTGCGCGAAGGGGTCGAACAACGTCACCTTGCAGAACAGGTTCAGCCGCTGCGGATGCGCTTAAGCGAACTGGAACAGCGCCTGCGTGAGCAACAGGAAGCCGAGCGCCTGCTGGCGGATTTCTGCAAACGCCAGGGCAAGAACTTTGATATCGATGAACTGGAAGCCCTGCATCAGGAACTGGAAGCACGCATTGCCTCCCTTTCTGACAGCGTGTCTAATGCCCGTGAAGAGCGCATGGCGCTGCGTCAGGAACAGGAACAACTGCAATCACGCATTCAGAGTCTGATGCAGCGTGCGCCGGTTTGGTTGGCTGCGCAAAACAGCCTCAATCAGTTGAGCGAGCAGTGCGGTGAAGAGTTCACCTCCAGTCAGGATGTCACTGAATACATGCAACAGTTGCTGGAGCGCGAGCGCGAGGCGATTGTTGAACGTGACGAAGTGGGCGCGCGCAAAAACGCCGTTGACGAAGAGATCGAGCGTTTAAGTCAGCCGGGGGGCTCTGAAGATCAGCGCCTGAATGCGCTGGCGGAACGTTTTGGCGGCGTGCTGTTGTCAGAAATTTATGACGACGTTAGCCTGGAAGATGCGCCGTACTTCTCGGCGCTGTATGGCCCCTCTCGTCACGCCATCGTAGTGCCCGATCTGTCGCAGATTGCCGAACAACTGGAAGGTTTAACCGATTGCCCGGAAGATCTCTATCTGATCGAAGGTGATCCGCAGTCATTCGATGACAGCGTGTTCAGCGTTGATGAACTGGAAAAAGCGGTGGTGGTGAAAATTGCCGACCGTCAGTGGCGTTATTCGCGCTTCCCTGAAGTGCCGTTGTTTGGTCGTGCGGCGCGCGAAAGCCGTATTGAAAGCCTTCATGCCGAACGTGAAGTGCTTTCCGAACGCTTCGCCACGCTCTCCTTTGATGTACAGAAAACTCAGCGCCTGCATCAGGCTTTCAGTCGCTTTATCGGCAGCCATCTGGCGGTGGCATTTGAGTCCGATCCGGAAGCTGAAATCCGTCAACTGAACAGCCGCCGCGTCGAACTGGAGCGGGCGTTGAGTAATCATGAAAATGATAACCAGCAGCAACGCATTCAGTTTGAGCAGGCGAAAGAGGGCGTGACAGCGCTTAACCGCATCCTGCCGCGCCTTAACCTGTTGGCTGACGATACGCTGGCAGATCGCGTCGATGAAATCCGCGAACGTCTGGATGAAGCCCAGGAAGCGGCGCGTTTTGTTCAGCAGTTCGGTAATCAACTGGCGAAACTGGAGCCGATCGTTTCAGTGTTGCAAAGCGATCCGGAACAGTTTGAACAGTTAAAAGAAGATTACGCATACTCCCAGCAGATGCAGCGCGATGCCCGTCAGCAGGCATTTGCCCTGACGGAAGTGGTGCAGCGTCGCGCACACTTTAGCTACTCCGACTCGGCAGAAATGCTCAGTGGTAACAGCGATCTCAACGAAAAATTGCGTGAACGTCTGGAACATGCGGAAGCAGAGCGTACCCGTGCTCGTGAAGCACTGCGTGGTCATGCTACACAGTTGAACCAGTACAATCAGGTGCTGGCATCGCTGAAAAGTTCTTACGACACTAAAAAAGAACTGCTTAACGATCTGCAACGCGAATTGCAGGATATCGGTGTGCGTGCCGATAGCGGCGCAGAAGAGCGCGCGCGTATTCGCCGTGACGAGCTACATGCGCAACTCAGTAATAACCGTTCCCGTCGCAACCAACTGGAAAAAGCGCTCACCTTCTGCGAAGCGGAGATGGACAACCTGATCCGTAAACTGCGCAAGCTGGAGCGTGATTATCACGAGATGCGCGAGCAGGTGGTGACCGCCAAAGCGGGCTGGTGCGCGGTAATGCGCATGGTGAAAGACAACGGCGTCGAACGCCGCTTGCACCGTCGCGAGCTGGCTTATCTTTCTGCTGATGATTTGCGTTCCATGTCGGATAAGGCGTTAGGTGCGCTGCGTCTGGCGGTAGCGGATAACGAACATCTACGCGACGTGCTGCGTATGTCGGAAGATCCAAAACGTCCGGAACGTAAAATCCAGTTCTTCGTGGCGGTTTACCAGCATCTGCGCGAACGAATCCGCCAGGATATTATTCGTACCGATGATCCGGTAGAAGCTATCGAGCAGATGGAGATCGAACTTAGCCGTCTGACCGAAGAATTAACCTCCCGTGAGCAGAAACTGGCGATCAGTTCCCGCAGTGTGTCGAACATTATTCGCAAAACCATTCAGCGCGAACAGAACCGTATCCGTATGCTCAACCAGGGCTTGCAGAACGTGTCGTTCGGCCAGGTGAACAGCGTACGTCTGAACGTGAATGTGCGTGAAACGCACGCCATGTTGCTGGATGTGCTTTCTGAACAACATGAACAACATCAGGATTTGTTTAACAGCAACCGTCTGACCTTCTCGGAAGCGCTGGCGAAACTGTATCAGCGCCTTAACCCGCAAATTGATATGGGGCAGCGCACGCCGCAGACCATTGGTGAAGAGCTGCTGGATTATCGCAACTACCTGGAGATGGAAGTTGAAGTTAACCGTGGTTCCGATGGATGGCTGCGTGCGGAGTCAGGCGCGTTGTCAACGGGTGAGGCCATCGGTACAGGGATGTCGATTCTGGTGATGGTGGTACAGAGCTGGGAAGATGAATCCCGTCGTCTGCGCGGTAAAGATATTTCTCCTTGTCGTCTGCTGTTCCTCGATGAAGCAGCGCGCCTGGATGCCCGTTCTATCGCCACGTTGTTTGAATTGTGTGAGCGTTTGCAAATGCAGCTCATCATCGCGGCACCAGAAAATATTAGTCCGGAAAAAGGCACCACCTACAAACTGGTGCGTAAGGTATTCCAGAATACCGAACACGTACATGTGGTTGGTTTGCGTGGCTTTGCGCCGCAGCTTCCTGAAACGCTTCCAGGAACTGACGAAGCGTCTTCCCAGGCAAGTTAAGATTAAGGCGGCAGCGATGTCGCCTTTTTTTCGAAAACTCCGTTTCTGCACTAAAAAAATGCCGCATTACGGTGCGCTTTTCTTTAAACTTCTTTACATTAGGTTGTGTAAAAACGTATCGACGTTTATATACTGAAGGTAAGCCTGATAAGTAACAGGCTTGCTCGTCATACTTTCGTGAGTATTGGCGTTGTACAGGCAAGTAGAGAAAAGCAGCCTGGCTATTCAAAGTATGATAAAAACAGGGGGCAAGGGATGTTGCTTAACATGATGTGTGGTCGTCGGCTTTCGGCAATAAGTTTTTGTCTGGCCGTAACATTCGCTCCACTGTTCAGTGTGCAGGCTGATGAGCCTGAAGTAATCCCTGGCGACAGCCCGGTGGCTGTCAGCGAACAGGGAGATGTACTGCCGCAAGCGCAAGCGACGGCAATTATGGCGGGGATCCAACCGCTACCAGAGGGTGCGGCGGAAAACGCTCGCACACAAATCGAATCTCAATTACCCGCAGGTTATAAGCCGGTTTATCTTAACCAGCTTCAACTGCTGTATGCCGCACGTGATATGCAGCCGATGTGGGAAAACCGTGATGCGGTTAAAGCTTTCCAGCAGCAACTGGCGGAAGTGGCGATTGCCGGTTTTCAGCCGCAGTTTAATAAATGGGTAGAGTTACTGACTGACCCAGGCGTTAATGGTCTGGCACGTGACGTAGTGTTGTCGGATGCAATGCTGGGTTACCTTCATTTCGTTGCTAACATTCCGGTCAAAGGCACGCGCTGGCTATACAGCAGTAAACCTTATGCGCTCTCAACACCACCGCTCTCGGTCATTAACCAATGGCAGGTGGCGCTAAATAATGGCCAATTGCCAACGTTTGTTGCAGGACTGGCACCGCAGCATCCGCAATATGCCGCGATGCATGAATCTTTACTGACCTTGCTCAGTGATACCAAACCGTGGCCACAACTAACCGGTAAAGCAACGTTGCGTCCTGGACAGTGGAGTAATGACGTACCAGCACTGCGCGAAATATTGCAGCGCACAGGTATGCTCAATGGTGGACCGAAAATTGCGCTGCCTGGCGATGAAACACCCGCTGATGCAGTCGTTAGCCCATCTGCCGTTGCCGTCGAAACTGCGGAAAAGCAAACAAAGTTTCTTAGTAAACCTAAGCCAACTGTACGTGCCGCCTACGATAATGAGCTGGTTGAAGCGGTTAAACGTTTTCAGGCATGGCAAGGATTGGGGGCAGATGGTGCTATTGGTCCAGCCACACGTGATTGGCTCAATGTGACACCTGCACAGCGTGCAGGTGTGTTGGCGCTCAACATCCAGCGTTTACGTTTGCTGCCTGCGGAGCTTTCTACCGGCATCATGGTCAATATACCGGCCTATTCTTTGGTCTATTACCAGAACGGTAATCAGGTGCTGGACTCGCGGGTGATTGTCGGCCGTCCTGACCGCAAAACACCAATGATGAGCAGTGCCTTAAACAATGTGGTAGTGAATCCGCCGTGGAACGTACCGCCGACGCTGGCACGCAAAGATATTCTGCCGAAAGTGCGTAATGATCCGGGCTATCTGGAAAGCCATGGCTATACGGTGATGCGTGGCTGGAACAGCAAAGAAGCAATTGACCCGTGGCAGGTTGACTGGTCGACGATTACCGCGTCGAATTTACCGTTCCGCTTTCAGCAAGCTCCAGGCCCACGAAATTCGCTAGGACGGTATAAATTTAATATGCCGAGTTCAGACGCTATCTACTTACATGACACGCCTAATCACAATCTGTTCAAGCGTGATACGCGTGCGTTGAGCTCTGGCTGTGTGAGGGTGAATAAGGCATCCGATCTGGCAAACATGCTGTTGCAGGATGCAGGCTGGAATGACAAGCGTATTTCCGATGCTCTGAAGCAGGGAGATACCCGTTACGTCAATATCCGTCAGTCTATCCCGGTTAATCTCTACTACCTGACAGCATTTGTCGGCGCAGATGGGCGTACTCAATATCGTACAGATATTTACAATTATGATCTGCCTGCGCGATCCAGCTCGCAAATTGTATCGAAAGCGGAACAATTAATCAGGTAAATGAAGTAGTTCGGGGAAATCAGTTGTCGTAATAATTGGCATGATTGGGGGCTATTCCTTGTAGCCCCCATCACTGCTGGGGTTGAGTCACCTTGACGTTAGCTTTATGGGCGGTTAAGGTGCACTCTTGTGCGCCAGAAGTGCATATAAACGATAACATTGACCTGTAGACTTGATTACCATGGACAAATTCGACGCTAATCGCCGCAAACTACTGGCGCTTGGTGGCGTTGCACTTGGTGCTGCCATCTTGCCGACCCCTGCGTTTGCGACACTCTCCACCCCACGCCCGCGTATTTTGACACTCAACAATCTCCATACTGGAGAGTCAATTAAAGCGGAGTTTTTCGATGGCAGAGGCTATATTCAGGAAGAATTGGCAAAACTAAACCATTTTTTCCGCGATTTCCGCGCGAACAAAATAAAGTCCATCGATCCAGGATTATTCGACCAGTTGTATCGCCTGCAAGGCCTGTTAGGTACTCGCAAGCCGGTACAGTTAATTTCTGGTTACCGTTCTATCGACACCAATAATGAATTACGCGCACACAGCCGTGGAGTAGCGAAGAAAAGCTATCACACCAAAGGCCAGGCGATGGATTTCCATATTGAAGGCGTCGCGTTAAGCAATATTCGCAAAGCCGCGTTATCTATGCGCGCAGGTGGTGTAGGATATTACCCACGTAGTAACTTTGTGCATATTGATACCGGACCTGCACGGCACTGGTAGCAATCGCTTAACGAAACAGGGGCAGTATGAATTATCGTATTATTCCGGTCACTGCATTCTCCCAGAACTGCTCATTGATCTGGTGTGAACAAACTCGCCTGGCAGCACTGGTTGATCCTGGCGGTGATGCGGAAAAAATTAAACAGGAAGTTGATGCCAGCGGCCTGACGCTGATGCAGATCCTACTGACACATGGCCATCTGGATCACGTTGGTGCAGCGGCGGAACTGGCAAAACATTACGGCGTGCCAGTACTTGGTCCGGAAAAGGAAGATGAGTTCTGGCTGCAAGGCTTGCCTGCGCAAAGCCGCATGTTTGGCCTGGATGAGTGTCAGCCACTGACGCCGGATCGTTGGCTGAATGAAGGCGACACGATCAGCATAGGGAATGTGACTTTACAGGTGTTACATTGCCCAGGGCATACACCGGGCCATGTGGTCTTTTTTGATAATCAGTCAAAACTGCTGATTTCTGGCGACGTCATTTTCAAAGGTGGAGTAGGGCGCAGTGACTTCCCACGTGGCGACCATAATCAACTGATCTCCTCTATCAAAGATAAACTGCTGCCGCTTGGCGATGATGTGACGTTTATTCCAGGGCACGGGCCGTTATCCACCCTCGGCTATGAACGGTTGCATAACCCCTTCCTGCAAGACGAAATTCCCGTCTGGTAAAGGCGCATAAAAAAGCCCGCTTTCACAGCGGGCTTCATTGGTTTTAATGCTTACAGCACAGCCACAATCGCTTCGCACAGCGGAGCCATGTTGTCTGGCGTCATCCCGGCTACGTTCACACGACCGGAAGCCACAGCATACACGCCAAACTCTTCACGCAGACGCAGTACCTGTTCTTTAGTCAGACCGCTAAAAGAGAACATGCCGTTTTGTTTGATAATGAAACTGAAGTCGCGGTTTGCGCCTTTTTCCTGCAGCGTATTAACGAACAATTGACGCATACGCTGAATACGCTGACGCATATCAGTCAGCTCTTGTTCCCAGATAGCACGTAACGCATCATTACTCAGGATAGTGGCAACAACCGAAGCTCCGTGCGCGGGTGGGTTAGAATAGTTCGCACGAATCGCCGCTTTCATCTGGCTGAATGCGCGATCCACGGTTTCACTGTCCGCAGCAACCAGCGTACATGCGCCTACACGTTCGTTGTACAGACCAAAGTTTTTAGAGTAGGAACTGGCGACGATCAGTTCTTTATGCAGAGCTGCGAAAACGCGCAGACCTTCAGCATCTTCTTCCAGACCGCGAGCAAAACCCTGGTAAGCAAAGTCAAACAGCGGTAACCAGCCTTTCTCAACGGAAAGCTGCGCCAGCGTTTGCCATTGCTCCAGTGTAGGATCAATGCCGGTTGGGTTATGGCAGCAACCGTGGAACAGCACCACGTCGCCAGACTGGGCTTCGTTCAGACTGTTAATCAGGGCGTCGAAGTCCAGAGTATGTTTTTCCGCGTCGTAATAAGCGTATTCACGTACTTCCAGGCCTGCAGAGTTAAAGACGCTCTTATGGTTCGGCCAGCTAGGGTTGCTCACCCACACACGCTTAACGTCGGTATTTTTTGCCAGGAAATCGGCAGCCACGCGTAACGCACCAGTACCACCAGGGGTCTGAGCTGTGCGGGCGCGTTTGTCGTTGATTAGGGCGCTACCTTTACCAAACAGCAGTTCCTGGGTGCAACGACCAAATTCAGGAATACCGTCAATGCCGAGGTAGTTTTTGGTGGTTTCATTTTCGAGCAGATACTGTTCAGCCTTTTTAACGCTGGTCAGTACCGGGGTTTTGCCCGTCTCATCTTTATAGACACCAATCCCGAGGTTAATTTTGCCGGGACGTTCATCGGCACGAAACAGATCGGCCAGGCCCAGAATCGGGTCGGCAGGAGCGGCGGTAATGTTCTCAAACATGACGAGGTTCCATTATGGTTACAGAAGGGAAGTCCGCTATCAGGGTAACGGGAGATTTACAAAATTCCAACTATTACTGATGAAAACACCGGCTGTTTTTGCAAGACGTGAGATTGCTCTGGAAGGCATAAAAAAAACAGGACCAAAGTCCTGTTTTTTCGGCATTTAACAAAGAGGTCTGCTATTAGAACTGGTAAACGATACCCACAGCAACTGTGTCGTCAGAACCTACGCCCAGTTTGTTGTCAGAATCGATCTGGTTGATGATGTAGTCAACATAGGTAGACATGTTTTTGTTGAAGTAGTAGGTTGCGCCCACTTCAACATAGTTCACCAGATCAACATCACCGATACCACCTTCTACGTCTTTCGCTTTAGATTTGGTGTAAGCGATGGACGGACGCAGACCGAAGTCAAACTGGTATTGTGCAACTAACAGGATATCTTGCGTTTTGTTAGCAAAGCCGCCGGTGATCGGCGTAGCGTTACGGGTTTCACCGTAGTTTGCTGCCAGGTAGATGTTGTTCGCATCGTACTTCAGGCCGGTAGCCCACTGTTCAGCTTTTTTACCCTGGCCGAGAGGCTGGGCTTCCTGCAAGTTTGTACGGTCAGCAGCACCATAAGCACCAACGATACCAAAGCCTTCGAATTCGTAGCTGATGGAGCCGCCAACACCGTCGCCGTTAGAACGACGTGCGGTGTCGCGTTCGTTTTTACCCAGGTACTGAACAGCGAAGTTCAGGCCGTCAACCAGACCAAAGAAGTTGGAGTTACGGTAAGTTGCAACGCCGCCAACACGACCAACGAAGAAGTCATCGCTGTATGCAGTGTCACCACCAAATTCCGGCAGCATATCGGTGTAACCCAGTGCGTCATAAACAACACCATAGTTACGACCGTAATCGATTGAGCCAGCATCAGCAAATTTCAGACCAGCGAACGCCAGACGGGTTTTGTTGCCATTTTGGGCATCAGAACCCTCAGAGTTGTTACCCTGGAAGTTGTATTCCCACTGACCGTAACCGGTCAGATCAGAATTGATTTGAGTTTCCCCTTTAAAACCAAGACGGGCATAGGTCATATCGCCATTGCCACCGTAACTGTTTTCACCGTTACCCTTGGAAAAATAGTGCAGACCGACAGCTTTACCGTACAGATCTACTTTGTTGCCATCTTTGTTATAGATTTCTGCAGCGTTTGCAGTTCCTGCTACTAACAGAGCAGGGACGATCACTGCCAGAATGTTGCGCTTCATCATTATTTATTACCCTCATGGTTTTTTTTATGACACCTGCCACTGCCGTCAATAAGTTTCGTCAATAAATATTTACGGAGCTATTGATGAAAGTTTGGTGTCTTTATGTATCTGCAGGCATCTTTCCATTCAAACTAACGTTTCGCTACCGTGAAAGTGCTACAAAGATAAAGATATAGTTACAAAAAGAAAAAATGTGTAACTAAGTATTAATTTTAAGGAACTTTGTGAACACCGTCATATTTCCACCAGGATTTAATGATATTTATGGCGGATCTTATATATGTATATGATTTACTTATATTAAATCTAACTAAACAGAAATTTTCTTTCTGATGATTTCTCTCTGTGACTTCTCTCTAATACACTTTCAGCCATCCAGAAAGCCAATAATAAGTATAAAAATTGTGCTATCAGATAAGAAATGACTAATCCGCAATAAGGCTATGGGTTATTTTTTGTTCGCAAATGTTGCAAAGAAACATTCCGTAACAGGAAGATTGCTTTGGCAGGGTTGCAATTAGATTGATTGACTTAACAAACAGATAACTTGACAGAAGGGGATAAAAAAGAGCCAGCGGGTGCTGGCTCTCGGAAAAGTTAAATTAGAAACTGGCGTTACGTGGAGTGCGTGGGAACGGAATTACGTCACGCACGTTTTGAACGCCAGTCACGTAGGCGATCAGGCGTTCAAAACCAAGACCAAAACCGGAATGTGGAACAGTACCGTAGCGACGCAGATCGCGATACCACCAGTAATCTTCTTTATTCAGGCCCATCTCCAGCATACGTTCGTCCAGAACGTCCAGACGCTCTTCACGCTGGGAACCACCAATGATCTCACCGATACCCGGAGCCAGAACGTCCATTGCTGCAACGGTTTTACCGTCTTCGTTAAGGCGCATGTAGAACGCTTTAATGTCTTTCGGATAGTTTTTCACGACTACCGGCGCTTTAAAGTGTTCTTCTGCCAGGTAACGTTCATGCTCGGAAGAGAGATCCACACCCCAGTAAACCGGGTTTTCAAATTTCTTACCGCAGTTTTCGAGGATGGTTACCGCGTCGGTATAATCCACCTGCGCGAAGTCTGCCTCAATGAAACGCTCCAGACGTGAAACTGCATCTTTATCCACGCGTTCAGCGAAGAATTTCATATCGTCAGCACGTTCTTCGAGAACCGCTTTAAAGACGTATTTCAGCATGGCTTCTGCCAGGCCGGCGATATCGTTCAGGTTAGCAAACGCGACTTCCGGCTCCAGCATCCAGAATTCCGCCAGGTGACGGCTGGTGTTGGAGTTTTCTGCACGGAAAGTCGGGCCGAAGGTATAAATTTTAGACAGCGCACAGGCATAAGTCTCGCCGTTTAACTGGCCTGATACGGTCAGGAACGACTCTTTACCGAAGAAATCTTTGTCGAAATCAACTTTGCCCTGATCGTTACGTGGCAGGTTTTCCAGATCCAGTGTTGAAACACGGAACATTTCGCCAGCGCCTTCGGTATCGGACGCGGTGATCAGCGGTGTAGAAACCCAGAAGAAACCTTGTTCGTTAAAGAATCGATGCAGTGCCTGCGCCAGCGTGTGGCGAACGCGCGCAACGGCACCAATCAGGTTGGTACGTGGACGCAGGTGAGCGACTTCACGCAGATACTCAATGCTGTGGCGTTTTGCTGCCATCGGGTAAGTGTCTGGATCTTCAACCCAACCAGCGACTTCAACATTGCTGGCCTGAATTTCAAATTGTTGCCCCTGGCCCGGCGACGCCACGACTTTACCCGTCACAATGACCGAGCAACCGGTGGTCAGACGCAGTACGTCTTCATTGTAATTGGGCAGAGAATTATTGATGACAGCCTGTACAGGATCAAAGCAGGAACCGTCATAAACGGCGAGGAAGGAGATGCCAGCTTTTGAATCTCGGCGGGTACGTACCCATCCGCGCACGGTGACTTCGCTGTCAACGGCTACGCGGCCCTGGAGTACGTCGGCTACAGGCACAACGCTCATAATATTCTCTCTGTTAATAGTCGGAAAAAATAAACACTTGTCCACCCGTGAAATGGGGGGATACCTATGTTACCTGGCATCCGCAATCAGACAAGCAGAATTCGCAGATGCAGCGAAAGATTTCGGAATTAAAGGTAAAAAAGGGAGCCGTTATGGCTCCCTGATGATATTAACTGGCTTTTTTAATGTGCGGAAGGTCGAACGCTTTACGAAGTGCGCGAACAAACGCCTTGTCGTGGCAGATTGTTTTGCCAGGACTGTCAGAAAGTTTCGCCACAGGTTTACCGTTACACTCCACCAGCTTAATCACAATATTCAGTGGCTTGACTTGGGGGATATCGCAGGTCAGGCGTGTACCTATACCAAAACTTAATTGCACACGGGAAGAGAAGTGGCGATAAAGCTCGACCGCTTTGCGTAAATCCAGATTGTCAGAGAAAACCAGCGTTTTGCTCTGAGGGTTGATTCCCAGCTTCTCATAATGCGCGATGGCTTTTTCGCCCCATTCTACCGGGTCGCCAGAGTCATGACGCAGCCCCTGATAGCGGCTGGCAAATTCCACGCCGAAATCACGCAAGAATGCGTCCATAGTAATGCAATCGGTTAACGCAATTCCCAGTTGATCGGGATATTCATTGAGCCATGCGGCAAGTGCGGCACGTTGGCTGTTGGCAAGATCCGGGCTGATTTGTTGATGCGCCTGGAACCATTCGTGAGCCTGAGTTCCCATTGGCGTGAGGGAAAGCCGACGCGCCAGATCGTAGTTACTGGTGCCAACGAACCAGGATTCTTGTTGCAAACGTTGAACGATGGTTTCCTGGACTTCGCGGGAAAAACGTCGGCGGGTGCCGAAATCCATCAGATGGAAGCGCGACATATCGAGATCGGCAGTTAACGCCGAGAAGTCGACTAATTTGCTTTCCAGCGTATCGAGGGCTTGCGCAACGTCGGCCTGCGGTGAGCGGTAGCGATGTACCAGTTCACTGATGACCGCCAGCAAAGGAACTTCCCAGAGGATGACTTCACGCCACGGACCGCTTAAACGAATATCCAGCTTGCCGTTATCGTTGGTGACGGTGACCTGTTCCGGGTTAAAGCGGAACTCGCGCAACCAGTTGAGGTAGTCGGCCTTAAAAAAAGGCAGGGCAGAGAGCCATTGATATTCATCATCCTGCAGGCGCAGACGCTGCATCGCCTGGACCTGTTCACGAATAGCATCGGCATAAATACCCAGCAGATCGTCACCTCGGCAACGAAACTCCGCCGCGACATGCACATCATAATAGTGATGAAACACGGCTTGCTGCATATGCAACTTATAAGCATCTGTATCCAGCAGCGAGTGCAGAACAGGAGAAGCGAATTGTGTCATAGGTGCGCAGTAGCGTCCTCGTACGGGAGCGTTTAGTACAATAAACATCTTCAGGAACTGCTGGAGTATACCTTGTTTCGCAATTTATTGAACCCCGATCACACCATATGCCACGTTTATGGTCGATGGCGTTGCGCTCTGTATGTTATAAAAATGTAGCAATAAAAGCGTTTGTACCTGAAAAGATGAAGATTCTGCGTAGCGAGATTTATACAACAGGAATAGACTGAACACCTGACTCTATAAAAGATGCTAAAGGTTATTTATGACTCAACAGCCACAAGCCAAATACCGTCACGATTATCGTGCGCCGGATTACCAGATTACTGATATTGACTTGACCTTTGACCTGGACGCGCAAAAGACGGTGGTTACCGCGATCAGCCAGGCTGTCCGTCATGGTGCATCAGATGCTCCACTTCGTCTTGACGGCGAAGATCTTAAACTGGTCTCTATTCATATTAATGATGAGCCGTGGTCCGCCTGGAAAGAAGAAGAGGGCGCACTGATCATCAGTAATTTACCGGAGCGTTTTACGCTCAAGATCGTTAATGAAATTAGCCCTGCGTCCAACACTGCACTGGAAGGGCTTTACCAGTCAGGCGATGCGCTTTGCACCCAGTGTGAAGCCGAAGGTTTCCGCCACATTACGTACTATCTCGATCGCCCGGACGTGCTGGCGCGTTTTACGACTAAAATTATTGCCGATAAAACCAAATACCCGTTCCTGCTTTCTAACGGTAACCGCGTTGCGCAAGGTGAGTTGGAAAACGGACGTCACTGGGTACAGTGGCAGGACCCGTTCCCGAAACCGTGCTATCTGTTTGCGCTGGTGGCAGGCGATTTTGATGTGCTACGCGACACCTTCACCACGCGTTCTGGCCGTGAAGTGGCGCTGGAGTTGTATGTCGATCGCGGCAACCTTGACCGCGCGCCGTGGGCGATGACCTCGCTGAAAAATTCCATGAAGTGGGATGAAGAGCGCTTTGGTCTGGAGTATGACCTTGATATTTATATGATCGTTGCCGTGGACTTCTTCAACATGGGCGCAATGGAGAATAAAGGTCTTAACATCTTTAACTCCAAATATGTACTGGCGCGCACCGACACCGCTACCGACAAAGATTATCTCGACATTGAACGCGTTATTGGCCATGAATATTTCCACAACTGGACCGGTAACCGTGTGACTTGCCGCGACTGGTTCCAGCTTAGCCTGAAAGAAGGTTTAACCGTGTTCCGCGATCAGGAGTTCAGCTCTGACCTGGGTTCCCGTGCCGTTAATCGCATCAACAATGTGCGCACCATGCGCGGGTTGCAGTTTGCGGAAGACGCCAGCCCAATGGCTCACCCAATCCGCCCGGACATGGTCATTGAGATGAACAACTTCTATACCCTGACCGTTTACGAGAAGGGCGCAGAAGTGATTCGAATGATCCACACCCTGCTGGGCGAAGAAAATTTCCAGAAAGGGATGCTGCTCTATTTCGAGCGTTATGATGGCAGTGCGGCAACCTGTGACGATTTCGTCCAGGCGATGGAAGATGCGTCAAATGTCGATCTCTCTCATTTCCGCCGTTGGTACAGCCAGTCCGGCACGCCGATTGTGACTGTTAAAGACGACTACGATCCAGAAACTGAGCAGTACACCCTGACCATCAGTCAGCGCACGCCAGCTACGCCAGATCAGGCAGAAAAACTGCCGCTGCATATTCCGTTTGCTATTGAGTTGTATGACAACGAGGGCAAAGTAATCCCGTTGCAGAAGGACGGTCATCCGGTCAATTCAGTGCTGAATGTCACCCAGGCGGAACAGACTTTTGTTTTTGATAACGTCTACTTCCAGCCGGTGCCTGCGCTGCTGTGTGAATTTTCCGCGCCGGTGAAACTGGAATATAAATGGAGCGATCAGCAACTGACCTTCCTGATGCGTCATGCGCGCAATGATTTTTCCCGCTGGGATGCGGCGCAAAGTCTGCTGGCAACGTACATCAAATTGAATGTCGCCCGTCATCAACAAGGGCAGCCGTTATCGCTGCCAGCACATGTTGCAGATGCTTTCCGCGCTGTGCTGCTCGATGAGAAGATCGACCCGGCGCTGGCGGCAGAAATCCTGACACTGCCTTCTGTCAATGAAATGGCGGAACTATTCGATATCATCGATCCGATTGCCATTGCCGAAGTTCGCGAAGCACTCACCCGTACACTGGCGACTGAACTGGCGGATGAATTGTTGGCTATCTATAACGCCAATCACCAGAGTGAGTATCGTGTTGAACATGAAGACATTGCGAAACGTACTCTGCGTAATGCCTGCCTGCGCTTCCTCGCCTTTGGTGAAACGCATCTGGCTGACGTGTTAGTGAGTAAGCAGTTCCATAAAGCGAACAATATGACCGATTCGCTGGCGGCACTTTCGGCGGCGGTTGCTGCGCAGTTACCGTGCCGTGACGCGTTGATGCAGGAGTACGACGACAGGTGGCATCAGGACGGTCTGGTGATGGATAAATGGTTTATCCTGCAAGCCACCAGTCCAGCGGCGAATGTGCTGGAGACGGTGCGTGGTCTGTTACAGCATCGCTCATTCACCATGAGCAACCCGAACCGTATTCGTTCGTTGATTGGTGCGTTTGCAGGCAGCAACCTGGCAGCGTTCCATGCTGAAGATGGCAGTGGTTACCAGTTCCTGGTGGAAATGCTCACCGATCTGAACCGCCGTAATCCGCAGGTGGCTTCACGTTTGATTGAGCCGCTGATTCGCCTGAAACGTTACGATGCCAAACGTCAGGAGAAAATGCGTGCGGCGCTGGAACAATTGAAAGGGTTGGATAATCTCTCTGGCGATCTTTACGAGAAGATCACCAAAGCACTGGCTTAATACAAAAGTGCCTGATGCGACGCTGGCGCGTCTTATCAGGCCTACAAACCCGTTGGAATTGTTGGTTTTGTAGGCTGATAAGGCGTTCACGCCGCATCTGGCATGTTAACCATGACGCCGAATTGGTTGTTCAGAATGCCCTCGCTGCATCACCCGCTGTAACACTTCCGCTTCCAGTTCCGCTAACCGTACTGACCCTAATCGGCGCGGGCGAGGAATATCCACCGTCAAATCCAGGCCAATCTTTCCCTCTTCAATCAACAGCACCCGGTCAGCCATCGCTACCGCTTCGCTCACATCATGCGTCACCAGCAAGACGGTAAAGCCGTGCTCCTGCCAAAGTGACACAATTAAATCCTGCATCTCCAGTCGCGTTAAGGCGTCCAGTGCGCCCAGCGGTTCATCGAGCAACAATAAACCCGGACGATGAATCAACGCTCTTGCCAGCGCCACACGCTGTTTCTGCCCGCCAGAAAGTGCGGCAGGCCATTCCCCGGCACGATTTTCCAGCCCTACCGCAGCCAGTGCCTGATGCGCCGCATCGCGCCATTGGCCTTTAAGACCTAACCCAACGTTATCAATCACCGATTTCCATGGCAGCAGACGCGCATCCTGAAACATCATCCGCGTATCATCCTGAATCTCGGCCAGCGGTGTTATACCCGCCAGTACATCACCTGCGGTTGGTGTTTCCAGCCCCGCCAGCAGACGCAGCAGAGTACTTTTACCGCCGCCGCTACGACCAACAACAGCCACAAACTGACCTGCCGGAATATGCAAATCCAGTTGATTCAGCACGATATTTTCTGCGTAATGTTTGCTCACCGCATTAAGTAGCAGTGGTGTACCCTGGTTCAGACGGGCAGTATTCATGCCGTGGCCTCCTTCAGATGATAAGCCGGATTCCAGCGCAACCAGAGACGCTCTAGCAATTGGGCGCTAATGTCAGCAAGTTTGCCGAGCAGGGCGTAGAGAATAATGGCGACGACGACGACATCCGTTTGCAGAAACTCCCGCGCATTCATCGCCAGATAACCAATGCCAGAATTGGCAGAGATGGTTTCGGCAACAATCAGCGTCAGCCACATCAGGCCCAACGCAAAACGCACGCCGACCATAATTGAGGGCAGGGCACCAGGCAGGATCACATGCACAAACAGCGGCAAGCCGGATAAGCCATAGCTACGCGCCATCTCCACCAGCCCGCGATCGATATTACGGATGCCGTGCCAGGTATTGATATAAATGGGGAACAGCGTGCCGAGCGCTACCAGGAAAATTTTTGCAGACTCATCAATGCCAAACCACAAAATCACCAGCGGGATCAGCGCCAGATGCGGCACGTTGCGCAACATTTGAATTGAGCTGTCCAGCAACCGTTCTCCCCAGCGCGACAGGCCGCTAATCAATCCCAGAATCAACCCCAGCGATCCGCCAATCGAAAAACCAATCAGCGCCCGCCAGGAGCTGATCGCCAGATGCTGCCACAGCTCACCGCTGGCCGAGAGCGTCCAGAACGCGGCCACCACTCCTTCCGGAGAGGGCAAAATACGCGTCGACAGCCAGCCAACCGAGGAGGCCAGTTGCCACACCGCCACGATGCCCACCGGTAAAAACCAGGGGGCAACGCGCAATAACCACTTCTTCACTGGCGTTGCCATCATTTTCTTCCTTAGCTTTGCGCGACATTACGTGGGATGAACTCATTCGCTACCGCTTCGCCTTGCAGGTTCAATGGCTGTGGTTGGGGAATCTGTGGAATGGCAACATCCAGATGTGGGAACAGTAATTCGCCAACCCGATACGCTTCTTCCAGATGTGGATATCCTGAGAGGACAAAACTGTCGATGCCAAGCGCGGCGTATTCGTTGATTCGTGCGGCGACTGTCGGACCATCGCCTACCAGCGCCGTCCCCGCACCGCCGCGTACCAGACCAACGCCTGCCCATAAATTGGGGCTGATCTCCAGGTTGTCGCGCTTGCCGTTATGCAACGCAGCCATTCGCTGTTGCCCCACGGAATCCGTGCGGGCAAATGCAGCCTGTGCTCTGGCGATGGTGTCATCATCAAGATGGGAGATTAACCGTTCTGCGGCCTGCCACGCTTCGTCGTTGGTTTCGCGGACAATCACATGGAGGCGAATACCGAAACGAATTTTGCGACCATGTGCGGCCGCTTTTGCCCGCACTTGCTCGATCTTCTCTTTTACCAGTGCTGGCGGCTCGCCCCAGGTGAGATAAAGATCAACTTGTTCTGCGGCCAGATCCTGGGCGACGTCTGACGATCCGCCAAAGTAAAGCGGAGGATACGGTTGTTGAATCGGTGCAAAGAGCAGTTTTGCCCCGCGCACATGAATATGCTTACCGTTGAAATCGACAGTTTCTCCCTGCAATAAACGTCGCCAGACCTGAGTAAATTCCGCCGAGGCTGCGTAACGCTCGCTGTGGTCGAGGAACACGCCGTCTCCCGCCAGTTCTTGTGGATCGCTGCCTGTTACCAGGTTAAACAACGCACGGCCATTCGACAGACGGTCGAGCGTGGCGGCCTGGCGGGCGGCAACGGTAGGTGACGTTACACCAGGGCGCAGGGCGACAAGAAACTTCAGCCTTTGCGTAACCGGGATCATCGACGCCGCCACCAGCCACGCATCTTCGCAGGAACGGCCCGTAGGGATCAGCACGCCGGTATAGCCAAGACGATCCGCCGCTTGCGCGATCTGTTGCAGATAACCGTGATCAACCGGACGAGACTCTGTTTCCGTTCCCAGATAATGACCGTCACCGTGCGTAGGTAAAAACCAGAATATATTCAGACTCATAATTGTTTTCCTTCCAGTTGAGTGGGGTGCCAGATGCGCTGGCGAATATCGACTTTTTTCGGCAGCAGATGATTTTCATAAAACAGGTCGGCAGTATGTTGCTGTAAAGCGGCAACCTCGGCACTCACTGGTTTGATGGTGGTGGGAGGACGGTGGCCAAGATAAGAGGCTATTACCGGTGCCGGTAAGCCCATCGTTTTTGCCAGCAAGGTGATACTTTGCTCGCGCTGGCTGTGGGTTAACGCATCGGCCTGGCTAAAGGTCTCCAGTACGCCCTGAATAAAGGCACCGTTTTTTTCTGCATAGGGGCGGGCCGCCAGATAAAACGACCCGGTCTGATTCAGACCAGTACCATCTTTTAATACCCGCACACCACCCTGTAATAATGCAGCAGAGTAGTAAGGATCCCAGATGGCCTAGGCATCTACGTTACCTTGCTGGAAGGCCGCGCGGGCATCAGCAGGTGTCAGGTAAGTGGGCTGGATATCGGTGAATTTAAGCCCGGCCTGTTGCAGTGCGCGTAGTAACAGGTTGTGCGAACTGGAACCTTTCTGAAATGCGACTTTGTGGCCCTTCAGTTCAGCCACGGTTTTTATGGGACTGTTTTCTGGCACCAGAATGACTTCGGCTTTTGGTTTTGGCGGCTCGACACCGACGTATACCAAATCCGCACCAGCAACTTGGGCAAAGATAGGTGGAATGTCGCCCGTGCTGCCAAGATCAATACTGCCGATGTTGAGTGCTTCCAGCATCTGTGGACCCGCAGGAAATTCCACCCATGAAATTTTTGTTTGCGGATAGCGTTTTTCCAGGAGTTGATGGCTTTTTGCCAGCACCATGCTGATGCTGCCTTTCTGATAACCTATCCGTAACGCTTCAGGCGAAGACTCCGCAGCAACCGCGAGCGTAGTGACGCTAAGTAATCCCGCCAGCGCCAGTTTAAATATGTTACGCATGGGCGTTTCCTCGTAGAGAGAAAAGATCAGGAACCTGGACATCACGACGGTGCAACGCCTGCCAGAAGGCTTCGAGTGCGACATCAAGACGGGATTGCAGATTCGGCGTGAATTGCGGCTTATGCTGGAAATCAATCACCTGCGAGTCATCGGCAAACACACCGTGCAGGATCTCCTGCGCTTTTAAAGCGCTTAGTACCGGTTTGAGTGCGTAATCGACCGCCAATAGATGAGCCACTGTGCCGCCTGTTGCCAGTGGTAAAACCACTTTGCCTTGCAGTGCGCGTTCAGGTAGCAGGTCGAGAAGGGTTTTTAACGCCCCGGAATAAGCCGCTTTGTAGACGGGGGTCGCGACAATCAGCCCGTCAGCCTCTTGCAGTTGTGCAGTGAAAGTTTTCAGGGCCGGGCTGTCGAAACGTGCATAGAGCAAATCTTCCGGGGCGAAGTTTTGCAGATTCCAGTGATAAACCTCCACATCCAGGCTATTCAGCTTTTCTCGCGCATATTCCAGTAAGGAACTGGAGCGAGAAGGAAAGCGAGGACTTCCAGCCAGGGTAATGACACGCATACTCTCTCCTTATAACTAATTGTTCTTATTTCGTTAACATTGATAACAATTGGGTCAGTCTGACAGAGGGAGCTGGTGAGTCGAAATGATTTATCTGGTGAAGGAAAGCCAAAAAAAGCATAAAAAAGGCGCAATAAGAAAACGTTTGCTATTTATTGCCGCAGGTCAATTCCCTTTTTGGCTGAACTCGCACATAATACGCCCCCGGTTTGCACACCGGGAATCCAGGAGAGTTCATGTACTACCCCTTCGTTCGTAAAGCCCTTTTCCAGCTCGATCCTGAGCGCGCTCATGAATTTACTTTTCAGCAATTACGCCGCATTACCGGAACGCCGTTTGAAGCACTTGTTCGGCAGAACGTTCCAGCGAAACCGGTTAACTGCATGGGACTGACCTTTAAAAACCCGCTTGGTCTGGCTGCCGGTCTTGATAAAGACGGGGAGTGTATTGACGCTTTAGGTGCAATGGGATTTGGATCGATCGAGATCGGTACTGTCACCCCGCGTCCACAGCCAGGAAACGATAAGCCTCGTCTCTTTCGCCTGGTGGATGCGGAAGGTTTGATCAACCGTATGGGCTTTAATAACCTCGGCGTTGATAATCTCGTAGAGAACGTTAAAAAAGCCCATTATGACGGTGTTCTGGGAATTAACATCGGCAAAAATAAAGATACGCCGGTAGAGCAGGGTAAAGATGACTATCTGATTTGTATGGAAAAAATCTACGCCTATGCGGGATATATTGCCATCAATATTTCATCGCCAAACACCCCAGGATTACGCACTTTACAATATGGCGAAGCACTGGATGATTTATTAACTGCAATTAAAAATAAGCAAAATGATTTACAGGCGATCCACCATAAATATGTGCCAATTGCAGTGAAGATCGCGCCGGATCTTTCTGAAGATGAGTTGATCCAGGTGGCCGATAGTTTGGTTCGCCATAATATTGATGGTGTTATTGCGACTAATACCACCCTCGATCGTTCTTTAGTTCAGGGAATGAAAAATTGCGAGCAAACCGGTGGTTTAAGTGGTCGCCCGTTACAATTAAAGAGTACAGAAATTATTCGCCGCTTGTCGCAGGAATTAAACGGCCGTTTACCAATCATTGGTGTTGGTGGTATTGACTCGGTCATCGCCGCCCGTGAGAAGATTGCTGCGGGTGCATCACTGGTGCAAATTTATTCTGGTTTTATTTTTAAAGGCCCGCCGCTGATTAAAGAAATCATTACCCATATCTAATTATTTCTTTCATTTTCTCTTTATAAGATAATCAGGGCTTTATTTTCAGCCCTGGTTGTTTTATATTCATTCCTGTTACTTATTTAGATATTTTGTACTTTTCTTGTTGAGGTTATTAAGCAAAGCGACAATGGAATGTGTTGCGGTAGATTTATAGGGTAGAGGAGAGGCATATGCGAATTAAACCAGATGATAACTGGCGTTGGTATTACGATGAAGAGCATGATCGAATGATGCTTGATTTAGCCAATGGTATGCTATTTCGCTCACGTTTTGCTCGTAAAATGCTGACACCGGATGCTTTTTCTCCTGCGGGATTTTGCGTTGATGACGCCGCGCTCTATTTCACGTTTGAAGAAAAATGCCGCGACCTTAACTTATCAAAAGAACAAAAAGCCGAACTGGTGCTTAATGCGCTGGTGGCGATTCGTTACCTCAAACCGCAAATGCCGAAAAGCTGGCATTTTGTTTCTCATGGCGAAATGTGGGCACCAGTATCGGGTGATGCAGCCTGTGTCTGGTTAAGCGACACCAATGAGCAAGTCAATTTACTGGTTATTGAATCTGGCGAAAATGCTGCACTGTGCCTGCTGGCACAGCCTTGCGTCGTCATCGCCGGGCGCGCCATGCAACTGGGTGACGCTATCAAAATTATGAATGACAGGCTGAGACCGCACGTGAGTTATGACAGCGTCAGCCTTGAACAAGCCGTTTAACCTTTCAGTTTCAATGCACTCTTCGGCACACAACTACAGCAAAGAATTGTTCCGTCGTCGCTCATAGCTGATTTTTTCAGCGGGGTGACTTCGCCTTCCAGAAGCTGGATACGACAACTTCCGCAGATGCCAGCACGGCAAGAATAGGGAATACGAATCCCTTGATTTTCTAATTGTTCCAGTAATACCTGTTGGTTATTACCGCGAAATGCCTGCCCTTGCCAGTCGATATCTACATTTGCGTCCGCTTGTTGTGTCGCTGGGAAAGTGTCGTCCGCTGCGGCTGCGCCGTAGGCTTTTGCCGGTGCCGTTGCCAGAATTTCCACTTCATCGCCAACACGAATAACACCGCTGTTGCGGGCAATCAGGTTCTGACCGAAATCGACATCACCGTTATCCTGGGCAGTACGGAAAGATTGCAACGTTTTTAATGGTTCGCCAGCCGGATGCTTTTGCCCTTTTTCCGGGCTAACGGTGGTGAAAATACAACGGCTACATGGCTTCACCACATCGAACACCACATCGCCAATACGAATCACTTTCCAGGTGTCTTCTTCCCACGCAGGCACGCCAGAAACAACCAGATTGGGGCGGAATTGTTCCATTCTGACGCTTGCCGGACAGCGTTGCTGTACATCACGTAATGAGGATTCATTCGCGAGTAGATACGGATAGCCATCAGCGAATGACAGGGGTACAGTGTTGTGGCGTTTTACGCGCCGCGTCATCTGCGGCCCCACCCAGCGCAACTGCACTTCGCGGGAGAAAAATCCACTTAACCATGTGTTGATCGTGGCTGGAGCAATACGTGCAGTAAAATGGTTGCCCCACACTTCCGTTGGTGCGTCCTGTACGGCGAAATCGGCAAAGCGTACCCACGCGCTGCTGCCATCGGGCGCAGTGAGATGCAGACCGTCATGAACGGGAGAGGGGGTAAATCGCACCATCTGTGGAAACTGACGGGCGGTAATAAATGTGCCGTCGGGTTCTGTCAGCATAAAAATTCGATCGAAGGCCAGCCCGCTGATATCTGCAAGAGCGTGTGTCAGACCAATGCCGCGCATGGATTTAACAGGATGAATAAAAAGCCGGGTTAATGTCGCCACGGAGCGGTCCTCAAATGAAAATAAGCCCTCAACTTTATGACATGACGCACTTATTAGCTATAATGCGCAACAATTTTCTTAGAGCCTATACCAATAGGCTATTTTATTTGTCAGTTCGGCCCTGGGCTGCGCCCGAAATCATTAGGTGCTACGTGTACGCACCGGTTTCTCCGCGCTGCCCATCTCCTGACTGACTGCAACAATTACGCCTACTGCGGTAGGCTCTTAGAGTAAAAGTGACGATATGAATTCTCTGTTTGCCAGTACGGCCCGTGGGCTGGAAGAGCTGTTAAAAACTGAACTGGAAAACCTGGGGGCCGTTGAATGCCAGGTGGTTCAGGGTGGGGTCCATTTCAAGGGCGACACGCGGCTTGTTTACCAGAGCCTGATGTGGAGCCGCCTGGCCTCGCGTATTATGTTGCCGCTGAGCGAGTGCAAGGTTTACAGCGATTTAGACCTCTATCTCGGTGTTCAGGCGATCAACTGGACAGAGATGTTTAATCCAGGCGCGACCTTCGCTGTTCACTTCAGCGGCTTGAATGACACCATCCGTAACAGCCAGTATGGCGCGATGAAAGTGAAAGATGCCATCGTTGATGCTTTCACGCGTAAGAATCTGCCGCGTCCGAATGTTGATCGCGATACGCCGGATATCCGCGTTAACGTCTGGCTGAATAAAGAAACCGCCAGCATTGCTCTCGACTTAAGCGGTGACGGTTTACATCTGCGTGGCTATCGCGATCGTGCGGGTATTGCGCCAATCAAAGAAACCCTGGCGGCGGCTATTGTAATGCGTTCCGGCTGGCAGCCGGGAACACCATTGCTCGATCCGATGTGTGGTTCCGGTACGTTGCTGATTGAAGCGGCGATGCTGGCGACCGATCGCGCACCGGGCTTGCACCGTGGGCGTTGGGGATTTAGCGGCTGGGCGCAGCACGACGAAGCCATCTGGCAGGAAGTAAAAGCTGAAGCACAGACCCGTGCCCGTAAAGGTCTGGCGGAATACAGCTCTCATTTTTACGGTTCCGACAGCGATGCGCGGGTGATTCAACGCGCACGCACTAACGCCCGCCTCGCCGGTATTGGCGAACTGATTACTTTTGAAGTGAAAGATGTCGCGCAACTGACCAATCCGCTGCCAAAAGGGCCGTACGGTACAGTACTGAGCAACCCGCCATACGGTGAACGTCTGGACAGCGAACCGGCGCTGATTGCGCTACATAGCCTGCTGGGTCGAACCATGAAAAACCAGTTTGGTGGCTGGAATCTCTCTTTATTCAGCGCTTCGCCGGATCTGTTAAGTTGCCTGCAACTGCGCGCAGACAAACAGTACAAAGCGAAAAACGGACCGCTGGACTGCGTGCAGAAAAATTACCACGTTGCCGAAAGTACTCCGGACAGCAAACCAGCGATGGTGGCGGAAGATTACGCTAACCGTCTGCGTAAAAACCTGAAAAAGTTCGAGAAGTGGGCACGCCAGGAAGGGATTGAATGTTATCGCCTGTATGACGCCGATTTGCCGGAATACAACGTTGCCGTTGACCGCTATGCTGACTGGGTGGTGGTGCAGGAGTATGCGCCGCCGAAAACGATTGATGCGCACAAAGCGCGTCAGCGCCTGTTCGATATTATCGCCGCGACCATTTCGGTATTGGGGATTGCGCCAAACAAACTGGTGCTGAAAACCCGTGAACGGCAGAAGGGTAAAAATCAGTATCAGAAACTGGGCGAAAAAGGCGAGTTTCTTGAAGTCACTGAATACAACGCTCACTTATGGGTGAATCTGACGGATTACCTCGATACTGGTCTGTTCCTCGATCACCGCATCGCACGCCGTATGCTCGGTCAAATGAGCAAAGGCAAAGATTTCCTCAACCTCTTCTCCTATACCGGTAGCGCCACCGTGCATGCGGGATTAGGCGGCGCACGCAGCACCACTACGGTGGATATGTCGCGTACGTATCTGGAGTGGGCAGAACGCAACCTGCGTCTGAATGGCTTAACTGGCCGTGCGCATCGACTGATTCAGGCCGATTGCCTGGCGTGGCTGCGTGAGGCTAATGAGCAGTTCGATCTAATCTTTATCGATCCGCCAACCTTCTCTAACTCAAAACGAATGGAAGATGCGTTTGATGTTCAGCGCGATCATCTGGCGCTGATGAAAGATCTGAAGCGTCTGCTGCGCGCAGGGGGGACGATTATGTTCTCAAACAACAAACGCGGTTTTCGTATGGATCTCGACGGACTGGCAAAACTGGGGCTGAAAGCACAAGAAATTACGCAAAAAACACTTTCCCAGGATTTTGCCCGTAACCGCCAGATCCACAACTGCTGGCTGATTACCGCAGCCTGAAAGGAATAGTAATGTCATTAATCAGTATGCATGGCGCATGGCTGTCGTTCAGCGACGCGCCACTTCTCGATAATGCAGAGCTGCATATCGAAGATAACGAACGTGTTTGTCTGGTGGGCCGTAATGGCGCGGGCAAATCGACGTTAATGAAGATCCTCAACCGTGAACAGGGGCTGGATGACGGTCGCATTATTTACGAGCAAGATTTAATCGTTGCTCGTCTGCAACAAGATCCGCCGCGTAACGTTGAGGGAAGCGTTTATGATTTCGTCGCTGAAGGTATTGAAGAACAAGCGGAATACCTGAAACGCTACCACGATATTTCACGCCTGGTGATGAATGACCCGAGCGAGAAAAATCTTAACGAACTGGCGAAAGTTCAGGAACAGCTTGATCACCATAACCTGTGGCAACTGGAAAACCGCATCAACGAAGTACTGGCACAATTGGGATTAGATCCCAATGCTGCGCTGTCGTCGCTTTCTGGCGGTTGGTTGCGTAAAGCGGCATTAGGACGTGCGCTGGTTAGCAATCCGCGCGTATTACTGCTCGACGAACCGACCAACCATCTGGATATCGAAACTATCGACTGGTTGGAAGGTTTCCTCAAAACATTCAACGGGACGATAATTTTCATCTCCCACGATCGTTCATTTATTCGCAATATGGCGACGCGTATTGTCGACCTCGATCGCGGTAAGCTGGTGACCTATCCTGGGAATTACGACCAGTATTTACTGGAAAAAGAAGAAGCTCTGCGCGTGGAAGAACTACAAAATGCTGAGTTCGATCGCAAGCTGGCACAGGAAGAGGTGTGGATCCGTCAGGGGATCAAAGCGCGTCGTACCCGTAATGAAGGTCGTGTACGTGCCCTGAAAGCGATGCGTCGTGAACGTAGCCAGCGCCGCGAGGTAATGGGCACAGCGAAGATGCAGGTCGAAGAGGCCAGCCGCTCCGGTAAAATCGTCTTTGAAATAGAAGATGTTTGCTATCAGGTTGAGGGCAAACAACTGGTGAAAGATTTTTCCGCTCAGGTGCAACGTGGCGACAAAATTGCGTTGATTGGCCCGAATGGTTGCGGAAAAACCACGTTGTTAAAACTGATGCTGGGGCAACTTCAGCCAGACAGCGGGCGCATCCATGTCGGGACGAAACTGGAGGTGGCTTATTTCGATCAGCATCGTGCGGAACTCGATCCCGATAAAACGGTGATGGATAACCTGGCAGAAGGTAAGCAAGAGGTGATGGTTAACGGTAAACCACGCCACGTGCTGGGCTATTTGCAGGACTTCCTGTTCCATCCGAAACGGGCGATGACGCCGGTACGTGCACTTTCTGGTGGGGAGCGTAACCGTCTGCTGCTGGCGCGTCTGTTCCTCAAACCAAGTAACTTACTGATCCTTGATGAACCGACCAACGACCTTGACGTCGAAACGCTGGAACTGCTTGAAGAACTCATCGACAGCTACCAGGGCACGGTGTTGCTGGTGAGCCACGATCGTCAGTTTGTCGATAACACCGTAACAGAATGCTGGATCTTTGAAGGTGAAGGTAAAATCGGTCGTTATGTTGGCGGTTATCACGACGCTCGCGGTCAGCAAGAACAGTATGTGGCGCTTAAGCAACCAGCGGTGAAGAAAACCGAAGAAGTGCCTGTGCCAAAAGCAGAAACTGTAAAACGCAGCACGAGCAAACTAAGCTATAAACTGCAGCGCGAACTGGAACAGCTCCCGCAATTACTTGAAGAGCTGGAAGCAAAGCTGGAAGCCTTACAGGCACAGGTGGCAGATGCCTCCTTCTTCAGTCAGTCTCATGAACATACGCAAAAAGTGCTTGCCGATCTGGCTGCTGCTGAGCAGGAGCTGGAACAAGCTTTTGAGCGTTGGGAGTATCTTGAAGCGTTGAAAAATGGTGGCTGATCGCAAAACAGTTGTTTGATATAGAGGCTGATGACAAAGATAAATTGCCTGATGCGCTACGCTTATCAGGCATGAGGGAAACCTCAATTTATTGGATTTGTACAATTTATCATGCCGGAAAAGGCGCTCGCGCCGCATCCGGCATGAAAAACGAATACTTTGTCAGCAATCTGTAAAATAGCGCATCATTAAGGAGTACCAATGTGCGAACATCATCATGCCGCGAAGCATATTTTGTGCCCGCAGTGTGACATGCTGGTGGCGTTACCCCACCTTGAGCATGGTCAGAAAGCGGCATGTCCCCGGTGTGGCACGACGTTAACTGTTGCGTGGGATGCCCCACGTCAGCGCCCCACAGCATACGCGTTGGCTGCACTGTTTATGCTGTTGCTGTCCAACCTGTTTCCTTTTGTGAAAATGAACGTCGCCGGGGTAACCAGCGAAATTACGTTGCTGGAAATTCCTGGCGTGTTGTTTTCCGAAAACTATGCCAGCCTTGGCACTTTCTTTCTGTTATTTGTGCAACTGGTTCCTGCGTTTTGCCTGATAACTATTTTGTTATTGGTCAACCGCGCGGAATTGCCAGTTCGCCTGAAAGAGCACTTAGGACGGGTGCTTTTTCAACTTAAAACCTGGGGAATGGCGGAGATTTTCCTCGCTGGTGTACTGGTGAGTTTCGTTAAACTGATGGCTTATGGCAGCATTGGCGTAGGCAGCAGTTTTATTCCCTGGTGTTTGTTCTGCGTGCTTCAGTTGCGTGCCTTTCAGTGTGTCGATCGCCGTTGGTTATGGGATGATATTGCTCCTATGCCTGCGCTGAATCAGCCGCTGAAACCGGGGGTGACAGGTATTAACCAGGGGCTGCGCTCCTGTTCTTGTTGCACAGCAATCCTTCCTGCCGATGAACCGGTGTGCCCACGCTGTAGCACTAAAGGGTATGTTCGACGTAAAAACAGTCTGCAATGGACGCTGGCGTTGCTCGTTACGTCGATCATGCTGTATCTCCCTGCCAATATCTTGCCCATCATGGTGACCGATTTTTTAGGTTCAAAGATGCCGTCGACTATTCTCGCCGGGGTGATCTTGCTGTGGAGCGAAGGTTCTTATCCGGTCGCTGCGGTTATCTTTTTGGCCAGTATCATGGTTCCGACCTTAAAAATGATCGCCATTGGCTGGTTGTGCTGGGATGCCAAAGGACACGGCAAGCGTGACAGCGAAAGAATGCATTTGATTTACGAAGTTGTTGAGTTTGTAGGCCGCTGGTCAATGATTGACGTTTTCGTGATTGCGGTGCTCTCGGCGCTGGTGCGTATGGGAGGTTTAATGAGTATTTATCCGGCAATGGGTGCATTAATGTTTGCTTTAGTCGTCATTATGACAATGTTTTCTGCGATGACGTTTGACCCGCGTTTGTCGTGGGATCGTCAACCTGAACCAGAGCATGAGGAGTCCTGACAGTATGGAATCTAATAATGGGGAAGCCAAAATCCAGAAAGTGAAGAACTGGTCTCCCGTGTGGATATTTCCTATCGTCACGGCGCTTATAGGAGCGTGGGTTCTTTTTTATCATTACAGCCATCAGGGGCCGGAAGTGACCCTGATCACCGCGAATGCGGAAGGGATAGAAGGTGGCAAGACCACTATTAAAAGCCGTAGTGTTGATGTCGGCGTGGTTGAAAGCGCCACACTGGCTGATGATTTGACGCACGTTGAAATCAAAGCGCGTTTGAACGCAGGTATGGAAAAACTGCTGCATAAAGATACCGTTTTTTGGGTAGTAAAACCGCAGATTGGTCGCGAGGGCATTAGCGGCCTGGGGACTCTGCTGTCAGGGGTTTATATTGAGCTGCAGCCTGGGGCGAAAGGGGGCAAGCAGACGAGATACGATTTGCTTGATTCACCACCGCTGGCTCCGCCGGATGCGAAAGGGATTCGGGTGATACTCGACAGTAAAAAAGCCGGGCAACTTTCTCCGGGGGATCCGGTGTTATTCCGCGGCTTTCGGGTTGGCTCGGTGGAAACCAGCACGTTTGATACCCAAAAACGTAATATTAGTTACCAGCTCTTTGTTAACGCGCCTTACGACCGACTGGTGACCAGCAATGTTCGCTTCTGGAAGGACAGTGGCATTGCGGTTGATCTCACGTCAGCGGGAATGCGCGTGGAGATGGGTTCGTTGACAACGCTACTCAGCGGCGGCGTCAGCTTTGACGTGCCTGAAGGGCTGGATTTAGGGCAGCCTGTTGCACCGAAAACAGCATTCGTTTTGTATGACGATCAGAAGAGCATTCAGGATTCGCTGTACACCGATCACATTGATTATCTGATGTTCTTTAAAGATTCGGTACGCGGCCTGCAGCCTGGCGCACCAGTGGAATTCCGTGGTATTCGCCTGGGTACAGTAAGTAAGGTGCCTTTCTTTGCGCCGAATATGCGTCAGACATTTAATGATGATTACCGTATTCCGGTACTCATTCGCATTGAACCGGAACGACTGAAAATGCAGCTTGGCGAAAATGCGGATGTCGTTAAGCATCTCGGAGAGTTGTTGAAGCGTGGTTTACGTGGATCGCTGAAAACCGGAAATCTGGTTACTGGCGCACTCTATGTTGATCTCGATTTCTACCCGAATACGCCAGCGATAACTGGGATCCGAGAGTTTAATGGTTATCAGATTATCCCGACCGTTAGCGGCGGCCTGGCGCAAATCCAGCAGCGACTGATGGAGGCGTTGGATAAGATCAACAAACTTCCGTTGAATCCGATGATTGAGCAGGCGACCAGCACGCTGTCGGAAAGCCAGCGCACGATGAAAAACCTGCAAACTACGCTGGATAGTATGAACAAGATTCTGGCCAGCCAGTCGATGCAGCAGTTGCCGACGGATATGCAGTCAACGTTGCGTGAGCTGAATCGCAGTATGCAGGGCTTCCAGCCCGGCTCCGCAGCTTACAACAAGATGGTGGCGGATATGCAGCGTCTTGATCAGGTCTTGCGTGAATTGCAACCAGTGCTGAAAACGCTCAATGAGAAGAGCAACGCGCTGGTATTTGAAGCGAAGGACAAAAAAGATCCAGAGCCGAAGAGGGCGAAACAATGAAAAAGTGGCTAGTGACGATCGCGGCACTGTGGCTGGCCGGATGCAGCTCCGGCGAAATCAATAAAAACTATTACCAGTTACCTGTTATGCAGAGCGGTACGCAAAGTACCGCCAGCCAGGGTAATCGCCTGTTATGGGTAGAGCAGGTCGCAGTTCCTGACTATCTGGCGGGGAATGGCGTGGTTTATCAAACCAGCGATGTGAAGTATGTGATTGCCAACAACAACCTGTGGGCCAGCCCACTAGATCAACAGTTGCGCAACACCCTGGTCGCCAACCTGAGTACGCAACTGCCTGGTTGGGTGGTTGCCTCCCAGCCTTTGGGAAGCGCCCAGGACACGCTCAACGTAACCGTAACTGAGTTTAACGGCCGCTATGATGGCAAGGTTATTGTCAGTGGCGAGTGGCTATTGAATCACCAGGGACAACTGATCAAACGGCCGTTCCGTCTGGAAGGGGTACAAAATCAGGATGGTTACGATGAAATGGTCAAAGTGCTGGCTAATGTCTGGAGTCAGGAAGCCGCTGCTATTGCGCAAGAGATAAAGCGTCTACCTTAATTATAAATATTTGTAAATATAACCGTCTCCGGCATGTTGCCAGAGGCGGTTTTTTTGTGCAATTCGCAGTAAAAAACTTGTTCCGCTTCACATTTTTTGTACAACCAACATGTCCGTGTGGCTCACAAATATGACAGTGGCGTGAATTTTGCGCATTGACGGCAGTTATGATTCGCGGTATTGCTTAACTGTGATTGCACATTTAGTAATCACTGTTTTCTTTTCCACCAGAAACCAGTATGAGGGAAACGAGGCATGAAGAGACAAAAACGAGATCGCCTGGAACGGGCACATCAACGTGGTTATCAGGCCGGCATCGCCGGACGCTCAAAAGAAATGTGTCCCTATCAGACGCTGAATCAAAGGTCAGAATGGCTGGGAGGCTGGCGAGAAGCCATGGCGGACAGGGTAGTTATGGCCTGATTCTGTCTCTTTAAAAAGAAACCTCCGCAATGCGGAGGTTTCGCCTTTTAATATGCAGCCTGATTTAAATCAGAATGCAGAAGTATCCTGGAACAGACCAACTTTCAGATCGCTGGCGGTGTAGATCAGACGACCATCAACCAGTACTTCGCCGTCTGCCAGACCCATGATCAAGCGACGGTTAACAATGCGTTTAAAGTGAATACGATAGGTCACTTTTTTTGCCGTAGGTAGAACCTGACCAGTGAATTTCACTTCGCCTACGCCCAGTGCGCGGCCTTTACCTTCGCCGCCCAGCCAGCCCAGGTAGAACCCTACCAACTGCCACATGGCATCCAGGCCCAGACATCCCGGCATTACCGGATCACCGATGAAGTGACAACCGAAGAACCACAGATCCGGGTTAATATCCAGTTCTGCTTCAACATACCCTTTGTCGAAGTTGCCACCGGTTTCGGTCATTTTGACCACCCGATCCATCATTAGCATGTTCGGCGCTGGCAATTGCGGGCCTTTTGCGCCAAACAGTTCACCGCGACCAGAGGCAAGAAGGTCTTCTTTTGTATAGGATTCGCGTTTATCTACCATGTTCTCTGTAAGCCTTATTTTATTGAAGCACGCAGGATAGCTAACACGTGTACGCTGAACAAGTCCGATCAGTTCGGAATAAACCAGTTCAGCCAACGTAATGGCCACGGAAAACGGTGACGACCTTCCTGTTGCGATGCTTGCGCAATACGCTCCTGTATGGTCTGCATCAACGTCGTCTGGCCTTCGCCATCCCACATCAGATTTAATAATAAAGGCAGTGCATCAGTGACATCGTCCACTGCCCAGATTGTGAATTTGCCTTCCTCAACCGCCTTCACCAGTTCGCTGTGAAGACTCAAATGGCGAACGTTAGCCGTAGGGATAATCACGCCTTGTTTACCACTTAACTCACGCTGTTGGCAGATAGCGAAGAAACCTTCAATTTTCTCATTTAAACCGCCGACTGGCTGGGCGCGACCGAATTGATCCACCGAACCTGTGATAGCGATACTCTGATTCACCGGTACATCGGCAAGGGCGCTTATCAGGGCGCAGAGTTCAGCCATTGAGGCGCTATCGCCATCCACTTCGCTATATGACTGCTCAAAAGTCAGTGATGCCGAGAAAGGGATCTGTTGCTCGAGCTGCAGTTCCGACATCAGGAACGCCTGCATGATCATCATCCCTTTAGCGTGTATGTTGCCGCCAAGCTCGGCTTTGCGTTCGATATCGGTAAATTCGCCGTCGCCTATATGCACAACACAGCTAATACGAGAAGGTTCGCCAAAAGCGCGCGGATGGCCCGGAAATTCGATAACCGAAAGAGCGTTAATCTGCCCAACGCGTTCACCTTCGGTTTCGATCAGGATCTGCTCCTGAAGGATCTCATCCTGCATCCGTTCGGCAAGGAATCCTTCGCGCCATTCCCGCTGTTGTAGCATCAAGTTTAGCTGCTCGCCGGTAAAGCTATCGCCTTCGCATAAGGATGCGACTTCTTTACACTGGCGCAGGATCCACTGCGGTCCAAGCGGCAGAGTTTCTTGATCACCTGTGTAGCGGGTGGCTTCGCGGATAAGCACAGGCCAGGCATCGGCACCAGGCGCAGGTAACTGGTTATGTCGGGCGATAAACGTAACCCACCGACACCACTGGCTTACTGATCCCGCATCGACAATCTGGAGGGTATCTTCAAATTCACTATAAATAGCCTGCTCAGACAGTTCCGGCTCCATCTCCTGAAAATCAGCCAATGACTCGCGTTCACCGACCAGAATGACTTTAAGCTTCAGCGGTATTGAAGGAACAGAGACAGGGAGGGGGCGCGACTCATCAAACGCTACCCAGTCAAAACGTTCGCGCTTGACGATATTTTTCAGCCGCATCCACAGCAGAGGTTGTGCCAGCAGTGTACGCAAGGAGATGATTAAAATACCGCCATTTGCCTGATGCACCAGCCCTGGTTGCAAGGTAATGTCGCCATTAAACTGGCGAAGGCAGCCAAAGAGTTGTTCCGCTTCCACCCAGTCAGCAATGACGACTTGCGTTAGTGTTGCGAAATTATCATTTGCGCTAACGGCGTTACGTAAGCGAATGGTGTGGCCGGAAATCTCATAGTGACCGCCCATCAGTTGGCCTGCATCGCTTTGTAGCGTGCTTGCGGCATCGGCAATGAAATTCAGATACTCGGACTCTTCCGGGGCTTTCGCCAGCATAAAAGAGGATGATGCTCGGGCGTGCAGTAACTGTTCCAGCGCAAATTGCAGCCGCGGTTGAATGTCACTGAATAAAGGCTCGTTTTCGTCAATCAAATGTGGCTGTGCAAATACTTCCTGATAGCTTTCGGTATCAGGGACTAAGTCACGCCATGCAAGTTTCGTAATGGTCAAAGTTGATGTTTTTTAGTCTGTTGTCAAAGATGCGATTATACCGTAACCGACACTTCAGCACACGTGGAAAGCGCTGACAAAAGACCAGGCATTCACGCTAAAGCATCACAGGATGCGAGATTCTTTTCATCCCACAGTTAAAAAACTGATATTCTGTAAAGAGTTACAGGGTAACATTGAGATCGCTATGAAATATCAACAACTTGAAAATCTGGAAAGCGGTTGGAAATGGAAGTATCTGGTGAAGAAACACCGTGAAGGGGAGTTAATCACCCGTTACCTGGAAGCCAGTGCCGCCCAGGAAGCCGTTGACGTGTTGCTATCGCTGGAAAATGAACCCGTGCATGTTAATGGCTGGATTGAAAAGCATATGAATCCGGAGCTGGTCAATCGCATGAAGCAGACCATTCGGGCCAGACGGAAACGCCATTTTAATGCGGAACATCAGTACACACGTAAGAAATCAATTGATCTGGAATTTATTGTCTGGCAACGGCTGGCAGGTCTTGCGCAGCGTCGCGGTAAAACGCTTTCCGAAACGATTGTCCAGCTAATTGAAGATGCAGAAAACAAAGAAAAATATGCGAATAAAATGTCTTCTTTGAAGCAGGATTTGCAGGCCTTGCTGGGTAAGGAATAACTTGCAAAGATTATTTACTTTACTGAAGACGAAAAAAACCCCGCGTGAAGCGGGGTTTTTTATCAGACGAGAACTTAAGCCTGCGGCTGAGTTACAACGTCTTTGATACCTTTAACTTCGATCTCTACGCGACGATCCGGAGCCAGGCAGTCGATCAGTGCAGCGCGCTGTTTCACGTTGTCACAGGTGTTGCCGGTAACCGGGTTGGATTCGCCCATACCACGTGCAGAGATTTTGTCAGACGGGATACCTTTAGAGATCAGGTAATCAACGACGGACTGAGCACGACGCTCGGACAGAGCTTGGTTGTAAGCGTCAGAACCGATGCGGTCAGTGTAACCCAGAACAACTACGGAACCGTCTTTCGGATCCAGGTTGCTCAGTTGGCTGTACAGCTGATCCAGAGCAGCCTGACCTTCCGGTTTCAGGGTTGCTTTGTTGAAGTTGAACAGAACGTCAGACTTCAGAGTGAAGTGCTTGGTCTGTACTTCCGGTGCCGGAGCTGGAGCCGGAGCAACTACTGGAGCTGCTTCGCCCTGACCGAAACGGTAGGAAACACCCAGGCTCAGCAGGCCGTTGTCCGGACGAGTGCCGATGGTGTGTGCGTCACCGATGTTGTTGGTCCACTGGTATTCCAGACGGGTAGCGATTTCAGGAGTGATCGCGTACTCAACACCACCTGCGAATACCGGGGAAACGCCGGTGTCGTGGTCTTTATAGGATGCGCCACCAGGTACGTTAGCCTTGGTGTCCGCACGCCATACCATACCACCCAGACGAGTGTAGATGTCCAGATCGTCAGTGATTGGGTAACCCAGTTTAGCGGTCAGTTGAACGCCCTGAGCTTTGTATGCGCCATTGATGTTGTCGCCTTTGTACGGCATACGACCTAACCAGTCGTAACCCATTTCAAAGCCAACATACGGGTTAACCTGGTAACCACCAAAAGCACCTGCACCCAGTTGGTTTTCGTGGGTCGGACCATTGTTAGGAATGAAACCAGTGTCATGGTACTGGGACCAGCCCAGTTTAGCACCAGTGTACCAGGTGTTATCTTTCGGAGCGGCCTGCGCTACGGTAGCGAAACCAGCCAGTGCCACTGCAATCGCGATAGCTGTCTTTTTCATTTTTTGCGCCTCGTTATCATCCAAAATACGCCATGAATATCTCCAACGAGATAACACGGTTAAATCCTTCACCGGGGATCTGCTCAATATTAACTCTACCGATATCTTCGGCTTATGCCGAGCACCCCTGGCGATGTAAAGTCTACAACGTAGTTGAAAACTTACAAGTGTGAACTCCGTCAGGCATATGAAAAAAAAGATTTGTATAAGGTACGTTTAACCTTTTTTGTTAACGATAATTTACAGCATAAAATCGCGGAAACCGCTTCAGACAAGCCTCCGCAGGGAAAATGAGCCATGAGTGAAATCATCAGCCGGACGGTAAAAAAAGTTCCAGGATTAATCCTAAATTTACTTAATGATACAAATTAGAGTGAATTTTTAACCCGGAAAGTTGTCTCGTGGCGTGAGAGGATGCGCTTACTGGACGCATAATGAACCCCATTGCGTTACCTTCATTGGCGGCATCCACAAGTTCAGCATGTTCTTCTTCTGTCAGATCATCTGCTAACCAACCGATCACCACGCTGTAATTTCCTGTGCGTAATGCGCGAACCATTGATTCCACTGTGTGGCAAGGGGAAAGCTGGTTGATCTGCATCACTTTCGTTAAAGGTAGTCCAGCAGCCTGAACCCATTCACGACTCAATTTTTGTTGTGGCGTTAACCATAACTGCCAACGCGATTGTTGGCCGAGTTGTTGTAATAATGGCAAAAGCAAGAGTTGCGTCATCATGGGCTGATCTTCGCGATAGACAACTTCACTAATTAGCCCAGCTGTAGTGTTTTCCGTAGAGACACGCGCGATTTTGCTTGTTGCGGATGAGAACAACGAAGAACGATGTGCATAGCCTGAAGTGTACATAATCAATCCAGCCCTGTGAGTTACTGTATAGATATACAGTACATCCGGTGACAACAAAGATCAACCCTATTTTCGGAAAGTGCCTCGCAAATTTTGTCGTTGGTGGCTGGAAAACATAAATTAATCTTGCCCCTTGAGAATAAGTTGCCTATTTTCGTATTTAACGGATCCGTTAATGTGAATCATTCTTTTATATTATGATTTTAAAAGGAATTTTATGAAAAGCCTCTCCTATAAGCGGATCTATAAGTCACAGAAATACCTGGCAACGTTGGGCACAATTGAATACCGATCATTGTTTGGTAGTTACAGTCTGACCGTTGACGACACGGTATTTGCGGTAGTTTCTGATGGTGAGTTGTATCTTCGGGCTTGTGAGCAAAGCGCACAATACTGTGTAAAATATCCGCCAGTCTGGCTGACATATAAAAAGTGTGGACGGTTCGTTACCCTCAATTACTATCGGGTTGATGAAAGTTTATGGCGAAATCAACTGAAGCTGGTACGTCTGTCAAAATATTCTCTCGACGCAGCGCTTAAAGAGAAAACTACACGTAATACCCGGGAAAGACTGAAAGATTTGCCCAATATGTCTTTTCATCTGGAAGCGATTCTCGGGGAAGTGGGGATTAAGGATGTACGGGCGTTACGTATACTTGGGGCGAAAATGTGTTGGTTGCGGCTGCGGCAGCAAAATAGTCTGGTGACAGAAAAGATCTTGTTTATGCTTGAAGGCGCAATTATCGGTATTCATGAAGCAGCGCTCCCGGTGGCACGCCGCCAGGAGCTTGCTGAATGGGCTGATTCTATTACGCCAAAGCAGGATTTTCCTGCGGAACTTGAGTAATCCTGTGCTGCAGGCGGCCAATTTCTGGCAGTAATGCAATCAATAACCCGATTTGTTGTACAACCAGAGGCTCCTTGCTGTCTGCTCGCGGCTCAAGTTGCTGCATCCGTTGTTTCAGGCCTGCTAATGCCTGATTGACGCGTTCTTCATCGGCAGGTTGATGATGTAGCGCGTCATCAACGTAGCAAACAGCATCATCAAGAAACGCCAGAATTTCAGGATTAGTTAACTGCTCACGGTGTGCGCCGAGGGCTGAGATGTAGCTGGTGAATGTATGGTTGAGACACAGTAACCGGAACGCGTCTTCGCGAATTTGCGGTGTAACGTTCGGTTCGCTGGACATATTCGACACTACTGAAGCCAGCTCTGCATCGCGGTTGTGGGCATCGCGGCGGGCAATACGATACGCCAGACGGTTATCACGTCCCTGATGATATTGCTCGAGAATGGCATCGAGATAGCGGCAGTTGGCCTCGGTCGCGCGTTCAAGCATCCTGGGCAGATTGCGGAAACGCCAGTCTGGCCAGATGTAACTTACCGCTGCCCATGCTATGGCACACCCGATTAGCGTATCGATTACGCGTGGCAGCGCCACTTCAAAACCCTCACCCAGCAGATTGAAGCACAGCAGCACCAACAGCGTAATGAACATCGTTGCATGAGCGTATTGCACGTTACGGAAGGCGAAAAAGAGCACGCCGGTAATGACCAGGAGCACCAATTGCCCTTCCAGTGATGGAACAAACCACAGCACTGGAATACCAATCGCAATACCCACCAACGTACCAATAATCCTTAACTTCAGGCGGTGGCGCGTGGCGTTATAGTTTGGCTGGCAAACAAACAGGCTGGTCAGCAAGATCCAGTAACCGTGATGCATCCCGGTTATCTGAATGATGGCGTAGCCGACGCACAACACCAGTGACATCCTTACCGCGTGGCGGAAGAGGGCGGATTCCGGCGTAAAGTTACGGCTAAGGCGCAGCCAGATATCACTTAATCCGTGTGGGCTGTCGTCGGCAAGTTGGCTTTCAGTATCGTTATGCGGCATCGCCTGAGCTTGCTCTGATTCAATCGTCGCCAGTTGAGCATCAATGGCGCGTAAGTTTGTCAGCAGAAATCCCAACGTTTTTAGCAAATCAATCGGCGCACCGTTATCGCGCATCCGCTCAAGCGCTGCGTCAATGTGAGTGAAGGCGCGTTCAAAATGCGGGTCGTGTTGGTAAGGCTGACGCAGCAAAATACAGCGTGACAGTTGCTGGCAAGCTTGTCCCTGCATTGACATCAGCCGCTGGAAACGGAACAGCACGTCGCTGTGGCGAAAATGTTCCCGCAACGTTTGATATTGAATATGAGAAGAGCTGGCACGCTCGTGGATATCTTGCGCCACAAAGTAGTAATGTAATGTGCGACGCGTTCCCCGTTGACCACGATCGCCGCGTAAGCGAGTCAGCAATGAGAGCTTCGTCTGGTTCAGCGTCGCCATTAGTTGCCCGTTGGCGAGAGCCAGTTCGTAGAGCGGCGCCTGGCTTTCGTCTTCTATATCGGGATCGAACATGCGTGATTTCAGTTCCAGATAACGTGCCAGTTGTTCATAGCAACGCGCCAGATTGTCCTGCAATGGGCGGACAGGGAACAGCAGATGGCCGATAAGCGTCAGGATGTTGTACCAGACGGCTCCTGCAAGCAGATACATAGGCTGTTGATACCAGTGCTCATACAGAGATGTTCCCAGCATGGTGTAAATGGCTATCAACAACGCGCCAAAAGCGATAGTCGCGTAGCGTTGCCCCAGTCCGCCGAGCAAAATGAAGCCGCTGGTGGAGAGCGTTAAGCCAATGGCAAACAACCAGGGCCACGGGAACAACAGTTCTACCGAGGCCGAAGCGATAAAAAAGCAGAACAGCGTAATGATGAGGTTACGCAGACGTCCCGCCAGCCGGTCATCGAGATCGGTCAATGCCGCCGCAACCATTCCGAGTGTCAGCGGAATCGTCAGTTTTACATCACCCAGCCACCACGGAAACGCAGTAGTACCGCAAAGTGCGATAAAAATGCGGGCGTAATACAGCCAGGCGCTGTTCCAGGTATAGCGTTTGAGCAAAGGGCTTAGCATAAAGGCCATAAAATTAGATTATTCGAAACGGCGGCGCGCATTCGCTTCACGCGCAGCTTGAGCTGTTTCCACAGAAACTACGCGGCGACCTACCGGCCACAGTGCAATAGCGGCAATTTTAAAGTTCGCAATGCCGACAGGAATACCGATGATGGTGAGGCATTGCGCAATACCAGAAGCAATATGCATTAAGCATAACCACCAGCCGAAGAAAATCAGCCAGAAAATATTCAGTACGGTGCCGCCCGTGTTGAGCAACACATTTTTACCCGCCGGATTCAGTTCATCGACATGAATAGCTTCATTGCCGTAGGGCAACAACGAAAGTTTAGTGATTTCCCAGCAGGAACGAGTCAGCGGTAAGGTAAAAATCAGCACAATACTGACAAGGGTCGCTAACAACCAGGCCAGGGTAGTGGCGAATCCGCCCAGGACAAAGTTCAGAATGTTCAAAACGGTACGCATAAAACCTCGCTTTACTGTGGTTTTCAGTAATGGGCGGCAATTGTAACGTTTTTTTGGGCTGGAGCACGTTTTCTCTGACGGTTACACTGATAAGAAATAACATCGTGTGGATCTACAGAGACATGGAACTGAAAGCGACAACTCTTGGCAAGCGTCTGGCACAGCACCCTTACGATCGGGCGGTGATCCTCAATGCCGGGATAAAAGTTTCCGGCGATCGTCACGAATATCTCATTCCTTTCAATCAATTACTGGCGATTCACTGTAAGCGCGGTCTGGTGTGGGGCGAGCTGGAATTTGTGTTGCCTGATGAAAAAGTAGTGCGTCTGCACGGCACCGAATGGGCTGAGACACAGCGTTTTCACCATCATCTTGATGCTCACTGGCGGCGGTGGAGCGAGGAGATGAGCGAAATTGCGGCCGGCGTCTTACAGCAGCAACTCGATTTGATTGCCACGCGCACCGGCGACAATAAATGGCTGACGCGGGAGCAAACTTCTGGCGTACAGCAACAAATTCGCCAGGCTTTGTCGGCGTTACCGTTGCCGGTCAACCGGCTAGACGAATTCGATAACTGTCGTGAAGCGTGGCACAAATGTCAGGCCTGGCTGAAAGATATTGAAGGCAGTCGGTTGCAGCATAATCAGGCGTACACCGAAATCATGCTCAATAAGTATGCGGATTTTTTCCGTCAGGTTGAGTCTTCACCACTTAATCCGGCGCAGGCTCGTGCAGTTGTCAATGGCGAGCATTCGTTATTAGTACTTGCTGGCGCAGGAAGCGGAAAAACGTCCGTGCTGGTAGCGCGAGCCGGCTGGTTGCTGGCGCGCGGCGAAGCGTCTCCTGAGCAAATCTTATTGCTGGCGTTTGGCCGAAAAGCGGCTGAAGAGATGGATGAGCGTATTCGCGAACGGCTCCATACTGAAGACATTACCGCACGCACGTTTCATTCACTGGCGCTGCATATTATTCAGCAAGGTAGCAAAAAAGTACCGACAGTCAGCAACCTGGAAAATGATACTACTGCCCGTCATGAACTCTTTATTGCTGAGTGGCGCAAGCAATGCAGCGAGAAGAAAGCGCAGGCGAAGGGCTGGCGGCAATGGCTGACGGAAGAAATGCAGTGGTCAGTGCCAGAAGGTAACTTCTGGGATGATGAAAAATTGCAGCGTCGTCTCGCATCTCGCCTCGATCGCTGGGTAAACCTGATGCGGATGCACGGTGGTGCACAGGCTGAAATGATTGCCAGCGCGCCCGAGGAAATTCGTGACTTGTTCAGTAAACGCATCAAGTTGATGGCTCCCTTGTTGAAGGCGTGGAAAAGCGCACTGAAGGCAGAAAATGCCGTTGATTTTTCCGGTTTGATTCATCAGGCCATTGTAATCCTTGAGAAAGGCCGCTTTATCAGCCCGTGGAAACATATTCTGGTCGATGAGTTTCAGGATATCTCACCGCAGCGCGCCGCTTTGTTAGCGGCATTACGCAAGCAAAACAGTCAGACGACGTTGTTCGCCGTTGGCGATGATTGGCAGGCCATTTACCGCTTCAGCGGGGCGCAAATGTCGCTCACCACGGCTTTCCATGAAAACTTCGGTGAAGGCGATCGCTGTGATTTAGATACTACTTATCGTTTCAACAGCCGTATCGGGGAGGTGGCGAATCGCTTTATCCAGCAAAACCCCAGTCAACTGAAAAAGCCGCTAAACAGTTTAACCAATGGCGACAAAAAAGCCGTTACTCTGCTGGAAGAGAGCCAGCTTGATGCTTTGCTGGATAAACTGTCTGGTTATGCCAAACCGGAAGAGCGCATTCTGGTGCTGGCGCGTTACCATCATTTGAAACCCGTCAGTCTGGAAAAAGCGGCGACGCGCTGGCCGAAGTTGCAAATTGACTTTATGACGATTCATGCCAGCAAAGGGCAACAGGCGGATTACGTCATCATTGTTGGTTTGCAGGAGGGGAGTGATGGCTTCCCGGCTGCGGCGCGTGAGTCGATTATGGAAGAGGCGCTATTGCCGCCAGTGGAAGATTTCCCTGACGCCGAAGAACGGCGGTTAATGTACGTTGCGCTGACTCGTGCAAGGTATCGGGTATGGGCATTGTTCAACAAAGAGAATCCTTCTCCCTTTGTCGAAGTCCTGAAAAAACTGGATGTTCCGGTGGCGAGAAAACCGTAAGAAACAGGTGGCATTTGCCACCTGTGCAATATTATTTCAGGCGTTCCGCGAGATAACGCTGATAATCCGGGATCAGAATATCCACGGCGTCGTTGAAATGCGGCGACTGGATGATGAAATCTGCCGTTGCTACGTTGGTAGCGACCGGAATGTTCCACACTGTCGCCAGACGTAGCAATGCTTTCACATCGGGATCGTGCGGCACGGCGTTTAACGGGTCCCAGAAGAAAATCAGCACATCAATTTTCCCTTCAGAAATTAATGCGCCGACCTGCTGGTCACCGCCCATTGGGCCACTTAGCATGGCATTAACGTTCATTCCTGTTGCGCGGGAAATTAAGTTACCCGTGGTGCCCGTTGCATAAAGCTCGTGCTGCTCCAGAAGCGGTTGATGCCGCCCCACCCAGCTCATCAGCGTTTGTTTGCAGTGATCGTGTGCCACCAGCGCAATATGTTTCCGCGCAGGTAAAGTGCGAGTCGTCAGTTCCATAATTTACATCCGTAGTTAGCTTTCCTACAGATTACTGTAAGCACTTACCGCTGCAAGATAAAGACCGAAAAAGCCTGCGCGCAGGCACAAAAATATCAGGACGATGGTTGTTTTTCCGCCCATTGCAGGAAGGTATTTCGCGTTTGTGGATCAGCCAGCTTAAACCAATACTTCAGTCGTTGTTCAGTGAGCACCTGAGATTGCGGTGGAATCGCATCCAGTTCGGAAACGCCAGAAAGCAGTGTGCTGTCATCTGCCATCATGGTGGCAAATTGCGGAAGCGAGGCGCGCTTCGCAGATTTGTTATAGCGTTCAACCTCTCCTTCATAATCAATCGTTTTTGCGGTTGAGGTAATCGCCAGAATATCCAGCTTTACCGGGATCGGCGTCGCATCGCCATCTAACAATTCAAGGCGCGGAGTGGCATCAAAATGGGTCGCTTCCCGTTCATTCTCCAGACGGGGCAGGCGAAAATTCACCTGGCTGATAAGTTGGGTATTAAAACTGACGACCAGAGGTGGGGAGATATACAGACGTTCTTCATTACCAGAAAGGTTGATGGTTTTCTCGACGCGAAACACTAATTGATGCGGGCCGTTATCCAGTTCAATGCTGTCCGCGCCGCGCAGCAGAGAACTGGAAACTTTCTTGCCGTCGAGCACCAGAAGGTCAACGTCGCTGGACAGCCGCAGCGTGGTGGCAAAAACGGTCACCGGCAAACATAATACAATCAAGGTGGTCAAAATGCCGGTTTTCATAGATAGCTCCTGTCTAATGACCGCCCGAATAATAATGTATCAAAATTTTTCTTTAATCATACTTACTAACATATAGACATATTTCCATCTTTTGCTCTCATACATTCGTATTAGCTGCATGGTTGGTATGTCGGTATTGTCGTACACTTTGGTAAATAGTCTGGAGGAAATGATGAAAGAAACCGATATTGCAGCCATTTTAACGTCCACTCACACCATTGCGCTGGTAGGGGCAAGTGATAAACCTGACCGTCCAAGTTATCGCGTAATGAAATATCTGCTTGATCAGGGCTATCACGTCATTCCTGTCTCACCAAAAGTCGCCGGTAAAACGCTGCTGGGCCAGCAGGGTTACGGTACGCTGGCGGAAGTTCCGGAAAAAGTAGATATGGTAGATGTCTTCCGTAATTCAGAAGCTGCGTGGGATGTAGCGCAGGAAGCTATCGCCATCGGTGCGAAAACCTTATGGATGCAGCTAGGGGTGATTAATGAGCAAGCTGCGGTACTGGCGCGGGAAGCTGGGTTAAATGTGGTAATGGATCGTTGCCCGGCCATTGAGATCCCTCGTCTGGGGCTGGCTAAATAAAAAAATCCCCGGAAGGCAAAAACCTTCCGGGGATTTTATGGGGATTAGTTACGCAGACGCGGTGCCTGGAGTTGCTTGCGGATCGTCTGCGCCAGCTCATCCATTGACGGCTGCTCTGGATGTTCATCCTGCAATTCGCTACTTAGCTGGGCTTCAGCCAGGTAGGTATGAACCGGTAGGCCGTTGTCATCCTCCATCACCACGTGATACCACGGAGCGGCGCGAAGCTCATCGTTCACCGCCAGCTCATCAGGTGACGGTTCAGAGAGCGAATAAACCGGGTCGATATCCACGACCACTCCGAGATAACCTAACAGGGAATGGCGGACCTGCTGGCCGATACCGAATTTGCTGGCAATCATAGTCACCTCCCGGGAAATCTTCACCTTTGATATAAGGACAGAATTCCACATTTCAAGTTACATGACGCGACAGGCAAACCCTTTCAGATATAGCCCTTCCGGGTAGGTAGCGATCACCGGATGATCGGCTGCCTGACGGAACTGCTCTATAAATTGTATATCACGACCGGCATCAATTGCGGCATCAGCGATGATTTTCTGAAATAAATCGCTGGTCATCAGGCCAGAACAGGAAAAAGTCAGAAGAACACCGCCCTCATTCAATAACTGAATTGCCAGCATGTTGATGTCTTTATAGCCGCGGCACGCGCCCATTAGCTGACTTTTGTTCTCAACAAACTTCGGCGGATCCATCACGATAACGTCAAATTTTTCACCGCGATCGCGGTAGGTGCGCAGTAATTTAAAGACGTCATCGCGCACAAACTCAGCTTTGCTCAAATCGAGTTTGTTTAGCTCAACGTTTTTCCGTGCGATATCCAGTGCTTCCTGTGAAGTATCGACACTGACCACCTGGCTACAACCGCCCATCAATGCCGATACTGCGAATCCACCGGTATAAGAGAAGCAGTTCAGCACGCGTTTATTTTCTACATAGCGGCGTGTTGCCAGGCGACTGTCACGCTGGTCCAGGTAGTAGCCCGTTTTGTGCCCGTGTTGAATGTCCACCAGTAGCTTCATGCCATGTTCTTCAATAGGCAGCAGGGCAGGTGGCAGCTCGCCGGTTACTGGCCCCTGGGTCAGCTCCATCCCCTCTTTTTTACGTACTGCCACGTCGCTACGATCGTAAATCGCGCATTCCGGATAGAGCGTTTGTAGGGCGCTGATTAATGCTGCGCGCTGATACTCCGCGCCTGCACTCAGCAGTTGCAGCACCAGAAAATTGCCGAAACGATCAATAGTAATACCCGGCAGGCCGTCAGACTCACCGGCGATTAAACGATAGCTATCGAGACCATCTTTTTTCGCCAGCCAGTCGCGCCACTTTTGCGCCTGTTGTAAGCGGCGGGTGAAAAAGGCAATGTCGATGGATTCTGACGGATCAAACGTCCAGACACGAGCGCGGATTTGCGACGCTGGCGAATAAGCGCCGCGTGCTAACCATTTTCCCTGATGATCAACAATATCGATGGTTTCACCGAGGCTGGCTTTACCTTCCATACGTGCGACGGCACCGGAAAAGACCCACGGATGGCGACGAAGTAATGATTTTTCGCGCCCTTTGGCTAACACTAAACGTACACTCATAATTTACTATTCTGTCGATGCAAAGAAATGGGCGTCATTGTCCGGAGTTTTCCATGGATTTGCAACGCGTCCATTAAGGATAAGGAGAGCGGTGATGTCGAAAGTATGCATAATTGCCTGGGTTTACGGGCGAGTTCAGGGGGTAGGGTTTCGTTATACCACTCAGTACGAAGCGAAAAGGCTAGGGTTAACCGGCTACGCAAAAAATCTTGATGATGGCAGCGTGGAAGTGGTTGCCTGTGGTGATGAAGGGCAGGTGGAAAAATTAATGCAGTGGTTAAAGAGCGGCGGTCCGCGTTCAGCCCGCGTGGAACGGGTGCTTAGCGAACCGCATCATCCTTCTGGCGAATTAACGGATTTTCGTATCCGTTAAATGCATTTCACGGGTTTCGGCAGGCCGGCAATTTTGGTGGCTTGCTTTGCCGGGCCTTTCGGGAACAGTCGGTACAGATAGCGGCTGTTACCTTTTTCTTCGCCAAACTTATTCGCCATCGCTTTTACCAGCATACGAATCGCCGGAGACGTATTAAATTCCAGGTAGAAGTCACGCACAAAGCGCACTACTTCCCAGTGTTCAGGCGACAGCGTAATCCCTTCCTTTTCGGCAATCACGGCTGCCAGAGGTTCGCTCCACAGGCTACTCTCTTTGAGATAGCCTTCGGTATCGGTCTCTATCTCTTTACCTTCGAAGATCAACATATTCATTTACTACCTTAGTCAGACTGGCTGCAGTGTAGCAAAAAACAAAGCCCCGCATAAAGCGAGGCTCTGTAAGTGGTATCGGGCGAGATTAATCGCGGCTGGCGAAGCCAAGAATGCTCAACAGGCTCACGAAGATGTTGTACAGCGACACATACAGACTCACCGTGGCACGAATGTAGTTCGTTTCACCGCCATGAATGATGTTGCTGGTTTCAAACAGAATCGCGCCAGAGGAGATCAGAATAAATACCGCACTGATTGCCAGATGCAGGGCAGGCAGTTGCAGGAAGATATTCGCTACCATTCCAATCAACACCACCACAATACCGGCCATCAGCATACCGCCGAGGAAAGACATGTCTTTGCGGGTGGTAAGCACATACGCAGAGCAGCAGAAGAACACTAATGCTGTGCCGCCCAGCGCCATAGCGATTACGTCGCCCATTCCGGCAGACAGGTAAGTGTTCAGAATCGGGCCGAGGATATAACCGAGAAAACCGGTAAAGGCGAACGCGGAGATAATCCCGGTTGGTTTGTTGGCAGTTTTATAGGTCAGGAACATCAGACCATACATCCCTACCAACGTCAGAATCAGGCCCGGAGATGGCAGCATCAGAACCGTACTGGCCGTCGCGGTAATTGCCGAAAAGGCCAGCGTCAGGCTCAGCAGAAAATAGGTATTACGCAGCACCTTATGGGTGCTAAGTAGTGATGTACGGTCATGTGAAGAACTAACTATACGATCCATGGAGTCACTCTCTATGACAGGTGTAATTAATAAAGCAGCATAATGATATTGCCGAAAGCTACCCAGAGGTTTTACCCATCTTTACGCATTTGATCTGGAACAGATTTAGCAAAGACGAGTTTAACCATTGGGAATGGTATAACGGCATGGTGATTTTGACAGGTAAAAGAAAAAGGGGTTAGCATTTAGCTAACCCCTTATCTTATTTGGCGGAAGCGCAGAGATTCGAACTCTGGAACCCTTTCGGGTCGCCGGTTTTCAAGACCGGTGCCTTCAACCGCTCGGCCACACTTCCGGAATGACGCGAACTATAAACATCCCGATGCGTCGTGTAAACCCCCAATTTGTTTGTTTGCCTGAAAAACAGCCAAAATGGTGTTGTTTGCGTGAAATAACAGCAATTTGGGTGTTTCGTCGCCATAAAAACCACTCGTAATCTTCCTGCGCCAGGCTTTTAGGAAAATAAGATCCATTTTTATCGCTAAAAGATAAATCCACACACTTTGTATTGTTTTGTGCAAAACGTTCACTACGCTTTATTAACAATACTTTCTGGCGACGTGCGCCAGTGCAGAAGGATGAGCTTTCGTTTTCTGTCTCTCTCGTGAAGCGATAGTTTACCTTGCTACAGGGACGTCGCTTGCCGACCAAAAGCGCCCGGCACTTCAGTCGGTGTCGCAAGGAGAAGAGACGTGCGATATGAATAATGAGGAAACCTTTTACCAGGCTATGCGACGTCAGGGGGTTACCCGGCGGAGTTTTCTTAAATATTGCAGTCTGGCTGCCACCTCGCTGGGATTAGGCGCGGGGATGGCACCGAAGATTGCTTGGGCGCTGGAGAATAAACCGCGCATTCCGGTAGTGTGGATCCACGGTCTGGAATGTACCTGCTGCACCGAATCTTTTATCCGTTCTGCTCATCCGCTGGCGAAGGATGTCATTCTTTCCCTTATTTCTCTCGACTACGACGATACCTTAATGGCTGCCGCTGGTACTCAGGCGGAGGAAGTCTTTGAAGATATCATCACGCAATACAACGGCAAATATATCCTTGCAGTAGAAGGTAACCCGCCGCTGGGCGAGCAGGGGATGTTTTGTATCAGCAGCGGTCGGCCGTTTATTGAGAAACTCAAACGTGCCGCTGCGGGGGCCAGCGCAATTATTGCCTGGGGAACCTGCGCGTCCTGGGGCTGCGTACAAGCCGCTCGCCCCAATCCGACGCAGGCAACGCCTATCGATAAAGTCATTACCGACAAACCAATCATTAAAGTCCCTGGTTGCCCGCCGATCCCGGATGTGATGAGCGCCATCATTACTTATATGGTGACGTTTGATCGCCTGCCAGATGTCGACAGAATGGGGCGTCCACTGATGTTCTACGGTCAACGTATCCACGATAAATGCTATCGCCGCGCCCACTTTGACGCTGGTGAGTTTGTCCAGAGTTGGGACGATGACGCCGCTCGCAAAGGTTACTGCCTGTACAAAATGGGGTGTAAAGGGCCAACCACCTATAACGCCTGCTCCTCAACCCGTTGGAATGATGGCGTCTCCTTCCCGATCCAGTCCGGTCACGGTTGCCTGGGCTGTTCTGAAAATGGTTTCTGGGATCGCGGCTCATTCTACAGCCGCGTGGTCGATATTCCGCAGATGGGAACGCACTCTACCGCCGATACCGTGGGCTTAACCGCGCTTGGCGTCGTGGCTGCGGCTGTTGGCGTACATGCAGTCGCCAGCGCGATTGACCAGCGCAGACGTCATAACCAGCAACCAGCAGAGACCGAACAACAGCCAGGCAACGAGGATAAACAGGCATGAGCACTCAGTATGAAACTCAGGGATACACCATCAATAATGCCGGACGTCGCCTGGTGGTCGACCCGATCACGCGCATCGAAGGTCATATGCGCTGTGAAGTGAATATTAACGATCAGAATGTGATCACCAATGCTGTCTCCTGCGGCACGATGTTTCGCGGGCTGGAGATCATTTTGCAAGGCCGTGATCCGCGTGATGCGTGGGCGTTTGTTGAACGTATCTGCGGCGTCTGCACCGGCGTACACGCCCTGGCTTCGGTTTACGCCATTGAAGATGCTATTGGCATCAAAGTGCCGGATAACGCCAATATCATTCGCAACATTATGCTGGCGACGCTCTGGTGCCACGACCATCTGGTGCACTTTTATCAGCTCGCCGGAATGGACTGGATCGACGTACTTAACGCGCTGCAAGCCGACCCGCGTAAAACTTCCGAACTGGCGCAAAGCCTCTCCTCGTGGCCGAAGTCTTCCCCTGGTTACTTCTTTGATGTGCAAAATCGACTGAAGAAATTTGTCGAAGGCGGGCAGTTAGGGATCTTCCGCAACGGCTACTGGGGGCACCCGCAGTACAAACTGCCACCAGAAGCCAACCTGATGGGCTTTGCTCACTATCTCGAAGCTCTCGATTTCCAGCGTGAGATTGTCAAAATCCACGCGGTCTTTGGCGGTAAAAACCCGCATCCCAACTGGATTGTCGGCGGGATGCCTTGTGCCATAAATATCGACGAAAGCGGTGCGGTCGGGGCGGTTAATATGGAGCGCCTGAACCTGGTGCAGTCGATCATTACCCGCACGGCGGACTTCATTAATAACGTGATGATCCCCGACGCCTTAGCCATCGGCCAGTTCAACAAACCGTGGAGTGACATCGGCACTGGCCTTTCTGATAAATGCGTCCTCAGCTACGGTGCGTTCCCGGATATCGCTAACGACTTTGGCGAGAAAAGTCTGCTGATGCCTGGCGGTGCGGTGATCAATGGCGATTTCAAAAACGTACTGCCAGTGGATTTAGTTGATCCGCAGCAGGTGCAGGAATTTGTCGATCACGCCTGGTATCGTTATCCCGACGATCAGGTCGGGCGTCATCCGTTCGATGGTATCACCGACCCGTGGTACAACCCCGGCGACGTTAAAGGTAGCGATACAAACATTCAGCAACTGAATGAACAGGAGCGCTACTCGTGGATCAAAGCGCCACGCTGGCGCGGTCACGCGATGGAAGTAGGGCCGCTGGCTCGCACGTTAATCGCTTACCACAAAGGCGATGCTGCGACCGTTGAGTCGGTTGATCGGATGATGTCGGCGCTGAACCTGCCGCTTTCTGGCATCCAGTCGACGTTAGGCCGCATTCTGTGCCGCGCCCATGAAGCTCAGTGGGCTGCAAGTAAGTTACAGTACTTTTTCAACAAGTTAATGACCAACCTGAAAAACGGCAATCTTGCCACCGCCTCCACCGAAAAATGGGAGCCTGCGACCTGGCCGAAAGTGTGCCGTGGCGTCGGCTTTACTGAAGCACCGCGTGGGGCTTTAGGTCACTGGGCCGCTATTCGCGATGGCAAAATCGATCTCTACCAGTGTGTGGTGCCGACCACCTGGAACGCCAGCCCGCGCGATCCCAAAGGGCAAATTGGTGCTTATGAAGCCGCACTGATGAACACCAAAATGGCGATCCCCGAGCAACCGCTGGAGATCCTGCGTACCCTGCACAGCTTCGACCCGTGCCTCGCCTGTTCAACGCATGTGCTGGGCGACGACGGTAGCGAACTGATCTCCGTGCAGGTGCGCTAACAGCGAAGGAGAATCATCATGCAAGAGAAAAGCGACAACGTTATCAGCCACTATGTCTTTGAAGCGCCCGTGCGGATATGGCACTGGCTGACGGTGCTGTGCATGGCGGTATTGATGGTCACCGGCTACTTTATCGGCAAGCCGCTGCCTTCAGTCAGTGGTGAGGCGACGTATCTGTTCTATATGGGCTACATCAGGCTAATACACTTCAGCGCCGGGATGATTTTTACCGTCGTCTTGCTGATGCGGATCTACTGGGCGTTTGTCGGCAATCGCTACTCACGCGAGCTTTTCATCGTGCCGGTATGGCGCAAAAGCTGGTGGCTGGGCGTGTGGTACGAAATCCGCTGGTATCTGTTTCTGGCAAAACGCCCGAGCGCTGACATTGGCCATAACCCCATCGCGCAGGCTGCGATGTTCGGCTATTTCCTGATGTCTGTTTTTATGATCGTCACCGGTTTTGCGCTGTACAGCGAACACAGCCAGTACGCCATTTTTGCGCCGTTTCGTTATGTAGTGGAATTTTTCTACTGGACGGGCGGCAACTCGCTGGACATTCATAGCTGGCATCGGCTGGGCATGTGGTTGATTGGCGCATTTGTGATTGGTCATGTTTATATGGCGCTGCGTGAAGACATCATGTCCGACGACACGGTGATCTCCACGATGGTGAACGGCTACCGTAGCCACAAATTTGGAAAAATGAGCAGCGACAAGGAGCGTTCATGAGCGAGCAACGTGTAGTGGTAATGGGGTTGGGCAACCTGCTGTGGGCCGATGAAGGTTTCGGTGTGCGGGTGGCGGAACGGCTGTATGCCCATTATCACTGGCCCGAAAACGTGGAGATTGTCGATGGTGGTACTCAGGGGCTGAACCTGCTGGGGTATGTTGAAAACGCCAGCCATCTGTTGATTCTCGATGCTATTGATTACGGGCTGGAACCTGGAACACTACGAACATATGCCGGAGAGCGCATTCCGGCATATCTCAGTGCGAAGAAAATGAGCCTGCACCAGAACAGTTTCTCCGAAGTATTAGCGCTGGCAGATATCCGCGGACATCTGCCAACACATATTGCCCTCGTCGGGCTACAACCGGCAATGCTCGACGACTACGGCGGTAGCCTTAGCGGGCTTGCGCGGGAGCAACTGCCTGCAGCGGAACAGGCGGCGCTGGTGCAACTGTCGGCGTGGGGAGTTGTGCCGCAACGGGCGGAGGAATCGCGTTGTCTCAATTATGACTGTCTGTCGATGGAAAATTACGAAGGTGTTCGCTTGCGTCAGTATCGGATGACGCTGGAGGAGCAGGGATGATTAACGACTCACCTTTTAGTGCGTTGTGGCAACGTATGCTGGCGCGTGGTTGGACGCCGATCACTGAGCCTCGTCTCGATCAGTGGCTTATGCAAGCGCCGGATAGTGTGGTGCTGTTAAGCAGCGATCCGAAACGTACTCCTGAAGTCAGTGATAATCCGGTGATGGTCGCAGAGCTACTGCGTGAGTTTCCAGATTATGCATGGCAGGTGGCAATTGCCGATCTTGAGCAAAGTGAAGCCATCGGAGACAGATTTAGTGTTTTTCGTTTTCCAGCCACATTAGTGTTTACTGATGGTCATTATCGCGGCGTATTGAATGGCATTCACCCGTGGGCAGAGCTGATAAACCTGATGCGCGGCCTTGTCGAATCAAAACAGGAATGTGATTCATGAGTGAGACTTTTTTCCATCTGCTGGGGCCAGGAACGCAACCTGATGATGACAGTTTCAGCATGAATCCGCTGCCAATTACCTGTCAGGTGAATGATGAACCGAGCATGGCGGCACTGGAGCAGTGTGCTCATAGTCCACGGGTGATTACGCTGTTAAACGATCTACAGCATCAACTAACGCAACGCGTACCGCCATTAGGCGAGGTGCTGGCCGTCGATCTGTTAAATCTCAATGCTGATGATCGCCACTTTATCAATACGCTTCTCGGAGAAGGGGAAGTGTCAGTGCGCATCCAACATATTGACGGCAGTGAAAGTGAAATTCAGGAGGCGATCTTCTGCGGATTGTGGCGAGTACGCAGGCGTAGCGGTGAGCTGTTGCTGGAAGACCGGCTGGAGACAGGCTGCGCGCCGCTGCCGTTATGGCAGGCGGCAACGCATAATACGCTGCCGACAGATTCGCTGCTACCACCGCCCATTGATGGTCTGATGAACGGACTGCCGCTGGCTCATGAATTGCTGGCGCATGTGCGTAATCCTGAGGCGCAGCCACATAGTATTAACCTGACGCAGTTGCCTGTCAGCGAGGCTGACAGGTTATTTCTCTCGCGGCTGTGCGGGCCGGGTAATATCCAGATTCGCACTATTGGCTATGGCGAGAGCTATATCAACGCCACCGGTTTGCGACATGTCTGGCATTTACGCTGTATGGATACGTTAAAAGGCCCATTACTTGAGAGTTATGAAATCTGCCCGATACCGGAAGTTGTGCTGGCAGCGCCGGAAGATTTGGCGGACTCCGCGCAGCGGTTGGGCGAGGTGTGTCAGTGGCTTATAGAAAGCGCGCAACAGTGAAAATGGCGGCAAATATCGCTTTCAGTCCTATGAATATCGCAATCAGCGAATACAACCACCTACAAACTGTAAGGATAAAAAGGGAGATCTACTATTAAAGGGTTATTTCCCTCTCTTCGCCTACAGGAGTTCGCATGTGGGATGTTATTGATTTATCGCGCTGGCAGTTTGCACTGACCGCGCTATACCACTTTTTGTTCGTGCCCCTTACCCTGGGGCTGATTTTTTTGCTGGCTATCATGGAAACCATTTACGTGGTCACCGGCAAAACAGTCTACCGCGATATGACGCGCTTCTGGGGTAAGCTCTTCGGTATCAACTTCGCTCTCGGCGTGGCTACTGGTCTCACCATGGAGTTTCAGTTTGGTACTAACTGGTCATTCTATTCCAACTATGTGGGCGACATTTTTGGCGCACCGCTGGCGATGGAAGCATTAATGGCCTTCTTCCTCGAATCCACCTTTGTCGGTCTGTTCTTCTTTGGCTGGCAACGGCTGAATAAATACCAGCACCTGCTGGTCACCTGGCTGGTGGCATTTGGTTCCAATATCTCCGCATTGTGGATTTTGAATGCCAATGGGTGGATGCAGTTTCCGACCGGCGCGCATTTCGATATCGACACCTTGCGTATGGAGATGACCAGTTTCAGCGATCTGGTCTTTAACCCCGTCAGCCAGGTGAAATTTGTCCATACGGTGATGGCAGGTTATGTGACCGGGGCGATGTTCATTATGGCGATCAGCGCCTGGTACTTACTGCGCGGACGGGAGCGTGATGTCGCTTTACGTTCGTTTGCTATCGGTTCGGTCTTTGGCACACTGGCGATAATCGGCACGCTGCAACTTGGAGACAGTTCTGCTTATGAAGTCGCACGCGTTCAGCCGGTAAAACTGGCGGCAATGGAAGGGGAGTGGCAAACCGAACCGGCACCTGCGCCGTTCCATCTCATTGCCTGGCCGGAACAGGATCAAGAGCGTAACGCTTTTGCCATCAAAATCCCTGCGCTGTTAGGGATCCTCGCCACTCACTCATTAGATAAGCCTGTACCAGGGTTGAAAAATTTGATGGCTGAAACTTATCCACGATTGCAACGCGGGCGTATGGCCTGGCTGCTGATGCAGGAGATTTCGCAAGGCAACCGCGAGCCGCATGTACTGCAAGCATTTCATGAGCTGGAAAACGATCTCGGTTATGGCATGTTGCTCTCCCGCTATGCGCCGGATATGAATCATGTCACACCTGCGCAGTATCAGGCGGCTATGCGCGGTGCTATTCCACAAGTTGCGCCGGTGTTCTGGAGTTTCCGCATCATGGTGGGCTGCGGTTCGCTGTTGTTACTGGTAATGCTGATTGCGCTCGTTCAGACGCTGCGCGGCAAAATCGACCAGCATCGTTGGGTGCTGAAAATGGTGCTCTGGAGTTTGCCGCTGCCGTGGATTGCCATTGAAGCAGGGTGGTTTATGACCGAGTTTGGCCGTCAGCCGTGGGCGATTCAGGACATTTTGCCAACATACTCCGCGCACTCTGCCTTAACCACAGGACAACTGGCTTTTTCACTGATCATGATAGTAGGGCTTTACACCCTGTTCTTAATCGCTGAAGTCTACCTGATGCAGAAATATGCCCGTCTGGGGCCAAGCGCGATGCAGAGTGAACAACCGACGCAGCAGCAGGGGTAAAGGAGAGAATCATGTTTGATTATGAAACATTGCGCTTCATCTGGTGGCTACTGATTGGCGTGATTCTGGTGGTCTTTATGATCTCCGACGGATTTGACATGGGGATCGGTTGCCTGCTGCCGCTGGTGGCGCGTGATGATGATGAACGCCGGATAGTGATTAACAGTGTTGGCGCACACTGGGAAGGCAACCAGGTCTGGTTAATCCTCGCGGGAGGGGCATTATTTGCCGCCTGGCCCAGAGTTTACGCCGCTGCGTTTTCTGGATTTTATGTGGCGATGATCCTGGTGCTGTGCTCGCTGTTCTTCCGCCCGCTGGCCTTTGATTATCGCGGAAAAATCGCGGATGCACGCTGGCGTAAAATGTGGGATGCCGGGCTGGTCATCGGTAGTCTGATACCGCCGGTCGTCTTCGGTATCGCGTTTGGCAATTTGTTACTCGGCGTGCCGTTTGCTTTCACGCCGCAATTACGCGTGGAGTACCTCGGTAGCTTCTGGCAATTGCTGACGCCATTCCCTCTACTGTGCGGTTTGCTCAGTCTTGGAATGGTGATTTTGCAAGGGGGCGTCTGGCTGCAACTAAAAACAGTCGGTGCTATTCACCTGCGTTCGCAACTGGCGACCAAACGCGCGGCTCTGCTGGTGATGCTCTGCTTTTTGCTGGCGGGGTACTGGCTGTGGGTTGGTATTGATGGCTTCGTATTGCTCGCTCAGGATGTTAACGGTCCATCCAATCCGTTAATGAAACTGGTTGCGGTATTGCCTGGTGCCTGGATGAATAATTTTGTTGAATCGCCGGTATTGTGGATCTTCCCGCTGCTGGGTTTCTTCTGCCCGTTGCTGACGGTGATGGCGATTTATCGTGGTCGCCCCGGTTGGGGATTTCTGCTGGCGTCATTGATGCAATTTGGCGTGATTTTCACGGCAGGCATCACGCTGTTTCCATTTGTTATGCCTTCGAACATCAGCCCGAGCTCCAGCCTGACGCTGTGGGATAGCACCTCCAGTCAACTGACGTTGAGCATTATGTTAGTAATTGTGCTGATATTTTTGCCTATTGTGTTGCTCTACACTGTGTGGAGCTACTACAAAATGTGGGGGCGTATGACAACTGAAACTCTCCGCCATCACGATCATGAGCTGTACTAAGGAGGGATGAACAATGTGGTATTTATTGTGGTTCGTCGGCATTTTGTTGATGTGTTCACTCTCCACCGTGGTGTTGGTGTGGCTGGAACCGCGTCTAAAAGGTTGATTTGACGCACAACGAACATAGGCCGGAGAAGAAGCGTCAGCGTCGTATCCGGCAATAATGCGAAACATGAAAAACGGAAACCTGGCGATGAAAGCGATATTGCTCCCCTTTTTTTCTCTTCTGCTTCCGTTAACACCACTACCTGCATACGCTCAGAGTGAGCCGGAACTGAAATTGGAGAGTGTGGTGATTGTCAGCCGTCATGGCGTGCGTGCCCCCACTAAATCTACGCAACTCATGCAGGAAATTACTCCAGACACATGGCCAGGTTGGCCGGTGAAACTGGGTTGGCTGACACCACGAGGCGGTGAGCTGATCTCTTATCTCGGACATTACCAACGCCAGCGTCTGGTGACTGACGGTTTGCTGGCAAAAAATGGCTGTCCGAAACCAGGTCAGGTGGCGATTATTGCTGATGTCGACGAACGCACCCGTAAAACAGGCGAAGCCTTTGCCGCCGGGCTGGCTCCCAATTGTGCAATAACCGTACATACCCGGTCAGACACCGCCAGTCCCGATCCGCTATTTAATCCGCTGAAAACCGGTGTCTGCCAACTGGATAAAGCGAACGTGACTGAAGCTATTCTTAACAGGGCAGGCGGCTCGATCACTAACTTTACTGATCATCGGCAAACGGCATTTCACGAACTGGAGCGGGTGCTTAATTTCCCGCAATCAAGTCTGTGCCTCAAACGAGAGAAACAAGACGAAAGTTGTTCATTGACGCAAGTATTGCCGTCTGAACTGAAAGTAAGTACCGATAACGTTTCATTAACCGGTGCGGTGAGTCTGGCATCAATGCTGACGGAGATATTTCTCCTGCAGCAGGCACAGGGAATGCCGGAGCCTGGTTGGGGACGAATTACTGATTCACACCAGTGGAACACCTTGCTGAGTCTGCATAATGCGCAGTTTTATCTGCTGCAACGTACCCCAGAAGTGGCCCGTAGCCGTGCCACGCCCCTGTTGGATTTGCTCCTGACGGCGCTGACGCCACATAATCCGCAAAGGCAGAGCTATGGTGTTACGCTACCGACTTCGCTGCTGTTTATTGCCGGGCATGATACTAACCTGGCGAATTTAGGTGGGGCACTGGGACTTAACTGGACGCTGCCGGGCCAACCGGATAACACCCCGCCGGGAGGTGAACTGGTATTTGAACGCTGGCGGCGGCTAAGTGATAACAGTCAGTGGATTCAGGTTTCGCTGGTATTCCAGACCTTGCAGCAGATGCGTGATAAAGCCCGTCTGTCGCTTGATACGCCGCCAGGGGAAGTGAAGTTGACGTTGGCCGAGTGTGAAGAAAGAAACGCGCAGGGCATGTGTTCACTGGCGGATTTTACGCAAATCGTGAATGAAGCGCGTATTCCGGCCTGCAGTTTATATCAGGATAAATAAACATTTGCCGCTGTTGGTCCACGCAGGCCATTAACGCGGCAAAACTCTACGCGTAACCCTGGTATAAGTACTTCTGCGTCGCGGGGGCTGAATGCGGAAATATGGACCTGGACTTCTTTACGACCGTCGGAGGGGATGATGAATCCTTTGCCGCTTTTGCGATCAAAGGTTTTGACAATTCCTGTCATTTTACGGGACAAACAAATTCCTTACTAAAAATACTGCGCTGCACTATACGGTTTTAAAAAAATAAAGCCAGCGATATTTAAGACCGCCGGACGGCTAAAATAAATTTGCTTAATTATGTGTATCATGCGTTAATAGCTGCGTCGGTTTGAAAGACAGACAGCATACAAAGTAGTTTACTAAAGCAGTTCTCATTATCAGGCATTATCCCCTTCTTTTGAGTCTCTCTCCTGAACACTAAGTAGTTTCTGTATTAAAGCCCTGTTTGCCGAAAGGCCCAAAATGAAGGAAGTAAAATATGTCTAATAAAATGACTGGTTTAGTAAAATGGTTTAACGCAGATAAAGGTTTTGGCTTTATCACTCCTGATGATGGCAGCAAGGACGTCTTCGTTCATTTCACCGCCATCCAGAGCAATGAATTCCGCACTCTGAATGAAAATCAGAAAGTCGAATTTTCTATTGAGCAGGGGCAACGTGGTCCCTCGGCAGCGAACGTTGTTGCGCTCTAAGGTTGCCGTTATTACTCAACATCTCCATTTCCGCTGTCCATGTTGTCATGGTTCACAGTACCGCACATCGGCATTCGATGTGACGGAGCGAAATCCTTTGGGAGCTAAGTGTATTTTCTGTAAATCGACGATGATCACCTTTGATAACGTTGCTTTACAAATACGCACAGACCATGCGCCACTGGATTTCACAAAATAATATCAGGCTCCCTCGCGGAGCCTTTTTTATATCTTCTGTTTGCACTCATCCCTGTATGCATATTGAGCGATAACCTACTGATTATTGAATCTTTCAGGCAGATAGCTTATAACTTTTGTTACCTGAACAGGGAACCAACACCTTACTGGCGTGTTGCTGCCTTTTAAGACCAGAAGAGGTTAACAGTGAATATTGAAGAGCTAAAAAAACAAGCCGAAACAGAAATCTCCGACTTTATTGCGCAAAAAATCACCGAGTTAAACAAGAGCACAGGGAAAGAAGTCTCTGAAATTCGCTTCACCGCGCGGGAGAAAATGACCGGGCTTGAAGGCTATGACGTCAAAATCCAAATAATGTGATTTTGTGGACATCACCCCAGCACGAGGTGATGTTCCGCTTGTCACTCTGTTAATGACCAATCATTGCCGCCCGTGGAATTAAGCGTCGGTACAATTCCTCTGGCACCGGGCTTTGCCATACACCTGCATACATCGCGTAACCAATCACCGCGAACATAATTCCCAATATCAGTAGTGTTATTAGCCAGCCAGATAACGCAAAAGCTTTTTTATTTATCGCGGGGTTTCGCAGCGAAAAAGTTAATGTTGAGGCGACCGGGCATGACTCGATGCAGGTCATACAGCCGGTACATTCCACCGTTCTAACCTGGATTAATTTATCGACAGGGATCCGTGACGGACAATTATTTGCGCATTTGCCGCAGTCGATACAACTTTCGGCATTGCGACGAATCTTAAACGGCGATAATAGCGAAACCAGTCCCATTAACGCGCCATACGGGCAGAGATAACGACACCAGGCATGGCGAATAAACAGGCTGGCAATCAGCAAAACGATCACGCTGATTAACGTCGCTGTCCCCATATGACGAAAGAAATCGAGCATTTTAACATCCATCACCACGCTGTAGGGCGATAGCATAAAATAGTGAATCGCCTGAGCGGGCATGAATAACGCGATATAGAGAAAAAAACTCAACAGCAGATATTTCACCGCACGCAGAGGAATATCCAGCCAGAGAGGAAGGGCAAATTGCCGACCAAACAGTTTTTTCCCCAGATCGCCAATTAACTCAGATAGCGTACCAACCGGGCATAGCCACGAGCAAAAGGCTTTTTTCAGCAGCAAGCTGATAATGATAAAAGCGACCAGCAACAGCATCGCGGCGGCGTGCACGGAAGGTAACTGGCCTGTTTCAAGGCTGTATTTCAGATTCATCAGACCGGCAATAGGGAGCCAGCCTTCAATACCACCTGGCCTTGCGATAAAAGGCGTACTACCTGCCGTTTCGTAATAGCGCACCCAATACCAGAAGGTGATGGCAATATAAATATTGATTGCCAGCAGTAATAATTGCGTCGCTTTACGCCAGGTCGTGGCATTGCGCCAGTCATTCCACGGTAATTTACCGCCCGTTGTGCCTGGCCGCCGCTGCCAGCGGATTCTTTTTTTCTCAGCCATGATTTTGCCAGTCCATTAAGTTGCATGCTAAATGCTACTATTCTAAGTCTTCTTATCTGGCTGATATTGATTCAAATCGCGTTCAGGTCTTTCTTATTCAACCACTCTTCCAGAGCCGCGATACTGCGTGTAATTTCTTCGCGCGGCAGGAGAGCGGCTAATGGTTCCCGCTCAAGTTGCCCGCACAACTGGCTGGCACTGCGCATTCCCAGACTGGCGCAACTACTTTTTAGCTGGTGTGCAGCGCGTTTGATTTTCTCGCTGTCGTGTCTGGCGCGAGCAGTATCTATTTCATCAAGAAGCGGCAGGGTATGTTGTTTAAATAATGTCAGCCATTCGTGGATCTTATCCGCTCCCATTAACTGTGCATCTTCATTGAGTTGCGATACATCCAGCGGCTGATCGTTATTTTTTTGCTGGTGGAGATAGTGCGCCAGTAACTGACCGAGCACTTCACGCGGCACCGGTTTAGGGATAATTCCGCGAAATAGCGAACTGGTACGCTGGCGCAACGTTTCGTCGATGACATGGGCGCTAAAGCCAATCAAAACCAGCGACGGATATTGCAGCGAAAGTTGCCTGGCAAGTGTAATGCCGTCGATATCCGGCAGATCAAAATCCACCAGCGCGGCAGCAAACGATTCACTATTTTGCAGCGTCTCTAAAGCCTGCGTGGCATTTCCAACGGCAGTGACCTGAGCACCACTGGTGTTCAGTATCTCGATGGTAATACGCTGCGTTAGCGGGTTATCTTCAATTAACAGCAAGCGTAAACCATCCAGATGCACCGCCTGATTGACTATTTTAGGTGCTGGCGCGGTGGCAACGCGTAACGGTAACCGTAAGCAAAAACAGCTTCCAACCCCCGGCGTGCTTGTGGCGATCAGTTCGCCGCCCATCGCCTGGGCCAGGCTGGTACTGATCGTCAACCCCAGTCCACTGCCGCCGCGTTTACCACTCACCTGAACAAATGGCTGGAAGATATCAGCCAGTTTCGCGGGATCAATACCACAGCCGCTGTCTTCCACTTCGACCAGCCATTGTTCGCCATCAGTGCGGCTACGCAGGACAATCTGCCCCTCGTCAGTGAAACGCAGGGCATTACTCAACAAATTGGTAATAACCTGGCGAATACGTCGCGGATCACCCATTAACGCGGTCGGTACATCGTCGGCAATTTCCGTTGCCAGTCGAATCGGACGACCTTTCACCCGCCCGCTCATTAATTGCAGGGTACTTTCCAGCAGCGGGCGTGGTTCATACGGTTCATCGCTGACCGAGACATTCTTGCCACCTGCTTCGATAGCCGAATAATCGAGAATATCGTTAAGGATGGTCAGCAATGATTCGCCAGAATCGGTAATTGCCCGCAAGTCATCACGCTGGGCGTTAAGCGCCGGGTTATCCGCCAGCAGTTGAGCGGTGCCGAGAATGCCGTACAGCGGAGTGCGGATCTCATGGCTCATTGCCGCCAGAAACGCCGATTTTGCCTGACTGGCTTTTTCTGCTTCTGCCCGTGCCAGCCGGTGTTCTACTACCAGTTCCTGCAATTCGGCAGTGCGCGCTTTGACCTGCGCTGCCAGTTGTTCGCGGTGGCGATTAAGCGCATGAACACTACTGCGAAAAGCATCCATCAGCCGCCCGATGGTATCCAGCTCCCGCACGCCAGCGGTTTCCGGGAAAGGGGAGTCGATATCGCCGTCCAGCAGGCGTTGCAGTGCCTGCGTTTGTTCGGCAAGTGGGCGCGTGACTGAACGATAAACCACGCGCCAGAGGATCAGAATCAAAGAGCAAAGGGAAACAACGCCCAGGAGTAGCAAGCTGTATTGCCCTCGTTCACTGGCTTTTTCCAGATGAGTGAGTCCACTTTGGTTGCGTTGCTCAATAGTGTCAACCAGTTGGCTGACTTCGCTACTAAACTGTGCGAACTGGGCGATGTTATTTTGGGCGAGAGTTTGCAGACGATTGCTGATTTCATTGTCCTGCTGATAAAGCGCCAGTAAATCGCTATAACGATGAATGATTTCTAAGGATTGTGCCACCCGTGTGCGCACACCCGGATCTTCAATGCGAATTTGCCGACGTTGTAGAATTTTCACTGCATTATTGAGTTGATTTTCCAACGTTGGTGCATCTTTCTGGATCTGCTCCAGCCTCAGAGTCATCACCATTTGCTGCACCCGCAGGGCGCTGAGACGCAGTTCATTCATTTGGTTAACGTACTCAAGATCGATATCAATCAGCCGATCGAGCGCACTTTCGGCAGCCTGGTGTTGATGACGTTCGATCAAATCATAAATCCCGGCTTGAGTGGCTCCGGCAGAGGTCGCAGCGTTATTCGCCTGACCTTGCGCCATACGTGCGATCGCATCAGCGGCAGCGACAATTTGCTGACTGAGTTGTTGCTGTTGCTGGCGCAGTTGCAAACGCTGCCCCACCAGTTCGCCTTGCTGACGTAACGAACGGGAGATCTCCTGCTCCTGTTGTTCAATCGCAGAGGTGTCGAAACCTTGTTCCCGTAACGCTTGCAACAACGCGTTAATCTTCAGGCTTTGCGCGGTGAGCATTCGCCCCTGTGCCTGCCACATCTTTTCGTTATCGGCACTGGTCAGGTTCTGCGCGGCGAAAAGTTCCCAGGCGCTGGCTTCGCTCAACTGACGCGCCATATTCATGGTAGGAATCAATGCCTGAGTATTGGCTTTTTCTACCTGGCTGACAAAACGCAGGTTGTACCATCCCACCAGAGTACTGGTCAGGGTTAGCAACGCCATCAGGGCAAAGCCCATCCAGAGTCTTCGGGTCAGGGTTAAATTCACAGTTGGTGCACTTTAGGTGAAAAAGGTTGAGTCGCAAAGTGGAATGCATCTAGCATAAAGCCTTATTATTGATGAGGCTATCATGCGCATACTGCTTTTGTTACTTCTTCCCTTTTTCGTGTTACCCGTTTTTGCGGGCGATAACCTGTTGCGCTGGCATGATGCGCAACATTTTACGGAGCAGCCTGTTACATCACTTAAAGTCAAACGCTCATGGAAATTGTGTGCGCTCTATCCCAGTCTGAAGGATTCATACTGGTTATCGTTGAACTATGGTATGCAGAAAGCAGCCCGCCGCTATGGTGTGGATTTAAAAGTGCTGGAGGCCGGTGGCTACGGTCAGTTGGCTACTCAGCAGGCGCAAATTGAGCAGTGTAAACAATGGGGCGCAGAAGCGATTTTGCTCGGTAGCAGCACGACGTCATTTCCCGAATTGCAAAAGCAGGTAGAAAGTCTGCCAGTGATCGAGCTGGTGAATGCCATTGACGACTCACAGGTAACAAGCCGCGTTGGCGTGCCCTGGTTTCAGATGGGCTATCAGCCGGGGCGGTATCTGGTGCAATGGAGCAACGGAAAACCTCTCAATGTATTGTTGATGCCCGGCCCGGACAACGCCGGGGGTAGTAAGGAGATGGTAGCGGGGTTCCGCGCAGCCATTGCCGGAAGCCCGGTGCGTATTGTTGATATTGCGCTCGGAGATAACGATATTGAAATCCAGCGTAACCTGTTGCAGGAGATGCTGGAGCGTCATCCAGAAATCGACGTTGTTGCCGGAACGGCCATTGCCGCAGAGGCGGCGATGGGCGAAGGGCGCAACCTGAAAACGCCGCTCACCGTAGTGTCATTTTATCTTTCACACCAGGTTTATCGTGGCCTGAAGCGGGGAAGAGTTATTATGGCTGCCAGCGATCAAATGGTCTGGCAGGGGGAACTGGCTGTTGAGCAGGCTATCAGACAATTACAGGGACAATCGGTGTCTGATAATATCAGCCCACCGATTTTAATCCTGACGCCGAAAAATGCCGACCGTAAACATATTCGCCGCTCGCTGTCGCCAGGAGGATTTCGTCCGGTCTATTTTTATCAGCACACATCAGCGGCTAGGAAATAGCCCTCGCCATGTTGAGTCACCAGTAAATCCGCGCTGAGTTTATGGCGTAAACGACGAATTAACACATCGACGGTACGCAGGTCGGGGTTTTCCACCCGACGGGCAGAGAGCATACGCAGCAGACGTTCGCGACTGAGAATTTTGCCGGGATTGGTCACAAACGCCACCAACATTTCATACTCTGCGCGGGTCAGTTTAATCGGCTCGCCATCCAGCTCCAGCGTATGGCGCGACACATTTAGGCAATAACCAGCAAAGCAATAACAGTTGTCCTGAGTAAGTGGTTGCACCTGCCGCGCGAGGTCGATGCGCCAGAGCAGATTTTTCACCCGCACCACCAGTTCGCGCAATTCCAGCGGCTTGGTTACGTAATCGTCCGCGCCCATCTCCAGCCCGACAATGCGGTCAATCTGATCGCTGCGTCCGGTAACCAGAATAATGCCTACCGTCGAACGTTCCCGCAACGCGCGGGTTAACATCAGGCCATTTTCATCAGGTAAATTAATATCCAACAGAATTAAATCGACCGGCTGATTCTGCATAATTTCCCGCAGCCCGGCACCGCTCGCCGTAACGGAAACGGTATACCCCTCTTGGGTAAAGTAGGTTTGTAAGCGTGCCTGGGTAATCGGCTCATCTTCAACAATAACAATATGATGTGGCATCAGGGGGGATTACTCATTCTGTTCATATCTGTTCATATTTTGCCGTAAGCCGTTCATCCTGACCAGTGCCGCTGTTCATATTTGCTCATTAAGATCACTTCACTAAACCTTAATTTTACAGGGGCTATTATGCGGAAACTCTGGAATGCGCTACGCCGACCCAGTGCTCGTTGGTCGGTGCTGGCGCTGGTCGCTATTGGGATTGTAATTGGCATCGCGCTGATTGTGTTGCCTCACGTTGGGATCAAAGTCACCAGCACAACCGAATTTTGTGTCAGTTGCCACAGTATGCAACCGGTGTATGAAGAATATAAACACTCGGTGCATTTCCAGAACGCCTCTGGCGTGCGTGCCGAATGCCATGACTGCCATATTCCGCCGGATATTCCGGGCATGGTGAAGCGTAAACTGGAAGCGAGCAACGACATTTACCAAACCTTTATTGCCCACTCCATTGATACACCTGAGAAATTCGAAGCCAAACGAGCGGAACTTGCCGAGCGTGAATGGGCGCGAATGAAAGAAAACAACTCGGCAACCTGCCGTTCCTGTCATAACTACGATGCGATGGATCATGCGAAGCAGCATCCGGAAGCGGCGCGTCAGATGAAGGTGGCAGCGAAAGATAACCAATCCTGCATCGACTGTCATAAAGGTATTGCCCACCAGTTGCCGGATATGAGTAGCGGTTTCCGTAAGCAGTTCGACGAGCTGCGCGCCAGTGCTGATGACAGTGGTGACACGCTGTACTCCATTGATATCAAGCCGATTTATGCGGCGAAAGGCGATAAAGAGGCGTCTGGTTCTCTGCTGCCTGCCTCAGAAGTGAAAGTCCTTAAACGTGACGGCGACTGGCTGCAAATTGAAATTACCGGCTGGACGGAAAGTGCCGGACGTCAGCGTGTACTCACCCAGTTCCCAGGCAAACGCATCTTTGTTGCCTCGATTCGTGGTGATGTTCAGCAGCAGGTGAAAACGCTGGAGAAAACCACCGTGACCGATACCAATACCGAGTGGAGCAAGTTGCAGGCCACTGCGTGGATGAAGAAAGGCGACATGGTGAACGACATCAAACCAATCTGGGCTTATGCGGATTCGCTGTACAACGGCACCTGTAATCAGTGCCACGGCGCACCGGAAATCTCCCACTTTGACGCTAACGGTTGGATTGGCACGCTCAACGGCATGATTGGCTTTACCAGCCTCGATAAACGTGAAGAACGCACCTTGCTGAAATATCTGCAAATGAATGCGTCCGACACTGCAGGCAAGGTTCACGGCGATAAGAAGGAAGAAAAATAATGAAGAATAACGATCTCTTTCAGGCATCACGTCGGCGTTTTCTGGCGCAACTCGGCGGCTTAACTATCGCCGGGATGCTGGGGCCGTCACTGTTAACGCCGCGCCGTGTGAATGCGGCGCAAGCGGCTACTGAGGCGGTCACCTCGAAAGAGGGCATTCTGACCGGGTCGCACTGGGGGGCTATCCGCGCGACGGTGAAGGATGGTCGCTTTGTGGCGGCAAAACCGTTCGAACTGGATAAATATCCGTCGAAAATGATCGCCGGATTGCCGGATCACGTACACAACGCGGCGCGTATTCGTTACCCGATGGTACGCGTGGACTGGCTACGTAAGCGCCATCTGAGCGACACATCCCAGCGTGGCGATAACCGCTTCGTGCGCGTGAGCTGGGATGAAGCCCTCGACATGTTCTATGAAGAGCTGGAACGTGTGCAGAAAACGCACGGTCCGAGCGCCCTGTTGACTGCCAGCGGTTGGCAATCGACGGGGATGTTCCACAATGCTTCCGGTATGTTGGCGAAAGCCATTGCACTGCATGGCAATAGTGTCGGTACAGGTGGTGACTATTCTACCGGTGCTGCGCAGGTGATCCTGCCGCGTGTGGTTGGTTCGATGGAAGTGTATGAACAGCAAACCTCCTGGCCGCTGGTATTGCAGAACAGCAAAACCATTGTGCTGTGGGGCTCCGATTTGCTGAAAAACCAGCAGGCGAACTGGTGGTGCCCGGATCATGACGTTTATGAATATTACGAGCAGCTAAAAGCGAAAGTTGCTGCTGGTGAAATTGAAGTCATCAGCATCGATCCGATCGTGACGTCAACTCACGAGTATTTGGGGCGTGAGCATGTGAAGCACATTGCGATTAACCCGCAAACTGATGTGCCGCTGCAATTGGCGCTGGCGTATACGCTGTACAGCGAAAATCTGTACGACAAAAACTTCCTCACCAACTACTGCGTGGGCTTTGAGCAGTTCCTGCCGTATCTGCTGGGCGAGAAAGACGGTCAGCCGAAAGATGCCGTATGGGCTGAAAAACTGACTGGTATTGATGCCGAAACAATTCGTGCGCTGGCACGGCAGATGGCGGCGAACAGAACACAGATCATTGCTGGCTGGTGTGTACAGCGTATGCAGCACGGTGAACAGTGGGCGTGGATGGTTGTGGTTCTGGCAGCGATGCTGGGACAAATTGGCCTGCCGGGCGGTGGCTTTGGTTTTGGCTGGCACTATAACGGCGCAGGTACGCCGGGGCGTAAAGGCGTTATTCTGAGCGGTTTCTCCGGTTCAACGTCGATTCCGCCTGTTCACGACAACAGCGACTACAAAGGTTATAGCAGCACCATTCCGATTGCCCGTTTTGTCGATGCGATCCTCGAACCAGGGAAAGTGATCAACTGGAACGGTAAATCGGTAAAACTGCCGCCGCTGAAAATGTGTATTTTTGCCGGAACTAATCCATTCCATCGTCATCAGCAGATCAACCGTATTATCGAAGGCTGGCGTAAGCTGGAAACGGTTATCGCCATAGATAACCAGTGGACCTCAACCTGCCGTTTTGCCGATATCGTGCTACCTGCGACCACGCAGTTTGAGCGTAACGATCTCGACCAGTACGGCAACCACTCCAACCGTGGAATTATCGCTATGAAACAGGTGGTGCCGCCACAGTTTGAGGCGCGCAACGACTTTGATATTTTCCGCGAGCTGTGCCGTCGCTTTAATCGTGAAGAAGCCTTTACTGAAGGGCTGGATGAAATGGGCTGGCTGAAACGCATCTGGCAGGAAGGTGTACAACAGGGCAAAGGACGCGGCGTTCATCTACCAGCGTTTGATGACTTCTGGAATAACAAAGAGTACGTCGAGTTTGACCACCCGCAGATGTTTGTTCGCCACCAGGCATTCCGTGAAGATCCGGATCTCGAACCGCTGGGGACGCCGAGCGGCCTGATTGAGATCTATTCGAAAACCATCGCTGACATGAACTATGACGATTGTCAGGGGCATCCGATGTGGTTTGAGAAAATCGAACGCTCCCACGGTGGGCCAGGCTCGCAGAAATATCCGTTGCATTTGCAATCTGTGCATCCGGATTTTCGACTTCACTCGCAGTTATGTGAGTCGGAAACTCTGCGTCAGCAGTATACGGTGGCGGGTAAAGAGCCTGTCTTTATTAGCCCGCAGGATGCCAGTGCGCGCGGCATTCGTCACGGTGATGTGGTACGCGTCTTTAACGATCGCGGTCAGGTGTTAGCAGGGGCAGTCGTTTCTGACCGTTATGCACCCGGTGTGACGCGAATTCACGAAGGGGCATGGTACGATCCGGATAAAGACGGCGAGCCAGGGGCGCTGTGCAAATACGGTAACCCCAATGTGTTGACCATTGACATCGGCACCTCACAGTTGGCGCAGGCGACCAGTGCGCATACCACACTGGTGGAAATCGAAAAATACACAAGCACAGTGGATCAGGTGACGGCGTTTAGCGGCCCCATCGAAATGGTGGCGCAGTGCGAATATGTTCCGGCGTCGCAGGTGAAATCATGACTTCCTTGACGGCACAACAGACTGCCTGCGTCTACGCCTGGCTGGCGCAGTTGTTTTCCCGTGAACTGGACGATGAACAACTGACGCAAATCGCCAGTGCGGAGATGGCTGAATGGTTTTCTTTGCTGAAAAGCGAACCGCCGCTGGCTGCGGCGGTGGACGAGCTGGAGAAAAGCATTGCTGCCCTGGTGGTACGTAACGACGCCCGTCTGGAACTGGCCGCTGATTTTTGCGGCCTGTTTTTGATGACCGACAAGCAAGCGGCGCTGCCGTATGCATCGGCCTACAAACAGGACGAGCAAGAGATTAAACACTTGTTGGTTGAGGCGGGCATGGAAACCAGTAGCAACTTCAACGAACCGGCAGATCATCTGGCGATTTATCTTGAGTTGTTGAGCTATCTGCATTTTTCACTGGGGGAAGGGAAAGTTACCACACAAAAAATCAACAGCTTACGGCAAAAAACGCTGGCGGCGCTGCGATCATGGCTACCGGAATTTGTAACGCGTTGCCGTCAGTATGACAGCTTTGGTTTTTACGCGACACTAAGCCAGTTATTGCTGGTGCTGGTGGAGTGCGACAACCAAAACAGATAATGCCGTTTGTAGGCCTGGTAAGACGCGTTAAGCGTCGCATCAGGCATTATGGCACAGCCGCCGGATGCGGCGTGAACGCCTTATCCGGCCTACGGGACAGTGATCTTTGTAGGCCTGATAAGACGCGTTAAGCGTCGCATCAGGCATTATGGCACAGCCGCCGGATGCGGCGTGAACGCCTTATCCGACCTACGGAACAGTGATCTTTGTAGGCCTGATAAGACGCGTTAAGCGTCGCATCAGGCATTATGGCACAGCCGCCGGATGCGGCGTGAACGCCTTATCCGACCTACGGCACAGTGATCTTTGTAGGCCTGATAAGACGCGTTAAGCGTCGCATCAGGCAACAAACTCACGGATGAGCCACAAACCGGGAAAGCCGTTGGCGCAGCAGGCGGTTTTCCTGTTTCAGATGTGCGATATCATCCATTAACGTTAGCGCCACCGCGATCCCCGGCCAGTCAAGCGCCAGTTCCTGACGCAGACGTACCGCGCGTTGCACCACAATGGCGGCATGGTCGTCAAACACCCAGGTCGTTTCCTGAATCTCACGCGGTTCAACTACGCCTAAACCGACAATTTCATTCAACTCCTCTTCAGAAATGCCGGTATGCAGGCAAAATTCAGTAATGGTAAAAGTCACCGTAACGTTAGCCATTATGCTTTCCCCCAATCTTTACGTGGATCAAAAGACGACTGGGCGTCTGCCAGTTGTTGCCACAGCGCAGCAGTGTTTTCATCAGGTTTCGGCGGCATGACGATTTTCAGCACCGCATACAGGTCGCCGGTCTGTTTTTTACCGACCAGACCTTTACCTTTAACGCGCAATCGTTGTCCGGCCTGACTGCCTGGTGGGATGGTCAGCAAAATGCTTTCTTTCAGTGTTGGAACGGTGACTTTAGCTCCCAGTGCCGCTTCCCACGGGCTAACCGGCACCACAATTTCCAGATCCTGACCGACAATATCAAACAACGGATGTGGCGCAATATGAATCACCAGCCACAGATCGCCATTCGGACCGCCGTTTTCGCCCGGCGTCCCCTGGCCTTTCAGGCGGATACGTTGACCATTGCCGACACCCGCCGGGATCTTCACATTCAGCGTTTTCGGGATTTCCTGTTCGATCATGCCAAAGGCGTTATAAACCGGCAGGTTATAGCTGATGGTACGTTTATGCTCAGTAAGCGTTTCTTCAAGGAATACCGCCACTTCGATTTCAATGTCGTGGCCACGTGTGGCCGGGCGCTGGCGGCTCTGACGGGCATGCTGACCGAAAATTGATGAGAAGATATCGTCAAAATCTTCGGCGTTGAAACTCTGGCCGTCACCATGCTGGAACTGACGGTTAAATTGCGGATCGTTGCGATGTTGCCACATCTGATCATATTCAGCGCGACGTTGTTCATCACTCAATACTTCCCAGGCTTCAGCGACCTCTTTGAAGCGGGCTTCGGCATCGGGTTCTTTGCTGACATCAGGATGGTATTTGCGGGCCAGTCGACGATAGGCGGTCTTGATTGTCTTGAGATCGTCCGTCGGTTTCACGCCCATGATGGCGTAATAATCCTTTAATTCCATAGCGTTATCTCGCGTAAATCAATACAGACAAAGGGAAACCCCTGACAAGGTATCAGTGTTAAGTGTAGGGGAAATCAGAAAAAATCGTAGGTCTGTGACGAAACATAACTAAAAATGATATTTTCAGCCTGAATGTTGGCAGGTAAAAGAGGGGGGCGTTTACCCTTCATGGATGCCCCATGACTACGTTGCCAGGGGGCTGAAAACGGGGAACTTATCTTGCTTTTACTGCCGTGACCATCACTTCAACCAGAATCTCCGGGCGAGCCATCTCAGCTTGTACGGCAGCACGGGCTGGGCTATATCCTTCTGGTATCCAACTAACCCATACGTCGTTGAAATCGGCAAAATCGCGGGTAATATCTTTTATCCATACCTGCGCGGATAAGATATGAAATTTATCACTGCCAGCCGCTGCAAGTAATTCGTCGATTTTTTCCAGCACTTCGCGCGTTTGTTGCGCGATGTCTGGGGTATTGCTTTTCGGTGTCTGGCCGGAGAGAAAAACAAGGTTGCCATATTCCACGCTGGCGGCCAGACGCGGCTGTGGGTTATTACGTTTGATATTCAAGCTGATTGGCTCCATGTCAGTCCATCAAGTGAAATTGCAGGATCTTCGCCCGACAGCAGAGCGCCTAACACCACAGCACTACCTGCCGCCAGCGTGAAGCCCAGACTGCCCTGACCAAGATTCATCCAGAGATTTTGATACTTCGCCCGTCCTAATAGTGGCGGACCCGCAGGAGTGGATGGACGCATACCTGTCCATAATTCGGCATCATCGATACCTTGCAGTTGCGGAAAACTGGAGGCTACGATCTGTTTTAAGGCATCAATGCGTTCAGGGCGCAGTTCATTACCGTCATAGCCAATATCGACCATGGCGGCGATACGCAACCGGTCACCGAGTCGGGCATAGACAATTTTATGACCATAGTCGGTGACACTGATTTGCGGTGCGATCCCCATTTTTTGTGGGAAAGGGAGTGTCAGACTGTAACCTTTCAGACCGCAAAGCGGTACGTGAATCCCGGTTTCGGTAAGTAAATGTGTGCTGCCATTTCCGGCGGCAACGACATAATCATCAGCAATCAGCGTTCCTGTACTGGTGGTAATGGAGACTATGCGCTCACCTTTTTTATTCAACTGCAAAACTTCACAACCGGTCTGTAGCGAAAAATTCGCGCTGGCATTAAGTTTGGCAAGTAATGCCTGGCAGAACTTATAGCAGTCCGCCGTTTCATCGCCGGGAGAATAAATACCACCGCACAGGGAATTACCAATATGTTTTAGTGCGGGTTCAAGATGAACGCACTCTTCGCGTAATAGAGTCTGTTGAAAATGCGGATTAATGCCTTTTGCCGCTTTGGCTAAATCTTGCTGGCGGCGATGAATAATCAGTTTGCCAGAACGGCGCCAGTGGAAATCATCAAGATTATCCTCCAGCAACCACGCTTCCATTACCTGACGACTTAATAGTGATAAGCGTAAAATATGATCGCCATTGAGTTTATTTGTCCGGTTATTGCAGGCCAGTAAAAACGCCAGCAACCAGCGCCACTGACTTAATGACATGCGCAAACGCATATTCAGTGGAGAGTCACTTTTCCCCATCCATTTAAGCCCCTGCATCGGTACGCCTTTATCCGCCAGAGGGGCAACGTAACGATAACTGAGTTGCCCACCGTTAGCGAAACTGGTGGCGACGCCTGCCTGGCTGTTGCGTTCTAACAATTGTACCTGATGGCCCTGTTTTACCAGGACCCATGCTGTCGCCAGACCAATGACCCCGCCGCCAATAACTACAATGCGTTTTTTCATCACCTGAGATATCCACCGCTAATAAATGCGTTGGGGTTATGTCAAAACATTTAGGCCTGAGGAGCAATTGACTTTTTATTTTCAGGGTATAACTCAAGGTTAATGGCTCGCAGTTGCTGACGTAATTGCTGGCAGAGGAAATCAACAAATTTTTGTGTAATGGGGCTAAGTGACACGTCGGCACGACGTAGCAAACAAAGATCAATTTTCATTGGTGGTTCGATGGGGTGAATTGTTTCTGCCGGGAGGTTATGACGGGCAGAGAAAATATCGGTAATACTGCATCCCATTCCTCGTTTTACAAATTCAGTCGCCATGTAATAGGTCTGGACATTCAGGCGCGTTGTCAAAAAATCACGCCGTTTGGCTATGGCATTGGAAAGGGAATGTGGGCCAGGAGAAATCCAGCGTTGTTGGTCAATCTTGTCTATTTCTACCGCGCCCTGGCGATAGTCCCGGTCGATATAAACCAGCGGAACTTCGGCTATCAGTGTCGTCATAATCTCCCCCTGTTGAATCGGCTGTAGCGTCAGGGCCAGATCAATCTCACGCAGATCAAGTTTTTTAACCAACGTTTCAGTGTGCTCTGTCGTCAGTGTCATTACCAGATTTGCATTCTGCTGGTAAAACGCAGTGACTATTTCGGGCACCAGGCTTAACCCCAGGCTTGGCAGGCATCCCAGGGCTATTCTGGCTCGGGGATCTCGCGTCAGGTTATCGGCCAGCAGTCGCAGGTTATCGAGTTCGTGATAAATCGACTGCGCTTTTTCAAAAAGTGTGATCGCTTCGCTGGTTGGAAGAAGCTTGCCACGAACTCGCTGAAAGAGCTGAAAACCGAGTTTTTGTTCAGCGTTTTTTAACGCTTTACTGGCGGCCGGTTGGGAAATATTCAGCGATTCCGCTGCACGTGAAAGTGTTCCGCATGTCATCACGGCATAGAAGATTTCCAGGTGGCGCAGTTTCATTAAGAGTTAACCCAGAGTTATAGACGATAGATAAAAAGTCATTTCATGGTAACACCAAGTTAACATAAATTTAATCTGTAACGCCTGTTCTGGTAACAATGCGTTATTTGCCCACCTAAAAGGGGTTAATTACGAACTCAGAATAATACCTGTAGTACCCGGACAAACCCTCAGTGCATTTTGCCAACAATAATAACGAGGGGGGATATTTTCTGAGCTGTCCAAATACATCGGCTGATATTGACGGTCGATTCGATGGGGTTAAGGAGTTATATGAGTGACTCAATGCTCGCTGGTGGTTTGCTAACCAGACAAAATATCACCAAAAAGAATGTCATTATTGGCTTACTGTTGGTTATTTTTTTATTGACAGCGTTCTGGTGTCAGGGGCGTCCAGGTAATGAACTCGGACTGCTGGGTTTCACACCGTTGGTGGCGTTAGCGGTGCTCTCGTTGATAGGCGTCGATATTGTTCTGGCGGTTATTTCATCCATTATTATTGCGATGATAATGACTTCCACCGGTTTACCAGAAATGGGCACCATGCTGGCAAAATCGACAGGATCGTTTATCGCCACTGTTGGACTGATCATTATGCTTGGCGCAGGCGTCGGTGAAGTGGCAACACGTACCGGAGCGGCCGTTGAACTGGTCAAATTTGTGGTACATCGGATCGGACTTTCCAGCCAGACACGGGTCAAATTTGGCATCGTCATCTCTTCCATTCTCATCTGTGGCGCGCTGGGCACTATGGCGGGTGGCAATGCCATTATTGTTGCGGTGATTATTCCTGTGGCAGCAGCAGTACGGCTTACACCTCCCACGGTGGCGGCACTGATGATGACGGCGGGGTCAGTGGGATTGTTTACCGGGCCTTTTACCCCCAGCACAGTGACGATTTTACAACTCGGCGGCCTGACTTATCCGCAATATCTGATGTACGTCGGGTTACCAATGAGCGCCGTGACGTTATTCGCAGGCTGGATCATGGCCGGGCGAATTCAGAAGATGACGGAAGGAAAATTTCATTACGACGTCGATCTTTCAGAGAAAACGCAGGAAGAAGAAGATCCCGCACGCGATCGCCGTCGCAAGCTCAGCGCCCTGGCATTTGCAGCAACCATTATTGTTATGGCGGTTATTGGCGTAGTGATAAAAGCAGGTTTTAGTTTTGCCATTATCGTTATGTTGTTGGTGGCTCTGGTCACCGGGCTGGTGGGAGGGTTAAGTCCAACCAGGATCTTGCAGGCGCTGTATAAAGGGTGTGGCAGGCTGGTGTGGATGTTTCTGCTCTACTGGCTGTATAACCCGATTCTGGAACTTATGGATAGCCTACAGGCGTATCAGGGGTTGCTCGAATATACCCAACCCCTGTTAACCGGGATATCTCCGGCATGGCTTTGCTTCTGTATTTTTGCCTTTAACATTATCGGTCATGTGCCTGGTGCCGCAGTGGCTCAGATGACTTTTACGCACAAAATATTTGGCCCGATGTTGATGGCTGCAGGTGTACCGCCACAGGGTACAACGGCGGTATTGTTAGCTTCATCGCAAGTGGACTGGTTTGGGCCTTTCCCTTCATCGGATATGTTTGGCCAAATGGGGCTGGCACAATCTACTCACCTGAAATATATGCTTTATAACGGTTGGGCCATTGTCATTGCCAATATCATTCTTTTTGCCGTGCTGTTTCAGATATTAGTTTAACGATACAAACCAGGCGATAGCGCAGCTACTGTCCGTTATCGCCTGACGGTTTCCCGCCTCGTCATCTGCTAAATTGCGAACCGGTTCCCGGAAAAATGCCATATTTCTGTCACACTCTTAATTGATTGATAACTAAAGAGGTGATGGGAATGAAAAAAACGCTAATCGCTGCGGCCGTGGCTGGAATGGTTTTACTCTCTTCGAATGCTCAGGCACAGACAGTGCCGGAAGGCTATCAGCTACAGCAAGTGCTACTCATGAGCCGTCATAACTTACGTGCGCCGCTGGCAAATAATGGCAGCGTGCTTGAGCAGTCCACGCCGAATAAATGGCCGCAATGGGATGTCCCCGGAGGGCAACTCACCACCAAAGGCGGCGTGCTGGAAGTGTATATGGGCCATTACATGCGTGAATGGCTGGCAGAGCAGGGGATGGTGAAATCGGGCGAATGTCCGCCACCGGACACCGTTTACGCCTACGCGAACAGCCTGCAACGTACCGTCGCCACTGCGCAGTTCTTTATTACTGGCGCATTCCCGGGGTGTGATATTCCTGTTCATCATCAGGAAAAAATGGGCACGATGGACCCAACCTTTAACCCGGTAATCACCGATGATTCCACTGCATTCAGCGAGCAGGCAGTGGCAGCAATGGAAAAAGAGTTGAGTAAACTCCAGCTTACCGACAGCTACCAGCTACTGGAAAAAATCGTTAACTATAAAGATTCTCCGGCCTGTAAAGAAAAACAGCAGTGTTCACTGGTGGATGGCAAAAATACTTTTAGCGCGAAATATCAACAAGAGCCGGGCGTTTCCGGGCCGTTGAAGGTGGGCAACTCGCTGGTGGATGCGTTTACTTTGCAATACTACGAAGGTTTCCCGATGGATCAGGTGGCCTGGGGAGAGATCAAATCAGATCAACAGTGGAAGGTGTTGTCGAAACTGAAAAACGGTTACCAGGATAGCCTGTTTACTTCACCGGAAGTGGCGCGCAATGTCGCGAAACCGCTGGTGAGCTACATCGACAAAGCCCTGGTCACCGATCGCGCCAGTGCGCCGAAGATTACGGTGTTGGTAGGACACGACTCTAACATTGCCTCGCTACTCACTGCGCTGGATTTCAAACCGTATCAACTGCATGACCAGAATGAACGTACGCCCATTGGTGGCAAGATTGTCTTCCAGCGTTGGCATGACAGCAAAGCCAATCGTGATTTGATGAAAATCGAGTATGTGTACCAGAGTTCGCAGCAGTTGCGTAATGCCGACGCCTTAACCCTGCAAGCACCTGCTCAGCGCGTGACGCTGGAACTTACCGGCTGCCCGATAGATGCCAACGGATTTTGCCCGATGGATAAGTTTGATAGCGTGTTGAATGAGGCAGTGAAATAACAGAAAGCTCCCCCGCGAGAAGCGGGGGAGTATGAGACAGATGACAAATGTTAGATTGCCTGATGCGCTACGCTTATCAGGCCTACCCGAGAATTGCACT